>NZ_BAGN01000424.1 GCF_000308835.1 Nocardia vinacea NBRC 16497 | reverse complement strand
CCGACGGATCCACGCATCCAGCGAATCCAACGGGTGATACGGCATCACCAGATAAGGCCGCCCGCTCGGGGTGACACCCACTTGGAGCACCGTGACGATGTTCGGATGCCCGGTCAACCGACCCATCGCCTTCTGCTCGCGTAAAAACCGCGTCTGGTTGTCTTCGTCCAGCTCGGCGGTCAGCACCTTCACCGCAACCGTGCGGTCCAAGGCCACCTGCGTGCACCGATAGACCACACCGAAACCACCACGGCCGATCTCTTCGGCGTCCTCGAATCCGGACGCGCTCAACTCCACCGAGACGGGCATATTCACGTCACGTTGGGTCCGCGGTGAATCATCGCCGACCATCAGCGGTGGGCAATCCACTCCGTACGTGCACGAACATCGGGCACCATGCGCTTACCTTTCGACAATGCCCAGCGTATCGCCGACCACAGTGCACGGGCCGCCCTTGTCGGCTTTCAGCCGAGAGCGCCCTCGCCCGGAAAAGCGGTGGACCTCGCTCGCCACGCATGCGCCGGCGACTCCTTCAAATGACGCTTCAGCCGACGCACCCTTGCGACACCTGTCAAAGTAGATCGAGAGCGGCGCGCACAATGCTGTCGGAGTCGATGCCGTGATAGCGGTAGACATCGTCGAGGGAGCCGACCTGCCCGAACCGTGAGACACCCAATGCGGTGTGGCGCACCCGATTGATCCCGGACAGGAAAGCCAGCGTGTGTGGGTGGCCGTCGAGGACCGTGAGCAGCGGGGTGGCGCGATCGGAAGGGAAGAGCTGATCGAGAATCCAGGTCTCGCCGGTGCCTCGGCCTTGGCGTGCCTGGATTGCTTGGAACAGCAGGCCGGGGCTGGTGATGCAGAGGACGTCGGCGGGGACACCTGTGTGTGTGAGACGTGCTGCGGCGGCGAGGGCCTCGGTCATCATCGCGCCCATTGCCGCGATGGTCACCTTGGCGTCGTCGTGACGGACCAGTGGGTAGCCACCGGCGACGACCTGTCGGCGGCGGCGTTCGCGTGCAGCGGGGTCCGATGGGACTGCTGCCAGCGTCTGGTCGACGGGCCGGGTCGACAGGCGCAGGTAGGCCGAGGAGCCGCCCGGCCGCCCGAGGCGGGACAGACAAGCGAGCAACGTCCACTCGACGTCGATGGAGAATGCGGGTTCGTAGCTGACACAGCCCGGTTGTTCGAGGCCGATCGAGGGTGTCTTGATGGATTGGTGTGCTCCGCCCTCGGCGGCCAGGGTGACGCCGGACGGAGTGCCGACAAGTATGGATTGGCCGCCGGCGTAGATGCCATACGACCAGGGTTCGAGGGCGCGTTCGACGAAAGGATCGTACAGAACTCCAATGGGGAGCAGCGGCTGTCCCCATCGACTCCAGGTTGCGCCGAGTTCACCGATCAGGCCGACGAGGTTCGTTTCCGCGATGCCCAGTTCCATGTGCTGGCCGGTGGGCTTTTCGCGCCAATGCAGGATTGTCTCGGCGTCGTCGGCGAACCAGTTGTGTCGTTCTGCCGAGGACCACACCCCGACCTTGTTCACCCACCCGGCGAGGTTGGTCGTCGAACTCACGTCCGGACTCACTGTGACAACACGTTTGGCCGCGTCGGGCGCCGCCCGGGTCAAGTCGAGCAACACCCGCCCGAGCGCTGATTGCGTGGTCGCCGTGCTCTTGGGAGTGCGGCCGAAATCGGACGGAATCGTCGCGGGTCGGGCGGTGACGATCGGGTCGCGGCGCAGCCGTTCCGCGACAATAGTGCAGACGCGTCCGGATGCGGTGCCGTCGTCGAATCGCTGCCAGGGTTTGTGGGGGTCCATGCCCAATTCGCTTGCCAGCTGGGTGTACTCGTCGATGCTCAGTAGTGACGAGTGGTTTTGGGGGTGGCCCTGGATGGGCAGTCCGTAACCTTTGATGGTGTAGGCGAAGATGATGGTTGGCCGTGTGTCATCGATCTGCCGGTACGCCGCGGACAAGGCCGCGAGGTCGTGGCCGCCGAGGTTGCGGATCGCCGCGGTCAACGTTTGGTCGTCGATCCCGGCGATCAGCTCTGTGATTTCGGTGCTCCCGTTCCCGGTGCCGGGCAGCCGGGTACGCAGTTCGTCGGCATTGCAGCGCAGCAGCCGTTGGTATTCCGGATTCGGCATATCCAGGATCCGGTCCCGGAGCTCGGCTCCGCCGGGTCGGGCGAACAGCGTATCGAGCAGCTGCCCGAATTTTACGGTGATCACTTGCCAGCCCGCGGCATCGAACATCTTCTCGAGCCTGCGTGCGGCGATGTTGGGTACCACACGATCGAGAGATTGCCGGTTGAGATCGACGATCCACACCACCTCGCCCAAATCGACTATGCCGGGATCGAGGATGGCTTCCCACACCGCGCCTTCGTCGAGTTCGGCGTCGCCGACCAGGGAGTACTGCCGACCGGTGCCAGCGCCGCCGCCGATGGTATTGACATAACGGCGCGCCATCGCCCCCCAGATCGGCGCCGTTGCTCCGATACCGACAGACCCTGTCGAGTAGTCGACGGGGTCGGGGTCTTTGGCCCGGCTCGGGTAGGACTGCAATCCACCGAACTCGCGCAATGCGGTCATGTACGACTCGTCGAGTTCGCCCAGCAGATAGTTGATGCTGTGCAGGACCGGGGACGCGTGGGGCTTGACCGACACGCGGTCACCTGGCCGGAGGTGCTCGAACCACAGTGCGGTCATGATCGACACCATCGACGCGCACGACGCTTGATGGCCCCCGACCTTGAGCCCACTCGGGTTGGGGCGTACCCGATTGGCATGGTGGATCATCGCCGTGGACAGCCACAGCACTCGTTGCTGAATCGCCTCGAGCGCTTCGGGAGGGGGCGCACCGAAGCTCTGGGCTTCAGGATCGACGGCCGGGGCGTTCATCGGGACTTCTCCTCGCACCAAATTTGTTGCGGCCATGCGCATTCGAACTCTCGGTCGGGGGCACACAGTGACCGGATCCGGATTGCTCATGGACGTTGTGCGTCCGAATCGGGATTCAGCCGGGAATCGGGCGGATCGCCCTCCTATGACCGTCCTGTTGTGCAGAACTGCCGTCCAGTGCAGCAAATCAGCGTCTTCTGCGCAATACTTGTACCTCGAGTTGATCAGATTGCATCCGAGGGATCCGTTCCGACTAGACCGGGGTTATCACAATGCCAAGCACGCACACCGTCGACCAGATCGACGCGCGGATCCTGCTCGCGCTCGCCGACGCTCCGCGAGCGACCGTGCTGGCTCTTGCCGCCGAGACCGGACTGTCACGAAACACTGTGCAGGCGCGCCTGAGCAAGCTCGACGCCGCCGGCTCGCTACACTCGTTCGAGCGGCGCATCAATCCGCTGGCGCTGGGCTACCCACTGCAAGCATTTGTCCTCACCAACGTCACCCAGCGCAAACTCGCCGCTGTCGCGGCAGCACTCGCCGACATTCCGGAAGTCCTCGAAGTACACGGACTCAGCGGTGTCGCCGATCTGCTCATTCATGTAGCAGCCCGCGACGCGGATGACCTCTACCGAGTGGCTGGTCAGATCCTCGACATCAAAGGCGTTAAACGCACCAGTACCGCACTGGTCATGCGCGAACTGGTCGACTACCGCATCAATCCGCTGGTCGCCGCACTGGCCAGTGCCGCCCAGGACCAACGTCAACCCGATTCACGGTGAGACCACATCGAAGCCTGGGACAGCCTCGCACGCCCGCAAGTGGTCGGCTCAGGTGAGGGAACAGGACTGCGGGAGATCAGCTCGCACCAACAGTTGCGACTGGGCTCGGCAGAGGATGTCGACGTAAGCATCAGACATGTACCGGGAACCGGGTCGGGAGTACGCGCAGATTTCGCGGTAAATCGGCGGTGTCAACGACCGGGCAAAGCGACGATATTCCCCCTGTACCGCATTGTCGGGGACCAGCGTAACCGCCACACCGCTGGATGCCAGCTCCAACGCGGCCTGGACCTGCATGGTCCAGACCGCGGCGAGCGGTTCGAATCCTGCTGCGGCGCAGAGTGTTCTGATCACCCGGGTCAGCCCGTTCTCCTTGTCGAACAGCACCCACTGATGGCCCTTCAGATCCGCCAATGTCAGCGGCGCGCCGGTCGATACACCGCTGTCGGGCCCTGCGACAAGAACCAGTTCTTCGAATCCGATGGAGGCCACATCGGCGCCGGACAACCCCGTTCGAGGACCGATCGCCAGATCGCCTTCGCCGTCACGGAACGCGGCCTCCATCGCTGTGGCATGCGGGTAATCCTTGATCTCGAGCACGACCTCGGGAAACCTTTCGTGCCAGACGGAGATGCCCGAGGGAAGGATGGCGTTGGCCACCGATCGGACGGTGAGCACCTCGAGATCGCCTCGTCGACCGGTCCGCGCATCATCAACTGCTTGTTCGGCTCTCTCGACGACGGCGAGAATATCTCGCGCCACGGGCAGCAGTGCCCGGCCCGCGGGAGTGGGCCGGACACCCTGCGCCGTGCGATCGAGCAGCGTGACCTTCAGATCTGTTTCCAGACGCTTTATCTGCTGGGAAAGTGAAGGTTGAGCGATGAAAAGCCGCTCGGCCGCCATGGTGAACGACTTCAGCTCACAGACCGCCACAAAGTATTGAAGCCGTCGTAGATTCACGAGTCCGCACGCTACGAGCCCGCATCGGCTTTGTCTATATGGGCCTGGGTCTCAGCTCAGGGTTGGAGTGATTCGGCACATTGGCTAGTCGGATCCATCAGGCACCTGCGCGAGGTGGCTTTTGACAGCCTGTTCCAGGTGCACCAGGTCGTTGGCGATGCTGACGTAGTTGAAGCCTTCGGCTAGTCGGCGCGCGGCGGTCACGCCGTCCGGGCAATGGATGCCTACTGCTTTTCCTGCCGCTTCGGCAGCCTTCAGCACGGCGCGGAGGGCGTCGTCGAATTCGGCGTCGACCGCGGGGTCGGTGGGGGTGGTGCCGCCGAGTGCGAGGCGCAGATCCGATGGTCCGATGTAGATCGCGTCGACGCCGGGAACCGACGCGATCTCGGCGGCATTGCGTAGTCCGGATACGGTCTCGATCATCACCATGCAGGCGATCTCGGCGTTGGCTCGGGCCGGCGACGGCCCGATTCGCAAAGCCGCGCGCAGGGCCCCGTTACTACGGTGGCCTACCGGAGGGAAGCGACAGGCCGCCACCGCGGCTTCGGCCTCAGCCGCCGTATCGACCATCGGCACGACGACGCCGCGGGCACCCGCGTCGAGGGCCTGGGCAATCCAGAACGGATCGTTGGCTTGCACCCGGACAAGCGCTGCCGTGCCGGTGCCTGCGGCGTCGATCGCGGTGATTCCGGCCAGCAGGCCCCGATATTCGATCAGGCCATGCTGGGCGTCGAGACAGACATAGTCGTAGCCGGACATGGCGATCCGTTCGGTGGCCACCGGGTTGTCGCACACCACCCAGTAGCCGATGGTCTGTCGCCCGGACCGTAACCGCTCAGCGAATCCTGTCGCGCTTGTTGTCGAATTTCTTGTCATAGTGGCCCCCTTAATGGGAGTGATTGTTGCGATGTTCGGCAAGGGTGTCGAAGCCGAAGTCAGCGGACAGATCCCGCCATACGGCGTGCGCGTGATTCGCCTGACGCTGCGTGTTGTCGTACTCGATGAGAAGGTCCGGGCCTTGTACCCGGTAGTAGTGGGGATCATCGGGTGCCATACCACCCGCCCAGCCGAACCAGGTGACGTCGAGCACCGCGTCGGTTGCGTAGCGCGCGGCGTGTACCTCTGCCATTGCGGCCGATACACGGCCGGTGTACAGCGCGATCAGTCGTCGGAGCTCGCCACGCTGTGTGGGATCGAGGTTTCGCGCACTGATTCCCTTGGGCGGAACGGAAATCGCCAGGGCAGCGTGATCGGCTTCGGTGTACCCGCTGGCCTCTTCCGCGTTCCGGTCGACGTCATCGACAAGCTTGTTCAGCGCGGGGTCCGCGAACTGGCCGCGCCATAGATCCTGCATATGCATCATGGTGTCGCCATGTGTCACGCGGGCTCGGTTGCCGGACACGATGTCCGATATCGCGGACTCGTGCAGCAATGCGTGTTTGCGCTGTTCCGCGTTGAAGGACCTGACAAGGTTCCGTGCGACATCCTCGATCCCGCCGAGCGGCCGTAGCGGCGCCCCACCCAGTAACGAAGTGCTCGCTGGGTCGGCGCCGATGAAGCAGGGTGTCGTCGATACGAGACGGCCGCCGACGATGAGGTTGTTGAGCGAGATGTGATGACCTCCGAAGCGCCAACCCCACACCTGGTCACCCGGCACGCCGAACACCCTGAGCCAGTACAGTCCGGGATCGCGGCCACGTTGCCGGGCCCAGCGGGCCTTCCAGCCTTCGACCTGGTCCAGGACGTTCTCTAGACCGACCACGGTCGCGACAGTGGCGTACCCGGCCTCGGACAGTCCCGACGCCACCAACTGCATCGCCAGGCTCTGCTGATGCGCCAGCTGGTGACGTAGCGCGAGCCCGCCATGGTCGGTCGGCGTGTAGTACCACCGCACTCGCTCCGCTTCGGCATCGGGCACCAGCGGGGAATCGAACAGCGCGGCGGCACGCTGACCGGAGGTCAGTGCGTCCAGCCATGCCGTGGCGGCGCTCGCCATCGCGGCGGCCACTGCCTGCCGTGGTTCGTCAATCGCAGCCGACATCACCGAATCCGGGACGCTACCGACCATGGATCGGTTCCCCATCGTCGGACACATCGAGCATCACCTTGATGGCATCGCCTCTGCGTTCGGCGTAGGTGTCGAACGCTTCACCGATGTCGCCGAGTGCGAAATGGTGTGTCACGAGTGCGTCGGTGTTCAGTCTTCCCTGGCTTGCCAAGGAAACGGCTCGTGCAACAGAGCCCGTTCCTTCGCCACGAACGGTCTGCAATGAGATTCCGTTCATGACGGCATGGTTGAGGTCGGCCAGCACCGGCTGCTCGAAAAATCCCACGAGCACGACTTTGCCGGACCGCTTGGCCATATGGATCGCCTGATCGACAGCGGGCGCGGCGCCCGAGCACTCGAGGACGATATCGGCGCCGCGCCCACCGGTGAGATCGCGTACCGCGGCGACGGCGTCCACCTCGCGCGAGTTGAGCACCACGTCGGCGCCGAACTGCTTGCCGAGCGCCAACCGGCTTGACCTGGTACCCACCAGGACCACCGGGTCGGCTCCGAGTTGGCGGGCGACCTGAACCGCCAGCAGCCCGATGGGCCCGGGGCCGATCACGGCGACACTCGCGCCGACGACGAGGGAGCCGAGGACATCGAAGGCGTGCATAACCGAGCCGACAGTGGTGAGAACTACCGCCGCATCGAAACCAACGGAATCCGGCAGCCGATGCAGGGTGGACACATGATTGACCACATATTCGGCGAACCCGCCGTTGACCGTCATCCCCTGTGACCGATGCCCTTTCTCCCGCTTGCCGGAGTTCAGGCAATCGGTATAGGAACCCGAGAGACAGTTGACGCATCGCATACAGCCGCGATGCGCCTCGGTCACGACCCGGTCACCAACCGAAAACTCGTCGACGCTGCTCCCCACCGCAGCCACCACACCCGCGTACTCGTGCCCGGGGACAAAGGTTCCCGGAGGCGGTCCGTCACCGGCGAAGAACTTCCGACTTCGAATCTTGAGGTCCGAACCGCACAGCGATGCCCGGCGGACCTGGACCAGGACATCGTCCGGTCCCACCTCGGGCACAGGCAACCGCGTAGTTGCGATCGTCCCGGGCTCGCCGAGTACGGCAGCCAACATTGTCTCAGAGGGCATCTGCAACCTTTCAGTTGAAATTCGAGCAGAAAACCGGTTGGTCCTCGATTGTGTTGGCCCCGTCGTCGGCAAGTCCAAGACCAGAAGCGCGAGACACGCATAGGCAACACCTATAGATGCTCGTGACTTCCGTCGCGTGGCCCACCGCTTACGAAGCGTCGGCGCGGCTCGCGGCTGTGAAATCCTGCTCGAGCTCAGGTCCGGCGCAAATTCCGGTTGGCACCGATCTGCGTCGACCGCTCCGATACCACTCCGAGTAATATCGGACACATCGTTGCCGATATAGCTGGACATTAGCGGCGATAGCGTGAACGCTGTTGCCATTATGGAGACTCGATTAGCGGTCAAGACAGATTTGCGCCTCACAGGCGCGCGCGGTCGGCGCGATAGGTCGATGGTGCTGGTTGGTTACGCCTTCGCGGTTGTCATGCTCGGTACGACGATGCCGACGCCGATGTACACCTCGTACGCCGCCGAGCTCGGATTCTCCATCAGCATGTCCACGGCGATTTTCGCGATGTACGCCGCCGGGGTCGTCGCGGCACTGATTCTGTTCGGCCGGTGGTCGGACGTGCTCGGACGTCGACCACTCCTGATAGCCGGACTGGCGTTTTCCGCAGCCAGTTCGCTGGTGTTCCTCACCGCGGGGTCGGTGTGGCAGTTGCTGCTCGGGCGAGCGCTGTCGGGACTGTCGGCCGGTATCTTCACCGGTACCGCGACCGCCATGATCGTCGAAGCCGCACCCGCGAGGTGGAAAACCCGAGCCCACGTGGTCGCCGGTGTCGCGAACATCGGCGGATTGGGTATAGGTCCGACGCTGTCGGGTGTGCTGGTGCAATACGGCCCATGGCCGCTGCGATGTGTTTTCGCGGTGCACCTGGCGATGGTCGGCTTGGCTGTGCTGGCTATCAGGAATGCGGCCGAGACCGTTGTGGCACAGCCTCGGGCTCGGCTCGCGGTACAGCGATTCTCGATTCCGCCGGAAGCACGGCAGGTGTTCATTCGTGCGGCGACGGCGGCGTTCGCCGGGTTCTGCGTGATCGGTCTATTCGCGTCGGTGGTGCCGACGTTTCTGAATCAATCTCTGCACGTTCACAACCAGGCTATTGCCGGGTTGCTGGTTTCCTCGACGTTCGCCGCCTCCGCGGCTGCCCAAGTCCTCACCAGGACGCTGCCCGTTCCCAACGCCATGATCCTCGGTTGTACAGCGCTGATACTCAGCGCCGCACTTGTCGGCGCGGCGCTCAGCGCCCGGTCGGTGCCGATCCTCATCGCGGCCGCAGTGATCGCCGGTGTCGGACAGGGCACGAGCTTCAGCAAGGGACTGGGCGCGGTAGTGGAAGCGGCTCCGCCATCGCAGCGCGGCGAAATCGCCTCCACCTATTTCGTCGTGGCCTATTTCGCGATCTCCGTTCCCGTCTTGGGCGTGGGGTTGGCCGCCCAGCACTGGAACCTTTCCCACATCGGCATCGTCTTCGGAGCAATCCTCGGCGCCGTGGCCACGATGTCATTGCTCGGCACCGTTCGCGCCGCAACGTCGGATCCCGGACCAGCTTCGGCCCCCGCCCTCATCCGCAGTGGTGCCGCAGCCCAGTAGCGACTGGCAGTGAAACGGACATCAGGCCAAGACCTTTCGCTCGTCATCGCGTCCGGCGCCGAGGGTGCACAGCGTCCCGCCGACTTCGACGCGCGCGGGCCTACGCAATTGCCGCCGTCTCTGTTACCGAGGTGCCGCCGCTATATTGACACCGAGCATGATAACGGCAACACTGTGTCCATTATGGCAAAGGCGCTTTGCAACCCACCTTGTGTGTCCGATTGGAGGCGGTCATGAATTCCGAAGGTCGCTTGCTGCTGCGCGGCGGGATCGTCCTGACGATGGACGAAGAGCTGGGTGATCACGAACGCGGCGATGTGCTCATCGAGGACGGCAGGATCGTCGAGGTAGGGCAGGACCTGACCGCCGATGCGCAGGTGCTCGACTGTGCGGGCAAGATCGTCCTTCCCGGTTTCGTGAACTCGCATCACCACATGTTCCAGACCGCTTTGCGCTCGTACTGGGCCGATGCCCTCGACCTGGACTACTTCATGCAATCGCGGGCCGGAGCCGACGCGCTGTTCCACCAGTACACCCCCGAGGACGTCTACTGGGGGCAATTCGGTGGGGCACTGGAGAACCTGGCCGCGGGAACCACGACCGTCGTCGACACATCGCAATGCTCGTATACCCCCGAACACACCGACGCCGCCCTCGAAGGAATCCGCCGATCCGGAATCCGATGCGTCTTCAGCTTCTCGCCCTCACTCGGCGATCACGAGCCGGACCCGTCGTATGCCCATCCGGATGACATCCATCGCCTCATCGAGAACGCCGGTCCGGTCGAGGACGGATCGCTCGTCCGCCTGGCACTGGGCTATCACGTCGATGAGGACTTGTTCCAGCTCGCGCGGGACCTCGGTTTGCCGATGTTCGCGCATGTCAATGACACCAGCTGGGGTTACGTACTCGAACAGTTCGAGAAGGAGGGACTGCTCGGCCCCTGGATCACCTACATCCACTGCCTCGGTCTCGAAGACGCCGCATGGCGAGCCATCGAACGAACCGGCGGCAAGGTATCGGTCTCCACCAGCGCCGAGCAATCGCTCGCCATGGGCCAGCCGGCCTTGCAAACGGCCCTCGAACATGGCATCCCAACAAGTTTCGGCACGGACACCGTCGGCATCGCACCTGTCGACTTCTTCTCCCAGATGCGCGCGGCCTACCACTGGCAGCGCAGCCGCATCCACGCGGCGATGCAGAGCAACTCACCCGAGGTTCAGCCGGTCACGGTGCGGGACATACTCCGAATGGCAACACTCGGCGGAGCCCAAGGGGCTCATCTCGACCATCTCGTCGGGTCCCTCACCCCGGGCAAACGGGCGGACGTCATCGCATTGAACGCACGCACACTCAATGCCGGACCGGTCAATCACGCGGCGGGCGCCGTGGTGCAGCACATGGACACCAGCAACGTCGACACCGTGATCGTCGACGGGCGCATCGTCAAACGCGAGGGCCGACTACTCGGAGTGGACGTCGAATCGGTACTGCAGCACCTCGAACGATCGGCGGCTGGCCTCGTGAGTCGTTCGCGAGCTACCGACATCCTTTTCACAGGTTGCCGACACCTGTCATGAACACGTTCGACGTTGCCGTGATCGGCCTGGGTCCGGTCGGTGAGCTGGCGGCGCTGCTGCTGGCGCGTGCGGGGTTGACGGTACTGGTACTCGAGCGCGAGAGCGACGTATACCCCAACCCGCGCGTCGGCGTTCTCGATGGAGAAGCGCTGCGCACGCTGCAGAAAGCGGGAGTGTACGAGCGCGCCGTTCCCGACATGCTGCTCGGGGCCGGAGCCCAGTGGGTGTCGGCTCGTGGCAAGGTTGTCGCGACGACGCTGCCGACGGAGCAACTCCAGGGACATCCGTGGATATCGGCGATCTACCAGCCGTTGCTGGATAAGCAACTTCGGGCGGCCCTTGCGGAGTACCCGGACGTCGATATCCGCCTGGGTCACCGGCTCACCGGGTTGACCCAGGACGACGAAGGCGTCGAACTCACGTTTCGTGATGTCGACGGCGGGACCGGTAACGCGCGCGCACGCTTCGTTGTCGGCTGCGATGGCGCAAACAGTACGACCCGGGCAGCGATCGGCGTCGAGCTCGCCGGATCCGCATACACCGACACGTGGCTCATTATCGACGCGAAGCTACCGGAGCCGGTCACACATCTCCCGTATTTTCAGATGACGCTGGACCCGGCGGCACCCCGCCTGACCGGCCGACTCGCCGCTGGTGGGCACCGCTGGGAACGCCAGGTAATGCCGTGGGAGGACCCAGAAGAAATCCTGACACCACGAGCCGCGCGGCGAGTGATCGCTGAGGATGCGGACCCCGACACCGCGGAGATCCTGCGTCATCTCATCTACACCTTCCGAGCCAAGAGCGCCGAGCATTGGCGGGTCGGGAGGGTGTTGCTGTGCGGCGACGCCGCCCACCTGATGCCTCCCATGATCGGTCAGGGTCTGAATTCGGGAATCCGGGATGTCACGAACCTCAGCTGGAAAATCGCTGCCGTGGTGAACGCCGGTGCGCCACTGCGGATCCTCGACTCCTACGAGGCCGAGCGGCGTCCGCACGCCGACGCGATAACCGCAATGTCGGTCCGGGTCGGCCGTCTGGTCACCATGCAACCGCGGTGGGCGGCGGCGATTCGCGACGTGGTGGGCGAGTCGCTCCTGCGTGTCCCGCCATTACGGGAACGCGTTCGCCAAGGCCGCTGGCGCCCGCCGGCGCGGTACCGACGCGGCTTGCTTTTGGCACCACCATCGCTGCGCTCGCCGGTTGGCCGCCTGTTTCCCCAACCGCTCGTGCGGACGTTCAGCGGCGCGGAGCACCGCCTCGATGACATCTCGGGCTCTGGCTGGCGCATCATCGGCTGGGACGCCGATCCACGCGAAGCGCTATCGAAACACGGCCGCCGCATCGCCGAAGACGTCTTGGGCGCGACCTATGTCACGCTGATCTCGCCGGGGCAGCGCCCCGTCCATCGTGGTTCGCGGACCCAGATCCTCGAAGACCTTCATGAGCTGGCCCGTCCGTACTTCAGGCGACAGCCATTCGTCGTACTTCGTCCCGACCACTATGTCTGCGCGAATCCCTCGTCAATTGAGCTCGACAGCACACTGAGGAAGTTGATGCCGCAGATATCAGATGAATCGGCTGCTCAGCAACACACCGAGGCGGTCGAGCGAACCGGTGTCTGGAAACTCGATCCCGCAACCGCGGACATCAGGTTCTTCGCCCGCGGGCTCTGGGGGCTGCTCCCGGTAACCGGCCGCTTTAGTCGAGCATCCGGCTCGTTGACCTGGGGTAAGGATGGATCGGCCACGGTGCTGCTGGAACTTCACGCCGCCAGCATCGCGACCGGTCTCGGAATGCGAGACCGGCATCTGAGCGCGCCCGAGTTCCTGGACGTGCGAAACCACCCACTGATCTCGTTCCATGGCGACGCCATCAGTCGCGGCCCAGAGCGACTCGCGGTAGCAGGCAAGCTGACCGTTCGCGGCACCACCACCGAAATGCAGATCGACGTCGAACTCGAACCGGACGGCCCCGAAATCCTCGCCGCGACGAAAGCGCGGATCGACCTGTCCGCCTATGGCTTCGCGGCTCCACTCGACATGGTCCGCCCCAAGCTCGACCTCGCGATCCGAGGCCGTCTCATCCTCGCCCACCCGGGAACCGAGAGCACCCGCCTGCTTGCCTCCTACTGATCTCGCGCGCACGAACCGTGGCCGATGACAGCGCAGCGCATCTGCCGGAAGATCCGTCGCCGCGGTGAGCGGAAGCTCGAGGGAGACGAGTAAGTCCCGGTACCGTTGGGCCAGTTGGTCGGCGCGCTGCGGCTGTAGGCGACGATCTCGCGGTAGGCCCCGGGGCCGATCCGTCTGGTGTGCTGTATCCAGCCGCCGGGCACGACATTGTTGGGCACAAGGGCTACACCGAGGCCTTCCATCGCGAACAGCAGGGCTGCGGTCACTTGCCCGGTACGAGGGGTGAATCCGAGGCTGGTGGCCACCCCGGTCTGCGATTTCACTCATCTAACCCGCGTTCGAATTTCGGGCTGGACAGTCTGGCCGAGCATCGCCGACGCTCGCATTGAACAACGCCGGTTGACGGCTGCCCTGGTGTCCCCCCGGGCAGCCGTCAACCGGCGTTTTTGAACGTGTACGCGGGATCCGGCCCACTCGGCGCCGAAAATAGGCATTGGCACGGCATAACGGGATAGCTCTGGTCCACTCGATCATCGACCGCGACGGCCCGAGCCCAGCCCCCTTCGATGGCCTCCCGCGCGAACGTCACAGCCGCCTCGTAGGAGGCAACGAAATGCAATGGTGAACCGATACCGAAATCGACCATCAGATGCCACATCGCATTTCCAAACTGGTAGAACGCCCTCAGCGGCGCTGACGGCAGCCTGATCTTCTTCGAGCATTCGGTGTACGGAGCTCGTCGGGTCGCGACGCAGCCGTTCCACGCAGGACGTTGTCGAGATTCACCCTTTTCCCCCGACATTGGGTACGGCGGGGGCATCGACGGCTGGGGTCATCGCGGTGGCGTGTGCCAGGGTTGCCCGAGCCATGTCGGTGGTGGCGATGGAGGCGATGTAGCCGTCGGGGCGGATCAACAGGAGTGCGGAGTCGGCCACGCCGTAGATCTGAGCGAAGGAATCGGTGATGTCGACGAGCACGACATCGGCGTCCACCTGCTCACCGCCATTGATGGCGACCTTTTTCAGTCCCGCGCCCGCCGACGGCCACGTCAATGCGGCCAGTTCCTCGGCGGCCGCGGGACCATAGCCGATTGCGGTGAAATGCGGTCCGGAAAAGAGGTCGAACAGGCGCTGCGCTCCCCCGGCCGCGTTCAGCAGTTTCGCGTCCGGTGCGCGGTCGCCGACTCGCAGCGTTCCGGTTTGTTCGGCATCGGCCGTGACCAGCGGGCCGCCGCGGTAGTGCAGGCCGAGCTGGCGTTCGTCGTCGCCGCGTTTGATCGACGACGGGTCGAGTTTGGCCAGGCCCTCGTACTTCTTGGTCGCCAACCCCAAAACCCCGGCCGCGATCGGCTGCCGCTCGGCCTCGTAGGTGTCGAGCAGACTGTCCGGCGCACCCGCGAGCACCTGGCCCAGCTTCCAGCCCAGGTTGTAAGCATCCTGCAAACCGGTATTGAGTCCTTGCGCGCCCGCGGGGGGATGGACATGAGCGGCGTCACCGGCGATGAATACCCGCCCTGCCCGGTACCGTTCCGCCAGGCGAATGTTGGGGCGGAATACCGATGTCCAGCCGATGCGCGACAAGCGCAGGCGGTCGTCGCCGGTCTGTTTGCGGATGCGCGCGTTCAGGCTGTCCTCGTCGAGAGCGGGTTCCTCACCCGGTTGCAGACGGATCATCACCTGAAAGACATCGGAGTGCGGCAGCGGGCACGCACCGACGAACCGGCCGCCCGGACGCGGCCACACGTGCCAGCGATCCCGGGAAAGACCGTCCACCACGGCGTCGACGATGATCATCCGATCCGATTCGTCCGTCGAGCCCTCGAAGCCGATGTCCGCTGTTTTGCGGACCGTGCTCGCCCCACCATCCGCGCCGACGAGGTAGCGAGCGCCGATCTCTTCGACACCGTCGCCACCGGCGACCGTCGCCACGACCGCATCCCGGTGTTGCTCGAATCCGACCAATTCACGTTTCGATTCGACCGACACGCCCAGCCGTCGCAGTCCGGCGCGCAGCGCGGCATCCGTGCGGAACTGGGGAATCAACCACGTATTCGGGTGCGGCACATCGGATGTCAGCTCGTTGCGGGAGACCATATGCCACGGAATCGTCAGCGGACCCGCATGAATGCCCAGCAGAGGATACTCCCCTCCGCCTGCGCGGATGTCCTCGAGGACGCCCAGATCCTCGAGCACTTCCAGGCTGCGCGGCTGGATTCCCTTGGCGCGTGAACCGTCGAACGACTTCGCGGCTTTGTCGATGATCCGCACCGCCAGTCCGCGGCGGGTCAGATCGATCGCCAAGGCGGTGCCGGTCGGCCCGCCGCCGACGACCAGGACGTCGGTCAGTTCGGTCTTGGTCTTCATCGTGACGACTCTTTCCTGGCAGCTTCGGCAAACGCGGTGAACAGCAGACTCATCCGGGCGGGCTCCTCGTAGGGGACCATGTGCCCGCACGGCGAGATAATGTGCGACTCCACGGGCGCCAAGAACTGGCGCACCTCGTCGAAGCTCGTGATCGGGGTGACTTGATCTTCGTCGCCCCACAGCAACAACTTCGGGAACGGAAGTGTCCCGGTTCGCCGGTAGAGGTCCTGACGACCGCCCAGCGGGAAGGAGGCGATCGTTGCGGCCAAGGCGTAGACCGAGCCTTCGAACTGATAACACTCCCGCACCATCGCCGTGAGCGCCGCGGACTGCTGCGGATCCCGGACATTGTGGGACAGGTGCCGGTCGAGCATTTTGCTACCCAGCTTCTTTGCCAGAAAGGTTCCCAACATCTCCTGGCGCAGCAAGGGGACGAAGGCGGGCGCGGACTGCAGCCCGGCGGGGCCGGCCAAGGTAAAGGTGGCGATCCGGTCGGTGTGCTGTTGAGCGAAAGCCATCGACACCAACGCACCCATTGAAGCTCCGACGAGGTGGAAGGGTTCGGCCAGATCCAGACGCTGGGTCAGATCAGCGATTTGCCGCACGAACAGGGCCTCATCGTAGGTCGCCCGTACGCGATCGGAATAGCCGCGTCCGTACGGACTGTAGGCAACGGTGCGGAATCCGCGCGAATGCAGCTCACCGGCGAGTTGATCCCAGTAGAACAGCGGGGTGGTCAGGCTACCCGCGAACACGACGACCTCTCCGCCCTCGGGCCCGGCCATCTCGTAATGCGTTATCCCGTCGCCGCATTCGATGAAGTCACCGCGCAACTCGGCACGTGTGGCCTGGTCCAGGTGGCGGGTTTCGCCGGGCACCACGAAGTACTTCATGACTTTCCCTTCTTCGGCGAGTTCGCCTCGGCGGTCAAGAAGTTCAGCACCGCGCTGGCCACCCATTCCGGATCTTCGTCGGGGAGCAGGTGGCCGCCGGACGAGTGAACTCGTTCGAGGCTGCCCGGGATATCGCGCGTGAAATGCTGTCCGTCGACGGACGCGCTGCGCAGCACCAGCGTCGGCGCTGCGATGGCGGGAATCTCGGCGGTGCGGTCGATCTGGTCGGTGTTGGCGAAGTCGATGAACGCCTCTTGGTTGCCGGGCCGGGTCAGCATCGCGTGCACCCGGTCGACCATCGCGTCGTCCACCACCGAAGGGCGCGACCCGACCGCCGAGCGCAGATTGCGTTCGGTGGCCGAGCGAGACGCCAAATTCCGCATCAACACCCGACCGATCGGGTTACGCGCCAGGCGCAGCGCCAACGGCAACGACTTGCCCGGGTAACCGGTGGCATTGATCAACACCAGCCGATCCACCCGCTGCGGATGATCCAGCGCGAAGTTCCAGGCGATATTGCCACCGAGGGAATTGCCGACCACCGACGCCATGGAGACCCCGATGGCGTCCAAGAACGCGGCAACCGTCTCGGCGTATGTCTGTATCCGGTAGTCCCGGTCGGCGCGCGGACCCGTGAGCCCGAAGCCGGGCAGGTCCGGGCGAATCACATCGAACGACGACGACAACGCCGCGGCCACCTCGTCGAAGCAGTGCAGCGAGGAGCCGCTGCCGTGCAGAAGCAACACCGCAGGCCCCGTCCCGGCCCGCTTGTAATGGAGGTTACGGCCCTCGACGATCGCGAAGCGCGAATCAGGATCGATGTAATCATCGGCGGCTGCTCGTCTACTCATAATGGTTACAGTGTTGCCGGTACATGACCCCAGGTCAAGTGATAATGGCAACAATGTGACCACTATATAATGATCACGTGTCCAGACCGTCGATGCGCAACAATGCGAGTGTGACCACCGCCGATTCAGACGCCGCCGAGACCCCGGCACGCCGCTCCCCCGGCCGCCCACGGGTCCCCTTCGACCGGATCGTGACGACCGCGCTGCGCATTGTCGACGAGGAAGGTGCCGACGCGCTGTCGATGCGCACACTTGCCCAACGCCTCGAAACGGGCACCGCCGTGCTCTACCGAGCAGTCGCCAACCGCGCCGAACTCATCGCCCACGTGGTCGACTCGGTCCTCGGCCAGATCGAAATCGACGACAACGCGCCCGATGACGATTGGCAGCGCGCATGCATCACCGCCGCAGAGGTCATCTTCGCGGTCCTGCACCGTCACCGCGGGATCGCGCCCCTGCTCATCGAGCAGGTGCCGATCGGACCCAATTCGCTCATATTGCGCGAGCGAGTCCTGGCCCTACTGCTCGCCAACGGCTTCCCCCCGAAGTCCGCGGCACTCGTCTACGCCACCATTGCCCGCTATGCCATCGGCTTCGCCGCCCAGCTCCAAGGCCACGACACCGAAGCCAACATCGACCCCACCCCACTCACCGCGCTCTACCGCCAACTCGATCCAGCGCGATTCCCCGCCACGATCGCCGTCGCCGATTGCCTGCCGAGGCAAACCCTGGAAAACGAATTCCGCTTCGGCCTGCAACTGCTCGTCGCAGGCCTCGTGCCGCTGCACGACGCGGCGGCCGACGGGGTGGACCCCACCTGATTCGTTCGGATGCCGCTGCTTCGGTCCATCTTGGCGCCCGGAATTAATTCGGATACGCTGTATCCGAATTAGATACGCGGACTCCGCGCGGCGACAGCCGTCGTGCGCGAGATCGCGAGTGTGCCGAGAACAGGAGAATCGCGTGCGTACCGTGCAAACCAGCGCCAGCTACAAGGCCAGTCCCGACGAGGTCTGGAAGGTCGTCGGCGATCCGTCGCGCTGGGGCGATTGGCTTGTGATTCACAAGTCGTGGAAGAGCGCCGTCCCAGCCCAGCTCGCCAGTGGAGACACCGCTACCGCAAGCGCGAGCGTGATGAACATGCCGGTCACCATCGACTGGACTTTCGAGAATGTCGACGCGCCGCGCTCGATCGCCATGGGCGGAACCACAAGGGCGGGCGTCAAACTGGCACTCGCCATCAGCCTGCGAAGCGAGGCCGAGACCACCACGGTCGAGTTAACAGCCAGTATCGACGGCGGGATGATCGACGGTCCCATGGGCGGGGTCTTCAAGAACTCGCTCGTCGGCGCCCTGGACAAATCGCTGAAGAAGGCTCAGGGGCTCGTCGCCTGATATCTGTCAACCGCACCGCGCGCCGTTTATGGCCCGCGGTTCGGGACAGATTCGGTCATACCGGAAAGGTGGTTCGATTGAACGAGCCAAGCCAAACCATTGCCGCGATCGGATGTTCGGGCCAAGTGGCCGAAGTCTTCGTACGCGGCCTGCTGGCCCAAGGAGTCTCGGTCCGTCTCCTCGCCCGCGACGCCGATACGCTTGCGCGTCGCTATCCCGAAGCGACGATCGTCGCTGGCAGCATGATGAACGCGGACGATGTCGCGCGGGCAGCCGACGGCGCGGATGCGGCATTCTTCTTGACACCGATCGCGCGGCAGAATGACCCGTCAACGGAGTTCGAGGCCGCGAACGCTGTGATCGCCGGCGCCAAGGCGGCCAAGCTGAAGCACCTGATCTACACCTCCGCGCTCGGAGCAGGCCGAAACACCGGAGTCGGTGTTCTCGACGCCAAGTTCGAGGTCGAACGCTTGTTGGCGTCGAGTGGCATCGGCTACAGCGTGCTGCGATGCGGATCATATATGGAAGATGTTTTCGACCCGCGACTGGATTTGCTCAACAAGGGCAGGTTCTTGTTGCCTATCGACAAGTCGCGCCACATCAGCTATGTGAGTCAAAAAGACGTGGCCCCGTTCGTCGTGCAAGAGTTGGTCTGCAAGGATCGTGTGGTGAATGGGGATATCGACTTCGTCGCACCACGAAGTTACGCCGTCCACGAGGTCGAGCAATTGCTGACGACAGCGGCGGGCCGCACGGTCAAAGCGTCGCCGCGGTTCCCCACCTATTACCTTTTTCTGGCCGCTCTTCCTTATTTCCGCTGGCGTGGACACCGACTCTCATCGATCATTCCCCTGGTTCGTTATTGGGACAGCCATGGCTCCGTCGCATCGGAGAATACTGTCGGAGCCTATGCGCCGTCGTTCCATATGACGACCCTGGAAGAGCATCTCACCAGTCTCTTCCAGCAGCAAAAATAGGCTCATTTCAGCGGTAGAGCGCCGTCCATACCGCCGACATCGGTAATCTTCCATCCCGCACCCGAATCGACGGTGACGTTATACGTCACCGTCGTTTGGCCTCCGTCGGGAGTCTGGGCGTTGGTGGAGTTGACATTCAGGAAGACGTTCACCTTGTATACGCCGCCGGTCTCCGAGGTGACCACGGCACTGACCGGTGTTGCGGTCGAGGACCATTTCAACGGCACCAAGATTTCCTGCAGTTTCGGTGCGGTGGCATCGAATTTATTCGCCAACTGAGGGCTGGTATTCGCCTTGAGCTTAGCGATCCACGCGTTGTAGTCCTGAAAGTTGATGGTGGAGGCGCCGACCGCGTAATCCGTGGCGACTTGCTCGGCACGGCGGTCGGCCGCGGCGGTGGCGTCACGGTCGCTGAGCTGACCGCGAGCCGAAAGCCACAGCGCGGCGAATACGCCCGTTGCCGCCACCAGAGCGATAATCGCGGCTCCGAGTGCGATGGCGGACAGTCGTATCGACACCGTCCCCGATGCGCGCCCGGTCGCTACGGAGTTGTCCTCAGCCCGTGCCGGTCGGTCAGTTGTCGTTTCTTCGTCGATTCGTTCGTTGGTATCGATGGTCATGTGTGCTCCTGGGGTGTTGTTTTCGATCTGTTCGCCGGTTATTTGACGTTGATCTGCAAACGCAAGGCGCCGTCCCCGGTTTCGGCGAGTGCTTGCGAAATCAGCGCACTGAGGTCGACGCGACTCAGCTGCCCGGCGGCATGCGTGGTCAATGGAGTGAGCACCGGCACCAGCTTCGCCATGTCGGGACCCATCTGCTCGAGGTAGTCGGTGAATTCGGCGGAGAACGGGATGAGGCCGGTGTCTTGGACATACATGTCCGGCATCCGCCCGATCCGGACGAGTCTCTCGATGGATTGCGCAAGGTTGTCCGCCGATGTTCCGACCTGGTTCCAGCCCGGTGCGGCAGCGCTCATCGCCGGGCCGGTCCAATCCATATCCGCGCCCAACGCCTGCAGGTCGATGAGCATGCTGTGTATGGCATCGGTGCGGGACAGCAGGGTGGCGGCGAGCAGGCTGGTGGATCGAGCCAGCTGCGGCACGATCACTTCGGTGCCCGCCAGTCCTCGGGTGAAGGTATCGACGAGGTCACCGATCGCCTGCGGGTCCAGCTGTTCCATCAGATGGGTCACCTGCCGGGCCACCTCGGGTATCGAGGTCGGCGTCCGGATGGCCCGAGTGTCGATGTGCTGTCCGTCGCGCAGATACGGGGCGGCCGCGTCCTTTACGGGTGTGAATTGGACCTGTGGTTCGCCGAGCGCGGAGAGGTTTTCGATGCTGACCGTGCTTGCCACCGGGATGTGGTAATCCTCGCGTACTCGCATGCTGACCTGGACGCCGCCGTCGCCGTTGCGCACGGACACGACCTTCCCCACGCGAACCCCGGACAGCAATACCGGTGATTCCGGACCGAGGCTGCCCGAATTGGTCAGTGTCATCGTCAGTTTGGAATAGCTGGTAAACCAGTCGACGCCGACTACGTCGAATGTGAGGTAGGCAAGAGCGAGCAGTGCTACCGCAGCGATGCTGCTCAATGACAGTGCGGGACCGAGGATTCGTGATTTCAACGCACTGCTCCGATCATGCGCAAGGTATCGATGATCCGACTGGTTTGTTCCTGCGCGGGGACTCCATTTCCGGTGTCGACACCGGTGATGTCCACTTTGGGCCCGTGCTCGACGAACGGGATGATCTGGTCTCGAAGCAGTGACACGAGTCGGTTGAGGTTCGATGGCGCGTTCAGGTCCAGTGGCCGATCGGTGAACAACAATGGCACAAAAGCTTTCGCCGCGGCGTCGCCCGCCGTCACCAGCGGCGTCATCCAGGTCAGGGCGTGGGCGATGTCGCCCATCGCACCGGACAGCCCGAGCACGAGGATCAGGGATTTCAGCGCCGAGGTGACATGTGTGGCACCCTGCTCATTCAGCAGTCCGCTCAGTGCTCGATCGCGGTCGAGCGCCATGGCCACATTGGCTTCCATACCGTCGAGGAAGTTGTCGACCTCGCCGAGATGCCGTGCGACATCGGTGAAGTCCGCGCCGATCACCTGCGCGATATGCGCGCTGTCGGCAGGCTGTTCGGGCAATACCGCATTCATGCGATTCACCAGGTCCTGGAACTGCTGCACCGCACCGCCCTGAACGAATGTCGCCAGCCCGGCCATGACGTCTTCCACCTGTACGGCTGGTTTCGTCTGTGTGATCGGGATGGTGCCGCCGTCGGCGATGGTTTTGTCGAATCCGTTCGGCGGTGTGGTCAACTCGATGAAAACATCACCCAACAGGGTGTTCTGCCGCAGTTGAGCGGTGGTGGCGGTGGGCAGTTTCACCGCGCGATCGATATCGATATCCGCGATCACATGGCCTGCGGCGGTGGCCGCGGGATCCACTACGCGCACTTTCGCGAGGTCACCGACCTGTACGCCGTTGGCCATCACCTTCGCCCGCCCCGGCAGGTTGAGCGCGTTGGCGAACTCGACATGCACCCGGTAACCGTCGCCACGGCCCATGCCCGGGACCGTAATGGCCGACGGATCGAGTGCGCAGCCTCCCAGCGTGCATCCCGTCACCGCGAACGCGAGCAGCTTTGTCGTGAGTTTCATTGCACCCCAGTGCCTTCCGCGGTTGCAGAGCGAAGTTTTCGACAGCGGCAACCCGGTCCTCATTTCGTTCCCGCGATGGCCAGTACCAGCGAAACCAGATCGACATCGGCCAAACCGTGCTCGGCGCTGCGACACCGGCCGGGAACAGCGACGTTGATCGCCGCACACAGCTGATCGGCATCCGGTTGGGCGAGAGCCACTTTGGGGGCGGCGTAGGCGAGTGCGACCTGTCCGGTGCCGGGATCGACCGACCTTCGGAAGGCGTCGGTCAGCGTCGGAATCATGTCGACCAACTGCTCGAGTGTGCCGACATTCGCGCCGACCCAGCGGACCAGCGGCACGCTGGCCCGCACGAGGTTCAGCAGCGGCCTCCCGAATTTCGTGGTGATGTCGTTGAACCAGGGCAGCAGTACCCGCAGCGCGTCGATGATCCCGACGAACGGAGCGATGACCTCGTTGTTGGCTTGGTCCAACATGCCGGCCAGGCGGGTGAGCATATGTTCGAGATCGCCCCAGTTGTTCTTCATCGCTGCGGCGAGTGTGTTGATCGCATCGATCAGTTCGCCGATGCGTCCGATCGCGGCGTCCGGTGATTTCAGTGCGTCACCGAGCGTGAACAGCAACTCGTTGAGTGCGGGGCCGGTGCCCGACACGGCGGTATCCAGGGCCGAAACACCGCCGCTGACCGTGCCCTGTCGGGCCGGGTCGTCCGGAGCGCTCATCTCGGTCGCGAGTTTCGACAGGGCGTCCAGCGTCTGGGTCATGCTCTTCGGAGTGAGTGCGCGGGTGATGCATCGACCGGAGTCCCACTTCGGCGCGGGTTCAGGTGCCGACAGCATCGCGAGGTTACGGTCGGCGACCAGGGTGTCGGACAGGGTCACCGCTGAAACGTCGCCGCGCAGTGGGTGATCGGATTCGACTCGGAAGTCGACCCGCACCCCGTCACCGGACGGTTCGATCCGGGTCACCGAGCCGACCGGAATGCCGAGCATGGTGACGTGGCTGCCCAGGTAGAGCCCCGCCGCGTCCGGCATCATCGCGCAGTACGAGCGCATCGGCTTATCGGCGCCGGTCAGCACGACGTACCCGGCGGCCGCGAGCACGACGATGACCAGGACGGCCGAAACCGACATGAATCCGCGGGAAGCAAGAAATCGGCGCATCAGCAAGACCTCCCCGGCACCGGAATGCACAGTGCGGGCGCGGGCACAGTTGTCGCGGATCGGTCTATGGCGGGACCATTCGGTCCACCGGCGATCTGCTGCAGCTGCTGCCCCAGGTGCTCGACGGTGGCCACGACTTGGTCGAGTCGGCCGGTGAGCCTCTCCAGCTCGGGGACCACCTCGGCGAGTTTGTCGAGCATGGGTTTCAGCGAGCTGTCGTAAGCCGGTTCGGCCGCCGCGAGGCGCGACAGCATCCGTTCGAGCAGATCCAATGATGCGTATAGCTCGGCCCGCTTGCCGACGAGAATGTCGGTAGTGAGGTTGAGTTCGCGATTGAGTCGACCGTACAGCGCGGTGTTGCCGCTGATCGCAGACAAATACTCCTGCGAAACGGCCAGTGCCCGTGAGACGTCCGCATTCTGTCTGTCGAGGATATCGACGACGGAATCCACCGCACGTCCCAGCTGTCGCAGGCCGTCCGGGCTCCGGACGAGTGCCGTCTGCAGCTCGCCGAGATTCTGCCGCAGGGTTTCACCATCGACATCGCGGATCGGGGTCACCGCGTCCTGGAATGCCTGACCGAGCGTGTATGGCAGGCGCACCCGATCTTTCGCAATCACTTTCTGGCGCAATGGTTTCGAACCCGCTGATGTCAATGCCACATAGTGGCCGCCCGCGATGGTGAGCATGCGGATGTCGAGGGTGGACTGATCGCCGACGAATACATCGGAATCAACCGTGAAGGTCATGTGCACCCGATCGTCGTGCAGTTCCAGCGATTTGACCGTTCCGACGGTGATGCCCGCCATGCGTATGTCCTCACCGGCGCGGATGGCTCCAGCCTCGGTCATATCGGCGCCGTATTCCGCCCGGCCCGGTGGCATCGCGTACAGGACGCCACAGGCAGCCAGTACCAGCACCACCGCGGCCGCGCCGATCAGGCCCAGCCGCAGCTCGCGGCGGCGCACCGATCGGTCGTCGGCGACAGGGCGATCGCCGGCGAGGCGAATCCGTTTGCGGAGTCCTGAAATCAACGGTTGCATAGCTCGATCCTCTGACCGCCGATGAATACCCGCAGCTGCGCTGGCACCGGCGCATTTCCTTTCGAACAGGTCCCGTTCATTTCGGGTCCGGCCGCAGGCAACATCGCATCGAGCGCCTGCAGGAGTCCGGGGAGTTTGCCCAATACTTCGGTCGCCGCCTGCGGATCGGGAAACGCGGCGTGCAGGGCATTTTCGAGGTCGGGATTGGTGTCGGGGGTGAATCCGAGGGTCGCGAGCATATCGTCGATGGGGCCGAGCACCGGCGGTGCGGCAAGGGCGAAGTCGACAAGACCTTTCAGTTTGTCCTCCAGCACGGTGAACAGGTCGGTCAGCCCCTGGATCAGAGTTTCCAGATACGGCGACTTACCGCCGACCCGGTCGTCGATGGCATGCAGGTTGCGCACCAGCGTGGAGATCACGACCTGCCGATCGACGGCATAGCGGCTCAGCTGTTCCACCGCGTCCAGCGCCGGTCCCAGGCCGGTGCCGTTGCCCTGGATCAACGCGAGGACGCTTTCGGCGAGTTGGTTGAGGGCACTGGGCGAAAATTCCCGAAGTACCGGTTGCAGCCCATTGAACAGGGTGGTGATGTCGAAGGACGGGATCGTGTGCTCGGGCGCGACGGTCGCGCCTGCCGCCAGTCTCTCCCCCGGCGCGGCGGGTTGACGTAGGTCGATATACCGCTGGCCGGTCAGCGTCTGGTAGCGGATCGCGAAGGTGCTCGTCTCGAACACCGGGTGGTCGCGTTGCACGCTCACACCTACCGAGGCTCGTCCCTGATCCAACGCGATGGTCAGTACCTTGCCGACTTGCACGCCGTACATCCGCACATCGTCGCCGGCCTTCAAACCATTGGCGTCGGTGAAAATTACGCGGAACGAGTCGGTGTTCCCGGAGACCGGCCGCTGGATCGCCGCCACCACCGTGGCCAACAGCACCGCCATCACTGCCGCGAAAGCCACGAGCCGCAAAACGACGCCGACAGTCGATTTCATCGTGTACCTCCCGGAATCGCGGCGGGATCGCCCGGTGCAGGCGTCGCGACGACTCCCTTGCCCACTGCGCCGAGCAGTGGGGCGGCCAGCACCGGAAACCCACGCAAGGTGAGCTCGAGTCGCAGAACCGGGCCCTCGGGGGTGGCGACGAACGAATTATCGATGCGTTCCAAAAGGGTTCGCAGTTCCGCACTCGACCGCTGTGGGGTGGGCACCATCTGGGCTGTGACGTTCAGCAACGGTGTCAGCATGTCGCTGTAGCCGGTGTAGTGCCGCTGCCCGGTGTAACCCAGGTTCGTGATCGCGGGGAACAGCTTGTTGGCGATCATATCGACTCCGGAGTCGAATAGCGGCTGGTCGGTGCGCAGGACTTCGATGTTGTTGATGTGGTCGAGCAGATCGACAGTGGCACCGGCGAATTCAGCCGTTCCATGCAGTGTGGAGGCGTACTGCCCGATCAGAAAGGACGGATCGTAGCGCTGGGTTTCGGCGACCGCACGGCTCAGCATCACGACGGCTTCCAAGATCGGGGTGAAGGCCTTGGCATCGGTGGCCAGAGCGGTCAGCACATCGGCCAGTTGTGGCGTCAGTACCCGGTCGGTGGTTTGCCCCAGCGACCGGATCAGTGTGCCCATCGTGGCATTCGAGACCCGAGACGCCGACGCGCCGGTGAGATCGACATTCCCGCCCTCGTGTAACGGGACACCGCCCTGGCCGCGGCGCAACTCGACCTCGCTGATGCCGAACAGGTTCGACGGCGCATAGTCGAGGACGAGTGCATCGGTGAGTCCGGTGAGCTGGGACTTATCCAACCGCAGCGTAATCTGCTGCTGCCCCGCCCCGGCACTTTCGATGCCGGTGACTTCGCCGATATTCACCCCGTCCAGCCGCACTCGCGCTCCGGTGACAATGCCGTCGCCGATCTGCTCGGTGCGCAGCGTTACCCGCATTCGATCATCCGCGCGCACCGCCTGAGCCCCGGCCCAGACCGCGGCCACGACCGCGACAACGGCGAGGGCGATCACGCCCGTCCGCCGTGCGGACTTCCCGGTGGTGGCCGCCCCTGGCAACCCATACGTTGGCATTCTCGCTACCCCGTGAATGTGATCGTCGCGCTGAAACCCCAGATGACCAGGCTCAACAGCATGTCCAAAGTGATGATCGCGACGAAACTGGCTCGCACCGCACGTCCGGAGGCGATACCGACGCCTTCCGGTCCACCGGTCGCGAAAAACCCCTGATAGCAATGGATCAGGATCACCGCGATTCCGAAAACCATCACCTTCAGCACGGCAGCGGCAATATCGGGACCACTGACGAATTGGCTGAAATAGTGCTGGTAGACCCCCGATGCCTGGCCGTGGACGCCGACGACGACCAATGCACAGGACAGATAGCTGAGGATCAGTGTGATCAGAAAGGTGGGCACGATCGCGACCACGCCGGCAATCACCCGGGTGGTCACCACGAACGGAATCGACCGCAGACCGAGACATTCGATCGCGTCGATCTCCTCGGAGATGCGCATCGACCCGATCTCCGCGGTCATCCGGCACCCGGCCTGCGCCGCGAATCCGATACCCGCGATGATCGGCGCCAGCTCCCGAGTGCTCGCGAACGACGAGACGATCCCGGTCAGCGGGCCGAGCCCGATCATATTCAACGTGCCGTACGACTGGATACCCACAGCCGCGCCGAGCACCATACCCAGCACGATCAGCATCGGCACCGTGCCGCCGCCGACGATCAGCGAGCCTCTCCCCCACGTCGTTTCGCTGATGGCGCGAATGGTTTGGGTCCGATAGTGCTTGAGCGTCAACGGGATCGCCGACAGCACCTGCCAGCAGAACGACAACATGAACCCGATCGAGTCGATCGGTAGCAGCAGCCGTTGCCGCCGACGGATCACCCGATACGCCCAGCGCAGTCCTTTCGGCGCGTACGGCGTCGCGGTCATCAGGCCATCCTCGTCGGTACGAACATCTGAACCAATTGACTGACAACGAGATTGACGACAAGCACCGACACCACCGACAGCACCACCGAGGCATTCACGCCATCGGCCACGCCGCGGGGCCCGCCCCTGGCCTCCAGCCCCCGCTGGCAGCCGATGACCGCCACGATGAACCCGAAAAGGATCGCCTCCAGCAGCGAGATCCCCACATCGGTGACCGTGGTGAAGGAACCGAAAGTCGCCCAATAGCTGCCCGAGGTCACGCCCTGCGCGCTGATCGCGACGATGTAACCCGCGGCCACACCGGTGAAGATGATCAGCACGTTCAACAGCGGTGCGACCAGCACCATCGCGGCAATGCGCGGAATCACCAGGCGGCGGACCGGACTCACGCCCATGACCCGCAGCGCGTCCACTTCCTCGCGGATCGTGCGTGCGCCCAGGTCAGCGGCGATCGCCGCGGCGCCGGCACCGCCGAGTAGCAGTCCCGTCGCGATCGGGGCGCCCTGCTTGATGACTCCGAGCCCGCTCGCCGCCCCCAGCAGCGAGTCACCGCCCAATTCTCGGATCATGTTGCCGATCTGTACCGAGACGATCACACCGAACGGAACCGCCATCAGGATCGCGGGCAATGCCGTGACCGTGACCATGTACCACGCTTGATGCAGCATCTCTCGCCACTGGAATCGGCCACGCACCAGATCCAACAGCCCCTCCCGGACGGACTCGATCGCGAGATCGACCGTCCGTCCCCAGGTGCGTAAGCCTGATACGACGGTATCGGAGAAATTTGCTCGTACGATCCGCAGCGCGGATGAATCTTTGCGCTGTTCGATCGACACGTTGGGTGCCAGAGTCAAAACAATCTATCTTTCGCTCGGGATGCTCTCGCATACCGGATGGCCCAGGGTGAAGAGCACCTGCTGGGCGAGGGTCTCGATCCACTCGGCTGTCATAGCGGCCGGATCACGCCGCGAAGTTCGCAGGATCGCCAGAACGACCCCGCATGTCAGATCCAGAGCGGCTCCCACATCGTGGACGTGGAAGCACCCCGCCGATAGCCCGGCTCGAATGCCGGACGCTAGGCGTGAGCGGATGTCGGGGTTGTCGAGAATTCGGTATCGCGTCGCGAGGACAATCGCGGCGGTGTCGGGATCGGCGACGCCGAGCGCACCGAGTGCCCGCACCTGAGCCCGGACGAGCTCGACCGGCTCATCAATGCCCGCGGCAGCGTTGTCCAGGATCCGGGCAAGGTCCTCGACCACCTCGGCGATAACCAGGGCGAGCAATTCATCTTTGCCACGGAAGTGGTTGTAGAAGGATCCGGCCGCGACACCGGCGTGACGTGCCAGATCGGCGATACCGAGCCGCTCGGCCCGGCCGCTACCCAATGCCTGACGGCCTGCTTGGATCAGCGCGGCGCGTGTGCGCAGCGCGCCTCGCGCCCGGGCGTTCACCGCGTCGGCATCCTGCGACTCCAGCACCCCCTCGGGGCTGCCGTGGACACGCTGGTCACGAAGAGCGGATTCCGGATCGATCTGATCCTCGACAGTAGCTCGTCCACTCATAATGGATACAGTGTGACCGCTATCACGACAGACGTCAACAGGTTTCAGTAACATTGTTGCCGTTATTTTGCCGAGACTATTCGGCTACGCGGTATCCGAATTAACTACCAGGTAGAACACTATCTGCACATGAATTCAGCGCGGGGCCGCCCCGCTCGGCCGCATCGCGGGGCCGCCCCTCGATGGCGCGCACGGCCTCGCGGCAGTGGGTTACTGATCCGGCGTGACGTCCGGGCGCGAAAACAAAACGGTTGTCGACGGCGGCCCGAACCGCGTCAGAGCGGGGAAGAACTCGATGCGCATCCGTGGGTCGGCGGCCCGACCGAGTGTCGTCAATGCCGAGTGGCTGTAGGCACGCAACATGCTGATGAACGCGTCGTGCAGCAGCGGGCGCACCGACGGGAGGAGAGCAGCGACCCACAGAGGGAGCGTCAGAATCAGAGCCAGCGCAAGTTTCCTCGGCGACGGCCGATCGAGGTCGATGACCAGGAATCGCTTTCCCACCCGAGTGGCTTCGGCGATCGCCTTATAGGCCACAACCGGCGGCAAGTGATGAAACGCCCTAGCGAAAACGACAAGGTCGTAGCTGTCGTCGGGGGCATCTATCGCGGTCGCATCGACTACTTGCGTGCGCACCCGCGGGTGTGCGCCCAATTCGCCGGCGGCGATGTTGGCGACCGAGGTGGGGTCCAGGTCGCTCACGGTGACGGCGGCCCGTGGGTGGTATTCGACGATCTTGGCGGAAAGCATCCCGTGGCCGGCGCCGATCTCGAGTATGCGCGGCGCGGGTATATGCGAGACCACCCGCAGCGCCGCACGCGCACTCTTCTCATGCGCCTTTTCCAGTGTTCCCACGCGGTCCAGGCTCTTGATGACCTTCTGTTTGAGCTCGTCCGGAATGTCGTAGCGGTCGGTGTACTCCAATACATCGGTCTGCATCCGCCGATCCAGCCAGGACGCATTCGGCCCACCTCGCGGCATAGCGGCGATCGCCGACTCGACTTCACTCGCACCCGTCATGGCCATCCTCCTGGAAAGCGACTCGACACAGCTGATGCGACCAGGCTAACAAACGAACTAGTTCTTCTGACTGTTCTCAGCCTATGCTCAGCCGATGCGAAACACGTCCGAATTGCGCGAGGCGATCATGACCGCCGCCAGGGATGAGTTCGCGCGGTACGGTCTGGCCGGTGCGCGTATCGATCGCATCGCGCACGCCGCCCACGCCAGCAAGGAACGCCTGTACGCCCACTTCGGCGACAAGGCCGCGTTGTTCCGGGAAGTGGCGGCCCGAGACGGCGCCGAGTTCTTCCAGATAGTCACTCTCGAGCCCAACGAGGTCCCCGAATTCGTCGGTAAGCTCTACGATCTCGCCCGTCAGCGACCCGACTTCCTGCGCATGATCACTTGGGCGCACTTGGAAGGGTTGACTCTCGACGAACCTCAGGCTGCCGGAAAACCGATCCCCGCACAGACCCTTGCCGCGATCGAGCAAGCCCAACAGCGAAACCTCGTCGATCCGGTGTGGGACCCGCTCGAGCTGCTCGTCATGCTCTTCGGCATCGGACTTTCCTGGGCACAATGGCCCGACCCGACCGCGCTCACCGACAACCCGGCGGTGAGCGCGCACCGCCGAGCAAGCGCGGTAGAAGCCGCCGCACGGGTCATTCGGCCGCGAACCGGGTAACCCATTTCGACGGCGCAGCTCACCCCGCCACTCCGGAGTCACCCACAACGAGCTATCCGCGAAAATCCTTGCTGGACTTCAGGATCCATAGAATTCGTCGAGCAACGGCCGAAGCGCAGACTCCACGTCGAGAGTGGGGTCCAGTGCGGCGGCCGAACGCAGCGCCGCAACAGTCAGTTCCATCAGGCATTCGACCACCGCGTCGACGTCGAACGGCTCATGGTTCTGCAGCCAATAGACGGCAGCCTCGTCGATCGCGCCGACAATCGACCGGATCATCATGCGTAAGGCCTGATTCTGCGGGTCGAGCCCCAGCAGCGAGATCCAAGCCTCGATGGTCTGCCACCGGCCTGCCTCGAGCACCTCCCAGGCCTCGGGATCAGCGCCCCGACCACCCAGCACCAAGCGCAATGCAAGCCCCCGATGTGCGGCCAAGAACCTGAACTGCGCGGTGAACGCGCTGCGAATCTGCTCGACCGGCGATATTTCGGGACGCAGCACATGGGCCTGCAAGATGCGATTCGACGTGTCCCGTATCGCCTCCAAATAAAGGCCACGCTTGGTGCCGAAGTAGTGGAACACCAGCCCATGGGCGGCATCGGCGGCCCGGCAGATGTCAGCCACGGCCACCTCGTCATAACTGCGCTCGGCGAACAACTCGACCGCGGCATCGACGAGGCGCTGCCGGGTTTCGGCGGCCTGCGCGGCGCGCGAGGTCAGTCGGCTCTTATCGGTCGTGCTAGTCATTGCGCCCTCCATCACCGAACACCTCTCCGCCCGATACTGCCGGGTGACCTGGGAAAAAACAAGTTGATTTCAAGTCGTTGACAGCAAATCAATGAAATTGTTACGCTACCGCCAGATCACTCGATGTGACGCGACTCACCCATCCGCCGCAGCAGCAGAGCCGGTACATCGCACCGGTGCCGTGCGTTGTTCAGGGCGGATCGCAACAAGGAGGCGAACATGGATGCCGGGAAGAAACTGGCCCGAATCGGCAGGCAAACCACTCGCCTCCCCAACACCACGGGCCCGTCATCCGAAGGAACTCGGCTCCCGAGGTTCCCGCGGAGTTATTGGCTGAGCAACAGCTTCGGGACCGAAGCCACGCCGTCAGCGTTGACTACGCCCAGCGGCCCGGATCAATTGCGGCTGGCGTTCGGCTGTTTCCCCAGTGGCGTCATCGCAGTCTGCGCAATGCGCAACCAACAACCCGCGGGCATGGTGGTCAGCTCGTTCACCTCGGTGTCGCTGGACCCAGCGCTGGTGTCGATCTGCATCATGAACAGCTCCCAGACCTGGGCGTCGCTGCGCGATGCGCCGAGGCTCGGGCTCAGCATCCTCGGTGACGAGCAGGAGCCGATGTGCCGGCAATTGGCGTCGCGCTCCCCGGATCGGTTCGCGGACGTGGAATACGAGTGCACCGCCGAGGGCGCCGTGCTGCTATCCGGCGCGACAGCCTGGCTGGACTGCGCCCTGCACGACGAGTTCCGCGCAGGCGATCACACGATCGTCGTACTCGCCATCCGCGGCCTCCACGCACATCCCACCGCACGCCCCCTCGTTTTCCACGGCTCACGGTATCGCCGTCTCATCACCTGAAAGACATCGAATTCAGCAGTACCACAACATCTTTCATCCAAGGAGCGACAATGAAGATCGGTAACCTCGGTGATCGCCTGGTCATCGTGACGGCAGCCGGAGCCGTCGACGTCGAGCGCGCCAGCGGTGGCCGCTTCACCGCCGAGCCGCAGGCGGTCTACGAGCGTTGGACCGCGTTCCGGGAGTGGGCCCACAGCGCCGATCTGTCCGCCGCCGAGCCGTTGGACCCCGGGCTCCTGCGACCTCCGGTGCCACGCCCACCCCAGATCTTCGCCATCGGGCTGAACTACCGGCAGCACGCCGCCGAGTCCGGTCTCGACCTGCCGAGCGACCCGCTCGTGTTCACCAAGTTCGCGAGCTGCCTGACCGGTGCCCACAGCAGCATTCCCGTACCGACCGACGGAACCGCCGACTGGGAGATCGAGCTGGCGGTCGTGATCGGTGTCGGTGCCCGCAACGTCTCGGCCGACCGCGCCTGGGAGCATGTCGCCGGGGTCGCGGTGGCCCAGGACATCTCCGAGCGCTCCGTCCAATTTCGAGGTCCCGCACCGCAATTCAGCCTCGGCAAATCTCTTCCCGGCTACGGCCCGATCGGCCCCTGGTTGGTCACCCCCGACGAGCTGCCCGATCCCGACGACCTGCACATGACCTGCACGCTCAACGGAGAGGAAGTGCAGAAGACAAGTACCAAAGACATGATCTTCCCAGTGCCGCAGCTGATCTCACGGTTGTCGGCCTTGCTCCCGCTGCTGCCCGGTGACCTGCTGTTCACCGGCACACCCGCCGGCATCGGCAGCGCGATGAATCCGCCGCGCTTCCTGGAGCCCGGCCAGACCCTGATCAGCCGGATCGACGGTGTCGGCGAACTGCGAAACCCCATTGTTGCCGCCGATCCGGCGTGATCCTGCCGAATTTTAGACCCCCACAGTGATTTTGGAGTACGCATGACCACCGTAGAGAATGACCGGACCGAGACCATCGAGGATGTGCTGGCGCGTATCAAGGAGTTGACGCCGCTGATCCGGAAAAATGCGGCCGACGGCGATTCGGCCCGCCGCGTGTCCGAGGAGACGATCGCCGCGCTGAAGGAAGCCGGCGCGTTTCGAATCCTGGCACCGCGTCGCGCGGGCGGCCTCGAGACCAGCTCGCGCGCGTTGCTGGACGTAACCTCGGCGATCGCCGAAGCCGACGGCGGCGCGGCATGGATTGTCATGATTTCGAACACCAATGCCTGGATAGCCGCCCTCAAAGGGGGCAACGCCTTCGAGGAGATGTACGCCGCGAGCCCCGACCTGATCGTCGCCGGTGTGCTGGCGCCTTCCGGCACAGTCCGCAAGGTCGCCGGGGGCTACCGGGTCAACGGCCGCTGGCCCTACGCTTCGGCCAGCTTGCACGCCGACTGGGCTACCAACGGGGCACTCCTGGTCGACGACGACGGTCAGGTGCTCGACCAAGTCGGGATCGCGATGCCCCGCGCGGACTTCCAGGTCGAGGACACCTGGTACGTCGCGGGGATGCGCGCGACGGGCAGCAACACGATCGTCGCCGAAGACGTGTTCGTTCCCGACACTCACGTTTCGTCCCTTCTTCCGATCATGACGGGCGAGTACATCTCCGAACATCCCGATGCGCCCCTCTACCGCTCGGCCATGACCTCCTTCATGAACGTCGCGGTCCTGGGACCGCAACTGGGTCTCGGCCGTGCAGCCCTGGAGCTGGTCCGCACCAAAGCCGCGGAGAAGGCGCTGGCGTACACCACGATCACCCGGCAAGCCGACTCCGTCGCCTTCCAGATGCTGGTCGCCGAGGCCGCGATGAAGATCGAAACCGCCCACCTGCACGCCTACCGTGCTGCCGATGACATCCAGGCGCACGCGGACGCCGGAGTGTTCCCGGAGCTCATCGCCCGCGCCCGGATTCGCGGTGATGTCGCGATCACCTTGCGCAGTATCAACGAGGCGCTGAACATCCTGCTCGATGCACACGGCGCCGCATCGTTCGCCGAAGTCAATGCCATGCAGCGGATTTGGCGCGATTCCAACGTTGCCGCGCGGCACGCGGTGACCCTGCCGCACGTCTCGATGGAAACGTACGGCAAGGCCCTGCTCGGCGTCCCTGAGCACATCACACCGCTTATCTGAGCAGCAGGTCGATCCAACGGTCGTATAGGTAATCCCGCCGAGGGCGTGCAGGCCACGCCCTCGGCAGCGGTGACGCTCCGCCGAATGCCGCTCGGACGAGGCGCACGTCCCCCGAGCGAAGCGGACCACTATAGTAAGTACTGAACCGTACTTCCCAGGGAGGATCCGCCTTGACCGAGAACGCGCGCATTCGGCGGCCTCGCATGACGCCTGCTCGCGAGTACGAGTTGCTGACCGCGGCGCTGGATCTGCTTCGCGAGGTTGGCTACGAGGCGCTGTCGATGGATACCCTTGCGGCGCGGGCACATTGCAGCAAGGCGACGCTGTATCGGATGTGGCCGAACAAACCACAGCTGATCGCCGCGGCCCTGCGCGCCACCGGGCCGACCGACGCAAAAGATATCGATACCGGAAGCCTGCGGGGCGACCTCGTGGCCATGGCCGAACGGTTCGTGCCGCGGGCACAGCCGGACACCGCACTGATCGCGGCCCTCAATCACGCGGTATTGACTCATCCCGATTTGGCAGCCACGCTCCGAACCGTCCTGCTCGAACCCGACACCGCCGATCTCGCCCGCTTCATCGACCGAGCGGTAGAACGCGGAGAATTGCCCACCCGGCCCCCCGCCGCAGAGTTGCTGTCCCCCTTCTTCTTCGGCATCTTCGTCACGCGACCGGTCTTCGACGGTTCCTTCGCCGACACCGATTACCTCATCCGGTTCATTGACGACATCGCGCTACCCGCGTTGCACTACGGCTCTCATTGACCACATCCGGTTCACCTCGGTAGGGACCGTCTCGGAGCCGCAGCGGTGAGACGCACCCCACACTTCAAATAGTACGGTTGCGTTTCTCCCACACCTCTGCCAATCTTCTTATAGAACAACTTCGTACTATACGAGAGGCACGGCCAATGCCGGAGCACACGACTATCACGCTGTCCAAAAACGGCCCGAGCTTTCCCGAAGGTTCATCCCGAAGCCCTAGCGGCACGCGGTGGTTGCTACTCATCGTCATCGCTCTCGCCCAGCTGATGGTGGTCCTCGACGCGACCATCGTGAACATCGCGCTGCCATCGGCGCAGCACGACCTCGGTTTCACCGACGGTCAGCGCCAGTGGGTGGTCACCGCATATGCCCTCGCGTTCGGCAGCTTGCTGCTGCTCGGCGGCCGCATCGCCGACCTGTTCGGCCGCAAAGCCACATTTCTCGTCGGCCTGATCGGCTTCGCCGTCGCATCCGCGGTCGGTGGTGCCGCACCCAGTTTCGAAATACTGGTCGCGGCCCGGGCCGGACAGGGCCTCTTCGCTGCACTGCTGGCTCCGGCCGCGTTGTCGCTGCTGACGACCATCTTCAGTGAGGGGAAGGAACGGGCGACCGCTTTCAGCGTGTACGGCGCGGTGTCGGGTGCGGGTAGCGCGATCGGGCTGCTGCTCGGCGGTGTGCTCACCGAGACATTGACCTGGCGGTGGACGCTGTTCGTCAACCTGGCCTTCGCGCTCGTGGCCGCCGTCGGCGCGGTCGTGATGCTCCCGCGTACCCGCCGCGACCGCACCGCACGGCTCGACTTGCCAGGCATCGCATTGGTGTCGACAGGTTTGTTCAGTCTCGTCTACGGCTGTACCAACGCGCAGACCGACGGCTGGGCGGACGTGTCGGCCTGGGGATTGCTGGTGGCCAGCGCCGTCCTTTTGGCAGGCTTCGTGTGGTGGCAGACCAAGACCGACCACCCCGTCCTGCCGTTGCGAATCGTGACCGACCGCACCCGCGCCGCCTCGCTGGCCGCGATCTTCATCAGCGGCGCGGGGATGTTCGGCATCTTCCTGTACTTCACCTACTACCTGCAACTCAATCTCGGCTACACACCGATCCGTACCGGCCTGGCGTTCATGCCGATGGTCGTGGGTCTGATGATCGCCGCCATGGTGGCCAACAATGTTCTGATCCCCCGGATCACCCCCAAACTCGTCGTGCCACCCGGTATGGCGATCGTCGCGATCGCACTCGTGTGGATGACCACCTTCGACGTGAGCAGCGCGTTCCTCACCCACGTGCTGCCCGCACTGTTCGTCGCCGGTTTCGGTCTGGGCTTGATCGTGGCGCCGGCCATGAGCGCCGCCACCCTCGGAGTCGTGGCCGCCGACTCCGGTGCCGCGTCCGCGACCGTGAATGCCGCACAGCAGGTGGGCGGCTCGATCGGAACCGCGTTCCTCACCACCATGTCGACCAGCGCAGCCACCGACTACCTGGCAACCCACGGCCCCGTCGATCCCGGTGTGCTCACCAACGCTCAGCTCACCAGCTACGCCACCGCCTACTGGTGGTCTGCCGCCATCCTCGTCGCCGGCATGGTCGTCACCGCTCTGCTGTACCGCCGCGGTGTTCTCGAACAAAGCGATTCGGAGACGCCGACGGTCCACATGTGACCCACGACCCGAGAGGAGACAGTCATGGTCAGCAGTACCGCGGGCATCTACCAGCGGGTTTCCATTGAAGTATCGGAGCGGTGATGCGGCGGCGAATGACTTTCGCAGCATTTGTTGCAGCTACGGTCCTGGCCGGGGCGGCGGCACCGGCGCTCGCGTCCCCGGCCGAGCCCGACGCCGTCCCCACGCCGACGATGGGCTGGAATAGCTGGAATTCCGGAATTCCATTGAACGAGAACACGATCCGGGAAACTGTCGATGCCATGATCGCCTCCGGTATGCGCGATGCCGGCTACCGGTATGTCAATCTCGATGCCGGCTGGGCGGCACCCCAGCGAGATTCGCACGGCGACCTACAGGGCGATCCGGACAAGTTCCCGCGCGGCATGGCCGCACTCGCCGACTACATCCACGACCGCGGTATGTCCCTGGGTTTGTACTCCAGTCCCTACAACCAGACCTGCGGGCAGACACTCGCCACAGCCGGCCTCGGCCATGAGGACCAGGACGCGCGCCAATTCGCCACATGGGGTGTGGATTACCTCAAGTACGACTGGTGCCGCGCCGACGCCGACCACAACGAACAGGTCAGGGTATTCACCGCGATGCGAGACGCGTTGCGCGCCACCGGCCGCACGGTGGTCTACAGCATCAACCCCAACAGCTCCGACGACACCGACGCAGGCACCACCTACGACTGGTCACAGATCGCCGATCTGACGCGTAGCACCGGCGACCTGATCCCATTGTGGCGCAATGATCTACCGGCAACGAAGATCGGCGACTTCGACACCCGCGGATTCGTCGGCGTCATGGATGAATTCGCGACGACAATCGCGCACGGAAGTCAGACGGGTCGCGATCCGGACATGCTGGTCGTCGGGATCACCATGGCCGAGTTCTTGGGCGCGCACACCGACGGCATGCCCGCCATGGCGGCGAAACAGGGTGCGTTGTCCGCCGAGGACGCCGCACGTCTCGGTACCGGTTTCCGCATCTCCCCGCAGTTGCTCGACCTGCTCCGCCGACAGGACAGTCTGACCATCGCCGAACAACGCGCCCACTTCACGCTGTGGGCCATGCTCGGCGCACCACTGATCGCCGGCAACGACGTGCGGACCATGTCCGCCGAAACCCGCGACATCCTCACCAATCGCGAGGTCATAGCCATCGACCAGGACCCGACGGACGCGCAGGGTGCCGCCTTGCCGGATGACCATCGCATCATCGTCAAACCACTCGGCGACGGCTCCGTCGGGGTGGCACTGTTCAACGACACCGATAGTCCCGCCACCATCGAAACCACCACCGCGGCAACGGGACTCGCACCGTCAGAGCGATACCGGGTCCGCGATCCATGGGCACACACGACCACAACGACAACGGGCCCGATCACCGCCCACGACATCCCGCCACACGGGGTCGTCTTGGTGCGGGTAGGACCCGAGAGTTCGAGCTGAACACCGTGGTTCTGCCCGAAACACTCTGCGACGCTTGGACTCCGGTCTCGGTGATGGTGTCTTCCGGGTCAGGCGTCGGGCAGGCGCCCGGGCGCGCAACCCCGCGACGACAATATCGGCGATGAATTCCGCGTGGGCGCGGACCGAGGCCGGATCGAGTCGGTCCAGCGGATTCAATTTCTCGGCGAACAGCGTGCGGCCGAACGACGAAGTGTTGGCCGTGCGCGACCAGGAAGTGCAGGCTGCGGACGTCGGCCGCGGTGAGCACACCCGGTCGGCCAGCACATTGGACGACCGCATGTCCAGCACGACCCAAGTGCCGCCGATCGATATTGCATCAGAGTCCAAATCGACGGCTTCGATTTGGCGCGCGATCCAAGCGCGGGGCCAGCCGGCGCGGGTTGACTCGGTGGGGTGAGCATCAACCTCCTCCGCTACTCCACCGAATCGGGCGCCACTGGTTGGGGCGTCGTTCGTGGTGAGCGAGTACTGCCGCTGCCCGGCGAGTACCCGACCCCCACCGAGGTGCTTCAGGAAGGCGCCGCGGTAGCTCGACGCCTGCTGACGGAATCCGGTGATCCCGGCATCGAGATGGCGAGCGTCACTGCGCTCAACCCACTGCCCGGAGCGAAGGTCAACTGCCAGGGCACGAACTACCGAGCGCACATGGCCGAGACCGGAATGGACCCCGACCAACCGTTCAACCTGTTTTTCACCAAGTCCACGGGATCGCTTACCGGTGCGCACGACGACATCGTCACTCCGCCACACGTACGGCTGCTGGACTACGAGATCGAACTGGGGATCGTCATCGGCAAGGCGATCGCCGGCCCCGTAACCGTGTCCGCGGCGAACCTCGAGGACTACGTCGGGGCTTTCGTCGTCGGAAACGACGTCAGCGCCCGGGATGTTCAGCTGTCCCAGGGGCAGTACTACAAGGGCAAGAGCTACCGCACCTTCTGCCCGGTCGGTCCCTACCTCTGCGTGCCGGACCCCGGCGAGGTGCACAGGTGGAAGGACCTGCGGCTCAGCCTCGCGGTCAACGGCGAGCCCCGGCAGATGGCGCTGGCCGGCGACATGGTCTTCACACCCGCGGAAACTCTCACGGAGTTCTCTCTGCTGGAGGACTTCGCGGTGGGTGACTTGTTGCTCACCGGCACCCCCGGCGGGGTGGCCATCCACGCGCCCAAGCCGATCGTGCAGCGCCTCGCCGGACTGCTGCCCGAGGCAAAGAAGTGGGACCTGTTCATACGGATGCAGTCCCGCAACCCCGCCTACCTCGCGCCCGGAGACATCGTCACGGCGTCCATCCGCACCGACGATGGCGTGCTCGACCTCGGCACGCAGCGCAACACCGTGCGTTGACCGAGAAACCCCGGAGAACGAGCGATGTCCGAGACCACACCACCGGCCAACCTCGAGGCGCTGCCGTGTCCGAGGTAACCATCGTCGGCGCCGGCGCGACCGGATGCAGTCTGGCGCTGCTGCTGTCGCGCTACGGCATCGCCAGCACCGTCCTGGAACGCCGGACCGACCCGTTGAACCATCCGGCCGCGCATGTCATCAATGCCCGGTCCCAGGAAATCTGGCACCACGCCTCCCCGGAGCTGGCCAAGCAGATCAGCGCGCTGGCGCCACCGGCCGAGAAGGTCAGTGTGATCCGCTGGTTCAGTGAACTGAACGCCGCCCCACTCGGTGACATCGACCTGCTGGCCTTCCGCGAGCAGGTGGAACGCGTGCAGAGCCACAGCCGGTACCTCATCTCGCACATCGGCCAACACCAGCTCATGCCGGTGCTCTGGAATGCCATCGAAGCCGATCCACATGTCGACTTCCGTCGCGGCGTCGAAGTTCGCGACGTGACGATGACGCCATCGCATACCACGGCGCATGTGGCCGGTCCGCGCGGCGGCACGACCGAGATTTCCTCGCGATTCGTGGTCGGCACCGACGGCGCCAACAGTGCGGTGCGTGCGGCTTCGGGTATCGCGATGCGCGGGCCGGTGCTGGCCAACATGGGCAGCGTCTTCTTCAACGCCGAACTGTTCACCGACGGCATCCGCCCACTGCTGAGCTGGATCTACTCCCCCGCGCTGTGCGGGGTGCTGATAGCACACGCCGACGACGACTACGTGCTCATGACCCCGTTCCTGAGCGACCACCAGGAGATCGCTCGTGACGGCCGCGCGTTCTGGGCCCGGACGCTACCGCGAGTGATCGGACACGACGTCCCCTTCCAAATGCATTCCACCGGCACCTGGACGATGACCAGCCAAACCGCCGAGACCTTCACCCGTGCCAACGTGATCCTCGCAGGTGACGCCGCCCACCGGTTTCCGCACACCGGCGGTTTCGGTCTCAACAGCGGCGTGCAGGACGCGCACAATCTTGCCTGGAAACTCGCCGCCATTCTCGAAGATCGCGCGCCGATCGCGCTACTGGACAGCTACGAGCCGGAACGGCGACCTGTCGTGGAACGGTTCGCCGAACAAAGCGTCGACAACCACTTCCGGCTCGACGAGGTCATGGCTGGGCTGGCCCCGGGCAACCGCGCTCTCACCCGGGTAACCCGCGCTTTCGCCCATCCTGCCGTCGATCGCCGCTCGGCGGGGATCGTGGAGCGCATCGCTGACGCCATGATGAACCTGGCGATGCGGCCGACCGCGAAACTGCTGGGAGACAGCACCGCGGCGCGCGACCGACGCGCCACGGTCGGATCCCGAATACCGGACCAGTTACAGCATTTCGCCTCCACCGGACTCGAATTCGGCTACGCCTATTCGGGGGCACTCATCCGGACCGAGCCGACGCCGCAGCCGATGAACGACGACGGCGTGGTGGACTACGTGCCGACGACATGGCCCGGTGCCCGCGTACCGCACGCGTGGCTGGCCGGTGCCGGCGACGCCGTGTCCACGCACGATCTGCTCGACCTGCGTGACTACACGCTGTTCACACCCGACCCGCAGGCCTGGCGTACCGCCGTCCCACCCACGATGCCCGTCATAGTGGTGGGTCTGGACGCCGCGATCGCCTCGGACCGACAGCAGGTGCTCGACCTGTTCGAGGTCGGCGAACACGGCGCCGTGCTGGTCCGGCCCGACGGGCACGTGGTCTGGCGCACCACTGCGGACGCCACCTTCGCCGCGGCGGAGCTGGAGCGGACGGTCAGCGGCTCAGCGATCTCCACCGCCGAGGAAGGCGTCGCACCGTAAGAGCCCTCGCCGCTATACACCGGTCGCGAACTGAGGTGCGAGCCCGGATGTTCCGACGTACTCGGCTCGGCCGCGCTCGGCCTCGATGCGTAGCAGGAGCACCAGAGCGTCGTGACTACAACGTCTTCCATGTAAGGGTGCTCTTGTTGCTGCGCGATGTCGTACCGGGACGGGTGCCTGCCCCCTGTTCGAGCAGCGTCGAGGGGTCGTCGCCGGAACGCAGTCGCTCCAGGAGGTAGTCGGGGTCGAATTCGACGCCGACCGGGTTGGCGGCGAAGGCACTACCGGCCAGGTAGTCGGCTGTGGCGGCGGCCGTGGCGAAGTTCTCGGTCTGGAACTCCAGTCGAATGCCGTCGGGGTCTTCGTAATACAGCGAGGTGGTCGGTCCGTGGTTGATGGACCAGACCGGGCGGATCCCGATCTTCTTCAAGCGTTCGTAATTCACCAGGAGACGTTCCAGGGAGCCGAAAGTGAGTGCCAGATGGTCGACTCCATAGATCTTGCGGCGGAAACGCGCCAGCGGAAACAGGTAGCGCAGCACCCGCGGCACTTTGATCAGCGCGAGGCGGTGGCTTTCGTGGTCCCAGACCAGGAATGCGATCTGCTTGTCCTCATGCACGACGCGGGCTCCGAAAACCGCGCCGTACCAAGCGATCATCTCTTTGCTTCGGGCGGTCTTGACCACCCAGTGCGCCAGTAGGTCGGGTGCGGCCGGGTTGGTGGAATTCGGGGTGGCCTCATGAGTCATGGTGTCTTGTCCTCTCGGTCGACCCCATCAGCCAACCCCGGGGCGCCCCTGAGGCGCTTGGACTGCCATGCAAACACCCGCTGGCACTTTGGACCCGAACCCATATGAGAGGAGAAGCCGCAGTCAGCGTGGCAACCGGTCACTGATCGTCGAGAACCACCGAACCCAGCTCCTCGGCCAGCGCGAGCGCGGCTTGCAACTGCATGCGCCGAACGCCGATCTTGCGACCTCGCAATTGCTCGGCACGCTGCACACGGTAGGCGACGGTGTTCCGTGCTACGTGCAGCCTTTCCGCAGCCGCGCTGAGGCTGCGTTCGACATCGAGATAGCACTTGAGCGTCGCGCGAAGAACAGCCGTGGCCTCCCCCCGCTCCGCCAGCGCACCCAGCTCACGCAGCACGAACTCGCGGGCCCTGTCCAAGCGGCCACCGAGCATCGCCACCAGATCGAGCTCGCCGTAATCGAACAACCAGCGCTCGCCGGAGCCCAGCATGCCCACGTGGGCGACCTCCAATGCCTGTTCATGGCTGGTGACGAAGCCACGAATGCCCGCACCGGACAAGCCGACCGCCACGCGGACACCGTCCGCCTGCCGCTGTACAGGAAGGGGTATGGCAGGCGGTCGGCGAACGCTCGCACCCCACGCCCACACACGGCGACCGCCAACCGGTATCACCAGCGTCGACGAGCATCCCGCGGATTCCAGCAGGCCTGCGACCATGTCTTCGAGCCGCGTTGTACCAACGGTTACCTGCTCGTCGGACCAACCGACCACGGCGAGATGCTGCCTGGTCAGGTCATAGCCCAGCAAGCGCACCGCCCGATCGAGCGGTACCGCGTCACCGCGCAGAATCTGCTGGATCACCTCCATCCGCGCCGCGGCCGAACTCGCCACCCACGCCTCATGGGCATTGCCATATGCCTGGGCCATCTCGCTCGTGAGCCGATCGGCGATGCCGAACGACAGTGCGGTGATACGCCGCATTTCCGCGAACCGCTGCGCGGCGGGCACGAGTCGTTCGGCGGCGTCGAGTACGTACTCGACAACCGTCGAATGGCCCACCTGAATGCTGCGCAGCATATGTTCGATGCCGATCCCGCGACTCACCACCTCGGCGGGGCCGAGCAAGACGCCAGGGGCAGCCTCGACCGTGAAGTCCTTGACGCCTGCGATCACCCCGACGGCTTCCAACGCCACCGCTTCGCAGCCGCCGCGCACCATCTGCACGATTCCGTCCACATCCAGCTCGGGAATCTCGGCGAGGATATGTGCCGCCATCGCCTGACCGAGCTCAACGGCATACCCGGCAGCACCGGTACCTACCCGGGCGGCGAACTCCGCGACCTTCTCCGGCGGCAGCACCGAGCGGTCCAGTGCCGCCGGATCCGCCGGGGCGAGATCGCGCACCCACTGGGATAGACCACTGGACGCCGAGGTCATCGGCACACGCTCCTCCCTGGATCCACAGACCGACCGTTGATGACGATTTCGTCAATATTATGCGGCGCTCTCCACCTCAGGTACGAGGCGATCAGACCTCAGCCCCGTGGCTCGACGCCTACCAGACCTGTCTGGAATGCGATGACCACGAGTTGTGCGCGATGCCGAGCGCCGAGTTTCGTCATGGCACGCTGAACGTGGGTGCGAATAGTCAACGGGCTCACATACATTCGCTCGGCGATCTCCTCGTTGGACAATCCGTGCGCCACATGCACGACGACCTCGCGTTCGCGCGCGGTGAGCACCTCGAGAGATTCGGCGGGTGCGGTTTGCGGTGCCGGGTACGCGAGGAAACGGGCGATGAGAGCCCTCGTAGCAGTTGGGGAGAGCAGGGTGTCTCCGGCGGCGATCGTGCGGATGGCGCTGAGCAGTTCCTGCGGTCCGACATCTTTGCCGAGGAAGCCGCCGGCACCGGCGCGCAGGGCTCGCGCGACGTACTCGTCGAGTTCGAAGGTGGTGAGGATGAGGATGCGCGTGGCCAGGGACTCGTCGCGGCAGATCTCCTGGGTGGCGGCGAGTCCGTCGAGTTCGGGCATGCGGATATCCATCAGTGCGACATCGGGTTTCGTGGCTCGTACGACTTCCAGGGCCTGTCTGCCGGTTCCCGCGACGCCGACCACCTCCATGTCGTCGGTGGAGTCGATCAGCATCCGGAAGGTTCCGACCAGCAGGGCTTGATCGTCGACGATCACGACGCGGATGGTCATCGCTGCTCGGTGTCCTTCTCGTCGTGGCCGTCGGTACGCGGTTCCAGGGGTAGTTTCGTGGATACTTCGAAGCCGCCGCCTGGTCGGAATCCGGCGGAAAGTTCACCGCCGACGGAGATGGCCCGTTCGTTCATGCCGATCAGACCGTAGCCGGGCTCGCCCGCCTTCTCGGAGCCGTGACCGTTGTCGGAAATGCTGATCGTCAGCAGCGACCGGGAGTAGTCCAGACGGACCGACGCCGAGGCTGTCCCGGCATGTTTTGTGACGTTGGTGAGCGCCTCCTGCACAATGCGGTAGGCCGTCAAGTCGACCCCGGGTGACAGCGGCTCCGGCTCCCCCGTCACCGATATCGAAATCTGAAGTCCCAGGGGCTCGAAGGAGGCCAGCAGTTCCGGGAGACGGGACAATCCCGGGGTCGGTTCCAGAAGGGTTTCCGGATCGTTCGCCCGGCGCAGCAACCCGACTGTCGCTTTGAGTTCTCGCAGTGCCGAGGAGGTGATGTCGGCCAGCTGATCCAGCATCTGTTGTGCCTGTTCGGGTTTGGTGCGCAGCAGGTAGGCGGCGGTGGATGCCTGGGCGTGGGCTAGTGCCATATGATGGGCGACGATATCGTGCAACTCCCGGGCGATGCGGACTCGCTCTTCGGCGACACGGTGGCGTGCCTCCTCCTCGCGGGTGCGTTCGGCCAGTTCCGCTCTCGCCTGCATGGCAGCGAGATAGTTGTGTCGGCTCCGTGTCGCGTCGGCGAACGCGCCGGCCAACATGAATCCGGCGAAGAGGCTGATCTTGCCGGGGGTGAAAAGCGATTCGGGACTCAGCACGATTGCCGCAGCCATCAGCACGACGCCGGATGCCAGCAGATATGGCTGGATCCAGCGGCGATCCTGTCGCGAACCGACGGAATGCGCTGCGACCAGGGCAGGTCCCACCAGCATTCCCGAGACTCCGGATCCCATTGCGCCCATAACGACACCGCAGACTGTCGTCACCGCCAGCACACTGCGCGGGTAGCCGCGGTGCCACAGCAAGGCGATAACCGCGACGGCGGCGAACGCGGCGGCGGCCGCAGACACGGGCCGGACGATCTCCGGAGGGCCGCTCTCGGCGTCCAGCGTGCTCGCGAAGAGGGTAAACCCGAACAACGCACTGGCGAGCGCCACGTCGACGATGCGGAAATTGCGCTGCATCAACTTCCCTCGGTCTCGCGAGATCGGCTCTCTTGTCGTGTCGAAGGTAATCCACTGAACCAGGCGAACGCGGTAGGCCACCCGGCAGTGGCCTACCGCTCGCCGGGCAGCTCAAACGCGGGTGGGGGCCAATTCGGGCACATCGAGATGACGTAAGCGCTCGCCCTCGACATCCACGTTCGGCAAGATCTGCTGCAGCCGACGCGGCAGCCACCACGCCTTGTCGCCGAGCAGTGCCAGCACGGCCGGGACGATGGTCATCCGCACGATGAACGCGTCGAAGACGACCGCAGCGGCGAGGCCGACACCCATCATCTTGATCATCGACTCACTCACCCCGACGAAGCCCGAGAAGACGGCGATCATGATGGTCGCCGCGGCGACGACAACCCTTGCGCTGTGCCGGAATCCGGTAACGATCGACTCGGTCGCCGACTCGCCGTGCACATATGCCTCGCGCATTCTGGTCACGAGGAAGACCTCGTAGTCCATGGCAAGGCCGAACACCACGCCGATGAGGAAGATCGGCATCATGCTCATGACAGGTCCGGTCTGCTGGACCCCGAGCAGGTCGGCGAGCCAACCCCATTGGAACACTGCGACGATCACGCCCAGTGATGCGCATATCGACAGCAGGAAGCCCAAGGCCGCCTTGAGCGGAACCAGCACGGACCGGAAGACGACCATCAGCAACAGAATCGCCAATCCGACCACCACCGCCAGATAAGGCACCAACGCATCGGACAGCGTCTGCGACATGTCGATATTCAGCGCGGTCGTTCCGGTGACCAGCATTTTCGCCCCGGTTGCCGTGCGCAGTTCACCCGCTTCGTCGCGCAGGGTTTGTACGAGGTCCTTGGTCTCGGCGGCGGTCGGTCCGGCCTGCGGCACCGCGGTGATCACGGCGGTGTCACCGGCCTGATTGAACATCCCAGCGGTTACCGACACAACACCTTCGGTCGCAGAGATCACCTTTTCAGCTTGTGCCACAACGGCTTTCGGATCGGGCGCGCCCTGCGCGTCCACCACGATGGTGAGGGGCCCGTTGGCGCCGGCACCGAAACCCGCGGCGAGCGCGTCATAAGCACGGCGCTGCGTGGTCGAGGTCGGCTGCGACGCATCACTCGGCATGCCGAGCGCCAGATCCTTGACCGGAATGGCCACAACCCCGAGACCGATCACCGCGAGCAACAGGACCGGGATCGGTCGGCGCACAACAAACCTCGCCCAGCGAGTTCCCATGCTGTCCTCGGTGTTTCGGGCCTCGTCCGGCGCGCGATCGCCCTCGCGGAGTCGGCGCGGCAGAACGGCGTTCGGGAAGAACCCGAGCAGCGCGGGCAGCAATGTCAACGCGATCACGACCGCAACCAGCACAGTGCCCGCCGCGGCCAAACCCATGGTGGTCAGCGCGGGCAGGCCGACCACCGACAGTCCCGCCAGTGCGACGACGACGGTCAGGCCGGCGAAAATGACCGCCGAACCCGCCGTGCCCACAGCATGCCCGGCGGCCTCCCCGGCAGTTCGTCCGGCCTTTCGTTCGGCCAGATACCGCGAGACGACGAATAGCGCGTAGTCGATGCCGACCGCGAGCCCGAGCATCATGGCGAGAATCGAGGTCGTCGACGACAAACCGATCGCCCCGATGGCGGCCACCCCGACGCCGATTCCAATCAGCGCTGTGACCAGCGGAAGCCCTGCCGCCGCAAGGGATCCGAAGGTGATGAGCAGCACGACCGCGGCAATGGCGACGCCGATCAGCTCGGTCGCACCCGCCTCGGGTGTCGCCTGCAGGACGGTGCCGCCGAACTCGACGGTGAGCCCGGTCGCCCGACCCTGCTCGACCGCGTCCTCCAAGGCCGCTTTCGTCGCGTCGGTGATGTTCGCGCTCCCGGCGTCGTAGGTGACAGTGGCGTAAGCGGTCGTACCGTCCTTACTGATCGCACGTACTTGGAAGGGGTTGAGCACGTTGGCTACCTGAGGACCATGCGCGACATCGGCCACAACCTTCTCGACCGCGGCCTGGTTCCCGGCGGCAGTGATCTGCTGACCCTGCGGCGCCACGAAAACGATGCGTGCGTCGGCGGCGTCGGATTTGCCCCCGGGGAAGCGCTGATCGAGCAGGTCGAACGCCTGCTGCGATTCCGTGCCGGGCATCGACATCTCGCTCGGCCGCCTCGGGTGCTCTTGCCGCGCCGAACACCAGCGCGGCCAGCAAACCCACCCAGAGCAGCACGACCATACGCCGCTTCTCGAAGCAGAACCGACCCAGTCGGTAGAGGAATTCAGCCACGACGTCGATCGTCGCCGAGCGGATCCGTAGTCGTCATCGTGCACATGCAGGCTATTGGCAGTACCACATATGCAGTACAACTGTGTTGGACAGAACTCGCCACGCGGGATCGCGCACCGTGCATCCGAGCGCCTGGCAACGGCCTTAAGCTGGGAGAAATGAGTACACGACCGGGGTTGCGGGAACGGAAGAAGGCGGCCACCCGCACCGCGATCGCCCAGGCCGCCGCGGCACTGACCAACGAGATCGGCCTGGACAAGGTCACGATCGACGCTATCGCCGAAGCCGCCGACGTCTCGGTCCGCACCTTTCACAACTACTTCACGAGCAAGGAAGCAGCCGTCGAGCACGCTGTCCGCAGCAGCTTCGACGACATGGTCTCGGCACTGGCCACCCGGCCCGCCCAGGAGGGTGTGTGGGACGCGCTGCTGGCCGTCACTCTCGAAATGTTCGAAGCGGTACCCGGTGGCATCGATGGAGTCACCGCCATGATTCGGACCGTCGAATCGACGCCCGCCATGATGGCCAGGTACACCCTCGCCCGCATGGATGATAAGCAGCGGCTGGCGCAGGTCGTCGCGCGGCGAACCGGCACCGACGCCGCCACCGATCTGTATCCGATGCTCGTTGTCGCGGCTTCGGAGGCGGCGGTCGAAGCCGCAGTAGCGTTGGCGGACAAGGGATCCGGGCGCGACTTCGAGGAACTGCTGCGCGAGGCGTTCGAGCGCCTGCGACCTGCGCTGAACCAACCCGGAGCAGATTCTTAGAATTCTGCCAGGTTGTGCAAACTTGCCGAGGTATGCAAGTTTGACTTAGGCTGGGAACGGACACCGAGCCGGACTTCACTCAACGGCGAATCGACGTGTCACCACATTTCACCGACTTCATTCCCGCCCGAGAGGTGGTTACCTTTCCATGTCTGCACCCGCTGTGGAAATAGCTTCCACGAAAGGCCGTTTACCCGCGCTACCTTCCCTTACCGGGTTGAGATTTATTGCCGCCTTCGCGGTATTTCTCTTGCACTCGGGATTCCTGGTCCAAATATATCCGTTCTCGGCCTCGGACGCCTCGAAAAAGCTGTCGGACGTCATCCCGCTGCAACTCGGCGCAACCGGCGTCGCATTCTTCTTCCTGTTGTCGGGATTCATCATCGACTGGTCGTACGACAGCGCCAAGGACACCATCCGCGCATTTCTTCGGCGACGGGTATTCAAAATCTTTCCGTCGCATCTGATCACTGCCCTCATCGTAGTGGTCCTGCTCGGTTTCCCACTCGCCGAACTGGCCGGTCAGATCCCGAACTTCCTGCTGATCCATACCTGGTCGCAGGATTGGGGCACCAGTGCGGAATTGAACAGTCCGTCGTGGAGCCTCTGCTCCGAAATGCTGTTCTACTTCCTCTTCCCATTCCTGGTGCCACTCGTCAACCGAATCCGCGGGCGAGCGATCTGGTGGACCATCGGAATCCTCTCCGGAATCCTGCTGGCGATACACCTGGTAATCTACTTCGCCTATCCCGCCTTCGACCTTTCGAGCATGGCGTCGATGTATCCACCCCTGCAGAAATCGCCGGATATAACCTGGTCGGGCTATGACTATTCGGCCGCCATGTCCGCGCCCCCTGGTATGCCCATGTCCCCCGACATGCCCGGGTCGGGCGGTAGTTCAGGAACATTTACGATGCCGACCAGCGCATGGCTGTCCTACCAATTCCCGCCCACCCGCCTGCTGGAATTCTTTGTCGGCGTCTTGTTCTGCCGCCTGGTGAAATCGGGAATGTGGCGCAACACCAACCTCGCCTGGCCGCTGGTCGCCTGCGCCGGGGCCTACGCCCTGACCTATTACGTGCCGATGGCGTTCAAGACCTCCATAGTGATGATGCTGCCCCTCGCCGCACTCATCGCGACCTATGCGGTGCGCGATCTCCGCGGCATCAAAGGGATTTACAGCAGCAGGCTCGGAGTGTGGTTGGGCGACGTATCTTTCGCGTTCTACATGGTGGGATATCCCGTCCAGCTGTTCCTGCAGCGCCACCTCATCGCCGGGCACAGCTGGGGTTTCCACGGCTATCTGTTCATCACCGCATTGACATTCGTCATTCAGCTACCACTGGCCGCCGCGCTCTACCACCTGGTGGACAAGCCGATCATGCGCCGGTGGGCACGCAAGAAGACCAAGGCAACCCCGCCGCCCGATACCGCAAAAGAAGTCGACGAATCAGCGAAAGAAACCGTAGCGAGTTCAGCGGCCACCATGTCATCCACACCTTCATCGACGGCAAATCCGGTACCCCTCACAACTCCCCGGTCCGAACCCGTCACGTGAAATATTCGACGGCCATGAGTCCGTAGACAACGGAGATGGGGACCGAATCCGATAAGGCAACGGATTCGGTCCCCAATTCTGCACTCGAGGTCCGCCGCGGCATACTCCCGCACCTCGCATGCACCATGTCCGCGCCGTCGCAGCTCAGACCAGCGGCCCCTTCTTCCCCGAACGTCCGGGGTGCACCCGGTTTGACACCGACCATGATAACGGTCACACTGTGACCCTTATTATGGTCAGCGCACAGTCCCGGGGCCCCGGCGTGGCTCGAGTTCGAGAAGCCAGCTCGCCCTGCGTGCTCATTCCCCGCGCCGCCCGGTCGCGGTTCGTCCGGCCCGCGTTTCTCGTCGCCGGTCCCGCGGCGCCCAACCGTGCCGCTCACCACCGCACCGAGGAGACTTCGTGACCAGCCAGCGCTACCACCTGGGACGTCGACGTTTTTTGGCCGCGACAGCCGCAGCGGCGGCCGGCGGATGGATGGCGACCCGCGCAGCGGGCTCAGGGGCGGATCCTCTTGTCCCGCAACCGGAACCAACAGTCGACGTCGACGCGCCGCCCTCACCCAGGGTAGAGCCGTTCGTCGACGAGTTGCCCGTCCCAGCTGTCGTGCGCGGAAACCAGACCCTGACTGTCGGCGCCAGCACCCACCGCTTTCACCGCGATCTCGGTGTCGCCCCGACCTGGTCGTACGGCAATGCCCCCTACCTCGGACCTACTGTCGAAGCGCAGGTCGGCGAGGCGATCGAGCTGACCTTCACCAATACCCTCGGCGCACATCTGTTCGCAAGCGAGGTCGACACCGCGCTGGACGGAACCACCGACCAGGACCGCGGCGCCCCCCGCGTCGCGGTGCACCTGCATGGTGCGGTCACCCCGCCGGACATGGACGGTCACCCCGAAGACACCTTCCGCCCCGGCGAAACGAAAATCTACCGCCACCACAATCGCCAAGACGCCGCCACTCTCTGGTACCACGACCACGCAATGGGCATCACCCGCCTGAACGTGGTAGCAGGCCTGGCCGCCTTCTATCTGCTGCGCGACGAGTACGACACCGGGACCGCCGCCAACACCCTCGGACTGCCCAGCGGCGAGTTCGAAATACCGCTGGCGATCGCCGACCGCCGTTTCAACGAGGACGGCTCACTGCGCTTCAAGACCGTGCGCTGGATTCAAGAGGGCCGCTGGGAAGGCGGCATGTTCGGCGACCTGATCACAGTCAACGGTGTGGTCCATCCCCGTTTGTCGGTGGCGCGCGGCATGTACCGGTTCCGGGTACTGAACGCCTCCAACTATCGCGAGTATCGGGTCTCGTTCTCCAACCGGACCCGGTTCTGGGTCATCGGCAATGACAGCGGTCTGCTCGATGAACCCGCGTACATCGACGAAGCAGCGATCGCGCCCGGCGAACGGCTCGACATCGTCGCCGACTTCACCGGTCTCGGCGCAGGCGACACCGTCGAGTTGATGAACACTTACGAGTATCCACGGGGCGAAGCCGAAATCATTGGCGCCCAGACCATCAGCAGTCTTATGCGGTTCATCGGTATCGGAACCACAGGCTTCACCGCCGCACCGCCGGTCACACTGCGAGGCGGGCGGAAACAGTCCCCCGCTCTGCCACCCGTGCGCACCGCGAACCGGCGCCGCATCGTTACCCTCAGCCAGCGGCCGGTGACGACGTGGCCACCGTTCACCAACGTCATGAACAACCTGTGCTACCACGACGATCCGATACCCGAACCACGGCAGGGCAGCACCGAAATCTGGGAATTCGTCAACGTCTCCGCCGACTCCCATCCCATGCACCTGCACCTGGTTCACATGCGCATCCTCGATCGTCAACCACTCGATGCCCTCGGATATCTCGCGGCGAATCCGGCGCCTCCGATAGGCACGTTCTGGGCGCCAGAGCCGGACCGATTCCTCAACGGCGCCCCCGAACCGCCGCATCCGTGGGAAACCGGCGCCAAAGATACCGTCACCTGCCCGGCCGGCATGGTCACGCGAGTATCGATCACCTTCCCCACCGCCGACGAGCTGGGCTTCGATCCCGACGCGATGTTCCACACCGGCGACCACATGATGATGCAGGGCTACGTCTGGCATTGCCACCTCATCGACCACGAGGACGAATGCATGATGGCGCGATACCGACTGCGCGCGTGAGCTGTGACCGGAGTCGTCGGTTCGCTTGTCGACCGGGAAGGTACCGGCTCACCGGGTTGACCCATGACGACGAAGGCGTCGAACTCACGTTTCGTGATGTCGACATCGCCGCCGCGACGACCGCGCGGATCGACCTGTCCGCCTATGGCTTCGCGGCTCCACTCGACATGGTCCGCCCCAAGCTCGACCTCGCGATCCGAGGCCGTCTCATCCTCGCCCACCAAGGGGCCGAAAGCACCACCCTACGTACCTCCAATTGACTGGGCTGGGGGCGCTAACAGCGCAGCGCCCCTGCCGGAAGGTCCCCCGCGCCTGTGAGCGGAAGCTCGAGGGTGACGAGTAGGTCTCGATAGCGTTGTGCCAGTTGGGTCGGCGCGCTGCGGCTGTAGGCGACGATCTCGCGGTAGGCCCCGGGGCCGATCCGTCTGGTGTGCTGTATCCAGCCGCCGGGCACGACATTGTTGGGCACAAGGGCTACACCGAGGCCTTCCATCGCGAACAGCAGGGCTGCGGTCACCTGCCCGGTACGAGCCACGGCACGAGGGGTGAATCCGAGGCTGGTGGCTATCCGGTCTGCGATTTCACTCATGCCCTGCTCGGGCTCGTAAAGGATCCAATCGGCCGCGGCGAGTTCCTCCGGTCCCACCGAGGAACCCGCGTCTCGTCTCGCCGGTCCGACCAGCACCATCTCCTCGTAACCGAGTGATACGACCGGTCCGTCCCACGGGTCGGGCCGCGGGCCGACCGCGATATCACCCTGTCCGCTGCGAACGGCGTCCTCGAGGGCACGGCGATGTGAGAAGTCGTGCACCCGAAGGACAGCGGTCGGAAACAGCGCGTGCCACCGTACCGCGCTCGGGGGCAGTATTCCGGAGGCGACCGACCGCACGGTGAGCACGTGCACGTCACCGCTTCGCCCCTCGACCACCTGCTGGACCGCTTCCGCTGCTTCCTCGGTAGCCCGCAGCACACGCTGGGCCTGGGGCAGGAATACGCGACCCGCGGGAGTGAGGGCAAGACCGTGCCGCCCGCGTTCGAGCAATACCGCGCCTAGTTCTTTCTCCAGCAAACGTATCTGCTGGGACAGTGACGGCTGCGAGACATATAGCCGTGCGGCGGCGGCGCTGAAAGACCCGCTTTCCCAGACGGCGAGAAAATACTCGAGTTGACGCAGTCGCATCAGTCGAAATTACCGCTGTCTACCGCCATTGCAAACGTACCTGAAAATCATTCAACCAGTTTCAGTCGGCTGTCCCGGTGACCGAGGCGGGCGAGCAGATAGTCTATTTCGGACCGCGCTCGGCTCGACAGCATGCCGCGTGGCGCGCGTTGCGCATCGGAGGCGAGCAGTCCGCGCCGCTTCATGACGTACTTGCGTACGGCCAGTCCGATACCCGGTTGTTGTTCGTACCGCAACAGCGGCAGGTGTGCGTCGAAGATGTCATGGGCTTCATCGAGGCGGCCCGCAGCGCCATGACCGATCACATCGACCAACATTTCCGGAAAACAATATCCGGTCATGGCGCCGTCGGCCCCGCGCTCGACCTCGAAATCGAGGAAGAGACCACCGTTACCGCACAGAATCGAAAGACGGGGCATTTCACCGGCGGCTTCGAAGTCGCGCAATGCGGTGATCTTCTCCAGCCCGGGCCAGTCCTCATGCTTCAACATGACACAGCTGGGGACGGCGCGGGCGATGCGTGCGACGACCTTGGGACTCATGACAACCGAGAACGACAACGGGTAATCCTGCAAGACAAGGGGGACCGAGCCGCCGAGCGCGGCCGCGACACCCTCGTAATAACCGACGATCTGGTCGTCGGTACGCAATGTGTTGGGCGGTGCGACCATGACACCCGCTGCCCCGGCCGCCATGACATCGGAGGTGAGTTCGCGCATTGCCGCGTAACCGGGGGCGGACACTCCGACGACCACCGGCAGCCGGGTCCACTGCAGCACTTGGCTCACGATTCGTGTTGCTTCGTCGTGGGACAGTTTCGGTGCCTCGCCCATCTGGCCGAGCAGGGTAATCCCGGTGACACTGACGGATTCGTAGAAATCGACGAGTCGGCGTAATGAGTCGAAGTCCACCGCGCCATCCTCGTTGAAGGGTGTGGGCGAAATGGCGAAGACGCCCTTTGCCTCGCGAGTGAGCAGGGCCATGGCTGAAGTCCTTGTGGCTGTAGTGTTTTCGGGATCAGAGACTGGGAATGAGCCCGCCATCGACGCGCACCACCGAACCGGTGATGTAGGACGCTGTGTCGCTCGCCAGGAACGCCACGGTCGACGCGTACTCATACGGGTCGCCGTAGCGGCCGATCGGGATGGTGGCCGCACTGTCGGCGGCGATCTGTTCGACGGTTCTGCCTTGCGCCTCGGCCTTGATCTGGTCGAGACGCTCGACGCGCTGGGTGCCGATGCGTCCCGGCACGACGACGTTGCAGGTGACCCCGTCCGCGGCCACCTCACGGGCCAGCGTCTTGGACCAACCGACCAATGTGGCACGAAGGCTGTTGGACATGCCGAGGTTGGGAATCGGGGCCAGGACCCCTGAGCTGGTGCTGGTGATGACGCGCCCCCACCCCCGGGCCTGCATTCCGGGGACGAGTCGGTCACTGATCGCGATCACCGACAGCACCATGGAACGGAAATTGTCGAGCCACAGCACAGGGGGCTGGCCGAGGACCGGTGCGGGCGCGGGCCCACCGGTGTTGTTCACCAAGATGTCGACCGGACCGAAGCTCTGCTCGATCGCGGCGGCATTGTCTTCGATGACATCGAGGTCAGCGATATCCCAGCCAAGCGCGATGGCCCGGCCACCGGCGGCAACGATCGCGTCGCGGCGCGCTTCGGCGGCTGCGGGATGGATATCCGCGACGACCGCGTTGGCACCCTCGGCCGCGAGTCTTTCCGCGATCGCACCTCCGAGGCCGCCGCCTCCGCCCAGAACCAGTGCTGTTCTGCCGCCAATCCCAAGTTTCAACGTTGACTCCTCGACCGCAGGCCCCGAATGACTATCCAGACTTTTCCATGAATCCGGTATTCACATATGTTCGAAACCGTACATCACAAGAATGAAAGCACCTAATAGGAATAATTTAGGCCCCCTATAGGGAAGACTTATACACGCTGGTCAGCACATTGACCGCGAGAAAATCTCCGCGATCGACCTGAAACAGCACTTGGAAATAGTGTTTTCCTTCACGTAGCCTCCTGATAATTCATCAATAGCCAAACGAAAGGCGGTGTTGTGTCCATTCCGGATACGATGCTCGCGGCCGTAATCGGCGAGCCGGGAATTATCGGGACCACAACTTTGCCGGTGCCCCGGCCGGGGCCGGAAGACGTTCTCGTACGGGTGCACCGAGCGTCGTTGTGCGGCACCGACCTCAAGGTCCGCAGCCGACGCTTCTTCGGTGGCGCGGGACCCGCGCCGGGCACATTCGTTCCCGGCCACGAATACGCCGGCGTCGTGGCAGCGGTCGGCAGTGCCGTCGACGAATTCGCCGTCGGCGATCGTGTTGTCACGGAGGCACATCGGGGTTGCATGCGCTGCGTCAACTGTCTGTCCGGCTCCTATACGGACTGCTTGAACTACGGCAACCCTGCCAAGGGCCATCGCACCCTGGGCATGACGGTCAACGGCGGCTTCGCCGAATATGTCGTCAACCACGTCTCGACGCTGTATCGGCTGCCCGATGCCATCGACTTCGACTCGGCGGTCATGCTGACCACGGCGGGCACCGTGATGCACGCTTACGACGTGCTCGATTCGCTGCTGGTCGGCGCCACTGTCGCGGTGATCGGTCCCGGCCCCATCGGGTTGTTGGCAGTGCAGGTAGCCCGGCAACTAGGGGCGGATCTTGTGACGCTCGCCGGTACCCGCCCTGATCGGCTGGAAATCGGTAAGCAGTTCGGGGCCGATCATCTGTTCAACGTCCGCGACGAAGATGCCGTCGCCGCGGTCCGGGATGTCACCGGTGGCCGCGGCGCCGATGTCGTAGTCGAATGCTCGGGCGCTGCGAGCGCGGTCGACGACGCGATCCACATGGCCAAGCGCTCCGGCAAGGTCGTTTTGGCCGGGTTCTTCGAACAGCCGGTATCGGCTGACCTCAACCACGCTGTCATGAATGGAATATCGATCCACACCGTCCGCGGCGAAGGCGCCGGCTCGGTAGCCAGGGCCCTGTCGCTGGCATCCCACGGCCGACTGCACACCGCTGACCTGGTGACACATCATTTCCCGCTCGAGAACATCGCCGAGGCTTTCGACACCTATGCAGAACGACGAGACAACGCCATCAAGGTGATGCTCGATGTCGTCGAATGACGTCACCGACATCTGCGTGCGCGAGCTGATCGCCGCCGACATGGCCGACCGTGCGACCGCGTGGCTGTCGACCCTCGCCGGCGAACAGCGAGTTCAGGCGCAGTTCGCCTCCCCTTTGGCTCCGGACGCGGAGGCCGAACGACTTCGTTGGTTCTACACCCCGACCGACCACGGTGGACTCGCCCTGCGCGACCAGACCGCACGCCAGCAGGGCTTGGCGATGCAACTGGTCGCGTCGGGCCTGTCGGAGGCCGGATATGCCACGGTCGCCATGGTGATGGGCCTGGAGAATGTCCTCGATCAGGTCGAAGGATGGCACGTCCGCTGGGGACGGGAACGAGGCCGGGATCCTGGCCTCTACTGGGTCAGATTGTTCGGCCGACCGGGCGACCCGGTCTGGGCATGGCGCTTCGGGGGCCACCACATCTCGCTGAACAATCTCATCGTCGGTGGCCGCCTCGTCTCGACGACGCCGTGCTTCATCGGAGCCGATCCAGCCAGTACCGCATTGCTCGGTTCGGCGCTACGGCCGCTGGGCGGACCAGAAGAGGCCGCGCGGCAATTGGCACGGTCGCTGGACTCCGACCGCTACCACGTGGCGCTATTGCACAAAAGCGCGATCTCCGACATCGTCTCCGGGAACCGGCCGACCATCGCAGACGGCGACACGATGATGCATATGCAGGATTTGTGGCGCGGCCGGTTCTCCGACCCGGCGCTGCGGGATCTGGTCGACGATGTCGACCGGCGCGCGGAAGAAGGCAGCGGATACACCGAAGCCGACCACGCGGCCATGGCCATCTCCGTTTCACCCACGGGCCTGTCCGCGCGCGACCTCGATCCCGAACAGCGCCACATTCTGCGAAACCTGATCGCGCTGTACAGCGGTCGCGCACCGAGCGCGCTCGCCGATACCCACGCCGCGCACTATGCAATCGACGACGTACTCGACGAGATCCATTTCGGCTGGGCAGGCAGCCTCCAGGCCGGAGAACCGCATTACTACCGCATCCAGGGCCCGGACCTGCTCATCGAATACGACAACACCCAACGCAATGCCAACCACGCACACTCGGTCTGGCGCAACCCGCGTTCGGATTTCGGGCTGGACAGTCTGGCCGAGCACCGCCGACGCTCGCATTGACAACACAGCCGAAATGCTGCCCCGGTGAGGCAATTCGGGGCAGCACCGCGTTTGTCTAGAACATGCCCGCCGTATTCACACTCGGTAGAGAAAACAGGCATTGGCACGGCATCTCCGGATAGCTTTGGTCCACCCGATCATCGACCGCGACGGCCCGGGCCCAACCCCCTTGGATGGCCTCCCGCGCGAAGGTTACGGCCGCCTCGCGGGAGGCAACGAAATGCAATGGTGAACCGATACCGAAATCGACCATCAGATGCCACATCGCATTTCCAAACTTGCTGTCGCCCTCAGCGATGCCGGCGGCGACAGCCCGATCTTTCCTGAGCACTGGACGGCCGAAGCTCGCCGGTCCGTGAGATGTCGGTTCCGCGCAGGACGTCGTCGCGGTTCACGCTTTCCTCCCGATCTCGGGTACAGCAGGGGCGTCGGCGGCTGGAGTCATCGCAGCGGCAGATGCCAAACTCACCCGAGTCATTTCGGTAGTCGCGATGGAGCCGATGTAGCCGTCGGGACGGATCAACAGAAGTGTGGAGTCGGTCAGACCGTAGATCCGGGCAAAGGAACCGGTGATGTCGGCGAACACCGCATCGGTGTCGATTTGATCTCCGCCGTTCACGGCGACCGTTCTCAGTTCCGCGCCAGCCTTCGGCCACGGCAATGTGGCCAGTTCCTCAGCCGCCGCCGCGCCGTAGGCGATTGCGGTGAAATGCGGGCCGCGAAAGAGATCGAAAAGGCGCTGCCCTCCCCCGGTCGCGTTCAGCAGCTTCGCATCCGGCGCGCGGTCGCCGACTCGCAGTGTCGCGGTTCGTTCGGCATCGGCCATTACCAGTGGGCCGTCGCGGTAATGGAGGCCGAGCTGGCGTTCGTCATCACCGCGCTTGATCGACGACGGGTCCAGTTTGGCCAGGCCCTCATACTTTTTTGTCGCCAAGCCCAACACCCCGGCCGCGATCGGCTGCCGCTCGGCCTCATAGGTATCGAGCAAGCTGTCCGGCGCACCGGCGAGCACCTGGCCCAGTTTCCAGCCCAGGTTGTAGGCATCCTGCAGACCGGTGTTGAGCCCTTGCGCACCCGCCGGGGGATGTACATGAGCGGCATCACCGGCGATGAATACCCGGTCCAACCGATACCGTTCGGCTAGCCGAATGTTGGGGCGAAAAACCGACTTCCAGCTGATTCGCGTCAACCGCAGGCCCTTCTCGCCGGTCTGAGCACGGAAGCGCGCATCGAGGTCGGCCTCGTCGAGAGTGGGCTCCTCACCGAGTTGCAGGCGGATCATCACCTGAAACCGATCGGAGTGCGGTAGCGGGCACGCACCGACGAATCGACCACCCGGACGCGGCCACACATGCCAGCGATCCCGGGAAAGACCGTCCACCACGGCATCGACGATGATCATTCGATCGGCTTCGTCGGTCTTGCCTTCGAACCCGATGCCCATGGTTTTGCGGACCGTGCTCGCCGCGCCGTCGGCACCGACAAGGTAACGAGCGCAGATCTCGTCGACACCGTTGGGACCCGAGAGCGTAGCCACGACACCATTCGGGTATTGCTCGAATCCGACCAGTTCACAGTTCTTTTCGACGGCCACACCCATCCGCAGGAGCCCATCGCGCAGCACAGCGTCGGTGCGGAACTGGGGAATCAACCACGTATTCGGGTGCGGCACATCGGATGTCACTTTGTTGCGGGAAACCATATGCCAGGGAATAGTCAGCGGACCGGCGTGGACGCCCAACGGCGGATAGCTGGCTCCACCGGCGAGGATGTCGTCGAGGACGCACAAATCCTCGAGCACCTCCAGGCTGCGCGGCTGGACTCCCTTGGCGCGCGAACCCTCGAACGCGCGCGGGGCTTTGTCGATGATCCGCACCACAAGTCCACGGCGGGCCAGATCGATCGCCAAGGCGGTGCCGGTCGGCCCGGCGCCCACGACGAGCACGTCGATCAGTTCGGATTTCGGCTCTGTCTTCATCGTGAGGACTCTTTCTTGGCGGCATCGACAAACGCGGCGAACCGCCGACTCATCTGAGCGGGCTCCTCGTAAGGGACCATGTGCCCGCATGGCGCGACAATGTGCGACTCGACCGGCGCCAACAACGCGCAAACCTCGTCGTAGTGCGTGATCGGGGTGACTTGATCTTCATCGCCCCACAGCAGCAGCCTCGGGATCGGCAGGGTCCCGGTGTGCCGGTAGAGATCCTGACGGCCGGACAGCGGGAAGTCGGCGAGGGTGGCGGCCAGGGAGTAAACAGAGCCTTCGAACCGGTAGCACTCGCGCACCATCGCGGTAAGCGCAGCGGACTGCTGCGGATCCCGAACATTGTGTGCCAAGTGCCGGTCGAGCATTCGGCTGCCCAGTCGCTTTGCCAGGACGGTGCCCAGCTTCTCGCGCCGCAACAAGGCGGCAGCGGCAGGGGCGGACTGCAGCCCGGCCGGACCAGCCAAGGTCAAGGTCGCGATGCGGTCGGTGTACTGCTGCGCGAAGGCCATGCTCACCAACGCACCCAACGATGTTCCGACGAGGTGGAGGCGTTCGGTCAGACCCAAGCGCTCGGTGAGGTCGGCCAGCTGCCGCACGAACAGCGCCTGATCGTAAGTCGCCCGCGCCCGATCGGAATAGCCGCGTCCGTAGGCGCTGTAGGTGACGGTGCGGAATCCACGCGACTGCAACTCGGCGACGAGTTGATCCCAGTAGAACAGCGGGACGGTCATACCGCCCGCGAACACGACGGTCTCGCCTGCGGCAGGTCCGCCGATCTCGTAGTGGGTGATCCCGTCGCCGCATTCGATGAATTCACCGCGCAGTTCGGCACGGGTGACCTGGTTCAGCTGGCGGGTCTCACCACGCACCACGAAATACTTCATCGCTGTCCCCTCGTCGGCGAAATCGCCTCGGCCGTCAAGAAGTTCAGTACCGCGCTGGTCACCCGGTCCGGATCTTCGTCGGGTAGCAAGTGACCACCGTGAGGGTGAACCCGTTCGAGGCTGCCGGGGATATCGCGCGTGAAATGCTGGCCGTCGATGGACGCACTGCGCAGCACCAGCGTGGGCGCCGCGATGGCCGGAATCTCGGCGGTGCGGTCGATCTGGTCGGTGTTGGCGAAGTCGATGAACGCCTGCTGGTTGCCGGGGCGGGTCAGCATCGCGTAGACCCGGTCGATCATCTCGTCGTCCACCACCGACGATCGCGACCCGACCGCTGAGCGCAAATTGCGTGCAGTCGCCGACCGAGAAGCCAAGCGGGGCAACAACACCCGACCGATCGGATTGCGTGCCAGCCGCAGCGCCAACGGCAGCGACTTGCCCGGATAGCCGGTGGCATTGATCAACACGAGCCGATGCACACGCCGGGGGTAATCCAGTGCGAAGTTCCAGGCGATGTTGCCGCCGAGCGAATTGCCTACCACCGAAGCATTGGCCACTCCGAGGAAAATCAAGAAGGCGGCGACGGTCTTGGCATATGTTTGCACCCGGTAGTCGCGATCCGCGCGCGGGCCCGCGAGGCCGAAGCCGGGCAAATCCGCACGAATCACGTCGAACGATGACGACAATGCCGCGGCCACCTCGTCGAAACAATGCAGCGAGGAGCCGCTGCCGTGCAGAAGGAGCACCGCGGGTCCCGTGCCGACCCGCTTGTAGTGGATGTAGCGGCCCTCGACGAGCGCGAAGCGCGAATCAGGGTCGATGTAGTCATCGACGGCTTCTCGTCTACCCATAATGGTTACAGTGTTGCCGGTACATGGAAGCCGGGTCAAGTGATAATGGCGACATTGTTACCGATACATGCTGATCATCTGTCCAGCCCGTCGATGCGCAACAATGCGAGTGTGACCACAGCCGATTCAGACGCCGCCGAGACCCCGGCTCGCCGCTCCCCCGGCCGTCCACGCGTCCCCTTCGAGCGCATCGTGACGACCGCACTGCGCATTGTCGACGAAGAAGGGGCCGATGCGCTGACGATGCGCACGCTCGCCCAACGTCTCGACTCCGGCACGGCGGTGCTCTATCGAGCGGTCGCCAATCGCGCCGAGCTGATCGGCCACGTAGTCGACTGGGTACTCGGCGAGGTCGAAATCAATGATGACGCGTCCGACGGCAACTGGCAGCGCGCATGTGTCGCTGCCGCAGAGGCCATTTTCGAGGTCCTGCACCGCCATCGCGGTGTCGCACCTCTCCTCATCGAACAGGTGCCGATTGGACCCAACTCTCTCGTCTTACGCGAGCGGGTCTTGGCCATGTTGCTCGCCAATGGGTTCCCACCGGAGTCCGCTTCGCTCGTGTATGTCACGGTGGCCCGCTATGTCGTAGGGTTCGCCGCACAGCTGCAGGGGCACAACACCGAAGCCAATATCGAGCCCGCCACCATCACCGCGCTCTATCGTCAGCTCGATCCCGCGCGGTTCCCCGCCACGGTGGCCGTCGCCGATTGCCTGCCGAAGCAAACTCTGGAAAGTGAGTTCCACTTCGGTCTGCAGCTGCTCGTCGCAGGCCTCGCGTCGCACCACGACGCGGCGGATGCCATGGGCTCCAACTGATTTCGTTCAGAACATCGCAAAGCTGTTCGGCCATTCCGGGCACTCCAGATTCATTCGGATACGCTGTAGCCGAATCAACCTTCGGACTCTGCGCGACGAAACCGTCGTGGCGTGAGCTCGCGAGCGTTCCGAGAACAGGAGAATCGCATGCGTACCGCGCAATCCAGCGCCACCTTCCAGGCAAGTCCCGATCAGGTCTGGCAGGTAATCGGCGATCCGTCGCGCTGGAATGAGTGGCTTGTGATTCACAAGTCGTGGAAGAGCGCGGTCCCAGCCGAGCTAACCACGGGCGCTACCGCCACTGCGGCTGCGAGCGTGGTGAATATGCCGGTCACCATCGACTGGACTTTCGAGAACGTCGACGCCCCACGCTCGGTCGCCATGGGCGGAACTACCAGGGCCGGTGTGAAATTGGCACTTGCGATCAGCTTGCGAAACGAAGCCCAGACCACCACGGTCGACGTCACAGCCAGTATCGACGGCGGCATGATCGATGGTCCCATGGGCGGAGTCTTCAAGAACTCGCTCGTCGGCGCACTCGACAAATCGCCGAAGAAGGCTCAGGGCCTCGTCGCGCAAAGGTGATCGAAATGGACGAGCCGAGGAAAACCGTTGCCGCGATCGGTTGTTCGGGCCACGTGGCCGAGGTGTTCGTCCACCGTCCGTCCCCAGGTCCGTAGGCCCGATACGACGGTATCGGAGAAATTCGTTCGCACGATCCGCAGTACGGATGCCTCGCGCCGCTGCGAGGTCGACACATCGGGTGCCAGAGCCAAAACAATCAATCTTTCGCTATCGGGTGTCCCAGTGCGAATAGCACCTGCTGGGCCAGGGTCTCGATCCATTCCGCCGTCACCGCGGCGGGATTACGTCGCGAAGTTCGCAGGACCGCCAAAACAACCTCGCCGGTCAGATCCAGCACGGCCCCGAGATTGTGGACGCGGAAGCACCCCGCCGAGATCCCGGCACGGATGCCGAACGACAAACGCGAGTGGATTTCACGGTTCTCCAGAATCCGATATCGCGCGGCAAGGACGATCGCGGCGGTTTGCGGATCCGTGACGCCGATCGCGGCGAGTGCCCGCACCTGCGCCCGCACGAGCTCGGCAGGCCCATCGATGCCAGCGGCGGCGTTGTCCAGGATCCAGGCAAGGTCCTCGACCACCTCGGCGGTAACAGCGGCGAACAACTCGTCTTTGCTGCCGAAGTGGTTGTAGAAGGATCCGGTCGCGACACCGGCGTTGCGCGCCAAATCGGCGATCCCGAGCCGTGCGGCCATGCCGCTGCCCAAGGCCCAGCGCCCGGAATGGATCAGCGCCGTGCGCGTGCGCAGCACACTCCGCGCCCGCGTGCTCATTGAATCGGGACCCTGCGACTCCAGCGCGTCGGCGAGGTGGACGCTCGGGGCACGAAGAGCGGATTCCGAGTCGATCTGGTCATCAACGGTAGCTCATCCACGCATAATGGGTACAGTGTGGCCGTTATCACTCCGGTCGTCAACAGATTTCGGCAACCTTGTTGCTGTTATTTTTGCGAAGGTCATGCGGATGCGGCGCTATCGAAGGGCCAGGTAACCGTCAGACGTCCGGTCGCGAGAACAAACCGTTGTCAACCTCGACCCGAATCGCGTCCGAGCGGGCAAAAATTCGATTCACATCGGTGAATCGGCGGGCTCGACCGAGTGCGCTGAACGCCGAGTGGCTGTAGGCACGCAGGCCGCTAATAAATCCGTCGTGTAACAGCGGCCGCGTCAGGGAAAGACAGCAGCGCGAGGCGAGCTGCTACGCAATCTCCCGCAGCGCCGCGACGGGACAGGAGCCCACGGCCGTTCGGGCAGCGGTCACAAGATCAGCGGGTACCTCAATGCCGTCGAAATGGTATGTGAGCTCGGCGTTGTTATCGAGGCTGAATACCTCGGGCGCCTGCACGGAACACAGACCGTGTCCCTCGCACCGGGGGTAGTCGACGGAAATCTTCATGACAGACTTTCTCTCTCTCAGGCTGGAATGAGTCGCAGCGGAAGGCGTTCGAAGCGGTGGATGATGTTGTTGATCGCCCATTCGGGTTCGCCGACGATTTCGATGCGCTCGACGCGCTGGACCAGGGCGGCGAGCATGGCCTGCGTTTCCAGCCGGGCGAGACCTTGACCGGCGCAACCGTGTATGCCGTGCCCGAAGCCGAGTTGGCGAGTCGCGTCCCGACGGATATCGAAGGTGTCGGGGTCGTCCCATTCCAGCGGGTCACGATTGGCCGAGGAGTAGATCACCACCACACGGGCGCCCGCTGGGATGCTGGTTCCGGCCATCTCCACATCACGAATTGTCTTGCGGGAGAACGCACGCAGCGGTGATTCGAATCGCACGATCTCGTTGACCGCGTTCGGGATGCGGGTGGGATCGTCCTTGAGCAGCTGCCACTGCTCGGGATGGCGTGCGAAAAGATACATGGCGCTGGCGATAGCGCTGATCGTGGTGTCCAATGACGGGGCAAGGTAATCGACGAGCAGGGCAGGGCATTCGGCACGGGAAAGCTTTCCCTCGTCGCAAGCCTGCAGCACTTCCTCCCCCACGCTGCCCGGCAACAGGTCCCGCTCGCGGGCGAGCCGTCGCGTGAATTGCATCATCCCGACTCCCGACGGTGCGGTGCGAATGGACTGCCGGTTGAGTGGACCGAGCGCGTCGAATGTTGCTCCCGCCCACCGCAGTAAGTGTTCCCGACCGTGCTGGGGCCAGCCGATCAGATCCGGCACGACCGACATCGGCAGGGCGGCCGCCAATTCGGCACCGTCGATACGCCCCTGCGCGACCGCCTGTTCGACGGCTGCGGCCGCCTGCCGGTCTATCGATTCGCGCATCGCACGCAGCGCCCGCGGAGCCAACCGACGGGCGAGCAACGCGCGGCGACGAGTGTGATCCTCGCCATCGCTATTGAGAGTGGTGCCCGTCGAGAGCCGGTTGGCCACCGGGTTCAAACCGACGCCGGCTCCCGAGACAAATGTCCGATCGTCGAGCAGGACGGCTTTGCATTCGCCATAGCGCGGCAGCGCATAGGTGCGTTGCTTGGCCAGCCACACCACAGGACCCAACTCGCGCAACCGCGCATAGTGCGGATAAGGGTCGAGAATGCCCTGGCGCGAATAGATGTCGGGGCGATAGACCGGGACGTCGGCTTCATTACGCATTGGAGCTCCTCTTCGAACAGTCATAGGTGTGCGCCGAATACAGTCACGACATAGGCGAGGGACAGCACACCGACGCCGATCGACGGCGCGTAGTGGCTCACACTGTCACCGGCCTTCACATGGGTAACGACAGCGCCGATCATCAACAGCACCAACCCGATTCCAGCCGTCGCCCCGAGCGGCCACCACGACAAGCCGACCAGTACACCCACGGCTGCGGCGATCTCCAGCACGCCGATGCCACGGAAGGCGGTCACCGAGTAGCCCAAATGCTCGGCACGCTCACGCATGGGCGCCACGGCCAGCACCTTGACCGCGCCGAGCGACAGAAATCCGATCGCCAACAGCACGGCGAACATGGTGGATACGACTGTCATCTACGCGCACCTGCTTTCCATTCGATTGCGTATGGGCCCAGCACTTCGGCCACTCGGCTTCATCGGTGCCTGGTTCGATTTCGATGGTCGCGACCTGAACAGTCCGCCCTCGACCACCCTCTCCAGATTATGACGACATCGTCACTCACGAGGATACAGTCAGTCAATAGTTCTGAACATTTCGTCAGTGTCGATCCGCGATCGGCGGCCACCGGCCTCCACCGCACCGATTCCGCGCACACTCGCCGTGAATTGCACCGAAGCCGGCTCCGCGCAGCTCACCCGCTACGTTGGCGTGTGAGCCGACCGGGCATCGGTGGCGAGTGCTTGGACAGCTGGCCGCCGATCGGAACATGTTGTTCGTGTGTGTGCAGCCGGCGATGACGGCCTGGTCACGCCGTGCCGAGGACCTCACCACCGACAAAACCGACGAGAAAGACGCGGTGCTGATCGCGCGATTGACCGCGCAATTGCGCTGCTATGCACCCGAACCGGTCGATGAAACCTGGGGTCGGCTGCGGCATCTGGGCGCCCGTCGCGAACGACTGCTGGTCGAGGGGGTCGCGCAGATCCAGCAGATCCGCGCTCTACTCGAATGCGTGTGGCCGGCCGCGCTCGAGGCCGCCCAGCAGCCGTTCAAATCCCGGACCTGGATGGCAGCACTGCGAGTGATCTGCGGCCGCGACGGCGGCGATTTCGCCCGCACCCGCCGGTTGGGCCGAGACCGGCTCGAATGCCTCGTCCGTGGCGAGGTCACCCGCGCAGGCGCGAAGCGACCGTGCTTTCGGATCACCAGGAAACTCTTTGCGGCGCTGGATGATCCGGCCGGAGTGCTCGCCCACCGGCGCGGTGCGCTGGAGCAGGCAACCCTGGAACCCGCACATCGCCACCCACGGCACCACCACAACGGAGGCCGCCATGATCTCGACCGCCGCCTGAGCAGGCGGATCGTCGAGCGGTCGGTCGGGGCGAGCCCCACGCGGCATCGAGACACCTGGTGATCTCGCCGGTAATCATGGGCAGCCCCGACCTGTCGTCACACAACCCGATTACACGCTGCTGGGATCAACCCCATTACCGCTATGCCGGGACGACGACAGACGAGGCACCGACCGAACCGCTTGACACAAAACGACTTACGCTGATTATCGTGCGTTGCTGTGGGGACGTAATATCGGGACTTCGCTTGCGGCCAGATCAGGTTCTGGCCCTTCAGGAATCGAGAAAGTCGACGAGCAGCGGCACCAGCGTCGCCGGGCGGTCGAGGGGGATGATGTGACCACAGTCCTCGATCAGGTGCCCGGTCAGGGTGTCGGCGACCGGACGGAGTTGGTTTTCGAGTGTGGTTCCGACCGGGTGGGATCCGATGGCCATCGTCGGCACGGTGAGCCGGGCGGTGTCGACAGCCCGCCGGATCTGCTCAGCGCTGGTGGGTATCGCCCGATAGTAGGAGAAAGCGCACCGCAGGGAATCAGTGCCGCTGTAGGCGGCGACGAAGGCATCGCGGGTTTGTGCGGGGATGCCGCGACCCTGGGTACCGGTCGCCAGAAACCAGTCGAGGTAATCGGATTCGTTTCCGGCAAGAACCTTTTCGGCAAGACCCGGCACCGCGTGAAATCCGAACCACCAGGGCGGCCCACCGGCCAGAAAGGTTTCGGCACCGGGCAGCGTGCCCAGCAGCGATTCCATGAGCACCAGCCGGTTGACTCGATCGGGCCGCCGCATCGCCAATAGGAACGCCGGCGGAGCACCGGCGTCGATCGCGACGATGGACGCGCTGGTTTCGCCCAGGGCGTCGAGCAGCCCCTCGGCGTCGGTGGCAAGCGTGCCCGCGTCGTAGCCGTCCTGTGCTCGTGTGCTGGCACCGAGGCCGCGCAGGTCCGGCGCGATCACCCGGTGTCGTCGGGCGAGTGGGCCCATCACCTCGCGCCATAGCTGCCAGGTGTGCGGAAAGCCGTGCAGCAGCAGGACTGCCGGTCCGGTGCCAGCGATCGCCACGTTCGTCTCGATGCCGTTGGTTGCCACCATCCGCACTGTGAAATCGGGCAGTTCCGAAGACATTCGATCTCCCACCTAGGGTTACTTATGGTTACTACATGACCATAGGTGAGTATGAGTAGACTGCGAAGACGGCACTCTCGAGACAGGTGGTGAGCTCCAGGTGACTACCCGACCCAGCACAGGCCAGCGCGGGGATCTGTTCGCTCCGGACTGCCCGACCCGTCGGCTTCTGGATCGGCTCGGCACCAAATGGGTGTCCATGGTGGTGAAACTGCTCGCCGAGGCCGCGCCCGGCGAGGTACGCTTCGCCGAACTGCAGCGTCGGATGCCCGGCGTATCGCAGAAGATGCTGTCGGTGACTCTGCAAAGCCTGTCCCGCGACGGGCTGGTCACCCGCCGCGTCGAACCCACCGTTCCCCCGCGCGTTCACTATCGCCTTACCGATCTCGGACTCTCCCTGGAAAATCCGCTGGCCGCACTGCGGGCGTGGGCGGAGGAGCACATGGCCGAGATCGACGCCGCCCCAAAACCTGCGGACCACGCATGACCTCATGTCGATCCCGGGTCGGCATCGGACTTACATGCCTCGAAGATCCTCAGCCCGAGTAGACCGAGCATAGCTACGAGCGCGAAGTCGAAGCGGTTGGCCGAATCACGAGCCGCGGTGAGTAGCGCTTCGAACTGCAAATATGAAAGTCCGAGTGTCGGTGACTCGTTCGATACCTGTGGACAGCGGACGTACTCGGCCGGCGAGTGGTCTATGACGCCGTCGATGACGCAGGTTCGACAGAACCCGGTGACTACTGCCGTGCGGCGGGCGAGGGTGGAGGGTTTGTACCGGCGGGTCTCCTGCATCCATCGCACGTACCGTTCGATCTCGGCCCGCACCGCCGCTAGCGGCAGGAGGTGATGTTCGGTGCACCAGCGGAAGGACAGGCGTAGGTCGGATCCGCAGTGTGTACGAGAGCCCGGTGAATCGAGCCAGATAAGCCGCGCAGGCCAGCCGCGGTACGAGATCGTCACCGGCGAAGGTGACGTCGATATCCGATGAGGCACCCATGCCCACGATGCCGACAGAACCAGGCAATTGCACCCTGGCCGCGGCATTTCAGTGCGTTCGGCAGTTGGGGCCATGGAGGCGGGGAGTGCGTGGCATATGATCTGATCATTGCGCAGGAGGGAGCCCGATGGAGAGCCCGATCGAGGTGGTGCGCAGGTTCTGCGCGGCATGGTCCGACGACGCCGGAGTCAGCGAGCTCGCCGCATTCCTCACCGACGACGCCGTGTACCACAACATCCCGATGGCACCGGTCACCGGCAGAGAAGCGATCGCCGACAACATCGCCTCGTTCATTCGCCCTGGCCCGCCAGGCATCATGGGCATCGACTTCCGCATCATCAACATCGCAGCCAATGGTCCGGTCGTGATGACCGAGCGGGTGGACGTCTTCACGATCCCCGGCAGGTCCTTCGAGCTCCAGGTCATGGGGACCTTCGAGGTCAGGGACGGCAGGATCAGCGCCTGGCGGGACTATTTCGACCTGAACCAGTTCACCAGCCGGATGGGATGACTCCGGTTGGCTGCCCGAACTTCGTTTGACTATGTCGCCGGGATGGACGGCCAGACCTGGCCACCCGCACCCGACGTGGCGTATCCGCGGATCCTCGCCGCGAACGGGCCGAAGATGCTCGCGCTCGCCGCGGAGATCACCGACGGCACACTGCCCGCCGGGTTGCCTCCGGAACACACCGCGCGGGCCAGGCAGGTGCTCGGCCCGAACAAGCTGCTTGTGGTGGGGCTTTCCGTGGTGGCCGACGACGAACCCGACCGAGCCCTCGACACCGCGCGGCAGGTGGTATCCGCATGGTCCCAGCGCCCTCCTTCCAGGCCGTCCTGGCTGAACTCGGCTACACGGCCGAGGAGATCGCTGAGCCGAACGATCGCGTGGTGGACGCGCTCGTCGCGCACGGCACACCGGATTCGATTGCGGAGAAGGTACACGCGCACCTGGCCGCCGGGGCCGACCACGTCACCCTGCTGCTACCGATCGGCACCGAATTCGCTCCCGGCATCGACCGTCTCGTCCACCTCGCTCCGGCCATGCATGCCCGCAGCTGATCCCCCGGCACGACGATGCGGTTCGACTTTGCGAGGATTCACTGCGCACCGTCGAGCAGGAGCGCGGTTCGGGTCGTCCCCAGGCCTTGGCAACGTTGCTGCACGCGGAGAAATACGCCGACGCGGTCCCGGTTTCACGGGTCAGTCACAGCAGTCGCAGTCGTGACCGACTGCGGCGGTGTTGGTGGGTGTTGGGCAGCAGGTGTCCCCGCGCCAGGCGTTGACGCCTTCCCTGACGGCGATGGCGGCGATGACCAGTGCCGCGATCGGGTCGGTCCATGACCATCCGAAGATGCTGTTGAGCAGCAACCCGACCAGCAGCACCGCCGAGAGATAAGTGCACAGCAGGGTCTGTTTGGAATCGGCAACCGCCGAGGCGGAACCGAGTTCACGTCCGGCTCGCCGCTGCGCACATGACAGCACGGGCATGACCACCAGACTGGCTGCGGCCAAACCGATCCCGATCGCTGAGTGCTCGGCCTCGCCGACGCCGAGCAGGCCGCGGACCGAGTCGACGCTGACATAGAGCGCGATCGCGAAGAACGAGAACGCGATGACGCGCAGTGCGATCTTCTCCCGCGCGGCGGGGTCGCGTCCGGCGAACTGCCAGGCGACCGCCGCCGCCGAGGACACCTCGATCACCGAGTCCAGCCCGAACCCGATCAACGCGGTCGAGGACACCCGCGACCCTTCGGTAAGAGCGATGATCGCCTCGATCACGTTGTAGGAGATCGTCATCGCGACGAACCACCGGATCCGCCGCGCCAGCAACCTCCGCCGCTGCGGCGACGGCCCCAAGACCGTAACCGCCGATGGCAAACCCAAGGGCACCGACATCAGCAACACCCCTCGGTGTCGGAGACCGGACAGCAGGCCGGATCGACGGCCAGCACCAACCCGAGCAGATCCTCGAGCGCGGCGGCGATGCGCGGATCGGCCAGCTCGTAACGGCTGCGTCGTCCCTCCGGGACCGCGACGACCAGACCGCACCCCCGAAGACAGGCCAGGTGATTGGACAGGATCTGCCGTGATACCCCGATCCGGTCGGCCAGTTCCGATGGATATCCCGGACCGGCCCGCAGGCTCAGCAGGATCTGGGTGCGGGTCGGGTCGGACAGCGCGTGCCCGAAACGAGCCAGCGCGTCGAATTGCAGCGCGGTCTCCACCACTCCAATGATACAGATTTTTCTGTATTCATCTAGATCTGAACTGTTGGGTGTCGAGGTAATCGGTTGGCGCGCGGGGCCCGGCCTTTACGACCTTCGCCACCGGCTTCCCTCCGCCACGGAGTACGCGGGCAGCCTCGGATTGGGCAGCGGTGCGGAAGGCGGCGGAAGATTATAGATGAGCTATCGCGGCGACTTCTAGAGTTCGGCGAAACCGCGTAGAATTCGAGCAGGTCGGGACAGCATCTGGAGCCCTATCATGACCGAAAGAAAGAATTCACACACGAAGTTCGCCCGGTTGGCGGCCGCCGCCGGTATAGCCGCAGTTGCTGCGATTCCGGTTGTCGCAGCCGCAGCGCAAGCGCCTTCCGCGCGCGCATCGACGCCCGAGTCTGCAACCCAACTCGTCGACAGCCCCGGTTGGGGTCACGGCGGCGGTTGGGGCGGCGGCGGTTGGGGTTGGGGCGGTGGCGGGGGTTGGGGTCACGGCGGCGGCTGGGGTCACGGCGGCGGCTGGGGATGGGGCGGCGGCGGTTGGGGTTGGGGCGGCGGCTGGGGTAACGGCCCCGGCTGGTGGAACCCATTCGGCTGGGGTGGCTGGGGCAGCTTCTAGCGCCGGTGACCGAGCCCGGACACGCACAGCGTGCCGGGCTCGGTTGCATCGAGTACCGATCATGTGAAGCCAGGTTCGACCAACCGGCTGGAGCTGGTGACGAGATGAAGATTGTGTGTGTCGGTGGCGGGCCGGCCGGGCTGTACTTCGCTATTTCGATGAAGCGGCGCGACCCGGCTCATGACATCACAGTGATCGACCGCAATCCGCCCGGTTCCACCTATGGCTGGGGCGTCGTGTACTGGGACGACCTGCTCGACATTCTGTATCGGAATGACCCCGACAGCGCCCAGGCGGTGCGTGCCGGGTCGGTCCTATGGCGTGAACAGGCAATCCATGTGCGCGACGACCAGACCGCACATTTCGGGGGCTACGGGTTCAGCATGGGCCGCGCGGCATTGCTCGACGTACTTTCCCGACGAGCGAGCGACCTGGGCGTCGATGTCCAGCACGGGCGAGAGGTCCATGATCTGTCCGGCTTCGACGACACCGATCTCATCGTCGCCTCCGACGGCGCGAACAGCCGGGTACGGCAGCTTGGTAATCATCGATTCGGCACGTCCGTCACACTCGGCGAGAATCGATATATCTGGCTCGGTACGGACAAGGTCTTCACCCGATTTACCTTCGCCTTCGAACACACCTCGGCCGGTTGGATCTGGTTCCATGCCTACCCGTCGGTTGCCGAAAAATTCAGCACCTGCATCGTTGAGTGCCAACCGCAGACTTGGCATGGACTGGGATTCGATTCCCTGGATAACCTGGAGAACTTGCGCGTTCTGGAGAACATATTCACGCGCCTGCTCGACGGTCACTCGTTGATGAGCAAGACACGAGGCGAGTTCGCAAGGTGGAGCCGCTTTCCCGAGGTAACCAACAAGATCTGGTATCAAGACAACGTGGTGCTGCTCGGCGATGCAGCGCACACGACGCATTTCACCATCGGTTCGGGCACCCGGCTGGCAATCGTCGACGCCGTCGTGCTCGCACAGAACCTGTATGAGCATGCCGAGGTCGCCGACGCGCTGGAGAATTACGATGCGCAACGGCGCGCTGCGCTGCGCCCGATACAGGCCGCCGCCCGTACCAGCATGATCTGGTTCGAACACGCCGACCGGTATCTCGACCGCAGCGCCGTGCAGTTCGCCTATGCGATGGCGGCTCGGCACGGGCTGCAAATGCCGTGGCGATATCAGCTACACCTGCTCACACAGGTACCCACAGTGCGCAAGATCCGGCGTGCCATCGACTCCGGACAGCGGTGGCGGCGGGCTGCCCGACGGGGGGAACTCGCGATGGCGCTGCCCTCGCCACGACGCCCACCCGAACCGATCCCGACCGATCAGTCGACGTTCTGATCCCCGCACAAGCCGGGCACCGGCACAGCTCTTGGGTTATGCGGCTCACCGGCACTCAGCCGCAGATCTTGTCTGCGACATCGGCGGGCACGCCGGTCTCGGTGCAGTGCAGCGCACTGCCGAGGCCCACAGGCTTCCAGCCTCCGTCGGCCGCTACGTAGTGGAACAAGACTTGGGCTCGGTTGACAGTATTGTCGTGGGTTCCCGTATGGGCCATCGCCCACTCACCCGCACAGTCGATTCGATCCTCGAGTTCGATCGGCGTCGCCAACCGCGACCCGATGTCAGTGCCTCGCAACGCTTCGAGCAAAACAGCCTTGGTAACCGGGCACACCGGCGGCGAGCTCGCTGAACTCGGATCGGTGACCTCCGTCGGGAAGTCACGGTCCGGGGTCACGCTGCGATCGTCGGCGCCCAAGGTGAGAGTGACAATGACCGGCCCACCCGAGGGACAGCAGCTGGCGTCTTTACCCGTGAGCCAACGGTACTGGACCTCGACACTGCGATCGGACGAGCCGACCACCTGTGTATATGCAGTCGACTTTTTGGTCGCGGTGCCCAGATAACCCGCGTGGTTGAACAGCATCACGTGCCAGGGTGAGCTGGCGGTGCCGTGCGGAGTCCCAGCGAGCACCCAAAGTATGGCGGGACAGGCGCCGACGGGGGCGTCGGTGCCGCTGTCTGCGTAGAACCCGTCGCCGCCGACACCGGCACCGAGTGTGCCGAGCGCGGCTGTGACCACCGCCGACTTCAGATCGACGCATTTGCCGTTTCCGGCAGTGGCAGGAGCGTTGTCACCAGCAGGCTGCGTGGCACCTGGTGATTGCTGAGTGACGGGAGGCTGAGCGGATCCCGGCACGGCAACGGTAGCGGGGTTCGACACCGACGACCCACCGGACGTTTGCGTCGTCACGCCGTCCTGACATGCCGTCGCCAAGGTCACCGCCGCTGCCGCCACGATGATGCCGATGATCCTTTTCATCGAGAGTCCTTTCCCCTCTGTACTACCGAGCATTTCGCGTCCTGAATCAAGATCGTTGCGCCCCTGCTTTCATGGGCAGGCCGGCCTACGTCCGCATTCGCAATGCCGAGATACCGCCGAACACCGCAGAACCGAGCGAGGTCGCGGTCATACCGCGACAGGGCACGGGCGGATAAAGCAGAACGCCGACCCGAGGCGCTCGGCCGCACAGGACATGTTCGACAGCGACCCTGCGGCATCTAATTGCGAACAGCGGGCGTCAGGCCTCGAGGTGGCCCCGAACCGAGGCGGGTTGCGGGATTTTGCGGAGGAAGGCATGCCGTCGTGCGGCGAATCCGTGGCGGTCGCCGAAAAGATCAGCCGACATCTGCGCCAGTTCCTCGGTCAGGATCGCGTCGATACGACCGGGAGGCAGGTCGACATTCAGCCGGGCGTACTTGGCCCGCATGGCGGCAGCCCGCACGGTCGGGCGGCAGTACTCCCGGACGAGGTCGTCGAGCCAGCAATCGAATTCGCGGTCAGGACCGACATGATCGATGAGATTCGCACGGTGGGCCTCGACAGTATCGAGGCTCGGACATTCGGTAAGCAGCTCACGGGCACGATCAGACCCCACCCGACGGGGCAGGGTAAAGGTATGTAACTCGGAACCGGTGAGCCCGAGCGTCGCATAGTGCGGATTCAGCAAGACGCGCTGCCTGGCCACGACGACATCGGCGGCCAGGGCGAGCATCGCCCCACCGGCACCTGCCGAGCCGGTGAGAGCGGCAACGGTGACCTGCGAGGTGCACTCCAGCAACGCGCGGCACACGGCATTGATCGCGGTGATATTCGCCCAGCCTTCGCGGGCCGGGTCGTCCGCATGTTCGATGGCACCGAGGTGGATCCCGTTGCACCAGTGCGGGTTGCTTTCGGTTCCGCGCACTACGAGCACGTCGGTGCCCTGCCGTCCCGCGAAACGGATCGCGTCGGCGAGACGCAGGCAGAAACTGGTGTCGAATGCGCCGTTGTAGGCGTCGATGGTGATGGTCGCAATCGGGCTGCTACCTTCGCGGCGGTAGTGGATGTCGCGGTACGTGGCCGCGGTGTTTTGCGGCACGGTCAGAATCGGGTAACCGATCCGGCGCAGCACATTGGTCGCGGGGCCTTTGCAGCCGTCCGACGCGGTTTTCGCGCCGAGGTGGCCGATCCAGAGTGTGCCCGTGCCGCAGGCTATTTCGATGCGGCGGTACGCACGACTGACGATAGTTCCAGGCTCGCCGATCCGGCCGATGCGCTTCCCGGGATGGGCGTCGTGCACATAAACGGGATGCGTGTGCAGCGTAGTGAGAACGCCCGGAGAGCCGTCCGCGGCATTGATCCGGCGCGCGATCGTGTGGGCGTCACCGGCCCAGTCGATCGCCCGGTCGGATTGCCGCATCGCCGACCTAGGGCGCGCGCCGCGAACTTCTCGCGGCGCGTCCGTTTGATCAACCGGCACGTATCGGGGATCGGATGCCTTATCGGAGGCTTCGAGAATGCACTCCACAGCAGCATCGGCGACGACAGTGTTGTATATGGCGCTCTTGGTAAAACCGCGGGGCAGCGGGAAAGTACGAAATGCCCAGACCGGGCCCGCGTCCATCTCGAAAACGGCGGTAAGGGCCGTAACGCCCCACCTCGGTTCGGCATTCGTTATCGCCCAATCCAGCGAGTGCGGACCACGGTCGCCGACCGGACCGGGATGGATGGTCAGTGTTGTCCAGCGGCTGGTGATGTGCTCGGGGACGGCGTATTTCAGATACGGGCAGATGATGAGATCGAAATCCGCGGGAGCGACCGCGGCATCCATCTCACCGGAACCGGCGACAACTTCGGTTCGAACCACCCGTCCCGCCCTGCGCAGCGCGGCGGCAGCGCGCCGGGTAAGACCGTTCTCGGCGCTGCAGAGCAGCAAAACACGCTGCGACATTGCGTGAGCCCTCCTGCACAGCCTCTGGTAAAGCACCAGCCAGGGAACCGCCCCCTCGACCGGATCGACCCGCCCCACCGCCGGAGCCGATCACCGCCACACCGCGGTCCATCCCATCGAACAATCTCCACAGCACCTTCGTCGAACGGACAGGTGATGTGTACAGACCACCAAGGCGAGTCAACCGGGATCAAGCCGGCCCTTGATCCGGTCAACAGGTGAGGGACGGCCGGGGCTCCCGGACATCGAGATCCGGAAGCCCCGGTCGAGGGAGCGGGACTACGCAGAGCCGGAACAGCCTGTCGAGAACTGATCAATTCCTCGATAGTCCATGAGAAGACTTCGAGCGGGTGCGGCGATGGTGGTCTGCGTCAGACCGATTCGACGATCGCTGACTTCACCACCGCGCGGTCCACCAACTGCCTGACGCGCCTGCCCTGATCCGCCGCCACCACGGTCTTGGCTCCGGAAAACACGGGCTCGGAGAACATCGTCACCCGCAGCCCCTTCTCGACGTGCAACACCAGATCATCTTTGCCCGGCGGCGTGGGGATGCGGTCATACCGGCCGTCTTGGATATCCCGGTACATCAAGTAGGCGTATGCGGCGCCTCCGTCAACGAACAGCTGCGCCCGCGGGTTCGTCTCCGACATCTGGGAGATGCACTGCTGGCTTGCAAAACTAGTCATCGCGTCCTCCTAGCTTCGGAATACTGTCTGTGGTCAGCCTTACCGTGAGACCGCGAGAGTCCACCGAATAGTTTGCCCTGTTCACGGCCCGCGCGGACGCGATCGCCCGTTTCAGCTCCGGCCTCGCCGACTTCCCCGGCTGCCGAGTTCACCCGCTTATCGGAGGTCGGACTGTGGGTTCGAGGTGACGCGCCATGGCGGGGGCCGCTTTCCCACCCCGCTCGACACCCCGGTCATCACTGGCCTGTACGCCCCAGTCCATTCTCCGGGGATGTCAGCCAATTGCACCTTTGCCCTGAACGCCACCGCTGCGGCTGGTTGTTCAGTCACGTGATGTCTGTTCGCGCAACGAGTTCAGCAGTCTGGCGAGGATCCGTGAGACCTGCATCTGCGAGACGCCGAGGGATTCGGCGATCTGGATCTGCGACTGAGGTTCAAAGAACCAGGAACGACGCGCCATGGTCCGGGTCGAAACGGTCGATCGCGGCCACCATCCCCACTCGGGCGGTCTGCAGCAGATCGTCGAAGTTCTCACCGCGTCCGGCGAACTTGCGGGCGACGTGCTCAGCCAGTGGTCGACAACGCCAGATCAGCTTCTCCCGCAATGCATCTCGACGCGGATCGGCTGGGTCCAGTTTCGCGAGCTGAACGAGCAATGGTTCGATGTTGTCGTAGGTGTCAGCGCCGCGGCGTGTGCGGCGGCGTGTCTTCTCGGGGGATGTCAGTGTCGACGGATAGCTCATCGGTGCTGCCTCGGATCAGATCCAGATGGCATCGACAACAGCCCGCAAACCCCGACACCGCAGTGCCGTACAGGGTTCGGGGCCGCGTCGATCGAGTCGAGCGCGAGCCGCCACGATGCACCGGCCCGAATCGGGCTCGCCCGGCACGACATCGGATGCTGCAACAGGCAGACCTCGATATCTATCGTGGCGCCTTGTCAGGGGCTGGGTTGAGGCAGTTTGCAGTTGTTCACCTTGGGGTTGACACCTGCGTAGTTCAGCGGACCCGCGATCACCGTCACCGCGATGGTTCCCAAGCTTGCGCAGTTCTGCTCACGGTCGGTGAAATAACCTCGTTGACCGGCGGCGACCACGCCGATGATCAGCCACACGAGCACCAGCAACGACACCAAACGCATTATCATCCACCTCATTTCTTATGGATCGAGATCGTCTCGATCCGGTAGTCGATATCGGAGAGACCACATCGCGTCCTGCTCTGAATCTGGTTGCCGCGCAGGCGAACCGAGCGGCGCAGCCGGACCTCGATCCGGCCGCGCCGGGATCGGTCAGTAGTAGTGGCGGCGACCGCCGACGACGCGGCCCATCGACCCCGATGCCAGTAGCACCAGGCCGATAACGAGGACCACGATCCCGATGGCCCAGAGGATCTGGAACAGCTGGCCATGGCCCGCGTCCATGGGGCGTGCTTTCGGATCCCTGCCCGGCAGCATTGCCGGATGCATCGGCCGCGGCGGCATTGCCGGTATAGCCGGTGTGAACAGGGGTGTCTGCTGCGCCGAAGGCCTGCGGCTCGCCGCATCGCCCGACGCGGCCGAGGCCAGGTTGAGTGGGTTCTCGCGGACGCCGCCGAGATCGCGGCGGGCGGTACGACTCGAGCCACCCAAAAGCCTGTTCGGTTCGGCCAGCCCGATGGTGATGATCATGGTGATCCTCGACGCCTTCGCTCGGATCTCTTGCTCATTCAAGTAGACGCCGTCCGGAACATAATGTCAACAGTGTAGGTCTACAGTGCTGATCTACAGCGTTCGCATACCGAACAACCCGGTGCTGCTGACTCAGTTCTTGTGCGGGTGTCTGATGGAGTCGCCACCCTTTGTCTCGTGTAGTCGGCCGAACCGGCTGGCGAGCAGATGTGCCATGCTCTCGGCCGCACCCCGGCAGGCGGCATCGATCGTCGCGGCGTTGTGGGTTACGGCGACCGGCTGTTGACCGGTTGGACGGGCCTGCAGCACGCATCGCTTGTCGTCCGGTCCGCCTTTGCCCGCGTTCTGGTCACTGAGGTGGGCCTCGACGGTGGTGATCTGGTCGCTGAAGTGCTCGAGCGTCGAAGCGATCTCCGCTTCGACGTGCCGGATCAGTCTTTCACCGCTGTCGATGTTGCTGTCGGTGTTGATCTGAATCTGCATGTGCGTATCCATTCCGGTCGGTGGCAACTGTTACTCGGACGAGTCCGGCGCGGTACTGCGTTCCAGAAGGGTTTGAGCGCGATAGTGGCGCCGGTGATGGCCATCCAGGTCGGTAGCGGGTAGAAGACGAGTCGTTCGGTGATTCCGACCTGCAGGCCGATGGTCAGTAGAACTGTGCCGGTGAGTCCGGTCGATGCGCAGACCCCCGACCAGATCGCGGCGAGGCGGCGTTGTTTCCACAACCAGATCGACAGCAGGATCAGCACGATGTGCCGCGACACCAACGCGGGCATCACCGCGAGCCCGTGCACGACGATCCCGTCGTTGGAGGGAAACACGCCGGTCGCGGCAGTGCTCAGGCCGATGATGACCGCGAGTGCGACGATCGACCACTGTCGGGGTCCGTGGGGAATATAGTCGCGGAATCCGATAGCTCCGATGATCGTGAGCAGGCCGAGCGCCACGAATGTCGCGTTCATCAGCAGATGCAGGGGCGAGCACAGGTTTGGTGTGCAGGTGGTGACGCCGAGATCGCTGATCGTGTCGCGGCGGAAGCTGTAGTCCGATTTCCAGGCGATCGCGGTGACGAACTCGACGACCAGATATGCGAACGCCAGCGTCCACGCCTTTGCTGCGGTGGTGTGTCGCAGGTGTCGCGCCCCTATCCATGCGAACCCATGTGTTCGCGATCGGTCGGCGCTGGTGTGCGGCTGATCGGGAGCTGTCGATCCCGGTGCGGCCTGTTGGGCGCAGTCATCAATGGTGTTCACGAGGATGCGGTTTCGTTGTTGGTGCCGATATCGGTTCGCGGGGGGCGTGTCATCGTCGTCGTGAATCCGAGTCGCCGCAGACGGTGGCGGTGCGCCGCTGAGCCGGATTGCGTTGGCGGAGCGGGGATTCGATTGTTGTCAGCTGATGTGGGCGGACAGTGATCGGGTTTCGATGTCGAGGTCACCGCCCTTTGTCAGGGACGCGGTGTAGGTGATGAGTCGATGGCCGGGGTCGTCGAGCTTGTCCTGGTCGTGCACGGTCAGGCAGGAGATAGCGCCGAAATTCACCAGCAGATACCGGTTTTCGACCGCACCGGACTCGCTGGTCAGGGCGACGGTGAAGATCTGTCCGTGTGAGACCCAGGCGCGGGCGGCGGTGGCCACCGCTGCGGGTTCGGTGGCGGAGAACTGCAGGCGGAAGGGCAGGTCGGGAGAGTCGAGATAGGTACTCATGGTGGGGTTCAACTCCGATCGTGTGGTTGTGTTCGGTTACCTGGTGCAACCCCCGGCGCGCCGCCGCCGGGGTTCGTCAGGGTGGTGGCCAGGCCGCTGAGCAGGATGTCGAGGCCGCGTTCGAGTTCGGCGGCGCCGTCGTAGGCGGCCAGCACCGGTGCCAGTTCGCGCAGCAGCGGGTATTGCGCTATCGGCAGTCGATGCAGCCCGAGCCGCAGCACTTCGTCGGTTTCCTCGGGGCGTTCCACGAGTTCCTGCAACTCGTTGAGGATGTGGCCGTAGAGGAACCCGAACACTGCCCGATAGATATGCAGAGCATCGGCACCCGAGAACCCGGCACGGGTCAGTAACGCGAGAACGTCCTCCAACGGCCGCAGCACGGCGGTCGGGCGTTGCCCGAGCGGTGTCGCCAGCGGGCGGGTCACCAGCAGCGGCACCACCAGTGGATGCGCCAGCGCCAACCGGCGGAACTCACGAGCAACCACACGCAACTGGGTGGCCCAATCCGGGTCGGTGGCATCGACCGACAGTTGCGCGAACACGATCTCGGCGACACCGTCGAGCACGGCGGCCTTGTTCGATACGTGCCGGTAGATCACCATCGGATCCCGCCCGACCGCCTCGGCGAGGCGTCGCATCGACAACCCGTCGACCCCGTCACGATCGACGATCTCGAGCGCGGCGTTCAACACTGCCGCCCGCGTGATCGGCCCCTCACCGCGACCGTTGGTGGCGGGACCGGAATTGTTGCGGTTGGTGGGGGGTTCGGTCATCGCGGAAGCTCCCTTTGCCGTAAGAAGCACTGTAGATAGAGAGTGTAGACCTACATCGTTGACATACAGTTATTTGCGGCGTGTACTGGGAGGATCAGATCCGAGCAAAGGCTCGGAGAATCGGGATCGTCATGATCGGGCTCGAGCCGACAACCGACCCGCGACTCGCAAACGCGGTTTGGGCCAACTGTTCGGCCACACCCCCGCCGGTCCCGAACCGACCGGTGCCCCTCGCGGCGATCAACGTCGATAACCGCGTCCCCATCCGCCCATCCCGCCCTTACCTCGTGACATCTCACGTACTTCCGAAATCAGGTATTTGCTCGTGATCATTCTCGGAGTCGTCCTGCTCGTCGCCGGATTCCTACTCGGCATCCCCCTGCTGGTCACCATCGGAATCATCGTGCTGCTCATCGGTGCGGCGCTGATGATCGCGGGCCGCACCGGCCACGCCATCGGCGGCCGAGCCCACTACTACTGACCGGCCCGGCGCAGCCCGCAGCGGCTGCGCCGCAATCCGCCTGCCGGACAACCTGATTCGAAGGACAACACGGCGTGGATACTTCACCAACCGTGAACAGAACTGCGCCAGCGCGGGAACCATCTTCGTGACCGTGATTGCAGCTGCCACGTGCCACAACCCGGTCCGTGACGACACCTCACAACAGACGCAAAACCCAAGCACTACCCAGGAGCTTTCCAATGCTCGTCGTCGTCGCCCTGATCGCCGGCATCGCCATCGGCACCATCGCAATGGCCGTATGGAACCACCTATCAGCCGATGGCAGGCGCCCCGCCCTCGGCGGCGCAGCACGACGCCTGCTGAGCCGGCGCCATCCAGAGGACACCGCGCTGAGTCGCGACCTCGAAGAACACGCCGGCGGCTCACGGCATATCCGCACCAACCCGAGTTGGCGCGACCGACTCGAATAACCGGACAGCCCGGAAACCCTGACCCGCACCCACTGCCCGTATCGCGATGTCGCAGGGTCCGGGGTATGCGTCGAATGGTGAGCCCGATCCCGAAACATGCATCAGCGGTACGACATTCGACTACACGGAGATAGGAAATGAGAACATACGCAAACTACCGCAGCAGGATGCGCCGAAGTAGCCGTTCCCGGCCCACCAGCGTCTTCGTAGTACTGGTGCTCGCATGGTTGATCATCGGCGCCATCGCCGGTGCGCAACGGCACTACTACGACAACGCACCGACCAACTGCGCGAGCACCGGAACCATTGCGGTAACCATCATCGCCGGACCGCTCAACTACCTCGGTATGAACCCGAAAATCGAAAACTGCCACGTCGATGTGCCCCAACCCAGCCAGTGATCGCCCGATGGATCGCCGACCGACAACACAGCACAGCCCCGGACAGCCAAAGCTCGAGCCTCCCCTTGCCGAACGCGCGGTAGGACAAGCGTTGTCCGGTGGCCACCTGTGGTAGACGCGTAACTCGCGACGCGGACAGGCGGACCGTTCACCTTTGCTGGCGATACGCTGAGCATTGTCGAAAGGGAGCGCATGGCGCCGGTGTTCGCGTACCTGTCGAGTGGATTGCACGCCGCTGATGACAGCCGATGATCCACTTCGGACCCGCCGCGACGCGGTCACATCCGTCGCGGATGATTTGAGCGCGTCCGGGTACGAGGACGCCGAAGAGGTCGGGCGTGGCGGTTTCGGTGAGATCTATCGCTGCAGGCAAGTGGCGCTGGACCGCACGGTGGCGGTGAAGGTGCTGACCGCCGAGCTCGACGAGGACAACCAGGAACGGTTCTTTCGCGAACAACGGGCGATGGGTCGGCTGACCGGACATCCGAATATCGTCACCGTGCTCCAAGTGGGTGTCACCAAAGGCGGGCGTCCCTATCTGGTGATGCCGTATCACCCTTTGGATTCGCTGGATGCGTGGATCCGTCG
>NZ_BAGN01000425.1 GCF_000308835.1 Nocardia vinacea NBRC 16497 | reverse complement strand
ACGACCCCGTTCGTCATGAGCCCGTCTTCGTCGCTGCGAAGGAATTGCGGCATCCGGAACTGCAGAACCAGTAGTCGACATCGTCGATGGTGAGATGTGGTGTGTCCGGCCCGACCATCACGGTCATACCGCACACCGGATCGAGCGCCTCGACAGCGACATTCGCCGCGCGGGGCGTGACGGCCGAGCCGCCCTTGCGGACCGCCTGGATCACTTCCGCGACAATCGAGACGGCTATTTCCGCGGACGTCTTCGCGCCGATGGGCAAACCCACCGGGGTGCGGATGCGAGCCCGCTCGGCGTCGGTCAATTCGAGTTCGTCGAGGATCGACGCGCCCCGAATCGTGCTGGCCACCAGCCCGATGTACCCCACGCCCGCGTCGAGCGCGACGCGGATCATCTCGGCCTCCGGGCCACCATGGCTGGCGATCACCACCGCCGTCGTATCGGCCAGCGAATCCAGCGAGTCGGCGTCGGCAGCACTGCGCTGCACCCCGAAACCCACCAACTCGCACATGTCGGCCAAGGCGTCCGCGATGGGTGTCGCGCCGCAGATGCGCATCAGCGGCGCCGGGATCTGCGGCTCGAGGAAGATCTCGAGAGCTCCGCCGGACAGACAGGGATTCACCACCACCGCCGCGCCGGGCGCTTCGGGAAAATGCAGATCGCCATCGGGCAGCACGCGCAGCAGCACACTCTCGTGCGACTGCAAGGCACCCAGCGCCGCCTTGCGGACCGAGTTCTGCGCGCACTGCCCGCCGACGAATCCTTCGATCGTCCCGTCCTGCAACAGGATCGCCTCGTCCCCGGCATGCGCCGAGGTCGGCTGCTGCGCACGCACGACGGTCGCGTGCACGAACGGCGTCCGGGTGCGGACCAGCTGCTGTGCACGCTCGGTCAACTTCATCGGTGATCCCATTTGCTCGCACCCACTCAGATCGGCGGTGTGGCCCGGCCCTGCATCGCTTCCCACACCCGCGACGGCGTCAGCGGCATGTCGGCGTGCCGAACTCCGAACGGCGCCAACGCATCCACCACCGCATTGACCACCGCTGCAGGCGAGCCGACCGTGGCCGATTCGCCGATGCCTTTCGCGCCGATCGGGTGGTGCGGCGAAGGGGTGACCGTGTATCCGGTCTCGAAGTGCGGAACCTCGAGTGCCGTCGGGATGAGATAGTCCATCAGGGATCCGCCGAGGCAGTTGCCGTCCTCGTCGAAGGCGATGATCTGCATCAGCGCCATGCCGACGCCGTCGGTGATGCCGCCGTGCACCTGCCCCTCGATGATCATCGGATTGATCCGGGTGCCGCAGTCGTCGACGGCGAGGAAGCGCCGCACTTTCACCACGGCTGTCCCCGGGTCGATGTCGACGACGCAGAAGTACGCACCATACGGGTAGGTGAGATTCTCCGGGTTGTAGCAGATCTGCGCGTCGAGTCCGCCCTCGATACCTTCGGGCAGATCACCAGCGCCGTGTGCTCGCATCGCGATCTGCTGGATCGTCACGGCCGCGGACGGATCGCCCTTGACGTGGAACGATCCCTTCTCCCAGTCGAGGTCGGCGACGGAGACTTCGAGCATGCCGGATGCGATGATCCGTGCCTTGTCGCGCACCTTCCGCGCCACCAGCGCGGCGGCGGCGCCCGAAACCGGTGTCGACCGGCTGCCGTAGGTGCCCAGGCCGAACGGAGTCTGATCGGTGTCGCCGTGCACCACGTCGATATCGTCCGGCGGGATGCCGAGTTCTTCGGCGACGATCTGGGCGAACGTCGTCTCGTGCCCCTGCCCCTGGGTCTGAACCGATATGCGCACAACGGCTTTGCCGGTCGGATGGATGCGCAGCTCGCACCCGTCGGCCATCCCGAGTCCGAGGATGTCCATATCCTTGCGCGGACCCGCGCCGACGGCCTCGGTGAAGAAGGACATCCCGATGCCCATCAACTCGCCGCGGGCGCGCTTGTCCTGCTGCTCCTTTCGCAAGGCGTCATAGCCGATCATGTCCATCGCCAGACGCATGGTCTTCTCGTAGTCGCCGGAGTCGTAGACCCAGCCTGTCTTGCTGGTGTACGGGAACTGTTCGGGGCGAAGGAGATTCCGCAGCCGCAGCTCGGCCGGATCCATCTTCAGTTCATAGGCGAGGCAATCCACCAACCGCTCGACGAAGTAGACGGCCTCGGTGATCCGGAACGAGCACGCGTAGGCGACACCGCCAGGGGCCTTGTTGGTGTAGACCGCGGTCATCTTGCAGTAGGCGGCCTCGATGTCGTAGCTACCGGTGAAGACGCCGTAGAAGCCGGCCGGATACTTCAACGGCGCGGCTGTGCCGTTGAAGGCGCCGTGATCGGCGAGCACGGTCGACCGGATGGCCAGGATCTTGCCCTCGGCGGTGGCGGCGATCTCGCCGACCATGATGTAGTCGCGGGCGAATCCGGTGCTGGTGAGATTTTCGCTGCGATCCTCCATCCACTTCACCGGTTTGCCCAGCAGCAGCGACCCGACGATGGCGCAGACATATCCCGGATAGATGGGCACCTTGTTGCCGAACCCGCCGCCGATATCGGGTGAGATCACCCGGATTTTGTGCTCGGGCAGTCCGGCCACCAACGCGTAGAGCGTGCGGTGGGCATGCGGCGCCTGGCTCGTCGACCACAGCGTGAGCTTCCCCGTCACGGGATCGAGATCCGCGACGGCCCCACAGGTCTCCATCGGAGCGGGATGCACTCGCGGATAGACGATCTCCTGCTTCAATACCACGTCGGCGCGGGCGAACACTGCCTCGGTCGTGGCGGCGTCGCCGGCCTCCCAGTCGAAGCAGTGGTTGTCCTGCTTGCCCTCGAGATCGTCACGGATCACCGGCATCTCGGGCGCCAGTGCGCTCCGGGCATCGATCACCGGATCGAGCATCTCGTAGTCGACGTTGATGAGCTCCAACGCATCACGCGCGGAGTAGCGATCCTCGGCGACGACGAAGGCCACTTCCTGGCCCTGGAACCGGACCTTGTCCGTCGCCAGCACCGCCTGCACATCGTTGGACAGCGTCGGCATCCAGGCCAGTCCCTTCGCCGCGAGATCCGCACCGGTGACGACTGCCTTGACCTTCGGATGTGCCTGTGCCGCGGAGACATCGACGTTCACGATCCGCGCGTGCGCGAACGGGGAACGCAGTATCGCCATGTGCAGCATGCCGGGCAGTTGCACATCGTCGACGTAGTTGCCGCGTCCGCGAATGAACCGCGGATCCTCTTTGCGGAGCATCCTGCCGTGACCGCACGGCTTGCGGTCGTTATCTACTCTGTCTTCGGGCCGGGACTCGACGGCGGTCATGATGTGCTCCCTACCGGCGTCGGAGTGGCTGCGGGTTCGGGCTCCACCGCTTCGCCGCGTTGCTTTGCCGCGGCCCACTGGATCGACCGCACGATGGTGGTATATCCGGTGCAGCGGCAGATCTGGCCCGAGATCGCCTCCCGGATGGTCTGCTCGTCGGGATTCGGATTGCGGTCGAGCAGGGCGCGGGCGGTGATCATCATTCCGGGCGTGCAGAATCCGCACTGCAAACCGTGACACTGCATGAAGCCCTCCTGCACGGGATCGAGTTGGCCGTCCACCTCGAGCCCCTCGACGGTGCGCACCGAACGGCCGCCCGCCATAACAGCCAGCATCGTGCACGACTTCACCGGTTCGCCGTCGACCTCCACCACACAGGTGCCGCAGTTGCTGGTGTCACAGCCCCAGTGGGTTCCGGTGAGCCGCAACTGATCTCGCAGGAAGTGCACGAGCAGGGTGCGTGGCTCGACCTCCGCGGTCACCGGCTCGCCGTTGACGGTCATGGTTACCTGCATGGCTAATTCCCTTCCGGCGCAGATTCATTCAGTACGCGCTCGACCGCGGTGCGCAGCGCGCGAATCGTCAGTTCGGAGGCGAGATGGCGCTTGTAGTCCGCGCTGCCGCGCGCATCGGAGACAGGTGAGCACGCTGCGCTCGCCCGGCGGCCCGCCTCCGCGAAAACATCTTCGGTGGGCGGCTCACCGATGAGCGCGTCCGCCACGGCGGCGAGCGCCGCCCGATCTGGGTTGACCGCCGTCAGACCGATCCGGGCGGCCGCTATCGCCTCGCCGTGCAGTGTCACGATCGCGCCCGCCGCCGCGATTGCCCAGTCGCCGACCCGACGCTCCACCTTCGTGTAGGCACTCGATGTCCGATGCCGCACCGGGATTCGGATCTCGATCAGAATTTCGTTGTGCGACATGGCGGTTTCGTACGGACCGACCATGAAGTCGTCCATCGCGATCTCCCGGTCGCCGGACGGTCCGCGCACCATGCATGTGGCGCCGAGGACCGTGCAGATCGTGCTGAGATCTTCGGCGGGATCGGCCTGGCACAGCGAGCCGCCGATCGTGCCGCGGTTGCGCACGACCGGATCGGCGATCACGCGCTCGGCGTCACGGAAGATAGGGCACACCGCGGCGAGATCGTCGGATTCGAGCAAATGCCGATGCCGGACCATCGCACCGATGCGCACCAGGGTTGGATCGGTGACGATGTAGCCCAGTTCGGCAGCCAGGTCGTTGATGTCGATGAGATATTCCGGATTGGCCAGGCGCAGCTTCATCATCGGCAGCAGGCTGTGCCCGCCCGCGATGATGCGCGCCTCCTCGCCGAGCCGGTCCAGTAGTCCGATGGCGTGATCCACGCCCGTTGCGCGCTCGTATTCGAATGGCCCGGGAACTTGCATGTGATCTACCTCACAACAATGGGAAGAGCCTCAGCCTCTGCCCCGTTGATGCGGTCGTCAAGTCCGAGTTAAGCAATCGCTTAACTCGCTGTTTGTGCCTTGTGGTGAATGCGGCCGCCGATCCCGGTCAGTGAGCGGCCGTGTCCGCCCCAGCGTCGCGCGATGATCTCGGCGGCGATGGACACCGCCGTCTCTTCGGGGGTCCGGCCGCCCAGATCCAGCCCGATCGGGCTGGCGAGCCGGGCGAGTTGCTCGTCGGTGAGGCCGGCCTGTCGCAGCCGGGTCAGCCGCTCGTCGTGTGTGCGGCGCGACCCCATGGCGCCGACATAGCCGATCTCCGGCGCGCGCAGTGCCACCTCGAGCAGCGGAACATCGAACTTGGGATCGTGGGTCAGCACGCAGACGACGGTCTGCGAATCGATTTCGCCTGCCGCGATCTGCGCGGCCAGGTAGCGGTGCGGCCAGTCGACGACGACCTCGTCGGCGGTCGGGAACCGGGCGGAGGTGGCGAAGACCGGCCGCGCGTCGCACACCGTCACTCGGTAGCCGAGGAATGATCCCTGCTGTGCGACGGCGGCAGCGAAATCGATCGCCCCGAACACCAGCATCCGCGGCTGCCGGGCATAGCTGGCGACGAATACCGCCATGCCCTCACCGCGACGCTGCCCGTCCGGACCATAGGACAGCACCTCGCTGCGGCCCGCCGCGAGCAGCCCGCGTGCGTCATCGCGCACCGCGTCGTCGGTGCGCGCCGACCCCAAGGTGCCGTGTGCGGTGCCCGGCCGGATCAGCAGCCGTCGCCCTACCCGGGCGGTGTCGGGGTGCTCGATGACGGTCGCGATCGCGACCGGCCGGTCGGCGGCGATGTCCGCGGCGACCTCGCCGAGGTCCGGAAACGTTTCCCGCGAGATCGCCTCGACGAAGATGTCGATGACGCCGCCGCAGGTGAGGCCCACAGCGAATGCGTCGTCATCGGAGAAGCCGAACCGCTCCAGCACCGGACGGCCGGTCCGGATGACGTCGGTGGCGAGTTCGTACACCGCGCCTTCGACGCAGCCACCGGAAACCGAACCGCCGACCGTCCCGTCCGGGGCGACGACCATTGCCGCGCCAGGCGGTCGCGGCGCCGAACGGAAGGTCCGTACGACCGTCGCGACCCCAGCCGTGCCCCCGGCGTTCCAGGTTGTCATCAGGTCCGTGACCACGTCCTGCATGGTGCGTCCTCCGGCTGTGGGCACCGCGTCCACCTCCAAACTAGACTCGGATTGTGACGCCCGCCCAGCTTCGGGCCTACTCGACCGTGGTGCGGCTCGGCTCCGTCCACGCGGCGGCCAGAGAGCTGGGGATGTCCGACGCCGGTGTCTCGACGCACATCGCCCAGCTGCGTAAAGAGCTCGACGACCCGTTGTTCACCCGCACGGCGTCCGGTCTGGCCTTCACGCCCGGTGGGCTGCGCCTGGCCAGCCGGGCGATCGAAATTCTTGGACTGCAGCGCCAGACCGCCATCGAAGTGAGCGAGGCAGCGCACGGCCGACGGCTGCTCCGCATCGCGGCATCGAGCGCGTTCGCCGAACATGCCGCGCCCGGCCTCATCGACCTGTTCGCGGCGCGGGCGAAGGATCTGTCGGTCGAGCTGAGTGTGCATCCCACCAGCCAGTTCCGCAGCTTGATCGAGACCCGCGCGGTGGATATCGCGCTGGGGCCTGGGCAGGACGACACCGACGCGACCATCACCACCCGGCCGTTCCTGAAGTATCAGATCATTTCGGTCGCGCGCCCCGACAGCCCGCTGGTGGACATCGCACCGCATCCGGCGCTGCTGCGGGAGCAGCAGTGGATGCTGGGCCCCAGCGCGGGCAGTGTCGACGGGCATATCGCGACGGTGCTGCGCGAGTTGGCCATTCCCGAATCACACCAGCGGATCTTCCAGAGCGACGCGGCCGCTCTCGAAGAGGTTCGCCGAGTCGGGGGCATCACCCTGACGATCGGCTTCGCTGTCTCCTCCGACCTCGCGGCCGGTCGGTTGAGCCACATCAAGGGACCCGGCCTTCAGGTATCCGATGAGTGGTGCGCGACCACCCTGCCACCCGACACTCGCCAGCCCGCGGTGTCGGAACTGCTGCGGTTCATCACCACCCCGCGCTGCATCCAGGCGATGATCCGCGGGTCCGGGGTCGGCGTCACTCGGTTCCGCCCGAAAGTGCATGTGACGCTGTGGAGTTGAATGCGGGCACCGCGCGGAGCATCGGCGTGGCCGCCCGGAATATGTATCGAGATCTCGCGGCAGGATCCCAATCCGGAAAGGCTCAGTGGGATGTCGTGGATCCCAACGGAAGCAACGACCAGGGCACCGTCTCGACCGGGACGGTCGCAGCGGATCTGTCCATCCGGCTCGTCTTGGATCCGGTCGTGAATTCGGGATCGGTCCCGATGATGACGCGGCCCTCGCTATTGACCAGCACTACTCGCTGACCGAATGCCTGGAATCGCGGTAGCAAGGCCTCCTCGATCGCGGCAACCGGCACATCGGCACCGGCGATTCCGAGAAATGGTCCCGACGTGAACGTGACCGGTATCGAGAATGTGCAAACGTACTCGTCGGTGCACGCGTAATCGAGGTGTGGCCCCTGTACCCATCGCCGACCCTGGTCGCGCGGGACCGTGAACCAGTCCATTTTGGTGTAGTCGTAGAAATATTCACTATCGGGATTCAATTCCAGGATCAGGCGCTGCCCGTCCGGAAGCCACCATTCCAGATGTCGGGGGTGATCGGTGAGAACGCCGTCGGCCATCACGACACCTGCTCCGTTGAACAGTTTTCCGCGCCGCTCGAGCTCGCCGAGAATCGTCTCGCGCAGCGGTGCCAGATCAGTCGACCTGGGAGCGAGCCGCGGCCTCTCGGTGAGCCCCTTCCAGAGGGCTGTCAGCGCGGTCCCGATAGTTGTCAGCGACAGATAGATCTCGTCGGCCAGTTTTGTGACGGAATCAGCGAGCGACTCGATGGTCGCCGGGGCGGGATCATTATCGGTATCCCTCATTGATCACTGAGCTCCAAGCGTAAAGCGACGAGGCGGCGGATGCGTGATTCCGTCTGCGATTCTGCCAGTTCTCTGGCCCGGGCATCGTCTTCTCGTTCGATGGCGTCCACCAGGTCACGATGGGCGGTCGCCTCGGCCGCGGGCTCCAGTTCCAGCCGCGGCAGCCAGAGCAGGGCGGAGAGCTCGGCCTGCAGTCCGACCTCGGCGCGGGTCAGCCGGGTGGACTGCGCGCACACCGCCATCTCGATATGAAAGCGGCTGTCGGCCCGACGGGCCGAGACGAGGTCGGCGCTCTCCTTCAGCCGGTCGGCCAGCGCCCGGAGCCGGGCTATATCGGCCTGCAGTCCGCGGCGCGCGGCAAACACAGCGACCGCTCCGGTGACAGCGAAGTGCTCATCCCCCAGATCGCGCAGTTCCTGGATGCTCATCTGTTGCAGCCGCGCCAGCGAGGTGTTCTCGAAGACCTCCGCCGAAGCACTGATGAAGCTACCGCCGCCGCGCCCGCGCTTGGTGTGGACGATGCCCTGCTGCCGAAGTACGACCAGCGCCTCCCGCAGAGTCATCGTCGACACACCCAACTGGTTGGCGAGATCGGTCTCGCTCGGCAACTGCTGGCCGTCGACCATCACACCGAGGCTGATCGCCGCAGACAGCCGCTGGACCACGGCCTCGGTTTTCGGACCGCCGCCCTCGAGCGGTGACAGCACGGCACCGAGCGCGGTCAATCCGACCCTCTTCTGCTGGGACAACACGACTCCTGGGGTGGCGTGCACGTAACACGATTCTAGTCAACTAACACTTGAAATATGAACTATGAAGTTAGAAGAGATCGGCTGTCCGACCGGCGTTGCTCGCCGAACCAACGGCCGACGAGGTGCGAGGGGATGGGACCGCGGGGCTTAACACGATCTTCACTGGCGACCTATTGAACTATGAACTCTAATGTCTTATGTTATATGCCGGGTGAATCGCCCCACCCTTCGACGCACCGGCGTCACGATCGAAGTAGGAACCCCATGCCCGAGAATCCGACCTGGCCCAGGGAGCATCTCCGGTGGTACACCCGTGGCCGTGCCGAGTTGCCAGCCGAGATGGTGGCGCACAGCCGACTGCGGTCGGTTGACAGCGGTCGCCGAACGCACGAGGTAAGCGTGCGGAGACGGGGGATCGAAGATGGATGAGGATCTTCGCCGCACGGAGGTCGATGGATTCTGTGTGACGTGGCGCTTGGTTCAGCATCATCTGATCGCAATTGTTGCCGTGGGCAAGGCATCCAACGCTTCGCAGATTGCATCCTTCTGCCCGAGCAACTACCCGGATCTCGTGCGGGCCCGAGAACTCTTTCCGGAACTGACGAGACTGTGGGATGCGGTCCGCCGCGAATTCTGGACGAATCTCATTCCGCCGTTGCCTATGGCAGCTAGAAAGCGGGTATTGGCATAACGCCGCCGCTCACCCGACGCGGAATCGGCCATGCACCGCGTCCGCCGACTGCCCACCGGCCGTTCGCTCCCCGTCTATGATCACTACGAACGCTCACGCACCAACAGGTATCGGAGCGAACAATGAACGATACGGACAGTGAATCGTCGGCTGACGGCCGCATCTCCCCTTCACCAAGATCCCGCAACGGGCCAACAAAATCGGTCACAACCCGAGACGGCCGTCAGCTCAGTTATCTCGAAGTCGGAGATCCGCATGGTCCGCTCGTTATCCATAATCATGGTGGACCCAGCAGCAGGATCGAGGCACGCTTCTTCGCAGATTCCGCAACGAAGAAGCGGTTACGACTCGTATGTGTCGACCGTCCCGGAATAGGGCAGTCCAGTCCGCAAAAAGCACGAACGTACGCCGGCTGGGCCGACGACATGACAGCGATCGCTGATGCGTTGGGATGCAACGAATTCGGCGTGACCGGCTGGTCGGAGGGTGGTCCATGGGCACTTGCGGCAGCTGCGTATATCGATCCGCGACGACTGCGCCACGTCAGCAGCATCGCAGGTGGCAGCTACGGAGCATTCGGCGACAACTGGGCAGCAGATTACCTCTCCAAAGTCGACGCGCTCGGGGGATCCCTCGCACTGCGCTTCACACCTGGCTTTCGCCTCATGTACGCAATCCTCGGCATAACCGCCAAACGCTTCCGCAAGCCCTACCTCGAACAAGCTCGGAAAGCCGTCAACGACTACGACCGGCAGATCTTGCTTCAGCGCAACTTTGCAAGCGACTTCTCCGAAGCGAGCGCCGAATGCTTCGCGCAAAGTTCCGACGGACTGGTCCGCGACAGTGAACTCCTGTATCGGAATTGGGCTTTCGACGTGACAACAATCGAACGACGAGTCCACATGTGGCAAGGAATGGATGACCGACTGGTCCCGGATCCCATAAACAAAGCGGTGGCCGACCGAATGCCTGGGTCGGTATGGCATCCAGTCGAGGGGGCCGGGCACTTTGTCGCTGTCGGATCGGCGGACGAATGGTTCGGAATCGCGGCCGAGGAACTACGGGCGTAGCGCCTTGCAATTCTTGCCGGCACATCGACGACGGTGGCGCTTCGGTCACGGCCGCGATCCGGGCGCACTCCACCGTCATCCACCGTATGCCGGTAGATCCTCGGCACACTCGTGGGTCGGCAAAGCATCGCCAACGATCACCTGAGGCATCAGACGGTGGGGACCGTCAGCTGAGGTTGCGGCGGAGCCCTGATGTTGGGCTCCACCGCACTCCGATCTGCGGCTGACTACTCGTAATGCGAAACATCAACCAAGCCAGCCGGTCTCGAACCGGCGGACAAGGAACAAGCTGACGTCTACTTCGGCGGCGGGACTACAGGTGTGAGGAGCAGCCGTCCCGTGGCGCCGACGCCTTCTTCGAGTCCGCGCTCGGTCATACGGCGGAGCATGCTGTTGTTGCGTTGCATCCAGAGCGCCTGCGTCGTGGCCCAGGCGGCGTCCCTGGCGTGGGCGATGCTGAAGCTGCACAGGATGTGCTTCAGTGTCTCGGCATCCTTGGTGGTCAGCTGGAGCAATTGCGGCTCGTATTCCGCGCGAACCTCGGCCTCGACCTTGGCCAGCAGCTCATTGACCTTCAAATAGTCGGCGTGCACCGGTTTGGTATCGGGTGTGGTGGACCGCTCCTTGCAGGTCATCACAACTGCCATCGGCAAATCGTGGTTGATGTGGGCATTCATGCCCGCCAACGCGAACTGTACAGGCCACACGGTGCGGTTGGACCGGGAATCGAAGACCGGCTGCCAGACCGGATTCGGCCACTTGCCGCCCTTGTCGGCGTCGACCGCGTCGAAATACAGCTGCGCGAACACCACATCGAGGCGTTCGACGAATTCGGAGTCGGCGAAGAATCCCGCGGTGATCTGTTGACCGACCAATTCGGTGACGCGCAAATACATGTTGTTGAAGCACGCGACGCCGTCGCGTGGATCGAGTTCGTCTTTGATGTCGTGCATTCGCCGGATGGCCTCGGCGACGGGACCGGGAATTTGAACCGTTGTCACGATCTCCTCCTCTACAGTCCTCGGCACGGCGGAGTTAGTGCCGGCGCGGTTGATCGAGCCCTTCCGGTTACCAACGGTATCGCTGGGCGAACGACCATGAGCTGCAACGGATTACTTCGGACAAACATCATGGAATCACTACCCGGCGCCGGCCGGACCCGGCCTTGTCGGCAGCCAGGCCGCCAGTCTCGAGAATTCGACGCCAGAGGTCTCCAGCGCGTCAGCTGCCGATTACACCCACGCACGACTGCTGGGGACCACGGACGGTGCGATCAGAAAGTCGCGTTGTCATCGCCCCGTGTCGGCGAGGCGGCGCCCATCCGCCTTCGCGTCGAACCAGTCCCGCGTGTTGACGGGACCAGTTCGCCGATGGCCGGCTCCTGCCCGTGGCTGCGTCGCTGATCTCGGAGAGCAGGAAGGCCCCGAGCAGGCCGTTGGTTGCGATGCTCGAAAAGGTAGTTTGCGCGAACCAGTCCCTGGTTACTGCTAGGAGGATGCCGGTGCCGACGACGCCACCGGCTCACAATCGGGGCTGGAGACTAGCCCGCGGGAAATGCAGTCCGCCACTTACCTCGGCCGACTGCGACGACAGCGGAAGGAACCCCACACATGCTGATGCTCACCCCCAATGCCATCGAGGCAGTTCGCACCATCACCTCCGCGGACGGCACGCCGACGGATGCCGGGCTGCGGATCTCCACGACGGATGGCGCCGAGACGATGTCGCTCGCGATCGCCGCAGGTCCGGCCGAGCAGGACCAGGTCCTGACCGCGGAAGGGTCGCGGATCTTCCTGGACGAGCAGGCCGCCGCCTTCCTGGACGACAAGATCCTCGACACCGAACTGGACCCGAACGGCCAGGGCACCTTCGTCCTAGCCCAGCAGGACCAAAGCACGCCCGGCCTGTAATCCGGATCGGGATCAGAACCGGCTAATTCTGCGGCAAGCCCCAGCAGGGGTAATCGCGGCCGGCATCGACGAGGCCGACGCTTTGCGGTGTCCGGCAGATGACGTGCGGCTTGTGGCGATAATCCACAACCAAATGCCGAGTCGCAGCCTTGTCGCCGGTAAACGTCTGATGGCATTGGGAACAATGGCACACATTGTGCGCGCTCAAAGGCCACCAGCAGTGACATCCCCGGCATTTCACCGTCTCCGGCGATCTCGTATTCATGATCAATCACCCACTCGCGCAACCCGGACGCGGTCCGCCATCATCCTCGGCCGTACCCGAAGGATAGACCGCTGCTGCGCTTAGGCATCAATTCGTGGCGACGGCCGACCGGGATTTCGCGATGCGGGCCCGGGACGGAAGTTCCCGGACCTGCTCGCTGGTCAAAGATTGAGCGCTACTCCGGTTCTGACGGTGAAGCTCGGCAGATCCTGGAGCGATACGGTCGCCTCGTAGGTGCGGTCGAAGCCGGTGGAACCTATCCTCCAGCCGCCGGCGGTACGCCGATACCGGTCGTTGTAGAAGGTGGCTCCTCGGCCATCGTCTTTCCGGCAACGCTATGGCGGGTGCACGCAGCTCCGATCCCCCGTTTCCGCTCGACGAGACGACTCGGGAGGCAATGAATTAAGACGCGATGTCTGCAGGTGGGCTGCGGGGAGCTCTCAGATGAGGCTCTTATTTTTGCGGATGCGTCGGCGCAGGTCTCGCATCAGCCCATAGGTGGGGGCGAAGCGCAGGAAGCGTGGGATGAAACGGTTGACGAAGCCGACGAACAGGAAGAGGTGTTCGAAGCGGCGTTGATCGGCATCGGTCCATTCGACTCGGAGTTGTTCCTTGAAATACGGCGCCAGAAATCCGATCGTCAAGAACTTCAACAGATTTCGGAACGGCAGCCGCAGATACCAGTGGATCATGCGGAGGTTGAGCAGATCATCCAGGTAGGCGCGGACCTTGTCGTCGAGGACGGCGTGGCTGCTCGCCTCGTTCCAGTAGCGGTCGAAGTCCTTTCGGGTGGCGGGCCACATATCCTTCGTGACCTGCACACCGGTCGCCAGGGTGGAAGCGGTCTGATAGAACTGCTCGGCCTGCTCATCGTTCATCTTGCCGTGCAACAACTGGTAGGTGTCTTCGAAGCCGATGAAAAGGCAAGCGGCGACCCACTTTTGGAGATCACGGTTGAAGGCGTTGTACTTGACCGGACTATTGGGACCCGACCGCACTTGACGGTGCGCAACGTTGATCGCCTCCCGATAGGCATCGATCTCATCCGGGGTGCCCAGGATCGCCACCGCCAGATACTGCGTGGTGGTCCTGGCCCGCTTCCACGGGTGCACCATCAGCGCGCCGGACTCCACTCGGCTCTCCGAAACGCCGTAGCCGACACCGGGTCGCGCCATCTGCATCACCACATTGGCGGCGGCACCCGCGAAATTCCAGAAATCCAGTGCGTCAGCGAGTTTCAGCGGCCGCTTGGTCTGCGAGCGATGGATGGCCGGAATATGGATCCGGGTTTCCTCGGTGGTCAGTGGCACCGGCGTGGGCAGCGGTTGAGCGGTGGCGGTCATCGGATTCCTTCCGTTGTCGGGTTCTGTAGAGGTCGAGTGAGATGTGTACGTACGTTCTGTCGTTCTTCTCCTCCGACCTGGCACCGGACGACGATGCAGCTCTCCCCCGGCTACCAAGAGGTCGATGCACCATGAATACACAGTAACTTATTGCCAGCAACCGCACTGGTCAACAGCGAAAAACTGCGCATTACTCTTAGTAGTGACTGGTCGTTCCCACCCATGCGGTCACCATGGTCGCTCACGAATACTGGGTAACATCATGAATCCGGAATCGACAGGCCGCGATCACGCGCCGGGCAGTCGCGATCGGCTCCATGCGAGCGGTGGTCCAGCATCGCCGACCCCTCGGCGGACGCGGAGGTGTGGGCTATCGACGAGCTCGACAAGGTGCGCTCAGTGCGAGAAGTGCACGGGCGCAACCGATATCGAGTATCGAAACGGCGCTCAGTGGCTGAGCAGGTCCTTGTAGGCCTCGAGGATGCCGCGGATGGATGGCGTCACGAGCAGTTCACCGTCCAGCGGTGCCCATACATAATCGGCGTGGGCGGAGAGGACGATCGGACTGGTGGCTGCCACCTCTACGGCGAAATGCAAGCGCCGCACCGGTTTTCCGGCCGGCGACAGGTAATCGAAGTCGCCGATGTGGTGGCCGATGTCGGTGACGGTCAGCCCGGTCTCTTCGCGGACTCCGCGAATCAGTGCGGCGGAGACCGATTCGCCCGGTTCCACAGTGGCACCCGGAAGCTTGCGGGTCAGCGGGAGCGGTCCTGTGCTGTGGGCCTCCAGCAGCAACACTTCCCCGCCCCGGTCGATGATCGCGCCGACTCGTAGACCGACACCATCACGTTCGCCGCGCGGAAGCGCCTCATCGAACATCGATACCGACATCGGCGGACTCACCAGCCTTCGGTCGGGCGGACGCGCCGCATTCCTGTGAAAGCAATCACCCCAATATTAACGTGACGTACCCGCCGCAGGACAGCAGGCACCAGAGGTGTGTTCGTGCAATTGATTTCGCCCGGTTGCCCCGCCGACCGGACACACCTCTGCCGCCGCTTTTCAACCGTATGGTTCGAAATATTGAACGAGCTGGTTCCAATAGCTAGTCCGTTGTGTTCGTGGTGTCCGGAACCGATGCTCACCGCTAGTCGATACAGCGACTATTGGCTGCCGCTTGTCGGTAGCTCGAGATTGCCTGCTTCTGTATCGTCATGTCTGCACTCACCGCCGGATGGCGGACGTTTCGACGCGAACGGCCGTGCAGCGGATGGTGCCGGGAGGGTTCGAAGTAGTCGTATGGGTCCACGAAGTGTTGTCGCGCAACGGTAGCTCGGAATGAACGAGGAGAGGGGCGTAGGTGGCGACAGCTGCGCAATTGCGAGCAGTGCTGGCGGTATTGCAGGCCGACATGGAAAGAACCGCTTCCGGCTGGTCGGCCGAACCGCCCGTCGAACGCGCCGAGCTAGCGGGTCGGCTACACGGTTTGATCAGTAGTGAGCTGCGGGACTTGGTAGTCACTGCCCCACTGGGGCAGTACATGGGCCACTGGTCGATGGCCGCGACTGCGGAGCAAGACGCCGTGGGTGATGTGTCGGCGCAGGCGCAGTTCGACGCACGGTGGCTGCGTCACCACATCGCCACACTGGCCTCCCGCAATGCCCCGACCCCCGTGCCCGCGCTACTGGCTGCCGCGGTTCAGGCCGTCGACGCGGCCACCACTTTGCTGGCGCTGGCCCGCGATCCCCGCGGCGAGGGCAGTCAGGCCGCATGGCAGGCGGTAATCGATGATCTCGCGATCGCATTCCATCTGGTCAACGACGAACACGACGCCGTCACGCAGCCGATCCGCTGAGTGCAGGCACCTGACGATCACCGGTTCCGGGCGCCGAGATCGACAGACCGGAACCGGTGACGATGTCAGTCGTCTTCCGGGGTGTCGGTATAACGCTGCAGGTACAGCTGCTCGCCGAGCTTCTCGATCAGGTCGAGTTCGGTCTCCAGATAGTCGACGTGCGATTCCTCATCCTCGAGAATGGACTCGAAGATGCGGGCGGAGGTGACATCACCGCGCGAGCGCATCAGCTCGATACCGCCGCGCAGCCGGTCTACGGCCTCCATCTCGATCTTCAGATCGGCCCGCAACTGTTCGGGGACGGTCTGGCCGATGCGCAGCGGATTGAGCTTCTGGTAGTTCGGCAGCCCCTCGAGGAAGAGGATGCGATCGGTGAGCACCTCCGCATGCTTCATCTCATCGATGGACTCGTGGCGGGTGTGCTTGGCAAGTTTGGTGAAACCCCAGTTCTCCTGCATCTTGGCATGCAGGAAGTACTGATTGATCGCCGTGAGTTCGGCTGTCAGCTGCTCATTGAGCAGCGCGATGATTTCCTTATCGCCATCCATGGCTGCGATCGTGTCACAGCTCACAATCGGCGAACCGGTAAGGACGGCCTATCGTGTCGGACTACGCCGCGGAGGTCTCGACCTCCTGGACGGGCGCAGCGCACGCTCGGCCGACCACCTCGGAAAGGAGCCGGGTACAGCTACCGCAGCCGGGCTTCCAGCCGCACGCCTTTTTGACCTGCGCGGTCGAGCTGGCTCCGGCGGCGACACAGCTGTGCACGTCCGATTCGGAGACGGCGTTGCAGATACAGACGTACACGATGCCTCATTGTGCGAGCGGAACAGTTCACGAGGTTAGCCTCATCTAAAGAGGTAAGCCTCCCCTAATGTATAGCACTCCCATGCCGATTCCTGTCAATAGCCTCTCGGCACTATTCGAGGCGGTGATCCCACGGCTTACCGGATGCGGCGGACGAGTCGGGCTTGCTCGAAGAGGCCGAGCAGTTGCTGTGCCTCCGCTTTGGACAGTTCGGGTGCCACGGTGAGTACGTCGGCTACGTCCAGCGAGACTCCGGTCGGCAGCTGGTTCACCCACTGACATGCGGGTAGGTAGCTTCGGTCGAGTTGCACGGCCGTGGTCGAAGTGTTGCGGAAGCCGTAGGCGGTCACGGAGATTCCGGCGGTTTCGGCGTGGGTGGCGTCGACGTGCAATGCGCATTGACCGGCTCGGACAAAGGCGGTTTCGGGGGTCACGGGCAAGTCGGGGACCGGTGACCGGACCAGATCCGCGATGTTGATTCTGGCGACCGCGTCATCGAAGGCATCCTGGGCGGCGGTGAGCCACCGTGTGTTGTCGAGGTCGTAGACCGATTCACGCCAGTACGGCTCCCGGAGCAGTTCGTTGCGGAGCGAGGCCAGCAGGAAGTCCAGGCGTAGCGGTGGGATCAGCAGGATATGAAGTGAGATCGATTCCTGGTCGGAACTGGTCTCGTGCCAATATCCGCGCGGAACATGCAGTACCGCGCCGGGTTCGAGCCGATATTCGGTCGCGTCGTCGGGTATCTCGGACGGCGGCTCACCTTCGCCGTAGATCCGCATGACCGCAGGCACCGCATCGTTCGGCGCCCAGCCCTCCAGCGGCGCGGGCGCGAAGCGATTGGGGGCAACGCGCCAGGTCTTGCAGCCGGTCAGCTGCACCGTGATGACATCGATCGGGTCGAAATGCACGGAGGTGACTGCACCGGGGCGATTGCAGAAAAGCTGGCATTTCGCCGATTTGGCCGATACGCCGAAAGCTTCGGCGGCTTCCCTTGCCAACGGGGCGAAGTCGGCGACGTCCTGATAGAACAGCGTGGTTCCGGCTTCGTAGAAAGTGCGTGCGCTGTCCGGTCGGATGACCGCCGAACTGAGCGTGCCGTCCAGCCGCGGAAACCACGCCGACACCTGGCGGACCCGCTTGGCGAACAGGTCCTCGACGGACCGGGTGGCCAGCGCGTCACCAAGTCGTTCGGCCAGATCCGCGCGCGGTTCGGTGACCAGTACCTCGCGACCGAGCACGCCGTCGCGGAATCCTGCCAGATCCAGTGGCGCGAACCAGTCGGCGAAGCCGAAACCTGTTGACGTGCTGGTCATCTGTCGTCCTGCTTACTGCGGCCGACGAGCTCGGCGGGACGGTTGACGAACTCGTCCACCAAACCGTCCGCAGCTGTTACCGCGGGCTTGCTGATCGGGCGGACCACATACTCCTTCTCCACCTCGTGATCGACCCGGACATGAACGGCGGGAGGGACTTCGGGATTGTCCATGATGGCCATCGGCTACTCCTTAAGACGGCGTTGGAAACGAGTTCGCCAGCGATGCAACATCTTTCATCGATCACGGCGACTGCGTGATTACTGCCGCCAATGCTGCCGCGGCAGGCGATCGAGCGTCGAGGACCGGGTCCGCTGAGCGAACCCGCAACACCATCGCGGAAATCCCGGTTCGTCCAGCGGACTATCCCCTGGACGCACACTTACCTGCCGAGACAGTGTGGACAGGTCACCGACACCCCGAGGAGTGAGTCGATGCCAATCATGGACAATCCCGAAGTCCCTCCGGCCGTGCACATTCGGGTCGATCAGGACATCACGAGGGACTACGCGATCGGTGCGATCGAGACGACCGTGACCGCCGGGCTGGTCGACGAGTTCTCCAGCCGCGCAAAGCGACAGATCGTGAAAGCGGCGGCGGTTCGCGACGAAGGCGAGCCGCCGGGCAGAATTCACGACGAGGGAGAACCACCTGGCACCTGATCGCGCGGACCACCGTGAGACTTCGGTGAAACGCGGGTGAAAGCTGGAAGTCGGAGGCTTCTCACTATCTGCATGGGAGGACAGACAGTGAGCGAAGCGATCACGGAGAACACGAGCACCTTTGGCGGGCGCAGCGTACTCGAGGGGGCATTCGCCCTGCTCGAGGTGCTAGCACACGGCAACGAAATGGGTCTGACCAGATTGGCGGTGGCAGCCGGACTACCGAAGGCAACGGCGTACCGGCTACTCAACCAGTTGGTCGCCGAAGGGGCGGTGCAGCGGCGCGGCGGCCGCTACCAGATCGGCCCCCGGGTGTTCCGGCTCGGCCAGACCTGGCAACCAGCGCGGCTGCTCCGGGCAGCCTCGGCACGGCCCCTGCGACAGCTCACCGCGGCATCCGATCGCGGCGGCTTCAGCCTCGCGGTGACCGACCGGGGACACACCATGCTCATCGGCGGTATCGGACGCGAGATCGACGAGATCTTTCCACTGCGGCCGGGAGTACTGCTGCCGCCGGGCACGGCCGCCGAGCAGGTTTTGGCCTTCGGGCATCCGGATCCGACACCGCCGGAAGGCTTTTCGTCGCGCGAATGGCGTCGCCGAGTCACCATGAGCAGTGACACGAACCTTGCCTACGACACCGATATGAGCCGATTCCGACTCGCCTGTGTCGCCGCGCCGGTGCACGGCCCCGCGGGTGAGATCGTCGCGGCGCTGGCGGCGACCGTGGCCGAAGTCCAGCGAATCCCGGCTGTGACCGAAGCGGTAAAGCGGGCGGCGGGGTTGGTCAGCACCAATCTCGCCAACCTCCTCAGATCACACGGCGTGCTCGCACTCTGAGCGGATATGAGGCGGCCGGTCCTTGCCGCATTGCGGCAGGAACCGGCCCTGGAGGTGGCCGGTGGATCACATGCCGAGCATGGAACGCAAGAAGTTCACGGTCATCCAGAACATATCCATCAACATCAGAGTCTCACCTTCTTCGCAAGTAGTCGTCATAACCCGCCTTACCCAGCGAAATGACAGCTACGCAGCGACTCACCAACCGCCGCGCCATCAGTGCGGGGGATCCCTGCGCACCACCGTCACGTATGGACGGGTACGGCCGACAGACGGACCCGAGCCGTCTCGTACTCCTCGATGAGGCGGTCGATGACGGCGGCGGCGGGACGTACCGCGTCGACCTTGCCGATGCCATGACCGGCACCCCAAACATCGCGCCAGGCCTTCGCATCCTTGGCGCTGCCGCCGGCGAAATTCATTGCCGCGGAGTCGGATCCGGGTAGCGCATCGGGGTCGAGTCCGGCGGCGATGATGCTGCCGCGCAGGTAGTTGCCGTGCACACCGGTGAAGAGGTTGCTGTAGATGATGTCAGAGGCGGTTGAATCGACGATCATCTGCTTGTAGTCGGGTTCCGCGTTCGCCTCGTCGGTGGCGATGAACATCGACCCGATATAGGCGAAGTCGGCACCCGCCGCCTGGGCGGCCAATACCGAGTTGCCGTGCGCGATCGATCCGGACAGCACCAGCGGTCCATCGAACCAACTCCGGATCTCCTGGACCAATGCGAATGGCGACTGCGTTCCCGCGTGACCGCCCGCGCCCGCCGCCACCGCGATCAGTCCGTCGGCGCCCTTGTCGACGGCCTTGCGGGCGAAAACATTGTTGATCACGTCGTGCAGCACGATCCCGCCGTAGGCGTGGATGCGTTCGTTGACCTCCGGCCGCGCACCCAGCGAGGTGATCACGATGGGGACGCGGAATTCCTCGACCACCGCGAGATCGTGCTCGAGCCGATCGTTGGTCTTGTGCACGATCAGGTTCACGGCATACGGCGCACTCGGCGTCTGCGGATGTTCGCCATCGAATTCGGCCAGTGCCTCGGTGATTCGGGTGAGCCAGTGCCGCAGTTCGGATTCCGGGCGGGCATTGAGTGAGGGGAACGATCCGACTATGCCCGAGGTCGACTGGGCGATGACCAACTCCGGATTCGACACGATGAACATCGGGGACGCGATAACGGGCAGACGCAGTCGGTCGCGCAGGACGGGCGGCACGCTCATGGAATCTCCTCGAACACGGCCGGAGGTTGGGAATGCGCTGATCGTGACGGCCGCGACGGAAATCAGGATACTTTATTGCGTAATAGGACCGGCGTCGTCGGGCCGAATCCTCGAATATCCGCAGGTTCCAGTGCCCTGAGGTCGAAGTCGGGATGCCCGGTGAGCGCCTCGGCCACCGCGGGTGCGACCAGCACGGTATTCGGTTCGGTGCGTACCGTGAGCCGACTCGCCAAATTCACCGTGGTGCCGAAGACATCACCCAGGTGCCGGGCCACCGGCCCCAGCGCCAAACCCACCCGCAGGCCGCGGATATCGGCGTCGTCTTCGAAGGCCGCGATCAGCCCGGTGGCGATATGAGCGAGGGCCGCGGCGTCATCGGCAGTGAACAGCACCTCGTCGCCGAGCATTTTGACGACGTCACCACCGCGGTCGACGACGATCTCGGTGACGCGATACTCGAATCGCGCGATGATGCGCGTCAGCTCGATATCGGAGCGGTCCCGGCTCAGTTCCGTGAAATCGACGATGTCGGCGAAGCCCACGCCCGATACGGCCGACGTGGACTCGTCGGCCTCGGGCATGGCCGCCGCGACGCTCAACTGGCGACGCCAGATCTGCCCGAGCAACCACTGCACCTCCGAGGTCCGGTCCGTCAGGACTCGGAGCGCCTCGGCGCGCCCGATACCATTCGCTCTCAACCGGCTGGTGACGATCTCCACCTGCAACTGCGCCAGATGTGCGATGGAGCGACTCAATACCCGGGCCAACCGCAGCGAATCGGGTTCGGCCACCGCACCTTCGGCGACGAACCCGGTCATCATGCGCAGCATGTCGATATCGGATTCGGTGAATTCGAGATCGGTCGCACCCGCGGCCGGATAACCGAGCGCGCACCAGTACCGGCGGGCCCGCGCGAGCGGTACCCCGGCCGCGGCCGCGGCCTGTGCGGCGGTGTAGCGCGGGGCGGCGGTCACAGCAGTGAATATCCGCCGTCGACCGTGATCGTGGTGCCCGTGACATAGGCCGAGGATTCGGCGGCCAGGAACAGATAGATGCCGGGCAGGTCGGCGGGAGTTCCCCAGCGCCCGAGGGCGGTATGGCCGACGATATCGTTCTCGCGCTCGGCATCCCGGTGCCAGTGCGCTCCCATCCCGGTGTCGAACCAGCCGAGCGCGACCGCGTTGACGGTGATCGCACGTGGTCCGAGTTCCTGCGCCAGGGCCTGAACCAGGGCGTGGGCACCACTCTTGGAGGCCGCGTATGCGGAAAGTCCGGCACGCGGCCGCTGACCGATGACCGAACCCGTGACGATGATCCGACCGCCCTCCCCCATCACCGATGCCGCCGCACGCGCACCGAGGAAGGTCCCGGTCAGGTTCACGTCGATGATGTCGCGCCATACGGCGGCCTTGGTCTGTGTCACCGTCGAAACCTCCGGTGACACACCGGCATTGCAGATCCACACATCCACGCCACCGAAGCGCTCGACCATGCGTTCGGCGACGGTGTCGTTGAACTCGTCGTCGCGCACATCACCCGCACACACCAGTGGGTCTCCGTGCAGCGAGTCGGCCACCTCGCGCAGCGCGTGCTCCGACCGCGCGACCAATCCCAGCTGCGCCCCCGCGGCGTCGAAGGCGGTCGCGAGCACCCGTCCCAAGCCGCGTCCGGCGCCGGTAATGACTACGCGTCGCCCCGATACGCCGGCATGCCCCATACCCATTGCATCTCACCGTCCATCCACCGATAAATTCTTCGACCGGTCGGTACACTGTACCGCGCGAACGTAGCACACAAACGGAGGCATCGAATAGTGAGCAGCAATCCAGCGCCCGCCAAGGTCGGGCTCGAGCCGCATCCCGCCGACGAGCGACTCGCTATCCTGCGCATCCAGCGCCATCCGGTGAACGCGCTCGACCAGGAGATGTGGGATCTGCTCGAAACCGTTGCGGCGGAACTGCACAGCAGCACTACCTATCGGGCGGTCGTGATCACCGGCGGCGAACACTTCGCGGCCGGTGCCGACGTGAAGGAGATGCTCGGCCTGTCCCCCGAGGCATTCGGACAGCGAAACCGGGTGCTGCAACAAGCATTTCACGCCCTGGCAACGGCTCCGCAGATCACTATCGCGGCGATCAACGGCTACGCGCTGGGCGGCGGCTGCGAGCTGGCGCTGGCCGCCGACTTCCGCATCGGCGGTCGCGGCGCCGTCCTCGGCCTGCCCGAGATCACGCTCGGGATCATGCCCGGCTCCGGTGGTACACAACGTCTTTCGCGGATCGTCGGACTCGCAGGAGCAAAGGATCTGATCCTCACCGGACGCCTCGTGCGCGCGGAGGAGGCCCTGCGCATCGGCCTCATCGATCAACTGCTCGACGACGCCGAAGTGTTCGACGCCGCCGTCGAGCGAGGGCTCTCGTACGCCCGTGGCCCGCTCGCGCTCGAGTATGCGAAGCAGGCGATCGATAGCGGGTTCGACATGCCGATCGAGGACGGGCTGGCACTGGAAGCCGATCTGATCACCCGATGCTTCGCAAGCGAGGACGGACAGCACGGCCTGCGCAGCTTCGTCCAGGACGGCCCGCGAAAAGCAACCTTCCGGGGCCGGTAACCGTCATTGTATGTACTGACCGATTGGTCTAAAATACGGTGACCGGGGCCACAGATCGACAATGAAGTACGACAGGAGTCGCGAATGAGTGAGTTGAGTTTCGAGGGCCGCGTCGCGGTGGTTACCGGCGCGGGTCGCGGCATCGGGCGGGCCCACGCCCGGCTCCTGGCCGAACGCGGGGCGAGCGTCGTCGTCAACGATCTGGGTGGATCGATCGAGGGCGACGGCGCCGACACCACACCGGCCCAAGCGGTCGTCGACGGCATCACCGCGGCCGGCGGTTCGGCCATCGCCGACGGCAACGACGTCTCGACACCGGCCGGGGCCCAGGCGATCATCGACGCCGCGGTAGAGCGGTTCGGCCGCATCGACATCCTGATCAACAACGCGGGCATCGTCAGGTATGCGGGCTTGCCCGACGTCGAACTGGACAATGTCGAGCGGCACCTCGCGGTACATCTGCTCGGCTCGTTCAACACCATGAAGGCCGCCTGGCCGCATTTCTCGAGCCAGAGCTATGGCCGGGTCGTGCTGACCACCTCGAGCGGCATCTTCGGCATGGACGTCAACCTGCCGTACGCGACGGCGAAGGCGGGACTCATCGGCCTGGCACGCAGCGCGAAGCTGGCCGGTGAACCACACGGGATCAAGGTGAATCTGCTTGCGCCCGCGGCCTACACCCGCATGGCCGGTGGCGATCCCGACAGCGACGAGAACGCCGCGGCCGCCGCCGCGGCCATGCCATCGGAGTCGGTGGCGCCGATGGCCGCCTTCCTGGCCCACGAAAGCTGCCCGGTCAACGGCGAGATCTACACCGCGGGAGCGGGCCGCTTCGCGCGACTGTTCCTGGCCTCGACGGAAGGCTATCTGGCACCGGGCCCGGCCACGATCGAGGATGTCGCCGCACACTGGGCGGCTATCAATGACGAGACCGGCTATTACGTGCCGACGGATCTGATGAATTGGTCCGGCACATTCCTGAAGCATCAGTTCGCTCAGATGAGCGCAGACACAACGTCATAGCGCGATAGGCAACAGCCCGTCGCTTGCCGCACCCGGTGGGAGAGGTGCGGTGAGCGACGGGCTTTCCTAGTGTTCGAGCCCCTTCGCGAGCAGCACACCGAGCACGGAACGGCCGTGCGCCAGTTCGGCTTCGGCCGCCGCCTCGTCGATCCGCTCGATCAGAATTCCGTTCAAGAAGATCTCGCAATAGAAGCGGGCGAGCTCGTCCACCTGCAGATCCGCGCGCCGACCCACCCACTGGTATGTGTAGTTGTGCAGGTTCAGGTACGCGAGGGTGGTGAGCTCCAGATCCCGCACCCGCAGCTTGCCCTGCCGATGCCCATCGTCGAGTACTTCGCGGATCTGGGACTCGAAACGCTGGCGCTTGGCCCGGAATCGGATGCGGTATTCACCCTGCAGTTGATGGTGTTCGTGCAGAAAGACCCACACATGATCTTGTCGGTGCACGATCTGGCGCAGTAGCGATTCCGAGAGCAGTCGCAGCCGGGTCTGGAAGCCGATATCCAGCCGGACTATCGCCGAGGCCTCGGTGAGCAGTGGATCCATCACGCGGTCGTGGATCTCGGCCAGCAACTCTTCTTTGGAACCGATGTAGTAGTACAGCGCACCGCGGGCCAGTCCGGCGGCGGTGCCGATATCGGCGACCCCGGTGCTCGCATAGCCGTTCTTCGAGAAGAGTTCGACGGCGACATCCACCACTTGCTCCCGCTTGCGGTAGTAGCGGGCGGTTTTCGCGCGTTCCGTACGCGTTGTAGGCATCGCGGCGCTCCCTTCCTTCGAGCGAAAACAGTTCGGTGCAGGTCAGGCATAGCGCCTCACCTGCACCGAACCGAATCTGGAATCCGGCGACCCGCGTCAGACGGTCGCGACCGGGGTCAGCGGGCTGCCCATCGTCCCGGGCAGGCGCAGTGGCGGTGCCGTCAGCAGGAAGCGGCTGCGCTCGTGTTCGCGCAGCCAGGTCGCCAGTTCCTCGGTGTACCAGAGCTCACCCAGCGGGATGCCGAGCTTGAAAAGGCACAGGTTGTGGATCGGCAGCAGTGTGTGCGGCGTCTCGCTGTCGGGCGCCCAGCCTTCGACCGCGTAGTTGTCCGAGACGAGCGCCGAGATCTGCGATTCGGCGATCCACTCCAGCAGCGACTCATCCGTCGCGTCGAGGTAGGGATACATGGCCTGGATCTCGGGTCCCGGGTTCTTCTCCCAGGCGAGAACCTGGGTGGCGAAGCCGGTGTGCAGCAGGAGCATATCGCCCGGTTCCACGACGACGTTGTCCTTCGCCATGATGTCTTTGAGCATCTTCAAATCGACCGGCTGCCAGTCGCTTCCGAGGTGCGACACGTCGATCAGGACGCCACGGCCCTGCATGCCGTGCGCGGCCATGTGCTCGCAGCCGAGGTGTTTGGCGAAGGAGACACTTCCGCTGCCGTCACCCTTGGCGTCCTCCTGGGGACCGACGATATCGGTCCCGGGGCGAAATCCGTTGTAGTACACCGGTTCCGCAACACCGTCGCCGTCCGCGTCGAACAATGCACCCTGATGCGCCAGCGAGTCCCACTGCGTCGAATACTGCAGCCAGAGCGTCACGACATCGTCGCTCCACAAATCGATGAAGCTGGGGGCGATCTTGTCGCGCGCGACGACGTTGTAGAAGGTGTCCTGGTTGTGCGCCAGATCCTCGGTCGGCCGAAGGATCGGCGGATACCGGCGCTGGTTCAGCGCGGTACCGCCCGGGTAGTCCAGCGGCAGGCTCAGGCTGAAGGTGATGCCGTGTTCGACCTCGCGCACCCCCTGCAGAACCTTCTCCGGGGTGATCAGGTTGACCCGCCCCAACTCATCGTCGTCGCCGAAATCGCCCCAGTTCGAGCCGGGCGGACGTTGCTTCCACCGTTTGGTCACGGATTGCTCCTAATCTCTCTTACATCACGTATGTGGTTTTGCGGTACTGGAAACGCCATGCGCCGTCATCACGACGCAGGGTGTCCTCGTAGCGGCCCGCGATCAGCACGGCCCAGCCCGATTCGCCGCGCTGCAGGAAGACCAGGTCGCTGTTGGCGGTCGCCTCGTTCTCGGTCCAGGAGGTGATGACGGTGTTGGCCACCAGGTGTCGCTGCGGTTGGGTGGGCAGCAATCCGGCATAGACCTGGCGGATGGCTTCGTGGCCCTCGAAGGTGCCGACGCCCATGATCTCGCTGACGCCATCGGGGCTGAACAGCGCGACGATATCGTCGGTTCGTCCGTCGTCGAGCGCATGCGCGTACGCGGCGATGGCGGTGTGGACCCCGTGCGCGACCTGCGCCTTGGTGGACTCGCTCATTGATTCTCCAAAGATGTTCTGGTTCCGGCGGATTCGACGCTTCTAGGTCAGGTACGTCGTCTTGCGGTGCTGGAACAGCCAGGCTCCGTCGCTGTGCCGCAGCGTGTCCTCGTATCGACCGACGACCTGTACCGCCCAGCCCGCCTCGCCGCGCTGGAAGAAGGCCACGTCGCTCACGGCCGTCGCCTCGTCCGCGGTCAGCGCGGTGATCAGGGTGTTGGCGACGAAGTGACGCTGCGGCGCCGTCGGCGCCCAGCCCTCGAATGCCGCCCGCAGCGCGTCGTGCCCGCTGATCGGGTCCATGCCCGGAATCTCGAGCACCCCGTCGGGCGCGTACAGGGCGACGATTTCATCGGCCTGCCCCGCGTCCTGCGCCTGGGTGTGGGCGCCGATCGCCGCACGCACGCCGGCCGCTATGCGGGCTTCGTTGGATTCGCTCATTTTCTCTCCATCATTGAACGGAACTGCCTGCTCGACCGCTTTTTACGCCGCCGCTTCCTCGACCTTGGACAAGATGAATGCCGAGTACTCGTTCGCGGCGAGTTCGGCGATCAGCCGCTGCAGGTTGGGCCGCCCGGTCGGATTCAGCAGCTGCTTGACCGCCTTGCCGGGAATGTTCGACCCGTAGAAATAGCTGCTCTCCAAGAACAGCGACCCGCTGCCGTTGACCGTTTCGGTCCACTCCGCCTCCGCGGCGGGGTCCACCTCGATGACCTCGTAGCCGTTATCGCGTGCGTGCACCAACGCCCCTGTGACGCAGTCCACCTGGTCGCCGGCATAGCGCGGATTGTTGCCGAGCGCACCGTGCGGTCCGCCGGGGAAGAAGAAGTTCGGGAACCCGGCCGTCGCGACGCCGAGGTACGTATTGGGCCCTTCCGCCCAATACTCCTCCAGCGCAAGGCCATTGCGACCGCGGATGCCGAGTCGATTGAGCGCACCGGTGCCGAAGTCGTAGCCGGTCGCCCAGATGATGATGTCGAACTCACGCAGGCCTTCGGCCGTCTCGATCCCGGTCTCGGTGATGCGGATGATCGGGGTCTCTTTCAGGGCGACGAGCGAAACGTTCAGCTTGTTGTAGGCCTCGAAGTAGCCGGTTACGAAGGGTGGACGCCGACCGGCGTAGATGTGGTCCTTCGGGATGAGTTTGTCGGCTGTCGCGGGATCGGTGACGATGCCGCGGATCTTGTCCGCGATGAATTCGCAGAACTCCTTGTTCACTTCGGGGTTGGTCGTGAAGTCGATGTAGTTTTCGGTCAACTTCGTGAAACCCGGGCTGTTCCACATCTTTTCGAAGAATGCCTGCCGCTGTTCGGCCGTATCGTCGGTCGAAAAGCGGCTGGGCAGTGCATGCAGGAATCCGCTCGGCGAGGTGTTCAGGGTCTCGCGGATCCGTTCGAAGTCGGCCTTGATCTCGGCCCGCTCCTGCGGGGTGAGCGGCGCGTTGTTCAGCGGCGTGCACCAGTCCGGTGTCCGCTGGTACACCGTCAACGAGGCGACCTGGTCGGCGATGGCCGGAACGATCTGCACGCCACTGGATCCGGTCCCGATGATGGCGACGCGCTTACCGGTGAAATCGATCGGGGTCTTCGGCCAGCGGCCGGTGTGATGCTGTTCGCCACCGAACAATTCGCGTCCGGACACCTCCGGAATGAACGGCACCGAGAGCACCCCGGTGGCGGCGACGAGGAAGCGTGCGCGATGCTCGGCGCCGTCATCCGTGCGCACCGTCCAGATACCGGCCGACTCGTCGAATTCCGCGGCGATCACCCGGACGCCGAACCGGATGTGGCGGCGCAGATCGAATCGGTCGACAACGAAGTTGAAGTAGCGTTCGTTCTCCGGCTGGCCGGTGAACCGCTCGGACCACTCCCACTCTTCCCACAGTTCCTTGGAGAACAGGTAGCCGTAGGTGTAGCTCTCGGAGTCGAAACGCGCCTCGGGATAGCGGTTCCAGTACCACGTCCCGCCGACGCCGTCGCCCGCCTCGAGCAACTGCACCGAGAAACCCTCCTCGCGGGCCCGGTACAGCTGATAGATGCCCGTCACGCCCGCGCCGACCACCAGGACGTCGACCGCGTCGGCCGTCGTACCAGCGACGTTCGCCGATCCACTCATATGTTCTCCAATCTCGAATGGGTCGCCTGCCGCACGACGCCAAAGATGTTTCGACCGGTCGGTCTATGACGTTGGTCACGAGACTAGAGCCGAATCCGATCGGAATCAACAGCGCCCCCGTCCGAACATTTCGCTCGCAGAGACGCCGCCTACTCATTGATTGTACCGACCGATTGTTCTAAGATTGCCGGCAACCAGCAGCACAACGGAATGCGATGGGAGTCGCTGATGACAACCAAGGACACCGACTTGCGCACCGAGGGTCTCGCGGCGATGCGCGCGGCCCTGCCCGGCGTCTTTCCCGAGGGCGATATCGACCTGCGCGACGGTCAGCTCGGTGAAGATCTCGTCGAGATCGGCCTGGTCAGTGTGTGGGCCCAGCTGTGGGGGCGGGAGGGACTCACCCCACGCGATCGCAGCCTGGTCACGCTCGGCATCCTGATCGCGCTCGGGTCCGAGACCGAGTTCGGCCACCACGTCCGAATCGGCTTGACCAACGGACTGACCAAGGACGAGATCGCCGAGGTCATCTACCACGCCAGCGGTTATGCCGGATTCCCGCGCGCGACCGCGGCACGCACCGCCGCCCGGGCCGCGCTGGGTGAATCGGCACCAGGCGAATAACCCAGCCCGGCAACCGATTTCGACGCAAAGGAACGAATATGTCACTCGCAGGCAAGATCGCCGTCGTCACCGGCGGCGGTAGCGGGATCGGCCAGTCCATCGCGACCGTACTCGCGGCCAAGGGCGCCGCCGTCGCGATCTGGGATCTGAATCTGGAGAACTCCGAGAAGACCGTCGCCGCGATCCGCGAGGCGGGCGGCACGGCGATCGCGATCGCGGGCGATGCGGCCGACGCCGGTGCCGTCGCCGCGTCGGCGGCCCGCACCCGTGCCGAGCTCGGACCGGTCACCGTGCTGGTCAACAATGCCGGAATCACCTCGTACGAGCCGTTCGTGAGCTTGGCCGAGGATTCCTGGGACCGCATGATCGGGATCAATCTCAAGGGCCCCTTCCTGGTAACGAAGGCGCTGGTCCCGGACATGCTCGCGGCCGGATGGGGCCGGATCATCAATATCTCCTCGTCCTCCGCGCAGACCGGAGCCCCGGGGATGGCCCACTACGCGGCCTCCAAGGGCGGCGTGATCGGCCTGACGAAGGCGTTGGCGGTCGAGTTCATCGAACAGGGAATCACCGTCAACCACGTTCCGCCCGGTTTCATCGACACTCCGTTGACCCGCCAGACCATCGACGTGGAAGCGGCGGCGGCGCATATGCCAATGAAACGGGCCGGACAGCCGGAGGACATCGGCCATGCGGTCGCCTATCTCGCCTCCGACGAAGCCGGTTACGTCACGGGACAGACGCTCAGCGTGAACGGCGGACGCTACCTGTTCTGACAACCCGATCCGCTGATGAAGCCGGGTTCGCGGCCGGATGAATTCGCCTCCAGGTCGGAGTGCTCGACAGTCCCGCTCCCCGGCAACGGCGCCGGTGGTGGTCCCCGATGATGTGGATCTGGAGGCGAATCCGGCTGACAACGCGACGTGCCCGCAGCGGCTGCGCTCCGGGCACGCGAGCGCGGGTCAGACGCCCTCCGGGACCTCCGCGAGCTTCTTGGACTTGTCGAAACCGACGATGTCGGCGAGGGTGCCGCCCAGGATGGCCGCGCGATCCTCGTCGGGAACCCCTTCGAAATTCTCGGCAATGCATTCGGCGCTGCCGCGGAAAGTTCCCTCCGCATGCGGGTAGTCGTTGCCCCACATGATGGTCGTCAATCCGGTGATGTGCCGGGCCTTGACCGCGGTCGGGTCATCGGCGAACTGGACGTGGATCTGGCGCTGCACATACTCACTCGGCTTCAGCGGCCACGGCCACTTCGCATTGATATTGAACAGCCGTCCCATGGTCGGCTGATCCTTCGGCGAGCGAGTGTCGTCCCAGAAGCCGAGCCACCAGTCCGGGTCCTGGCCGGTGCCCGTCCGCCACGACCGGTCCATCATGCCCAGGTACGAAACCAGCCAGCCCGCGCTGTACTCGACCAGGTTGAAGTGCAGATTCGGAAAGCGTTCACAGACCCCGCCGCCGACCAGGTCGGCGATGATGCCCTGCGGGATCGCGGAGGCGGTGTTGCCGCCGCCCATGGTCCGGCCCGCCACCATATCGTCGGTGAGCTGGCCCTTGCCCATATTGACGGCCATCATCAGACCCTTGACGGTGATCGCCGTCTCCGAGGTTTCTTCCTTGACCGAAACTCCGCCGGTGGCGACATGGAAGAACACCGGCATTCCGTTCGCCTGCGCGGCCGCCCAGATCGGGTCGTAATGCCGTGACCAGTACGGCACCGGCGGCAATTCCGGCAGCAGGATGGCCCCGAGTCCGGCGCGGGCGCAGCGCTCGATCTCGGCGACCGCGTCCGGGACATCGGTGACGGGGATGGCAGCGGTCGGGCGCATCCGGTCCTTGTACCGGAGGTAGCGCTCGACAATGTAATCGTTGTAGACGCGCGCATGCGCCATCGACAATTCGTGGTCATCGGTGAACAACACGAACAGCGACAGATTCGGGAACATGACGGCGGCGTCGACGCCATCGATATTCATATCCCGCAGGATGTGCTCCGGCTCGCCATCCGGAGTCGGTCCGGCGGACTGCCGGTACTTCGAAATAGTCCAGCCGTCGAAGCCGATCGTGTGCAGTTTCTTGAACTCGGTGTGTCCACCCGGCACGATCGGCTCGTCGAGCGTGAATTCCTCTTCCCAGAGCGCCCGTTCCCGAAGATGTACGGGCAGCCGGGTTTTGAACAGGTCGACCGGTTCGATGATGTGCGAGTCACCGGAGGCGACGAACTCCTTGAACATGCGGTACCTCTCTCGTCCCTCGATGCGCTGGTGGCAATCGGTTCAGGGATCCGCACCCAAGGTTACTTGTACCGGTCGGTCCAGTCTTGAAAATGAGGGTACTAATCGCTACCAGGCAACGGGCAGTTCGTAGATGCCGTAGGCGAGCGAATCACCCTTGAACCGCAACTGGTCGAAGTCGACTCCCAGCCGCAGCGTCGGGATGCGACGGTAGAGGGTGCCGAATACGACCTCGAGTTCGATGCGCGCGAGCTGCTGGCCGATGCACTGGTGTGGACCCCAGCCGAACGCATGATGGTGGCGCGCCTCGCGCAGGAGATCCAGCTTCTCGGGCTCGGGGAAGGCCACCGGGTCGAAGTTGGCCGCGGGCAACGAACTGATGATGCCCTCCCCCGCGCGGATCGTCTGTCCTTCGACCTCGATATCTTCGGTGGCGATGCGCCGCTGAAGCAGATGCGGGATGGTCAGATAGCGCAGCAGTTCCTCGACCGCGCCCGCGATGACCTTCTTATCCTCGGTTTCGCGCAGCAGTGCCAGCTGGTCCGGATTCTCCAGCAGCAGCGCGGTCGCGAGCGTGATCATATTCGCGCTGGTCTCGTGACCGGCGATGAGCATGATCATGCTCATGATGGTGGCGCCGGGCATATCCAGCTCGCCCGCCTTGACCCGCGCCGCGAGGTCCGAGACAACGTCCTCTTCGGGGTTTTCCATCTTGGCCACGATCAGCTTGCCCAGGTAGGCGCCCAGGGCCGCATTCGAGGCATTGTTCTCCTCCGGAGTCACCTCCCGACCGTTGGTGATCTTGGCGTGTTCCTCGAAGAAGTCGTGATCCTCGTACGGCACGCCGAGGAGTTCGCAGATCATCAGCGACGGCAGCGGCAGCGAGAGCGCCTCCACCAGATCGGTCGGATTCGGGCCCGCCAGCATCTTGTCGATGAGGTCATCGGTGACCCGCTGGATCGCCGGGCGAACCTTCTCCATCCGTCCGCGCGTAAACGAGTTCGTCAGCATCCGGCGCAATCGCGCATGCTCGGGGCCATCGGTGTCGAAGAGCGTCTTCGGCCGATCGTGGATTGTCTCGGCGATGGCCGGAGTCATATACGGAAATCCGGGCAGATGGTCGTTGGCGCTGACCCGCGGGTCGGCCATGACCTGACGCTGGGCGGCGTGTGAGGCGATGAGCCACGGGGTTCGACCGTCCCAGGTACGCACCCGCGAGAGCGGGAGACCGGCGGTGTGCAGCTCACGCAATTCCGGCGGAGGCAGGAACGGGCACTTGGCATCTCGCGGCGTCGGGTACTCGGGGATATCCACGGTCTCGGTCATGATCGGCTCTCCTTGGGTCGACATTTCATTCCTCGATGGAGATCGCCATCGCGGGACAGACGGCCGCCGCCTGACGGACGTCCTCGGCCTGTTCGGCCGATGGGTGTTCGTTCAGCAGCACCACGATGCCGTCCTCGTCACGCTGGTCGAACACCTCGACGGCGGCGGCAACGCATTGTCCGGCCGCGACGCACTTGTCTTCGTCGATGACAACCTTCATGGGGTCTCTCCTGGTCTTTCGGTGAATTGAGCTGGGGCTGAAGGCGATCAGGGGCGAGGGCTGGTTGCCGCGAGACTCGGGAGCGCATCGACGATCTCCTGTCGGCGCAGGCGAGTCTGCTTGGGCATATTCCAGCCGAGGACTCCGGTGACGACACCCGCGTCGCGGTACCGCGCGACGAACCGTCCGGCCGCCGGGTCACCGTCGACGATGTCGACTTCGGCGCCGATGGGAAGCCTGCCGTGCACCTGGATCTTCACGTCGAATTGATCGGTCCAGAAGTAGGGCACCGGCACATAGGGGTGGTCCTCCCCCATGATCACAGCGGCGACGGCCGCGGCCTGCTCGGTGGCATTGGTCCGGTTCTCCAGACGGATCAGCCCGCCGAACTGCTCGTGATGCCACCGGGCCAGATCGCCGACAGCGTATATTCCCTCGGCAGCGCGGCAGCGGGAATCGCAGACCACACCGTTATCGAGCTGCAGCCCACTGTCTTTCAGCCAGTCGGTCGCTGGGACCGCGCCGATCGCGACGACCACCACATCGGCGGGCAGTACCTCCCCGGTGCCGAGTCGCACTCCGGTAACCCGACCGTCCGCACCATCCAGGCCGACGACACCGGTACCCAGTCGCAGCCGCACACCGCACTCGGTGTGCAAGTCCGCCAACAGTTTCGACACCATCGGGCCGACCTGCAATGCCATGGGGGCCGGCTGCGGACCGGTCATCGTCACGTCCAGCCCGAGCGTGCGTGCGGTGGCGGCGATTTCGGCACCGAGGACGCCCTCACCGACGACGACCAACCGCGAGCTGATCAGTAGGTCCGCACGTAGCGCCAGTGCGTCGTCGAGGGTGCGCAATACGTGCACACCGATCAGGTCATCCTGTCCGGGCAATGTCCGCGCCCGCACCCCCGTAGCGAGTACGACCGCGTCCGCCCGCAATTCGCGTCCGGCAGCAGTGCGTACGGTTCGGGTTCTCGGATCCAACCCCGTGGCCGCGGCCCCGAGTACGAATTCGGCATCCAACGCCGCCAGCATCTCCTGCTTGCGCAGCGCGGCTCGATCCGGCTCCCACGCGCCCGCAAGCACCTGCTTGGACAGCGGCGGCCGATCGTAAGGCGCATGCGGCTCATCGCCGAGCACCGTTATCGGGCCTTGAAAGCCCTTGCGGCGCAGCGATTCCACCGTCGACAGTCCGGCCGCCGACGCGCCGACCACCAGCACCCGTTCCGGCGCGGTCATGCGACTGCCTCGCGAACAAACCTCATCTACGACTCCCGTTCGACTGCCTCGTGCCCGGCGACAATCGAATGTTAGACCTATCGGTCGGTACAATCAAGGTTGGCAGCTGGACCCGGCTACACCAATAAGGATGTTCACACCCGGCTGCGCCAATGCGACCATGGCTCGGATCAGCCTGGCTGAACCAGGAAATCCCGCCAGGTCATGCCGGTGGCACTGCGGAATCGTCTGCGCAGGGTGCGCTCGGAGATATTCAACGCGGCACAGACGTCCTCGGCGGTGACGTTGCCAGATGCTGTTCGGTGTGCGCGATGACGGGGCGGCACGCGACGTGAGGAGATGACGGTGTCCGGCTATTCTGTCACCGGCGCAACAGGATTCGTGGGCGGCGCGGGTTGCTCTTCGACGAACTCGGCCTGCCCCGACCCGAGTACGTCACCACGAAAGATCAACTGGGTGAACTGGATTCGGCCTTCGACAGCAGGCTGGGCTTCTATGGATCCTATCTGTCGGGGGCCGAGCTGTTCCGGCAGACCACGTACGACCGAGCGCTGCATTTCGAATTCGACGATATGACCCTGCTCCGCTACATCCGGTGGCATCTGCGGCATATCGGTGACACCGGGCAAGTGGACGGGGATATCGCGACAGCCGTGTGAACGACTCAGGCAGGACCGTCGCGCAATACGCGCTTGAGCACCTTTCCGGAAGGGGTTCTCGGCAAGGTGTCGATGCATTCGATCTCCGCGGGCACTTTGTATTTGGCCAAGCGGGTGCGACAGAAATCCTTCAGCGCCTCGGCGTCGAAGTGGCTGCCCGCACGCAGCACGACGAATGCCTTCGGCACCTCGCCCCAGCGCGGATGGGGCATGCCGACGACCGCCGCCTCGACTATGTCGGGGTTTTCATACAGCACCCGCTCGACCTCCGGGGTGGCGATATTCTCCCCGCCCGAGACGATCATGTCCTTCTTGCGGTCCTCGATGTAGAGATAGCCGTCTTCGTCGAGGCGGCCGATATCTCCGGTGTGGAACCACCCGTTGCGCAGGGCCGAGCGGGTGGCGGCCTCGTCCCGCCAGTAGCCGGAGGTCACCTTGGGCCCGCGGATGACGATCTCGCCGAGTTGTCCGGCCGGAACCCGGGTATCGCGCTCGTCGACAATGGCGACCTCGACATCGGCCACCGGCCGCCCGACGGAGCCGACCTTCGTTCGCATGTGCTCGGCGTCGTTGACGGTATCGCCGGAGACGGTTTCGGTGAGGCCGTACGCGTCGGCGAACCAGACACCCGGGAACGCATCGGCGATCCGGTCGAGCAGCGGGATGGGCATCTTCTCGCCACCGCCGGTGATGAAGCGGATCGATGAGGTGTCGCGATCGGCGATATCGGGCAGTTGCAGCAGGCCGTTCATCATCGACGGCGCCAGCCAGACATTGGTCGGGCGCAGCTGTTCGATCGCGTCCAGCACCGCGACGGCGTCGAAACGGCGGATCAGGCTCAGTCGGCCACCGGCGTGGAAGGTGGCCAGACCCGGCAGGTCCATTCCGCCCACGTGGTAGAGAGGACCGCACACCAGGGTGTTGTCCGCGGCGGTCAGCGAGAACTCGAGGATGTGCGCGAGGTTCTTCCAGGTCAGATTCTGATGCGAGATCATCACACCCTTCGGGCGCGAGGTCGTGCCCGAGGTGTACATAAGTCGTTGCAGCGCATCGGGTTCCACATCGACGACTTCGGTCGTCCGGCCGATATTCGGTCCGACCAGCGCGTCGTATTCCAGCCACGACGGATCCGGCGCGGCATCCAGCGTCACGCGGTGTCGCAACTGCGGCAAGGATGAGGCCAGTGCATCGATGCCGGTCGTGAACTCGGACTCCGTCACGATGGCGCCGACGTTCGAATGCTCGAGAATGTACTGCCATTCCGCCGGGGACAACCGATAGTTGAGCGGCATGATCGCGGCGCCGATGTGATTGGCCGCGAGCATGGTTTCCACGAATTCGACCCGGTTGTACAACAGCACGGCGACGATATCGCCCGCATCGACGCCCAGTTCACGCAGCGTGAGGGCCAGCGCATGCACTCGGGTGCGCAGCTCGGCGTAGGTCAGGGCCCGATCGCCTTCGGACAGTGCGATTTCGGCTGCGTATTGTTGCGCGTTCCGGTCGAACACGGCGGCGAAGTTGTACATTCACGGACCTTCGCTGTGAAGTGGAAGCTGAAAGTTTTCTGTACCGGTCAGACTAATCAATTGTGGCGCGGCAGACAACCATCGACGACGGTTCCGCCATATCACGGCAATGAGTAGCCACCGTCGACGACCAGGGAATGCCCGGTGACCCAACGGGATTCATCGCTGGCGAGATAGACGACCGCGCCGGTGATATCGGCGGGCGCGCCGAATCCGAGCGGATGCTTGGCCTCGATCGCATTCATCGCCTCGGCGGGCAGGCCGTCGTGCACGGCCGTCGGAAAGGTGCCGGGACATACGGCGTTGACCCGAATTCCCTCCTTGGCATATTCGAGTGCGGCAACCCGAGTCAGGTGGATCACCCCGGCCTTCGACGCACAGTAGGGCGCGGCATACGCCCAGGCGGTCAGCCCGCTGACGGAGGCGATATTGACTATGGAGACATTCGCCTTCTTGCGCAATGCGCGGGCGACGGCGCGGATGCCGTGGAACGTGCCGGTCAAGTTGACCGACATCGTGCGCTGCCAGTCCTCGGTGGACAAATGATGGATGCGGGCGTTCGGCGACACGATGCCTGCGGTATTCACCAGCACATCGACAGTGCCGCTGCGCTCGACGGCGGACCCGATGAGCGCGTCGAATTCGTCGCCGTCGGCGACGTCCAGCCGTTCGGTAGCCACGGCAATTCCCTTGTCGCGCAAGGTATCTGCCAGCGATTCCATGGCATCGACACGCAGGTCGGCGAGGACGAGATCACGAACCCCCTCCTCGGCGCAGCGCAGCGCGACCGCCGAGCCGAGCGCGCCACCCGCGCCGGTCACCACCGCGGTCTTGCCTTCGAGCCTCGAACCCATGTCGGCCTCCCATGTCGGGACAGTGAATTAATTAGAACACTCGGTATACAAAACCAAAACCGCAAATCTGTCAAGGTCTCGCGCCGGCCCGGAAACGCCGAACGCCGCGTCGGACAACACGTGGTTGTCGAACGCGGCGTTCGGGTCGATCAGGTGCTAGGTGGTACTCGCCGCTGTCTGCGCCTCGACCTGCGCCTCCAGCCCCTCGAGATCGCATTTGCCGTCGGCGAAGCCATTGAAGAGCGTGTGGCAGTAGGACTTCGACAGGAATTTCGCATCCCATCGCTTATCCGGATCCAGCCACTGATAGGTGCGGTTGTGCATATTGAGAAACTGCAGCATGGCCAGGGTCGGATCGGCCTTGCGCAGCGTTCCGTCGTCCATCGCGTCGACCAGCAGCGACCGCACGACATGCTCGACTTCTTTGCGCTTCTCGAGCATGCGGGACAGATTCTCGCCGGTCAGTTGGCGATAGTCGTGTTCGTACACCCAGATATGGTCCAGGCGCTCGAAGATGACGTTCAGCAATTCCTCGGACAACAACCGAAGTTTGACCAGTGGCGGCGCATCCAACTCCTGGATACGCGCGGCGACGACCAACAACGGGTCGAGAACCCGCCCCTGGATTTCGACGAGCAGATTTTCCTTGGAGCCGATGTAGTAGTACAGCGCGCCCTTGGCCAAGCCGACCGTGTCACCGATCTCGATGATCCCGGTCGCCGCATAGCCCTTTTTCGCGAATAGCGCCGCGGCCGTATCGATGATTTCCTGCCGCTTGACCTCGTAGGCAGGTCCGTGTCCTGGTGGTCGAGCCATCTCATCCCTCCCGCGGTCGCATGCGAAGTGAGTATACGCGGAGTGAACGGTCGGTAGAAACTTCCGGATCGGTGTCTGTCATGGGTGGGCGTCCAGGGATTCGCGAATCGCGGCCTCGATGCGCGCCTCGTCGGGCAGCCAGATCTGCTCCAGCGCCGGAGTGTACGGCGCGGGTGTCGCTCCGGCGGTCACCCGGATCACCGGCGCGTCCAGGTACCAGAATCCCTCGCGGACGGCGCGGGCGGCCAGTTCGGCGCCGACACCGAATTCGCCGACGGCCTGGTGCACGACCACCAGACGATTCGTCTTGCGCAGCGAGGTCAGGACGGTATCGAAGTCCAGCGGACTGATGGTCCGCAGGTCGATGACCTCGACCTCGATGCCCTCGGCGGACAGGCGATCGGCGACGGCAAGGCAGTCGTACATCATCTTCGAGTACGACACCACGGTCGCATCCACACCCGGACGTCGCACGATCGCCTTGCCGAGCGGCACGAGGTGATCCGCCGACGGCTCGGGCCCCTTCTTGCCGTACAGCAGCCGGTTCTCGATGAAGATCACCGGATTGGGATCCTGGATCGCGGCCCGCAGCAAGCCATAGGTGTCGGCCGGAGTCGACGGCATCACCACCGTCAACCCGGGGATATGGGCGAGCAGACCCTCCAGGCTCTGGGAATGCTGACTGCCGGAGGATTTGCCCGCGCCGAACTGGGTGCGCACGACCAAGGGCATGGTCACCGCGCCGCCGGTCATGAAGCGCAATTTGGCCGCCTGGTTCATCAATTGATCCAGGCAGACGCCGATGAAGTCGAAGTACATCAGTTCGACGACCGGGCGGTAGCCCGCCATCGCCGCGCCCACCGCGGTCCCCATGATCGCGCTTTCGGAAATCGGGGTGTCGCGGACACGGCCCGGGAATCGGTCGGCCAGACCGCGAGTCAAACCGTAGACATTGCCACCTTTTCCGACATCGATACCCGCCAGGAAGACGGTCGGATCTTCTTCGAGCTCGCGGGTCAGTGCATTGGTGATCGCATGCATGATCTTCAGCGTTCCGCCGGTCGGGGTCACCGGTTCCGGTATTTCGGCACGTGGCGTGGTGACGAAATCGCCGACCGTTTCGGCAGCGGGATACGGTGCGGCGGTGGCCTGCTCGATCGCGTGCTCGATCACGGCATCGACCTCGCGCTCGACGACAGCCAGTTGCTCGGCCAGGCCGCGCCCGCGCATGGTGTCGGCGAGCAGGATCAGCGGATCGCGCTTCTTCCATTCGGCGAGTTCTTCGGCGTCCCGGTAGCTTTCGGGATCGCCCTCGTAGTGCCCATGCCAGCGGTAGGTGGTGGCCTCGACGATCATCGGGCCCGCGCCGGCGCGCAGCCGAGCGACCAGCTCGCGCTGTAGCGCCGCGACCTGCACGACATCGTTGCCGTCCACCCCGTGGTATTCGACGCCGTAGCCCGCCGAGCGCTCGCGCAGGGTCGCCCGGTGCTGGTCGGCCGCCGCGGAGAATTCGGAGTAGCCGTTGTTCTCGCAGAAGAAGATGACGGGCAGATCCCACACCGCGGCCAGATTGACCGATTCATGGAACACGCCCTGTGCGATGGCGCCGTCGCCGAAGAAGGCGACGACCACGCCGCCGCCCCGGCGCAGCTGGGCGGCGGTACCGGCGCCGACCGCGATCGGGAGGCCCGCGCCCACAATGCCGTTCGCACCGAAGATCCCCTTGCGCGGATCCGCGATGTGCATGGACCCGCCGCGGCCCTTACAGGTTCCGGTCCCCTTGCCCATCAACTCGGCGAACATGCCGTCGACATCGAGGCCCTTGGCGATGCAGTGCCCGTGCCCGCGATGGGTCGAGGTCACCACATCCCGGTCGTCCAGTGGCCAGCAGGCACCGACCGCGGATGCCTCCTGCCCGATGGAAAGGTGCAGGAATCCGGGTATCCGGCTGTCGCGGTAAAGCCGGGCGGCGTGCTCTTCGAACCGCCGAATCGTCAGCATTCTCCGGTACATCTCGGTCAGCGTCGCCGCACTCCCCGAGTCCGTTGTCCGCAAGTTGGATTCAGTCATTGTCATGGATTTCTCACCGATCGCTCGACGGCCTCGCACCCGGTGCGACTGTTGACGCGCGGCACCGATAGTCAATATTATACCGAGTGTTCGAAAAAACAAGAGTCGCTGTTGGCGACCAGATGACAGGACGGACTCGTTATGGATCTAGACCTGCCCGCCGAGGCGATCGAGTTACAGAAGCTGTGCCGTGACTTCGCCGAGCGGGAGATCGAGCCACACGCCGAGTCCTGGTCGGAGCAGGAACGATTCCCGTCCGAGGTCTTCTTGAAAATGGGTGAGTTGGACCTCACCGGGCTGCTCGTCGCACCGGAGTACGGCGGCACCGACGCCGGGTTCGTCTCCTACGTGGCCGCCATGGAAATGATCGGCGCGGCGGATCAGTCACTGGCCGCTTGCTGGAACGCCCACTCCACCATCGCCTCACTCCCCCTGGCCACCTTCGGCACCGCGGAACAGAAGGCGAAATGGCTGACGCCGCTCGCGAGCGGGACCCATATCGGCGCCTTCGGATTGACGGAACCGACCGCGGGCTCGGATGCGGCCGGAATCCGGACCACCGCAAAGCGTGACGGTGACGGATGGCTCATCAACGGCACCAAAATGTTCATCACCAATGCGGGCACCGAGATCAGCCTCGGTGTCACGATCCTCGCGGTGACCGGTACCGACGATGACGGAACCAGAAGGTACGGAACGTTTTTCGTGCCGACCGGCACACCGGGCTACACCGCCGGGCATCCGATGAAGAAGCTCGGCTGGCATGCGATGGATTCGCGAGAGTTGATCTTCGACGATTGCTGGATTCCGGGCGAGAACCTGATCGGCGACGAGGGCAACGGGCTGCGACAGTTCCTCGATGTACTCGACGGCGGCCGCATCAGCGTTGCCGCATTGGCACTGTCACTGGCCCAAGAGGCGCTCGATCTCGCGGCCACCCACGCGTCCCAGCGCGAACAGTTCGGCAAGACGCTCTCGGCGTTCCAGGCGGTACAGCACAAGCTCGCCGATATGGCCACCGAAGTCGAAGCGGCCCGCGCCCTCGTCTATCGCGCCGCGTGGCTCGCCGACCAGGGCAGGCCGTTCGGCCAGGCGGCGGCCATGGCCAAGTTGTACGCCTCCGAGGTGGCCAATCGTGCGGCCAGCGCCAGCGTCCAGATCCACGGCGGGTACGGCTATATGCGCGAGTCGAAGATTTCGCGCTTCTATGCCGATGCCAAGATCCTCGAAATCGGCGAGGGCACCAACGAGATTCAGCGCAATGTGATCGCGCGGTATGTGGCGCGCTCGGCGCGCGCCTGAAAGCAGTGGGTGGGCAGCCGACCACTGCCCACCCACCCGGTCAGAAAGTCGGCAATTGGGGGCGCTTCTTGACGTAACCACCCGCGTCGACGCGCATCTGCATGCCGGTGACCCAGCGGGATTCCTCGGAAATCAGAAAGAGCACCGCGTCGGCGATATCCTCCGGCTCGACGTAGGGGTTACCCATGCCGGTGGTCGCGGGGAAGGAAACCAAGGCGTCCTCGCGCGTCGGATTCTCCAGATCGGGCCGGAACGAGCGGTACATCAGCTCGTTGTTGAGCATGTCGGTATTGACGTTCGTCGGGTGCACCGCATTCGCCCTGATCCGCCGGGATGCGAGCACAGTCGCGAGATCGTGGATGAAGGCGGCGACGGTGCGCTTGGCGAAGGAGTAACCGAGACCCCCGGGACCGTTGGCCGGGTTGTCGACGCTCGCGGGAATCAGTGCCGCGATCGATCCGGTCGCGACGATCGAGGCACCGGCCTGCAGATGCGGCAGGGCGGCCTCGACGGCATGGACCACGCCGTTGAAGTCGACGGTGATGGCATCGATGAAGGCGAGCGCACTGTCCTGCGGCCCCAACGGGGCGATCCCGGCTTGTGCGACCACGCCGTCGAGCCGACCGAACTTGGCCACGCCCTCGGCCACCGCCGCCTTCAGCGCGGCGGGGTCGCGCACGTCGGCCTTGCGGGCGACGATGCGTCGCCCGAGCTTGTCCACCAGGCGGGCGGTTTCATCGAGATCGTCCTGACTCGCCAATGCGTAGCCGTTGGTGGCGATGTTCTCGCACAGATCCACGGCGATGATGTCGGCGCCCTCTTCCGCCAACCGCAGCGCGTGTGCGCGCCCCTGGCCGCGGGCGGCTCCGGTAATGAAGACGACTTTGTCCTGTACTCGACCCATCGTGGGTTTTCCTTCCATCGGCTCTCGCAGCGCGGCGGGACTCCTCGAATGCGGGCGCGGATCTACTCCGGCGCTGCCGTGGACACGGCGCGGCCGCACGTTCCCGGCGAGCTGGTGCCATGAGCATAGTGAGTTCAGCCGGAAATGGGTAGACTGAATATCGACTGATTAGTTGACAAAGGCACAGTTTCCGCTGAGTGAGAAGTAATCAGGTGTACACAATAAACTGAGTGATATAGAGTTTGTGGGCCAGCACACAGCTGGCTTTCGGCTCTGCACTGCGTGTGCGAGGGCGGAGCAGGCCCCCTGCGGGAGGCGGTTCCCCCGGCGCGCCGCGATCTGGACGAGGGAGCACAACGATGCCATTGCAGCCATGGATGAAGCTGCTGTCGACCGATGACCACCTGATCGAGCCCCCGCGGCTGTGGGTGGACCGGTTGCCCGCGAAGTACCGGGAGGCCGGTCCGCGGATCGTGGAGCAGGCTCGGGAGGGCAGCGCCGCACCCGCGGAGGTGTGGACCTATGAGGGTCGCGTCTATCCGTACATCGGCCTGAATGCCGTCGCGGGTAAGAAGCCCGAGGAGTTCGGCACCGAGCCGACCCGCTACGACGAAATGATTCCGGGCTGCTACGACCCGAAGGCCCGGCTGCGCGATATGGACCTCGACGGGGTCTGGGGCGCGCTGTGCTTCCCGTCGTTCCCGCGCTTCGCGGGCACGGTATTCCTCGAGGGCCAGGACAAGGAACTCGCGCTGCTGTGTGTACGGGCGTGGAACGACTTCGTGCTCGACGAGTGGTGCACGGCCGGTCCGGCCGACCGCCTCATCCCGCTGAGCATTCTGCCGCTGTGGGACGTGCAGGCGTGCGTCGCGGAGATCCACCGAGTGGCCGCCAAGGGCTCGAAGGCGATCTCTTTCCCGGAGAATCCGGCGCCATTGGGATTGCCGTCGTTCTACAGCGATCACTGGGATCCGATGTTCTCCGCGCTCGAGGAGACCGATATGCCGCTGTGCCTGCACTTCGGCACCTCGGGCAAACCGCCGAAGACCTCCGAGGAGGCCCCGTTCGCGGTGACCATCTCACTGTTCGGCTGCAACTCCATGTTCGCCACCGCCGACCTGTTGTTCTCGCCGGTGTTCCACCGGCACCCCAAGCTGAAGGTCGGTTTGTCCGAAGGCGGCATCGGCTGGATGCCGTACATGTTGGAGCGGATGGACGGAACGTGGGAGCGGCACCGCTTCTACCAGAACATCAATCAGGATGTGCGGCCGTCGGACCTGTTCAAGAAGCATTTCCACGGCTGCTTCATCGACGACCGGTTCGGCATCGAGGTGCGCCACCACATCGGCGTCGAGCGCATCACCTGGGAATGCGACTACCCGCACTCCGACTCGTACTGGCCCAAGAGCCGTGCCTACGCGGCCGAAGTGCTCGCCGACGTACCGGACGACGAAGTGCACCAGATGGTCGAACTGAACACCCGTCGGCTCTATAACCTTCCGGCATGAGCGAGCGCAGCGAACGAACAATAGGAACAGCATGAGTCGCAAGCCCGAGTCGGAACGCTCCGACTGGACGGAACTGGACCTGCTGACCCGCGAGGAGGCCTACGGCCGCCTGCAGGAGGAGATCGGCGAGGTGGAGGCGCGGCTGCCCGAACTCGGTGCGGCCGACGCCGCCGAGCGTGAGCTGCTCGAATCCCGGCTGCGCGCGCTGCGCGAGGCCGCCGCCGACCTGCTCGGCTCCTGACCGGCCAGGTCGGTCAGGTACGCGGAAAGCATTGCACAACAAAGGAACTGAGGTTGGTATGGGGCGTGTAGAGGGCAAAGTCGCACTCATCACCGGAGCTGGGCGCGGCCAGGGTCGCTCGCATGCGGTGCGGCTGGCGGAAGAGGGGGCCGCCGTCGTGATCACCGATGTCTGCCAGGAGATCAGCCAGGCGCTGCCCTATCCGCTGGCGACGAAGGAACAGCTGGAGGAGACCGCGAAACTGGTCGAGGCGGTCGGCGGCCGGTGCGTCACCCTCCAGGCCGATGTGCGCTCGCTCAGCGATATGCGCGCCGCGGTCGACGCGGCGACGGACGAATTCGGTCACCTCGACACGATTGTCGCCAATGCCGGAGTGATGAGTGCCGGTCGCGCCTGGGAATTGTCCGAGGAGGAGTGGGACGTCACCATGGACGTCAACCTCAAAGGCGTGTGGAATACCGTGCGTGCCGCGGTGCCCGGCATGATCGCCGCCGATGCGGGCGGATCGATCATCATCACAAGCTCGGCCGCGGGTATCCGGGGCCATGTGCCCTACGCACATTACGTGGCGAGCAAGCACGGTGTGGTCGGCCTGATGAAGGCGCTGTCCAATGAACTCGCCAAGCACCGGATCCGGGTGAACACCGTGCATCCCACCGGCGTCAGCGACACCGGCATCACGGTGGGCGTGCCGATGGAGGAGCTGAAGGAACGCGAGCCGCTGTTCGCGCTGGCCGCGATGAATACGCTGCACACGCACGTCGAGCCGCGGGATATCTCGAATGCCGTGCTGTTCCTCGCTTCCGACGAAGCGCGGTACGTGACGGGACTTCAGTTCACCGTCGACGCGGGGTCGACCACGAAGCCGTGAGCGAGCGAACAATAGACACAGCCACGTTCGTTGTCATGACGGAGCCGAGCGGCAGCGAGACGCGGTTATGAGCGCGCTCCCGACGATCGGATTCCTGGGGGCGGGCCGTATCGGTGAACCGATGGCGCAGCACTTGCTCACGGCTGGTCACCGGGTCCGCCTGTATACCCGGCGCGCGGAGGTCGGCGACCGGCTCGCCGGAGCCGGAGCCGAACTCGTCGACCGGGTTCGTGATATCGCGGACGCCGACGTCGTCGTCAGCTGTCTGTTCAGCGATGCCCAGGTGCTCGAGGTACTGCCCGAAGTCGTGGCAGCCATGCGCGCGGACGCGATTCTGATATCGCACACCACTGGGACGCCGACCACGCTGAGTCGCCTCGACGAGTTCGCACCTACCGGCAAGGCCGCGATCGTGGACGGACCGTTCAGCGGCACAGCGGATTCGGCGCGTGCCGGACGGCTCGTGGTCTACCTCGGCGGCGAGCCCGAACATGTGGCGACGGCACGTCAGGTGGTGCGCGCCTATGCCGAGCCTGTCATCACGACGGGCCCGCGCGGTACGGCGATGCTGGTGAAGCTGCTCAACAATCTGCTGTTCGCGACGATCTCGCAGGTGACATTGCGTGGTCTCGCGGCCGGTCGATCGGTGGGTATCGAGGACAGCGCCTTGCTCGAAGCCCTCGCGGTCAGCGCCGGTGGCAGCAATGCGGGGCGTCATATCGCCGCCGTCGGCAGTCCTGATCAGTATGCCGAAACCGTCAGCCCTTTCCTGCGCAAGGATCTGGTGGCCTGCCGGCAGATCGCGGCTGAAATGGGCGTCGACCTCTCGGAACTACTGGCCATCGCCTACGCCGGGCCGATGAATCTCGGCGAAATCTCTACTCTCGAGAACGGAGTTGTTCGATGAAGATCACGATCGACAGTTCGCTGTGTTCCGGACACGCTCGGTGCGCGGCCGCGGCACCGGAGTTGTTCGAACTCGATGACGACGGTTACGCCCTGCCTTTCGCAGGTGAGGTGCCCGCGGATCTCGAGGATGCCGCACGCGAGGGCGAGATGGCCTGTCCGGAGCGCGCCATCACCATCGAATGACACCGTTCCCATCTCAGCGCCCCGTCGAGAACCTGCCGCAGGTCTCTGGACGGGGCGCTCGTGCTCGACTGTCGGCCCCTAGGCGTTGTTGAGGTACGCGAGTACCGCCAGCACCCGGCGATGTCCGCTATCTGTCGTCGGCAGGCCGAGCTTCTGGAAGACATTGCCGATGTGCTTGCTCACCGCACGTTCGGTGACGACGAGTGTTTCGGCGATGGTCGCGTTGTCGTGCCCGGCCGCCATCAATTCCAGCACCTCGCGCTCGCGCGGAGTCAGCGAGTCCAGGGGCGAATTCCGGCGGCGGGTGAGCAGTTGGCTCACCACCTCCGGATCGAGTGCGGTACCGCCGGCCGCGACCCGGTCCAGTGCCTCCAGGAATTCGTCGACGCGCCCCACCCGATCCTTGAGCAGATAGCCGACCCCGCTGGCCCCGCCGCCGAGCAATTCGGCGGCATAGGACTCCTCGACGTACTGCGAGAGCACGAGCACCGGCAATCCGGGCAGTTCCTTGCGCGCGGCCAGCGCGGCCCGCAGCCCCTCGTCCCGGAAGGCCGGTGGCAGCCGGACATCGAGTACGGCGATATCCGGGCGGTGGGTGAGCAATGCGGGCAGAATCTCCGGCCCACTGCCCGCCACGGCCACGACCTCGTGTCCGGCCGAGGTCAGCAACAGGACGAGCCCTTCCCGTAGCAGGGCATTGTCCTCGGCCATCACCACGCGCACGGCAATTCCACCTCGATTTCGGTAGGGCCCCCGACAGGGCTTGTCACAGTAAAGGTTCCGTCGAGCGCGGCGACCCGACGCTGCATTCCGAGCACACCGGACCCCGCCGCGTGGGAACCGTTGCCCCGCAACATATCCTCGACTCCGCCCCGGCCCTCGTCACGCACCGATACGCGTAAACCGTTGTGTATCCGCATTATTCGGACCGCGGCCCGTTCGGATCCGCTGTGTTTGGCCACATTGGTCAATGCCTCCGCGACGACGAAATATGCCGCCGCCTCCACCGCCGCCGGGGCGCGCGGCCCCTGCGACACCTCGTCCACGTCCACTGTGACGTCGAGACCGCTGTCGGTCGCGAGTGCCAGGATGGCTCCGGCGAGGCCGCGGTCGGTGAGGATCGGCGGGTGGATCACCCGCACGATGTGACGCAGTTCGGTCAGCGCTTCCTCGGTCAGTTGCTGCGCCTCGTCGAGCAGCTTGCGCGCGTTCGCGGGATCGCGGTCCATCGCGCGTTTCGCCAGACCGATCCGCATGGACAGCGATACCAACCGCGCCTGCGTGCCGTCGTGCAGATCGCGTTCGATCCGGCGCAGTTCGGCGCCGTGTGCGGCGACCGCACTGGACCGGGTCTGCGTCAGCTCGTCGACCCGGGCCGCGAGCCATGCCTTGGGCGGGGGTCGCAACAGCGACCGCGACCAGTTGGCGTCCAGATCGGCCAGTCGACCGATCAGCGGGAGTACCAACGCTTTTCGGCCGAGCAGACCGCACCACACCCCGTCGACGGGCAAGCCGATCAGCCACAGCGGTATCGCCAGATAGGCCAGGGCGCCGTAGAAGTAGTAGGCCAGCATCCAGCGCAGGTCGGCGAGCGTCGTCGGGTCGTGCACGACCGCGCGCAGGCTCTGCCGTAGCGGGCCGCCGATCGGCGAATACACCTCGGGGACGGTGCGGCCCGTCCAAGCCGCCACCTGGCGCCGCTTACTGCCCGCGAACTGGCGCACCAGCTGTACCGTCACCGGCACCATCCCGATACCGATCAGCGACAGCGCACCGGCCAACGTCAGCAACAGCATCGAGATGAACAGGTACGAGCCGAAGGCCAGCGCCGCGGCGTTGGCCAGCTGCGCGGTTGCCCGCGCCGCATATCGCACCGTTTTCCGCATGTGACCAGGCTATGCGACGCGATGCCCGCTGACGGTGTAGCGCGGTACCGCCGAGAGGTGTAGCCAGGTACACCCCGACTTCGGGACCGCACTCCCTCGTTGCGGCGAGCGGCAGCCGGAATCGTTGACGCCAGACGTTAACCGATCTCGAAGGAATCGCCATGAAGTCCGTACAGACGCTGCTTTCCGCGAAGCCCACCCTCTGGTTCCTGTTCCTGTTCAACCTCGCCATCGCGCTGGCGGTCGGCTTCGAACCGGTAGCCGACAGCCTCGGCCTCGAAGGTGTCCAGCAGATATTCACCAGCGTCGGCATGGGTCTGGTCTCGCTGGGTGCGGGCGCCGCCCTGCTGCGCAGGCGCCTGCAGCTCGTCTGATCCGAACCACGAGACCTACGAAAGAGAGTCAGCCATGCATGTTCCCGAGAGCGTACTGGTAGTCGGCGCCTCGGCGGCCGGCCTGTCCACGGCGGAAGCCTTGCTGCGCAACGGATATCAGGGCAGCATCACCATCCTCGGCGCCGAACCCGAACTCCCCTACGACCGGCCGCCGCTGTCCAAGCAGATTCTGGCCGGCGCCTGGGAACCCGAGAAGGCGCAACTGCGCCCCACCACTCATCTGGCCGCGATGCCGATGGACCTGGTCCTCGGCGAGACCGCGGTCGCCCTCGACCCGGTGAACCACATCGTGCACGCCGAATCCGGACTGTCCGTACAGGCCGACGCCGTCGTGATCGCCACCGGAGTGCGTGCCCGCACCCTGCCCGGCGCGGACGCCCTGGCCGGTGTACACGTGCTGCGCACCCTCGAAGACGCAGTCGCCCTGCGCGTGGACCTGCTGCGCGCCACTCGGCTCGTGGTGGTCGGCGAAGGTGTGCTCGGCTCCGAAATCGCCGCCACCGCAAGGACTATGGGCCTGGACGTCACCGTGGTCGGCCCACTGTTGGCGCCGATGGCCGGACAACTCGGCCCGGTGATCGCGCCCCTGCTCGGCGATCTGCACACCGAACGCGGGGTGCGGTTGCGGCTCGGCACCGGAGTCAGCGGGTTCATCCACGACGGCGCCCGGGTCGGTGGCGTACGGCTGGACACCGGCGAGGAACTGCCCGCCGATGTCGTGGTGGTCGCGGTCGGCGCGGTCCCGGCGACCGATTGGCTGACCGACAGCGGACTGACGCTGGACAACGGCGTGGTGTGCGACTCCTATTGCCGTGCGGCCCAAGGCGTTTACGCCGCAGGTGATGTCGCCCGCTGGCATGACGACCACGTGGGCGGCTTGGTCCGGATGGAGAACCGCACCAACGCCACCGAACAGGCCGCCGTGGTCGCCGCCAATCTGCTCGGCGCCGAACAGCGCTACACCCCGGTCCCCTACTTCTGGACCGATCAGTTCGACACCAAGATCCAGGTCCACGGCACCCTCCCGACCGGAGCGGACGTGCAGATCGTGGACGGTTCCACCGACGCGCGCAGATTCGTCGCCCGCTACACCCTCGACGGCCGAGTCACCGGCGTCGTCGGCTGGAACATGCCCAAACAGACCCGCCTGCGCAGGCAGGAAATCATCGACGCCCGGTCGGTCGCGACCAGTCGGCACTGACAGCGAGGAGCATCCCATGAAAGTCACCATCGACGAAGACAAGTGCGTCGCCTGCGGGCAGTGCGTAGCCGTCGCCCCCGATGTCTTCGACCAGCGCGACGAGGACGGGATCGTCATCCTGCTCGACGCGAACCCGCCCGATGACCAGGCCGCCGACGTCCGGGAGGCCGCCGCGGTCTGCCCGGCACTCGTCATCACCATCCAGGAATAGCCGTCCGCGAAAGGAAAACCCATGTCCGAGTCCATAATTGCCGCGGACCTGCCCGAATTCCCGATGGCGCGGACCGCTGGCTGCCCGTTCGGGCCGCCACAGCGGCAGCGCGAACTGCAGGCCGCGAAACCGCTGTCCCGGGTGCGGATCTGGGACGGGAGCACACACTGGTTCGTCACCGGCCACGCCGAACAGCGGGTGGTCCTGTCCGACCCGCGGTTCAGCGCCGACGAGCGTCGTCCCGGCTTCCCCCATCAGAACCAGGGCATGGCCGAAACCGTCGACCATCGCCCGCTGACCATCTTCAATTCCGACGCCCCGGAACACAGCCGGTTCCGCAGGCTGATGACCTTCCCGTTCACCGTCAAACGGGTCGAGGCGCTGCGTCCGGCGATCCAGCAGATCACCGATGATCTGATCGACGATATGTTGGCGGGCCCGAACCCGACCGATCTGGTCACCGCGCTCGCGCTGCCCCTGCCGTCGCTGATGATCTGCGAATTGCTCGGCGTCCCTTATGAAGACAAGGAGTTCTTCCACCGGCACGCGGGCGTCGCCGTCGACCGCAATGCCACGCCGGAAGAGAATGCGCGCTCGGCGACGGAAATTTTGGAATACCTCGCCGCGCTCATCACCGCACGCATGGATTCCCCCGGCGAAGGCTGGATCTCCGAGCTCGCCGAGCGGGTCGCGGCCGGGGAGGTCACCGTGCACGAGGCCGCGCAGATGGGCGTCGTACTGCTCATCGCCGGACACGACACCAGCGCGAATATGATCGCCCTCGGCACCCTGGCGCTGCTGCAGAATCCGGAGCAGCTGGCGGTATTCCGCGACAGCGACGATCCGAAGGTCATCGCGGGCGGCGTCGAGGAGATGCTGCGCTATCTGTCCATCGCCCAGCACGGTTTGCGTCGAATCGCGGTGGCAGACATCGAAGTCGGCGGCGAGGTCATCCGCGCAGGCGACGGCATCGTCGTGCCGCTGCCGGTAGCCAATTGGGATCCGGATGTCTTCCCCGAACCCGAATCGCTCGACCTGCACCGACAGGCGCGCCAACATCACGCCTTCGGGTTCGGCATCCACCAGTGCGTCGGGCAGCAGTTGGCCCGGGTGGAACTGCAGGTCGTCTACGGCACGCTCTACCGCCGCATCCCCACCCTGCGACTGGCCGCCACCTTCGACGACATCGAATTCAAAGAAGACCACTTCGCCCACGGCGTCCACGCACTACCGGTCACCTGGTAGCGCACGAAAGGCATTGATCACCATGACAAATGAACTCACCGGCAAGGTTGCCATCGTCACCGGCGGCGCATCGGGAATCGGGCGCACGACCGTCGACAAATTCGTCGAAGAGGGCGCCCGCGTCGTCATCGCCGATATCAACTCCGAACAGGGTGCCGCCGTGGCCGCAGAGTACGGGCCGGAGGTGCTGTTCAAGCAGACCGACGTCGCGGATTCCGCGCAGCTCGAAGAGCTGATCGCCGACACCGTGGCGCAATTCGGCGGACTGCACATCATGCTGAACAACGCGGGCGTTCCGACTGCTATGTACCCGCACTTCCTCGACGATCCGCTCGACGAATTCCACCGTGTGATGGCGGTCGACCTGCTCGGCGTCATGCTCGGCACCCAGCACGCGGCCCGGCATATGGCCGCCAACGGCGGCGGCTCGATCATCAATACCACCTCCATCGGCGGCATCCGAGCGGGCGCGGGCGAGGCGACCTATCGCGCGGCGAAGGCCGGAGTCATCCACTTCACCAAATGCGCCGCCATCGACCTCGCCGGTTATGGAATCAGGGTGAATTGCATTGCGCCGGGGGCGATTCCGACCCCGATCATGGGCAGCACACTCGCCCATCTCGTCGGCGGCGAGGATATGACCCAGCAGTTGCGCGAGGCCATCAAGACCATCCGGCCGCTGCGACGGGACGGCTCGGCCACCGATATCGCCGAGGCCACCGTCTTCCTCGCCGGTGATCGGTCCGGCTATATCACCGGCACGGTATTGCCGGTCGACGGCGGCATCGTCGCGGGTCATGCGATGAATGCTCTGGCCGACATCGTGGAAACCCGCGCCGACGCCCGCACGGCGTGACCGCTTCGACAGGGGGTGGCACGGTGGTGCCACCCCCTGTGCGATGCAGTTCAGCCAGCGGTCATATCGAGCACGATCTTTCCGGTGGTGCGGCGTTCGGCCACGTCGGTCAACGCGGTGGCGATATCGGTGAGTGGATGGACGTGGGAGACGAGTGGACGCATCCCGTCGCGCACCATCGCGGCGAGCGCGCGATCACCCTCTGCCACAGCATCTTTGGCGTACTGCCGCAACATCCGAATCTCGAAACCCCGCACGGTCGCTTCTTTGAGCAGTACGAGATTCAGCGGAATGCTGGGAATCTTCCCGTCGGCGTAACCGACCGTGACGAACCGGCCACCGCGCCGCAGTCCGCGCAGGGCGGCCTCCGAGTAGTCACCGCCGACCGGATCGATCACCAGATGGACACCTTCGCCGCCGGTCACTTCGCGCAACCGCTTCTTCAGATCCTCACGGACATAATCGATTCCGGCCTCGGCACCGAGTTTGCGCGCGACCACGAGCCGATCCTCGCTCGACGCGGCCGCGACGATATGCAACCCCAGCCGGGTGCCGACATCGACCGTGGCCGAGCCGACCCCGCCCGCGGCGCCGAGCACGACCGCCCACTCCCCCGCTTTTCCCTCGCCGATGGTGACCAGCGAGTGGTAAGCGGTGGCGTAGGTGACGTGGAATGCGGCGGCGTGGACCATATCGAGACCGTCCGGAATCGGGCGCAAACCCGCGGCGGGCACCACGATCTGTTCGGCGAACGCACCGGTGAACGCGGCTCCGGCCACCGGCGAACCCACCGGCGGACCCGTCACACCTGGCCCCAAAGCCGTTATGACACCGGCGAATTCACTGCCGGGTGTGAAAGGCAGCGGTGCCGATACCTGATATTTGTTCGCGATGACCAGCACATCCGGGTAGTTGACCGCGGCGGCATGCACCCGGATCAAGACTTCGCCGGGACCGGGCTGGGGATCGTCGAGCTCGACGACCGAGAGTCCGCCGGGCGCACCGTATTCGGTGCAGCGCGCCGCCCTCATCGGGTCCGCCCAACCGACGGCATCGCCGGATCGCGTGGCAGGCCGAGCACCTGTTCGGCGATGGTATTGCGTTGGATCTCCGCGGTTCCCGCACCGATCGTCGAGGCCCGGGTGCGCAGAAAGCCCCACACCCAGCGGCCACGCTGCACGGCGTGCGGATCGCGCCGACCGAGCACACCGTAGGCGCCGAGCATATCGACGGCGAATTCGTGCAGGTCCTGTTCGAAGGTCACGATGAACAACCGCGATGTGGACGACGCGGGCCCGGGCTCCCCCTTGGCCATGATGTCGGCGATCGTGCGCATGCCCGTCAGCCGCATGATCGATACCCGGATCTCGAAGTCCGCCAATCGATCACGCACCAGGGGGTCCGCGGTCGCCCCGCGCTCGTGCGCCAGCTCGATCAGCTCGTCGAGTACCCGGCGATACATCGCCGCCTGGTTCATCGCCCCGGCCGCGCGCTCATGGCCCAGGCTGGTGCGCACCAGCGGCCACCCGCCGTTCTCCGTGCCGATCCGGTTGGCGACCGGCACCCGCACATCACTGAAGAAGATCTCGCAGAAATGCGCGTCTCCGGTCAGGTCTCGCAGCGGCCGCACACTCACGCCGGGCGCATGCGCATCGATCAGCAGATAGCTGATCCCCTCCTGCCGCGAGCCCGGCGGACCGGTGCGGACCAGGGTGAAGATGATGTCGGCGATATCGGCCGCGCTGTTCCACACCTTCTGCCCGTTGACCACATATGCCGCGTCGGGATCATCGGGGCCGCCGCCCTCGAGCCGCGCCGAGGTGCGCAGCGCGGGCAGATCCGATCCGGCGCCCGGCTCGGAATAGCCCTGCGCCCAAACCATGTCGCCGCGCAACATCGGAGCCAGGAAGCGCTGCTTCTGCTCGGCCGTGCCGTATTTGATGATCGTCGGTGCGGCGATGCCGAGCCCGGTCCCCAGCGGACCCGGGACCCGGGCCCGCGCGTACTCCTCCTGATAGATCACCTGACGGCCGAAGCTCAGGCCCATCCCACCGTATTCCCGCGGCCAGCTCGGACCGGCGTATCCGGCGTCGAAAAGCGTTGCCAGCCACGCCTTCTGCCAGGCCGGCCGCGCGGCCGGATCCTTGGGCCGACGGCCGGGATGATGGTCGGTCAGGAACGCCCGCAGGCGTGCACGGAACTCCTCATCGGTCTCGACCTGCTCCTCGGTGAACGTGAGAGTCACCTGGCTCCTCCATGGTTGCGATCGATGCGGCGGTCAGCGCGGGGCCATGCGGATGGCGCCGTCGAGCCGGATGGTCTGGCCGTTGAGGTAGGGGTTCTCCAGCATCTCGACGGCGAGACGGGCGTAGTCGTCGCCCTCACCGAGACGCTTGGGATGCGGCACGGTGGCGGCCAGGCTTTCGCGGATGTCCTGGCGCAGCCGGGCGAGCATCGGGGTGTCCATAATGCCCGGCGCGATGGTGTTCACCCGAATCTGCCAGCTGGCCAGATCCCGGGCCCCGACCAAGGTGATACCGTGCACGCCCGCCTTGGAGGCGGTGTAGGAGGTCTGCCCGATCTGGCCGTCGAATGCGGCGACCGATGCGGTGAGAACGATGGAACCGCGGTCGCCGTCGACGATTTCGTTCGCCGCCATGCGGGCGGCGGCCAGGCGCAGCACGTTGTAGGTGCCGATCAGATTGATCCGCACGACCTCGGCGAAGGTCGCCAAGTCACCAGGGGTGCGGTCGCGGTCGATGATCCGGACCCGGTCGCCGCCGCGGCCGGCGCAGTGCACGACGAAACGCAACGGACCGCTCTTTTCGGCGGCATCGAGGGCGGCGGAGATCTCGGCCTCGTCGGTCACGTCCGCGCGAACGAACTGTGCCGCGTCGCCGAGTTCGGCGACGGCCTTGGCGCCCTGCTCCTCGGAGATGTCGGCGAGGACGACGCGCCCGCCACGGTCGATGATCCGACGCGCGGTGGCCAGACCGAGCCCGGAGGCGCCGCCGGTGACCAGTGCCGAGGAACCGTCGATGTGCATACCAAACTCCTTATAAGCCAAGGGATTTACTGATGATGGTCTTCATGACCTCGCTGGTGCCGCCGTAGATGCGGCTCACCCGCGCGTCGGCGTAGAGCCGGGCGATCGGAGATTCGAGGATGTAGCCGTAGCCGCCGTGCAATTGCAGGCAGCGGTCGACCACACGGCCCTGCATCTCGGTGCAGAACAGCTTGGTCTTGGCCGCGTCGACGGGACTCAACTCGCCGGCGACCAATGCCGTGATGGCCGCGTCGAGCATGGTCTGGGCGGCCTCGACCTCGGCGGCGATGGCCGCGAGTTCGAATTTGGTGTTCTGGAAGTGCGCGACCGGTTTACCGAATACGGTCCGGTCCCGGACGTAGGTGATGGTCATCTCGAGCGCGGCCCTGGCCTGCGCGACCGCGCCGACCGAGATGGCCAGCCGCTCCTGCGCCAGATTGCGGCCGAGGTAGGAGAATGCCTCACCTTCCGCGCCGAGCAGATTGGCGACGGGGACGCGCACATCGGCGAAGGACAGCTCGACGGTGTCCTGCACGGTGAGACCGAGTTTGTCGAGTTTGCGTCCGACGGTGAAGCCCGGCATACCCTTCTGCACCACCAGCAGGGAAAGGCCTGCGCGGCGATTGTCCGGATCGGTGCTGGTCCGTGCGACGACGATGACCAGGTCGGCGTGGTAGCCACCGGTGATGAAGGTCTTGGCTCCGTTGAGTACGTAGTGGTCGCCGTCGCGAACCGCCTTGGTCGCGACACCCGCCAGATCCGAACCGGTACCCGGTTCGCTCATGGCGATCGCGGTGTAGAGCTCCCCCGAGGCCAGTCCGGGGAACCAGCGGGACCGCTGGGCGTCGTCGGCCAAGCCCAGGAAGTACGGGACGACGATGTCGAGGTGGGTGCGCAGGCCACCGAGCGTCACGCCCGCCCGCGCGCACTCCTCCTGGAGCACCACGTTGTAGCGGTAGTCGTCCTGACCCCCGCCGCCGTATTCCTCCGCAATGGCGGTGCCGATGATGCCGAGTTTGCCCAGCGAGGTGAACAGTTCACGGGGCACCAGGCCCGCGTCGCGCCACTGCTCGTACTCCGGGACCACCTCGCGGGCGAGGTAGTCGCGGACCAGAAGACGGAAGTCCTCATGGTCCTGGGTGAACAGCGTCCGGCGCATCCGGTTACCTCCTCGTAGCGAGCGCGTCGCCATAGCCGCCAAGGGCCGCCGCGACGAATTCAGTATACGCATTCATTCGGAAAATTAGCCAAATTAAGTATACTGTTCTGAATCGAACGGCCCGAGAGCGGCGCCGATCGACGGCCAGTGCGAAGGAGAAGATGTGTCGGACGAAGTGCTTGTGGAGCGCCGTGGCGCGGTCCAGGTCATAACGATCAATCGCCCGACGGCGAAGAACGCGCTCAATGCCGGCGTCGCGGCCGGGGTGGCCGCCGCGGTCGACGAGCTCGACCAGTCGGACGAGTTATGGGCGGGCGTGCTCACCGGCGCCGGGGGGACATTCTCGTCCGGTATGGATTTGAAGGCGTGGCTGCGCGGTGAGAGTCCCGCGATCGAGGGCCGCGGCCTGTGCGGGATCACGATGACGCCGCCGCGCAAACCGCTGATCGCCGCGGTCGAGGGTTGGGCCGTCGCCGGCGGCTTCGAACTGCTGCTGGCCTGCGATCTCGTGGTCGCGGCCCGCACCGCGCGCGTCGGGGTGCCCGAGGTGAAGCGGTCGCTGGTCGCGCGTGGCGGTGCCGCGCTGCTGCTGCCGCGGCGGGTGCCGTTCGCGATCGCATTGGAGTTGCTGCTGACCGGTGATCCGATCAGCGCCGAGCGGGCGGCCGAGGTCGGCCTGGTCAACCGGCTCACCGAGGACGGCGGCGCGCTCGAGGGCGCATTGGCGCTCGCCGAAACGATTACGGCGAACGGACCTTTGGCCGTCGCGGCGACCAAAGAGATCGCCCGTTCCAGTGCCGACTGGACCCTGGAGGAGGGCTGGGCCAAGCAGGTCGACATCGCACAGCCGGTGTTCTCCTCCGCCGACGCCGTCGAAGGTGCCACCGCCTTTGCGGAAAAGAGGGCACCGATCTGGAAAGGTCGCTGATGTCCGGCGGACCGCTGGCGGGCTGCCGGGTCGTCGAGCTCGGCGGCATCGGCCCCGGTCCCTTCGCCGGGATGTTCCTCGCCGATCTCGGGGCCGAGGTCGTCCGGGTGGATCGGCCGGAACGCGCCGATGAGCCGGACGCGAGCGGCCCGACCAATGTGACCGATCGCGGGAAGCGGTCGGTGGTGCTCGATCTCAAGCACCCGTCGGGTCCGGCCGCACTGCTCGACCTGATCGAGCGTGCCGACGTATTGATCGAAGGATTTCGTCCCGGCGTCACCGAACGTCTCGGTATCGGGCCGCACGAATGCCTGGCTCGCAACCCCCGGCTGGTGTACGGCCGGATGACCGGTTGGGGTCAGGACGGCCCGCTGGCCGCCGCGGCCGGGCACGATATCGGTTATATCGCCCTCACGGGGGCGCTGAGTGCGATCGGGTCCGCGGGCGGACCACCGCAGATCCCACTCAATCTGGTCGGCGATTTCGGAGGCGGCGGTTGCTATCTGGTGATCGGGGTGCTTGCCGCGCTGTACGCCGTCGAGCGGACCGGCCGCGGCCAGGTAGTCGACGCGGCCATCGTGGACGGCACCGCGCATCTGCTCGCGAGCACCTTCGCCAAACTCGCGCGTGGTGCGTGGACCGACGAGCGTGGGGTCAATCAATTGGACGGCGGTTGGCCGTTCTATTCCGTCTACGAGACCAAAGACGGTCGGCACATGGCGGTCGGTGCGCTGGAGGCAAAGTTCTACCGGCAGCTGATCGAGCTGCTCGACCTCGACATCGACCCGGAACAACAGCACGACCGATCGACCTGGCCGAAGCTGCGAATTATGTTGGCCGAACGATTCGCCGAGCGCACCCGCGACGAATGGGCTCAGTTGTTCGAAGGGACCGACGCCTGCGTCGCTCCTATCCTCGGCCTCACCGAGGCGGCAGCCCATCCGCATCTGGCCGCACGCGGCAGTGTTGTCACCCGAGACGGTGTGGTCCAACCCGCTGCGGCACCGCGGTTTTCGGCCACCCCGGCGCGACTCGGCGCGACCGCGCCGGCCATCGGCGCCGACACCCGCGCGGTATTCCAGGATTGGGGTATCGGCAGCGGCGACGAACTCGTGCACAGCGGTGCCGCCAGGCAGGCGAGCCAAGAGGCAACCAACACCAGACCGGGTCGCCACCGTGCCGACCCGCAGGACTGAGGAGGTCCATATGAGAGACGCCGTCATCGTTGATGCGGTCCGCACCCCGATCGGTAAGCGCAACGGCACGCTCGGGCCGGTACACGCGGCCGATCTGTCCGCGAAGGTGCTCAATGCGCTGGTGGAGCGCAACGGGATCGATCCCGCCACCGTGGACGATGTGGTCTGGGGCTGTGTCACTCAGATCGGCGACCAGTCGAGCAATATCGGCCGGTTCGCGGTTCTCGCGGCCGGATGGCCGGAACATGTGCCCGGAGTGACGATCAACCGCGCCTGCGGCTCCAGCCAGCAGGCCGTCGACTCCGCGGCGCACGCCGTCATGGCCGGGCAATACGACCTGGTGGTCGCCGGTGGTGTGGAAACGATGACCCGCGTTCCGCTCGGGTCGCACCGGACCACAGGGCAGCCGTACGGACCCGCCGTGCTGGCCCGCTATGACAACTTCGACTTCAACCAGGGCATCAGCGCCGAGTTGATGGTCGAACGGTGGGGCTTCACCCGCACCCAGCTCGACGAGTTCGCGGCGAGCTCGCACGCCAAGGCGGCCGCGGCGATCGACGAAGGCGTCTTCGACGACCACATCGTGCCGATCGAGGTCGACGGGACCAAGTTCACCGTGGACGAAGGACTGCGCCGTGGCACCACCGCAGAGAAGCTGGCCGGGCTGAAACCGTCGTTCAAACCCGACGGCGCGATCCACGCGGGCAATTCGTCCCAGATCGCCGACGGTGCGGCCGCACTGCTCATTACGACCACCGAACGGGCACGCGAACTCGGTCTGACACCGATCGCGCGCTATCACTCCGGTGCGGTGAGCGGCGCGGACCCGATCCTGATGCTGACCGGGCCGATCCCGGCGACGGAGAAGGTGCTGCGCAAGGCCGGACTGTCCATCGACGATATCGGTGCGTTCGAGGTCAACGAGGCGTTCGCGCCGGTGCCGCTGGCCTGGCTCGCCGAAACCGGTGCCGACGCCAAACGGCTCAACCCGCTCGGCGGTGCGATCGGTGTCGGCCACCCGCTCGGTGGCTCGGGTGCCATCCTGATGACGCGGCTGCTCGCGCAGCTGCGGCGCGAGAACCTGCAGTACGGACTGCAGACCATGTGCGAGGGCGGCGGCACCGCCAACGCGACCATTATCGAACTGCTCCGCTGAAATTCGAGGTATCCCACATCATGTCCGCCCCGGATCGCCCGCTACCGCAACCGACACTCGCGAGCGCCGAGTTCTGGCGATCCGGTGCCGACGGCGTCCTCAGGATTTCGCACTGCGCCGACTGCGGGCGGTTCTTCCATCCACCGATGCCGGTGTGCCCGTCCTGTCGCGGGCGGGCGGTGTCGCTCGCGCCGACCTCCGGGAAGGCGGTGGTCGTCGGGTTCAGCGTGAACCACCAGACGTGGTTGCCGAAGTTCCCGCCGCCGTACGTAGTAGCGGTGGTCGCGCTCGCCGAGGACGATCGGGCGCGGCTGACCACCAATATCGTCGGTTGCGAGCCGGACGAAGTGCACATCGGAATGCGGGTGCGGGCGCGTTTCGAACAGGTCGATGATCTGTACCTTCCCCTGTTCGAACCGGACGCAGAAACCGAAGCGGCCGAAGGGCCGGGGCCGTTACCCGAGCCGCGCGAGGTCCGAAATGCGCTGCGGCCCATGGCTTCCCCACGCAAGTACGAGGACAAGGTCGCACTCACCGGGGTCGGGCAGTCGCAAGTGGGCCGACGACTCATGGTCGACCCGATCTCACTGACCGTCGACGCCTGCCTGGCCGCGGTGGCGGACGCCGGACTCGACCTGAGCGAGATCGACGGGCTGTCCACCTATCCGGGAGCGGTCCCCGGCGGTATGAGCGAAGGCGGCATCACGGCCCTCACCGAGGCGCTGCAGCTGACTCCGACCTGGGTCAACGGTGCGCGCGAGGTACCGGGGCAGATCGGCTCGATCACCGCCGCCATGCTCGCGGTCGCGGCCGGGCTGTGTCGGCATGTGCTGTGCTTCCGCACGGTCTGGGAGGCGTCGCACAGCGCGCTGCTGCGGTCTGGTGAGTGGCATCCAGACGGTGGCCGTGCGAGCGGAATGATGGAGTTTCGAGCGCCCTTCGGTGCCATGTCGGCTGCCCAGTGGATCGGCTGCAACGCCTCGCACTACCTGCACCGCTACGGCGTCGGGCGCGAAGCGCTCGGTGCCATCGCGGTCACCGCACGCGCGGGCGCGGTGCGCAACCCGGAGGCCCTCTACCGCGACCCGCTGACCATCGACGACTACTTCGATGCCCGCATGGTGACCACCCCCTTCGGTCTCTACGACTGCGATATCCCGTGCGACGGCGCCATCGCGGTGGTGGTCTCGGCCATCGAGACCACCGATGACCGCCCGCACCCACCAGTGCTGGTCGAGGCCGTCGGCACCGCGATCCTGGAGCGGCTCAGCTGGGACCAGGACACCCTGACCCACACCCCGCAGTCCCGCGGCCCGTCGGCCCACCTCTGGACCCGCACCGACCTCACCCCCGCCGACGTAGACGTCGCCCTCCTCTACGACGGCTTCACCTTCAACGCCCTGTCCTGGATCGAGGGTCTCGGCTTCTGCGGCCCCGGCGAGGCAACCGATTTCATCGCGGGCGGCAAAACCATCGCCCTCGACGGCCCCCTCCCCCTCAACCCCCACGGCGGACAACTCTCGGCCGGCCGCCTCCATGGCTACGGGTTCGTCCGCGAGGCAATGCTGCAACTGCGCGGCGCCGCCCATGGCCGTCAGGTCGATGACGCGCGAGTTGCGGTGGTAACCGCAGGAGGCGGTGTCCCTTCCGGGGCGATGCTGCTGAAACGGGCATAGTCGACGAATTGGCGGCCGTCAGCACCGTCGTTGGTCACCTCCGCTCGAGCGTCGTTGCTGTCAGAGGTTCACATGCCATCGACCGGCAATGACGGTGCCCGGATCGCCCAACGCGCGTAAGGGTTTCGGGCGATGTACGACCAGCGCCGAGGCTAGGACTTCGCCCCCTTCTCATACGCCTTCATCAGTTCGCGGCGCAGGATCTTGCCGCTGGGGAGGCGGGGGACGAGTTCGAACGAGACCGATTTCGGGCATTTGTAGTGGCCGAGATGTTCGCGGCAGTAGGCGATCAGGGCTGCGGCGAGGTCCGGGCCCGGGGTGGCTGGGGCGGCGGGTTGGACGACGGCGTGGACGCGTTGGCCGAATTCGGTGTCGGGGATGCCGATTACGGCTACGTCGTCGACTGCGGGGTGCAGGGTCAGTACGTCTTCGATTTCTCGGGGGTAGATGTTGACGCCGCCGGAGAGGATCAGGTCTGTGCGGCGGCCGGAAAGGTAGAGGTAGCCCTCCTCGTCTACGTATCCGAGGTCGCCGAGGGTATTCCAGCCTTTGTCGTTGTATGCGCTCGCCGTCTTGTCCGGGTCGCGGTGGTAGGAGAATTGCCCGGCGTCGCTGAACCAGATCGTTCCGATCTCGCCAGGCTTCAGTTCGTTGCCGCCGTCGTCGCAGATGTGCGGGATGCCGCGCAGTGGTTTGCCGACCGAGCCCTTGTGGGTCAGCCAGGTCGGGGTGTCGATCATGCAGAATCCGGTGCCCTCGGTGCCACCGTAGAACTCCACCAGCTTCGGACCGAACCAGTCGATCATCCGCTCTTTCACCTCGACCGGGCATTGGGCAGCGGAGTGCACGACCGCGCGCAGACCGGATACGTCGTAGCGCGCTCGCACCGTTTCGGGGAGTTTGAGCATGCGCACGAACATGGTCGGCACGAACTGGCCGTGGGTTACGCCGTGCCGTTCGATCAACCGCAGTGCGTGCTCGGCGTCGAATTTCTCCATCACCACGGCTGTTCCGCCATTGCGAATGGTGCCGATAGTCCACGCGAGCGGCGCGGCGTGATAGAGCGGGCCGGGACTGAGATAGACGGTGTCCCGGTCGAAGCCGAAGGCGGCGGCCATCCGGTGGTCGATCGGCAATCCCGCGCCGAAGGGCAGCCCGGAGATCTCGGGCAGGCCGCCCTTCGGGCGGCCGGTCGTGCCGGACGAGTAAAACATGTAGTAGCCCTCGGTCTCGTCCTCGATCGGGTCGACGGGACAGCCCGCGATCGCGTTGTCGAGGCTCCGCACCCCGGATATGTCGCCGGTGACGATCCGCTCGAGACCGGGCAGCGCACGGCCGATTGCCGCGGCCGAATCCTCCAGGGCCGGCGCGGAAAGCAGAACGCGGGCTTCGCAATTCTCGACGATGTAGATCGCCTCGGACTCGGACAGATGCCAATTCACCGGGGTGTAGAACAGGCCCGACCGCTGCGCGGCGAACACGATCGGGAACATGTCGATCGTGTTGTCGAACAGCAAGGCGATGTGATCGCCGGTGCGCAAACCGCGCGCCCTGAACATCCGCGCGATCCGGTTGGACCTGGCCTCGAGGTCGCGGTAGGTGAGTGCGGCACCCGAACCGCCCATGATGATCGCGGGCTTGTCCGCCAGCTCCGCCGCCAGTGTTGTGAGCCGCATCGCTCGCTCCTGATTGTTCGGTTCCGTTGTCCCGGTTCAGCTTTGCCGCACCCTTGATCCAGCATGGTCACCTGGACCCGGCAGTCGATATCGTGCGACAGTAGTTTCGCCACCGGTGCGACGAAGTCCGACCGGAATTACCTGCGGTGCAGTGGTTTCGTAGTGCGTCAGCACCGCGCGGCTCGCCACCTGCGAAATTAGAGTATCCTTAATCGACGCTTCGGATCAAGGATCGCCGGAATCCGCGCGGCAACTGATCGAACGGTCTACCGGAACGCGGAGAGGTTCTCCGAGCGAGTCGGCTATCGAATCACCCTGGCGTCCACCGGGTTCGGGTGACGATCCGTTCGACCAGTCGCTCCCAACCATCAGCCAATTGCTTTCGCGCATGGGCGGTATCGGCCGCGGTCGTGGCGTGCAGGTAGAGCAGGACGGGGGCTTCCAAAGCCGCAGTCAACTGAATGGCGAGGACATCGGTGTCCGGACTGTCCACGCGCGCCTGGTTCAGCAGCATGCGGACGTGGAATTGGGAGATGGTGGCCGCGCCGACCGGGATCGGCTGGTTGGCGTCCAGGGATGCGCGGGCGATCGCGATATGGTCGAACAGGAAGTCCAGGCGAGCTCGGCCGTAGGCGATCAATCGCTGGATCGGGTCGGCGCCGGGGCCCAGTGGCGGTGGGCCCGACAGTACCGATTGCTGGAAGGCTTTTTCGTCCTCGTCCATCAGGGCGTGGAAGATGCCCGCCTTGGTCCGGAATCGGCGGAATACCGTTCCCTTGCCGAGTCCGGCACGTTCGGCCAATCCATCCATCGTGACTTTTTCGACGCCGAGTTCGTCGACCAATTGGCGCGCCACATCCAGCAGATGTCGTCGATTACGTGCGGCATCGCCGCGTTCGTTACGCGGCAGGCCGAGGTGTAGCGCAGTCGGTTCCACGAGTTCCAAGTTACCGCCGGGAATGAAAGCGGGGTAAAGTCCGCTTTTGATTCTGTTCGCGTTTGCCCGCTCACCGCCCTCCGGTCGAGCGATTGGACTAGGAGTTCTCGATGAACGTCTTCCTCTGGATCCTCCAGGGCCTGTTGGCCGTGGTCTTGGTGGCCGCCGGCGCCACGAAACTCGCCCAGCCGCGCGAAAAACTCGCCGCCAAAATGTCCTGGGTCGAAAGCTTCACCGACCAGCAGGTGAAGGCGATCGGCGCGGTCGAGGTGGTGGGCGGACTCGGCCTCGTGCTGCCAGCGCTCACCGGAATCGTCCCGGTACTCACCCCGATCGCCGCGGTCGGCGTCGCGATCATCATGATCGGCGCCGCCCTGACGCACGCGCGCCGCAGCGAATGGGCCGAAATCGCGCCCAGCGTGGTGCTGTTCGTACTTGCCGCCGTGATCGCGTGGGGCCGGTTCGGCCCGTACTCGTTCTGACGCCACCAGCTGATGGCGGGCGGATGCGCGGCTACCGCTGGCCGCGCATCCGTTCGCGCAGCACGAACTTCTGCACCTTGCCCGCGGCCGTTCGAGGCAGTTCGTCGACGATGACGAGCCGCTCGGGTGTCTTCTGCCGTGCCGAACCGGTTCGGGCGAAATGCCTTCCGATTTCGTCGAGATCCAGTGCGCAATCCGCGCGCAGCACGACAACGGCACAGACCCGCTCGCCGTAGCGCTCATCCGGTAAGCCCACCGCGACCGCCTCGGCCACCGCCGGATGCTGTGCGAGGACGTCCTCGACCTCCTTCGCGGAGATGTTCTCCCCGCCGCGAACGATGATGTCCTTCTTGCGGTCGGTGATCGTCAGATAGCCGTCGGCGTCGAGGCGGCCGATATCGCCGGTGCGGAACCAGCCGCCCGGCAGGAACGCCGCGGCGTCCAGTTCCGGGTCGGTGTAGCCGAGGAACAGCTCGCCGCCACGGGTGACGATCTCCCCCTCCGGCACATCCATGCCGTCCGCGTCCACGAGGCGCACCTGGTTGCCATGGGTCACGCGGCCGTCGGTGTTGGCCCGCTTGATCAGCGGATCCGACGGTCGCCCCGAACTGATGGTGGGATGCTCGCTGGAACCGTAGGAACGGAATGCGGCGATACCGGCGCGATCGGCACGGGTTATGAGCGCGGGCGCTACCCCGGCGGCGCCGACGAGGAACTCACGCAATGTCGTGAGGGAGGCGGTGCCGCGGTCGCGTTCGTCGAGCAGTCCGGAAAGGTATATCGGTGCGCCGACACCGGACGTCAGGGCGTATTCGTCGACCAGCGCGGCTGCCCGGGCGGCCTGCCAGGCATCGAGTACGACGGTCTCGTCGCCGTGGATCACGATGCGCAGTAGCCCGAGCAGTCCGGCGACGTGTCCGGCGGGGAACAACGCCAGATGCCGTGCCGCGTGCCCGCTTTCACGCAGTGTCAGTTGCGAATCCAGCTCGGCCAGTAGTGACGCATGCGAGTGCTGTACGCCCTTCGGATCGGCCGTCGTCCCCGATGTGAAGACGAGCAACGCACGATCCGACGGGCGCACCTCGGGGCGCAGGTAGGGGTGGTCGGTGAGATCACCGAACGGGATCATCCCCTCCGCCGCCTGCTCATCCACCACGACAACACGTAGCCCAGGCAGTTCTCCGAGGCTCGCGATCATTGCCGCATGATCGCGACCGCGACGGACACCGGGCACCACGAGTACACACGCCCCGGACCACCGGAGTATGAAGCCGAGTTCCCTTGTGCGGTAACTCAATACGATCGGCAGCAGCACCGCACCGCACAGTGTGACGGCTGTCTGCGCGACCGCGCCCTCGTACCAGTTCGGCAGCTGCACCGCGACGATGTCGCCCGGCCCCACCCCGAGCCCCTGCAGCGCACCCGCCACCCGCGTCGCGTCGGAGACCAACGCACAGAGTGTCGTCGAAACCGTCCGCTCGGTTCCGGCGAAAACCACCGGCACTCCCCCGTGCTCGGCGGCGCCGCGCTCGATCTCCGAAATCAGCGTCCGGATCTCGCTGGTTGTCACCGGGATTCCCGGGGTAGCCCCAATCCCCGCTCCGCGACCTGTGTCCGCAGGATCTCGTTCGCACCACCGGCGATCGTGTAGGCACGCGAATACAGGTGCGCGTCCTGCCACCAGCCCGCCGCCACCGCATCCGGGTCGGCCTCGGTCAGTAGCCCGTCCGTGCCCTGCAGCCGCATCCCGAATTCGACCAGGTCGTAATTGAGTTCGCTGAAGAAGATCTTCCCGATCGGGGCGTCGGCGGGCTGTTCGGTGTGATGCAGCATCCGGGATTGGGCGAGGCCGACCATTGCCGCGTTGACATACACCCGCGTGGCGAGCTCACCGATCGCCTGCCGCGTGGCGGAATCCTCCAGTGCGGGCCCGCCGCCGACCGATGTCGCCCCGGCCAGCCGCAACAGATCGTCGAGCGCGGCGAACAACTCCACCCCGCGCGCGGCCACGCCGGAGCGCTCGTGTCCGAGGCTGCTCATCGCCACTCGCCAGCCGTCGTCCACCCGACCGATCACATTCGCCACCGGAATCCGGACACCGTCGAGGAATACCTCGTTGAAATCGGTGGTACCGGTGATCTCGCGCAGCGGCCGGATGTCGACGCCCGGACTGCGCATATCGAGCGCAAATGCCGTGATGCCCTTGTGTTTCGGTGCATCGCGGTCGGTGCGCGCGAGCAGATATCCCATATCGGCGTGCTGCCCGTTGGTGGTCCAGACCTTCTGGCCGTCGATGACGAATACCGCGTCATCGCCTTCACCCTCGAGCCGCGCCCGCGTCTGCAATGCCGCCAGATCACTGCCCGCACCCGGCTCACTGAACAGCTGGCACCATACGTCTTCGCCGGTGCGGATGCGGGGCAGGAAGCGCGCCCGCTGCTCGTCGGTGCCGAAGTCGATCACCGCGGCCGAGGCGAGCGCGGCCGCGCCGATCGGCTGCCAGGTGCGGGCGCGGGTGATCTCCTCGACGACGATGAACGGTTCGAGCGGATGCGCGTCGGGCCGACCACCGTATTCGGCGGGCCAGTTGATGCCGAGGAAGCCCGCGTCGAACAGCTTCGCGGTCCACTCGCGGATGGCGGGCATGAGTTCGGGTTCGGGCGCGCGCACACCGGTGTGGGTCTTGATTCCCGGCGCGTGCTCGGCGACGAATGCCCGCACCTTCTTCCGGAACGCTTCGAGTTCCGGCGTGGACTCCAGCTGCATCGCTATCTACTCCTCATCGTCGGGCACCACGACCTCGCGATGGGGCCACTCTAACCCACTGTTCAACCTAGGATTCGCGCCATTCTCCGCGATACATCTTGATCGAACACTCAAAAGAGTATACTCCTTATCAAATGAAAGGATCCGCGATGAGTACGACCCTCGAGCCCGAGCAGGTATCGGCGGGCCGCCCACTCACCGGCCGCCGCGCCGTGGTGACCGGTGCGGCCACCGGAGTCGGCGCCGCGGCCGTTGCCGCATTCCTGGACGCCGGCGCCAGTGTCGTCGGTCTCTTCCACCACACGCCGCCGCCGGACGAGTTGAAGGGGCGCTGCGACTGGTTGTCCTGCGATGCGCGCGACCGCGCTTCCGTCGACGCCGCCTTCGAATCGGCGACCGCGATCCTCGGCGGACTCGACATCCTGCTGAACGCGGCGGGCGTCTGGCAGCCCAGCACCCCGGAGAAGCTGACCGAGGACGAGTTCGATTTCGTCCTCGACGCCAATCTCCGGACCACGATCCTCACCAACCAGGCGGCGTTCGAGCGCATGCGCGACGCCGGTGGGCGAATCATCAATCTCGGTTCGGGCGAGGCGATTCGCGGAAATCCGCTCGCGCCGCACTACGCGGCCGCGAAGGCCGGTGTGCAGGCGTGGACCAGGTCCGCGGCCGCGGCGTGGGGAAGGTTCGACGTCACGGTGAACGCACTCGCACCAGCGGTCGAGACTCCCGGCACCGACCGCTTTCGGGAGCATCTCGGCCCCGCGGGTTCGGCCGCGCTCGCCGAACGCCTGCGGGAGACCATCCCGCTGCGCGGCGAACTCGGTGATCCGTACGCCGACCTCGGGCCGGTCATGGTATTCCTGGCCGGACCGGGATCGCGCTATATGACCGGCCAGTTGATCGCGGTCAGCGGTGGATTGCAGATGCTGGGCGCTTGATGCCCGGTGAGTGAGTGACAAACAGTGGCCCTAATCTCGTCACTCACCCACTTTCCCCCGCACGTCGCACGCACTTTTGGCCAACCGGCCAGTAGACTGAGGATCCGCAAAGTCCGCATTGAGGAGTTGGCCCATAGTGACTGCCGTCGACGTCGAGCCCGCCGACAGCGAGCAGGACTCCGACCTCACCACCGTCGAGACCGGCGCACCGGTCGGCAAACTCGCGGCCCAGATCGCCCATCGTATCGAGGCGGATGTGATGCGCCGCGGCTGGCCGGTCGGTGAGTCCTTGGGGTCCGAGGTGGACCTGCGCGAACGCTTCGGGGTCAGCCGCGCGGTGCTGCGCGAGGCGGTGCGGCTGGTCGAACATCACCAGGTCGCCAAGATGCGGCGCGGTCCCAATGGCGGCCTGTTCGTCTGCGCTCCTGATGCGGGCCCGGCGACGCGAGCCATGGTGATCTACCTCGAGTACGTCGGCACCAGTGTGTCGGACCTGCTGCAGGCCCGGTTATTGCTCGAGCCGATCGCGGCGGGGCTGGCCGCGGAACGGATCACCGAAGAGGGTATCGATACCTTGCGAACGGCCCTCGAATACGAGGTCCGGCACGCCGACGAACCCGGGGTTCAGTCCCAGGATCCGCTGCATCCCATGCTCGGCGAATTATCCGGAAATCCGGTGCTGCACTTGTTCATCGACGTGCTGACCCGCCTCACCGCACGATATGCGAATACCTCACGCAGGCTCTCGAAGGCAGAGATCCTGAGCTCCAAGGAGACCTCACGCATCGCGCACCGGGCCATCATCGATGCGGTCATCGATGGCGACGGCGCGCGGGCGCAGACGGATCTGACCGCACATCTGGAGTCGGTGGCCGCCTGGATCGAAAAGCACCGGGTGCGTCGCGGTCCGCGGGTCGCGGGCAATGTGATCGAGCCCGAAATGGTCGAGGGGCCGCGGGCAAAGCTGGCCGAAGTGGTCGCCGCCAGGATCCACGACGATATCGCTGCGCGCGGCTGGCAGGTCGGTATGGTGCTCGGCTCGGAGACCGATATGCTCGCCCGCTACGGGATCAGCCGAGCGGTGCTGCGCGAGGCCGTCCGTCTACTCGAATACCACGCGGTCGCCCAGATGCGCCGCGGACCGGGCGGTGGACTGGTCGTCACCGAGCCCGAACCGCAGGCCAGCATCGACACGATGGCGCTGTTCCTCGAATACGAAGGCGTCACCGCCGACGATCTGCGAATCGTCCGCAATGCCATCGAACTCGGCATCGTCGCCCGGGTGACCGCCCGCTACGCCGACGGCGATAACGAAGTGGCGCAACGTCTCGCGGCGGCGGTCCGGTGGCCGACCGAGGGTCCGGCCGACGACCCGCGCAAGGCCGACCTCTTCCACACCGAGTTGGCCGATATGGCAGGCAATCCGGTACTTTCGCTGTTCCTGTCGATCATCACCGAACTGTTCCGCCGCCATGCGGCCGGACATGATCAGCCGCTGCCCGGCGACACCGCCGCCGAGGAGGTCGAGCACGTGCACCAGCTCATCCTCGACGCGATCGTCCAGGGCGATGCCGGAATCGCCCGGCACCGCATGCGCCGCCACCTCGACGCACTCGCTCCTTGGTGGCACTGAACCCTCCAGCCGGACCGAATTCCGCAGCGCCACTGAAGTTTCGGCGGCCGGGACGCTATCCACTCCGTTGTCCGCGTCCCGGCCGCCGGGTCCGGATCAACCGCTGACGCTGAACCGGGCCAGTTCGTGGGCCACCATGCCGTCCAGATCCGGGGCAGGTGGTGCGGGCAGTTCGACGGCGCGGTCCCGCGTCGGCAACAGCACGACGGCGGTACCGGGTGTGGTGATCTCACCCCGCTGGTTCTCGCAGCGCACCTCGAGGTGAATCTCGTTGCGCCCGTCCACCTGTCGCTTGTCGACGACCGTGCCGCGCACCCAGGTGGTGTCGCCGATGTAATTGAATTTGCGGTGCTCGCAGCGCAGTTTCCACAGCCAGCCGTCGTCGCCGACCCAGTCGGTGAGCAGATGGCACAGCCAGGTCTCGCGCATGCCGCCGTAGTCGTAGGAGTTCGGCAGCCCGAGTTCCTGTGCCCGCGCGGGTTCCCAGTGCAGGCGCTGCACGGTATCCGGAATGTTCAACCCGTTGGCCGGGTACAGGCCCGGGGCTTTGCGCCGGATATTCGCGGCGATCTTGAATGCGCCCGGCGGGGTGAGCTGCATACCCCAGCCCAGATGCCAGACGACCACATCGGTGGTGGTCAGCGGCCCTTTCACCTTGGGCTGCACCACCTCGCCGACCGCCACGTCCTCCCAGTAGCGCGGTTCGGCGCCGCACCTGGTCTCGGCCGCGTACGCCGCGTCGATTTCGGCGAGTTGTGCTGGTGTATAAGGGGTTTGCTCCAGTTTCTCTTTGGCCCGCTTACTCGAGGTGTGCCGCTCGGCATTGATCCAGGTGCCGCGCCGCACAGCGTGCATCTCACCGGATCCGTTGGTGTACAGGTAATCCTGGGTGACGTGCGCGGTGCGGCCGCCGAAGCTGCTGTGCTTGGGCTGGACGCCGACCTGGGTCTGCAGCACCCGGCTGCGGTCACCGAGGCGCAGCGGCTGCCACCACTCGAATTCCATTACCGCCTGATAGGAGCCCAGCCCGGCGAAGGGGTCACCCTTCAGCAGTGCCTTGGTTTCGGCGTCCGGCTTCGGCGCGGCATCCTCGCCCATCGTGTAGAGGAAGGTCGGCGGCGCGATCAGCGAACCCCAGCGGGTCTGCGCCGCGTAGTCCGGATCGCAGTACAGCGGATTGTCGTCGCCGTAGCCGAATGCGAAGTGGCGCACGCCATCCCAGGTCACCTGGTAGTTGTGCGGCGGATTGCGCTGCGGATTCGGTATGCCGAGACGGCGGCGGGACCGCTCGATCGCCTGGTCGGTCAGCACACCGAACTGTTCAGCGGGCTTGTCCTCGGTGCTCGTCACAGATCCTCCTCGATCGTTGCGGTCAGGCCGTCGTGCGTTCGGCGAGCTGGGCTCGCACGATGTCCAGTAGCTCCACGCGGCTCACCTTGCTCGACGGTGTACGCGGCAATGCGTCGAGCACGAGGATGTGCGCGGGCACTTCGTAGGGCATCAGCTGAGTACGGCAGAGGGCGACGAGTTCGGCCACCGCGGGCGGCGTGCGTCCGGGTTCGACTTCGACCGCCGCCACCGGCACCGCGCCGAGCCGCGGATCGGGCAGACCGGCGACGGCTGCCTCCCGCACCGCGTCGTGCGCTTCGAGCACGCGCTGGACCGTCTCCGGCTGCACCTTGAAGCCGCCGCGGATGATGGCGTCATCGGCGCGCCCCTCGATCCACAGGAAGCCGTCCGCGTCGATCCGGGCCAGATCACTGGTGCGCACCCACACCGTGCCGCCCTGCGCGGTCTGCTCGGTGCGGACCTCGAGCCGTCCGGTCTGCCCGGTCGGCAGTTCACTGCCGTTCTCGTCTGTCACCCGGAGCTCGACGCCGTCCAGGGCGCGCCCGGTACTGCCGACCTTGCGATCCCACCACTGCTCGTGCATCGGCAGCGTCCACCCGGCGACCGCACCGGCGAATTCGGTTGCGCCATATGTCATCAGGACGCGCAGACCGTATTTCTGAAAGAACGCGTCGGCGAGTTCGGGCGGGCAGGGCGCGGTGCCGGAGGTGACCACCTGCAGGCTCGCCAACCGCTGCTTCGGCACATCGGCCTCCAGCACGGTGCGCAGGGCCGCGGGCACCAAACTCACCGCTCGCAGTTCGTGGCGTTCCACCGCACGCAGCCACGGCTCCAGGGCGAATTTGGACATGAGGATCATGCGACGGCCGGTGGCCAGGCAGGCCAACGCGCGCCACAGTCCGCCGATATGCACCAGCGGCGCGGATACCAGTGCCGCCGACCGCGTCAGCAGCCGACCCGGCTTCGGCGTCTGCCCGCCCGAAGCGAGCGCCTGGTCGAGCTGTCCGACCCGCAGGTGCACCCGCTTCGGCGGACCGGTCGTGCCGGAGGTGAGCATTTCGACGGCCACGCCCGGATTGCCGGGCGCGTCGGGTGCGGCGGTACCACCCGCAGGACGCAGTGCACCGTCGGTGCCGAGTTCCACAGCGAGGCCGTGCGCGGTCACCGCGGCGAGTACGCCCGCACGGGCCAGCGCCTCCGCCCCGGCGATAACGACGGGGACCTCGCAGCGGGCGATATCGGCCGCGAGTCGGGCTGCGGGCTGCAGCGGACTGAGCATCACCACACAGCGCCCGGAGGCGATCACGGCGGCGACCACCGCGACGTGTTCGGGCCGGTTCTCGAGCACCACGCCGACGCGGGCGTCGGGATGCAGACCCGCGGCATCGAGGGCACCGTTCACCGCCCGCGCCGTCTCCTGGACCATGCCCCAGGTCCACCACCGCTCCTCGTGCTCGATGGCCTCGGCATCGGCGGGCGCCTCGGCGAGCAACAGGGACAGTCGGTCGCGAATTCCCATGTGATCAGCCTTTCGGAAGGCCGAGCACCTGCTCGGCGAGAACGTCGGTCATGGTGTTCGACTCCGTGCGATAACGCCGCATCGGGTGCGTTGCTCGGACCACTCCGTGTGCGCGGAGATCGAGTCCACGAGCTCACCGTCGAGATAAGAGTACACTGATTTATTGGATCGAACAGACAACCGGGGAGCCTGATAGATCACATCCGTGGTGTGAACATGCGGATGCAGGCGACAAAATCTCGCCTCTGCGCTACACGATTCGAGCATTGTTCAGTCAATCGCAACGCCAGATCGGATGGCGGCGAACTGATGCGATACACCAACACGCTATCGCTCAGCGATCTATTTCAGGGCACCGATATGGCGGGCGACCGATCATTTCGCCGATGTCCACCTGCGAGTCGCTACGAGAAGACTTGGCGCAGTGCGGATTCCAGGCCGGGCGAACGCCGTCGACGTCCCCCGGCCCGAACCGCTCAAATTCCGACGAGGTCGGCCAGCCGCGCCCGATGCGAAGCCGGGCCGCCGAACAACTGCTCGGACGACTTCGCGCGCTTCAGATACAGGTGCGCGTCATGCTCCCAGGTGTATCCGATGCCGCCGTGGATCTGGATGTTCTCCTTGGCCGCATGGGTGCCGACCTGCGAGCAGTACGCCGCCGCCAATGCCGCGGCCGTCGACAGCTCGGTCGAACCGGCGGCCGCCACGGTCGCGGCATGGTAGGCGGCCGAGCGTGCGGCCTCCACCTCGAGCAGCATGTCCGCACACTTGTGTTTGACGGCCTGGAACGAGCCGATCGGCCGGTCGAACTGAACCCGGATCTTGGCGTATTCGACCGCGGCGTCCAGACATGCCTGCGCCACACCGACCTGCTCGGCGGCCAGCGCGACGACCGCGAGATCGAGCACGCCCTGCAGGTATGCCGACGCATCAGTGGGTGGGCTGATCCGTTGCGCCACAGCATCGTTCAGGTCGATCTTGGCCAGCCGGCGGGTCGGATCGAGTGTCTCCAACCGGGTTCTGGTCACCCCGGCCGCAGTTCCGTTCACGGCGAACAGTCCGACTCCGGCCTCGCCGCCTGCCACGACGAGCAGCAGGTCGGCCGAGTCGCCGTCGACGACGAACATTTTGGTGCCGGACACGGTCCAGGCCTCGCCCACCCGCGTCGCCACGGTGCTGACGTCCGCGAGCCGCCACGAGCCGCTCTCCTCGGCCAGCGCCAGTGTCGCGGTCAGCGACCCGTCGGCGAGCGCGGGCAGCCAGCGCGCCTTGGCCGCCTCGTCACCGCAAGTGGCGAGCGCCTGACCGGCGAGTGCGACCGTCGCGAAATACGGCGACGGCAGCAGCGCTCGCCCCATCTCCTCGAGCACGATGCCCAGCTCGACCGGTCCGCCGTCGGAACCGCCGTACTCCTCCGGCAGTGCCAGGCCGTGCAGGCCGAGTTGCTCGGCCATCTGCTGCCACACCGCGGGATCGTGACCGGGTTCGGTTTCCATCCAGTGCCGCACCGCCGCGCTCGGCGATTTGTCCGCCAGGAATCTGCGCACGGTAGCGCGGAGTTCTTCCTGCTCCGCCGTGAAAGAGAAAGCCATCACTGCAGCTTCGAGCGCAGGTAGACGTCGAAATCGGGCATCCGCGACCGGTCAACGATCTCGAGCCGCACACCCGAAGGCGACAGGTGATAGGCGAAGATCGACGGCTCGCCGTCGACCACCGCGCAGGCTTCCAGGGCGAACCCCGCCGCCACCAACCGTTTCGATGTGGTCGCGACGTCATCGCAGAAGTAACCGAGATGGTGCGTCGCGACGTGCGGCGGCGCCGCCGTCCACGGTGTCCCTGGGATCTCCTGCACCAGTTCGATGTGCGGGGCGTCGAGCGAATACGTGAAGCTGAGCTGCATCACCCGCTCGCCGTCGGCCAGCCGGACCGGCACCTCGGCGGTCTGGGTCGCGGTCCACCGGTAGCCCGCGAGCTCGGTCATCTGCGTCTTCCATGCCTCGATGTCCGGCACCACGATCCCGGTGTGGTAGAGATCCGCCGCGCGAAGTATTTGTGTCACAGTGGAATTCGCCATGGCGGTCACCACTCCAATCGCAGCGACTGGATGCCGTACATATTGCCGTGCTGCGAGAGCTCCTGTCCGTCCACGATCCGATACTCCGGAATCCGCTTGTGCCACTCCTCGACCGCGACATTGAGCTCCAAGCGCGCCAGATGCGAGCCGAGGCAACGGTGCGGACCCGAGCCGAAGGCGATGTGGTTGGTCGCGGTGCGGTGCAGATCAACCTCCAGCGGATTCTCGAACCGCTCGGGATCGCGATTGGTGACCGCCAGCGGCAGCATCACCATCTCGCCCGCCTTGACCGGGCAGCCACCGATCTCGGTGTCCTGCATAGCTTTCCGCGCGGGGACCACGAAAGAGTAGACGCGCAGGATCTCCTCGACGCTCGTCGCGATCAGCGACGGGTCGGCGATGATCGCGTCGCGCTGCTCCGGATGGGTGGCGAAGTGATAAAGGGCCCAGCCGATGGAGATCGGGACCGTATCGAAGCCCGCCTGGAACAGCAGAATGCAGAATGCGTGCATATCCGCATCGCTGATCGGCTCGCCATCGATCTCGTAATCCAGTGCACGCGAGAGCAGATCGTCGCGCGGGGCCTCGCGCCGCAGTGCGATCTGCTCCTCGAAATAGTCCGACACGGCGCGCATCGCGGCGAGTTGTCTGGTCCCCTCCGGATCCTCGTCATAGGGCAGGTGCAGCATGTCGTGCACCCAGTCCAGGAATATGGGCAGATCCGCCTCGGGCAGGCCGACCAGCCGCATGAAGATGATGGTCGGGAACCGGCGGGCGAATTCGTCCAGGACATCGGCACTGCCGCTGTCCTTCAGCTGATCGATCAGCTCGATCGCGACCTGCCGGATCTCCTCCTCACGGGCGGCGATGGTCTTCGGGGAGAAGTCATTGCCGAGCAGTCGCCGCCATTTCGTGTGCACGGGCGGATCGAGCATCTCCGGAATCCACAGGAAACGGGGATTCGGCTCGAGCGCGGTCACCGAGGTGTTCGAGAAGGTTCGCCAGTCCTGCAGCGCCTCCTGCACCGCCCGGCCGTCCGTGACGACCCAGTATCCGCGCGCGATGGTGCTGCGGAATCCGGAATGGGTGCGGGCGACTTCATCCCATCGCTGCTGATGACTCAGGACCGGACCGCCGAGCCGGTTGTCGAAGTGATAGGCGGGGACACCCTCGTAGGTGCCCTCGGGCTCGAGCGCAGTGCTCATAACTGCGCCTCGCTGTCGCTCGGCTCCGTCATGACCACTGACGTGGCTGTGCCTATTGCTCGCTCGCTCATCGCTGATCCTCTCTGGAAGGCCGCCGCGCCGGGCGCTGTATTCGCGTCTCCGCGGGCCGGTGGGCGTTACGACCGCACCCGTGCCGCGTCGCAGCCTCGTAGTACGTCATGCGCATACCGTGACCCGGCATGCCTCGACTCGTCGTGCTGGTCCAATATACCGGCCAGCCCTTATTTCGTAACCTCTTTTGCCTAGCGTCGACGAACTCTTGCTCGTCACCCTCTGAAACAACTCGCAATTAGCAGCCTATTTGATGGCAGATACGAGTCTGGGCGCTATCCCATGGGATGGACGTTCAGCTTCGAAGAGGACACTTTTACTTCCGCATGCCTGCGATGCGGAAGCGATCAGGTGACCGCGCCGTCGATCTTCAGCGCGATCAGCTCCTCCTCGGTGAGACCGATCTCGAGCAGGACCTCGTCGGTGTGTTCGGCGAATTGCGGTGCCCGCGTGAGAGTTACCGGCGTCTCGTCGAACTGGACCGGGTTGGCGACCAGTTCACGATCGACGCCGTCGGCATCGACGACCGAGGCGATCAGATCGTTGGCACGCAGCGCCGGATCCTGGCCGACCTCCCACGCGTTCTGCACCGCCGCCCACTGCCCTTCCCCACTGCCCAGGATCTCGACCCACTCGGCGAACGGCCGCGCCGCGATGATCTCGGCGACGAGCTCGGCGGCCTGTGCCGCATTGGCCATCAGCTTCTCGGTGTTGTCGAAGCGTTCGTCGGCGGCCAATTCCTCGCGACCGGCCAGCCTGCAGAACTCGGGCCAGTAGCGGCCGGGCTGCAGCATCGACAATTCGAGCCAGCGCTGGTCCGAGGTGCGGTACGCCCCGATGAGCGGATTCGTGGCCGAACCGTGCCGCGGCGGCGAATTCACCGGCAGCGGACCACCGTTCATCAATGCGAGATTGACCGTGAACTGTGTGGCCCAGGCGCCGACGCCGAGCAGCGAGACGTCCACCACCGACGGCTCCCCCGTCATCTTGCGCGAGTAGAGCGCAGCCGCGATACCACCGGCAATGGTCATGCCACCGATCGAATCGCCGTAGGCGCCCGCGGGCATCCGGGTCATCCGGTCGGCGCCGGGCGGGGTCACCCCGGCGGCGCTGCCGCCGCGCGCCCAGAATGCCGTGCTGTCGTAGCCGCCCTTGGTCGCCTCCGCGCCGCGCACACCGAAGCCGCTGCCCCGCACGTAGATGATATCCGGATTGATCGCGCGCACGTCCTCGAGATCGATCCGCAGTTTCGCTCGCGCCTCCGGCAGGAAGTTCGTGAGGAATACGTCGCTGCTGCGGATCAACTCCTCCAACACCCGGCGCGCGGACGGCTTCTCCAGTGCGAGACCGACACTGCGTTTGCCTCGGTTCGGCCCCTCCATGATCGGAAAGAAGGACGACCCGGCACTGTTCGCCTCGTAACCGAGCACCCGGACCAGTCCGCGCTGGGCATCACCGCGTTCCGCGTGCTCGATCTTGATCACGTCGGCGCCCCAGTCCGCGAGCACCGCACCCGCCGCCGGGACGAAGGTGAATTGCGCGACCTCGAGTACGCGCACGCCCTGCATCGGTTTGTGCATCGAACCAGCTCCTCTTAGCGTCGGTATTTGAAGAAGAGTATCCGCTATTCAACGGACACCACAAGGTTGTGCAGGGTCAGACCGCATCGGTCACCCCTGGTTTCGGTGGCACTATCCAGGCCACGAGATGCTCGACATCCGCGGCCGTCGGCACCTGTTCGGTCCACAGGAACTGCTCCATGACGGCGAAGATCGCACAGGCGGCGACCATGGCGTCACGGTCCGGATCCGGGCTTCCACCCGCACCGAGTGGCACCGCGAGCAGTTCGGCGATCTGACGGCGCAGCTCAACACCGCCGAAGGCCGACCGGCCGTCGCGGGAGGTATTCCGCAGCACCGCACGGGTCGTCGCGGCTACCTCCGGATCGGCCGCCTGCTTGAAAACCACCTGAACACAGGCCCTGACCTGGTCGACCGGGTCGGTGTGCCGAGCGCAGCGGCGCCGGATATGGCCGAGCAATCGCCTGGCCCCGTCGTCGGCGATCGCGGCCATGAGATCGTCCTTGCTCCGGAATGCCCGGTAGAAGGCGTCGTTGGAAACCCTTGCCCGGCGGACGATCTCGACGATTCGCGGATTCCCGTTCGGATCGGCCCGCATCAGCTCCATGCCGGCGTCGAGCAGGCGGCGCACTTCATCCCGCGCAATCGCGTACCGATCCCCCGTACGCCGCCGCACCGCCCGGGCCACCAGGGATTCGCCACCGACCGGGTCGTCCTCGACGTGTGGACTCGTCATATAAAAGAGTGTACTGTTCGAATACCGATTCACCAGAATCGTTTTCTTGCACGGTGGTATGGCGTTCTGTCGAACGGAGTGGGCATGGCCGACGGGTCACAGGTGGTAGGACCGAAAGTGGGCATTGCCGATCCCGCCGATATCGCGCGTCGCGCGGCCGCGGCGATCGGCCGTCCACTGCACGACCTGACGCAGCTGACCGGAGGTACCTCGAGCCTCACCTACTCGGCCGTGACCGACGAGCGGGTTCGCGTCGTGGTCAAGGTCGCCCCGCCGGGTCTCGAACCCGTCCGGAACCGGGATGTGCTGCGCCAAGCCCGCGCACTCACCGCACTCGCCGAGGTGCCCGATGTGGCCGTGCCGAAGGTGCTCGGTTCCGACGTCGGCGCACCGCCGGAGATCCCGCCGCTGTTCGTCATGTCTTTCGCGGACGGCGAAGGTTACGAACCCCGCCATATCGCGCTCGAACGTCGCCCCGCTCCGAACGAGGTGCGCGCGCGGGCCGCGGCGGCCGCCCGCATGCTGGCAGCCCTGCACACCGTCGGGCCCGCCGAATTGGGCATCGACGAACCCGCGGTCGCCCTCGACACCGAGGTCGAGCGGTGGCAGCGGGCCTTCGCCACCTGTGCGCTCGAACCGGACGCGGAGCTCGACGAAGTCAAGTGCCGGACTCTGCTCACCGCGGCGATTCCGAAGCCACTGCCGCCCGCGCTACTGCACGGCGACTGGCGGCTGGGCAATATGCAATGCGTCGGGACCGAGATCCGGGCGGTGATCGACTGGGAGATCTGGTCGGTCGGCGATCCGCGCCTGGACCTGGCGTGGCTGCGACTGATGTCCGATCCCGCCCATCCGACGGCCGTCGCGCCCGCGGCCCCGACGCTCGAACCCGACGAACTGCTCGCCGCGTACGAGACGGCGCGCGGCACACCGGTCGCGGACCTCGGCTGGTTCGACGCCCTGGTCCGCTACAAACAGGCCGCCGCATCCGCGCTGCTGGTCAAGAACGCCGAGCGCCGCGGCCAGGTCACCGAGCGGGTGGAACGGATGCGCCACGGCATCCCGCCGTTGCTCATGGCCGCCCGCACCTACCTCACCCACTGATCCCTTTCGGAGGACCGATGCTGGATTTCACGATCGAACCCGAGTTCCAGGCCAAGCTGGACTGGGCCGCGGAGTTCGTGCGCAAGGAGGTCGAGCCGCTCGACCTGCTGTTCCCGCACGGCGGCGACCCGTACGACACCGGTAACGAAAAGGCCCGCGCGATCCTGCGGCCGTTGCAGGAACAGGTCCGAGCGCAGGGCCTGTGGGCCTGTCACCTCGGACCGGAACTGGGCGGGCCGGGCTACGGTCAGGTCAAGCTCGCCTACCTCAACGAGATTCTGGGCCGGTCCTATTGGGCGCCAACGGTTTTCGGCACCGCCGCACCGGACACCGGTAATGCGGAGATCCTGGCCATGTTCGGCACCGAGGAGCAGAAGGCCCGCTACCTGCAGCCGCTGCTCGACGGCGAGATCGTCTCCACCTTCTCGATGACCGAGCCGCAGGCGGGCGCGGACCCCAAGGAGTTCGTATGTCGCGCCTGGCGCGACGGGGACGAATGGGTGATCGACGGTGAGAAGTGGTTCTCCTCCAACGCCCGGTACGCGTCATTCCTCATCGTGATGGCCGTCACCGATCCGGATGCGCCGCCGCACGCCCGCATGTCGATGCTGATCGTGCCCGCCGAGACGCCCGGCATCGAGATCAAGCGCAATGTCGGCACCATGGATGAACGCGACGCCCTCGACGAGGGCATCCACGGCTATATCCGCTACCACCAGGTCCGGGTCCCGCTCGACGCCATGCTCGGCGCACCCGGCGAGGGCTTCAAGGTCGCCCAGGCCCGCCTCGGCGGCGGCCGCGTCCACCACGCCATGCGCACCGTGGGCAAATGCACCCGCGCCTTCGACATGATGTGCGAGCGCGCGATCTCGCGCCGCACCCAGGGCACCCTGCTCGCCGATAAGCAGGCGGTACAGCAGTTCATCGCGGACTCCTGGATCGAATTGCAGCAGTACCGATTGCTGGTGCTGAACACCGCTTGGATCATCGACACCCAGCCGCACGGCGCCGCCCGCACGCAGATCGCGATGTGCAAGGTCGCCATGGCGAAGGTGCTGCACGACATCATCCAGCGCGCGCTGCACCTGCACGGCTCGCTCGGCACCACCAATGAACTGCCGCTGGCGAAGTGGTGGATGGCCGCCCCGAATCTCGCCCTGGCCGATGGCCCGACCGAGGTGCACCGCACCACGGTCGCCAAGCAGATGCTGAAGAAGTACCGGCCCGCCGAGGGACTGTTCCCCAGCGAACACATCCCACCGAAGCTCGAGGATGCGCGAAAGCGCTACGCGCACATCATCAATGACGACAGCCTCAGCGGCGGGGTGAACGCATGACGGCGGAACTGTTCGATCTGTCCGGCAAGGTCGCGCTGGTCACCGGCGGCAGCCGGGGCCTCGGTCTGGAAATGGTGCGCGCCTTCGCCGCCGCGGGCGCGGACGTGGTGATCACCAGCCGCAAGCTCGACGCCTGCGAGGTGGCCGCCGAGGAGGTCCGCGAACTGGGCAGGCGCGCACTGCCGTTCGCCGCGCATGTCGGCCACTGGGACGACCTCGGCCGCCTCACCGACGCGGCCTACGAGGAGTTCGGCAAGGTCGACATCCTGGTCAACAATGCGGGTATGTCGCCGCTGGCGCCGTCCTCGGAGGAGACCAGCGAAGAGCTGTTCGACAAGGTGATCGGGGTCAATTTCAAGGGCCCGTTCCGGCTCGCGTCGCTGATCGGGCGGCGCATGGCCGACGGCGACGGCGGCTCGATCATCAATATCTCCTCCTCGGGAGCACTGCTGCCGCAACCGCGATTCGGCCCTTACGCCGGAGCCAAGGCCGCCCTGAATGTGCTGACCACCGTCTTCGCCCAGGAGTACGGTCCGAAGGTGCGGGTCAACACCATCTCGGCGGGGCCGTTCCTCACCGATATCTCCAAGGCCTGGGCGGAGGAGAAGCGACATATCACCCGTAGTGCGCTCGGCAGGCCGGGTAAGCCGGCGGAGATCATCAGCACCGCGCTGTATCTCGCCAGCGACGCCTCCAGCTACACCACCGACGCACTGATCCGGGTCGACGGCGGATTGTACTGAGGGCTGATCCGATTACCGGAGAGCGCAATTGACATTCTCGGTGGAGAATAATGTTGATCTTGGACCGAAAGGTGACCTCATGCCATTGACCGAAATAGATGCGAACACCGCGCTGGTCGTCGTCGACCTGCAGGATGCGGTGGTAGCGCTGCCGACCGTGCACTCCGCGAAGTCGATTGTCGAGCAGTCGATCCGGCTGGCCGACGCCTTCCGTAAACGCAACCTCCCGGTCGTGATCGTGACGGCGGCCGGTGTCGCGCCCGGCCGCACCGAGGCGAGCCGCGGTGGCGGGGCGGGCCGACAGTCCAGCTCGGCGGCTGCGCGTTCAGCGGCCGAGGCCGTCGCGCTGCTGGCCGAGTTGGGGCCGCGGCCGGGTGATCACACCGTGATAAAACGGGTCTGGGGCGCGTTCCACGACCCCGCGCTCGCGGCGTGGCTACGCGAGCACGACGTCACCCAGGTCGTGGTTACCGGTATCGCCACCAGTATGGGCGTCGAATCGACCGCGCGTGGTGCGCACGAGTACGGCTTCAACGTCACGATCGCCACCGACGCGGTGACCGATCTGGATCAGGAAGATCACGACTACGTGCTGCGCAAGGTGTTTCCCAAGATCGCCGAAACCGGTACCACCGACGAGATACTCGCCTTACTCGACAGGTCCACGATCAGCGCATGAATCTCGCCGAGACCGCGGCCTGGACCAAGCTCCGGACCCATCAGCGTGACCTTCGCGAAACCCGGCTGCGCGAATTGTTCGACCGGGAACCGGGGCGCGGACCGGCGATGACCATCGAGCACAGCGGCCTGGTACTGGACTACTCCAAAAATCTGCTCACTGCCGAAACCCTGGACCTACTCGTCGAATTGGCCGATGAGCGCGAACTCGGGACCGGCATCCGCGCCATGTTCACCGGCGAGCCGATCAACACCACCGAGCAGCGTCCCGCACTGCATACCGCGCTGCGCGCGCCCGCGGCACGCAGCATCGAGGTCGGCGGACGCAATGTGGTCACCGACGTACGAACCGTCCTGGACCGGATGAGCGCATTCGCCGAGCGGGTGCGCTCTGGGCAGTGGCGCGGCGCCACCGGTGCGCCGATCCGGGCGGTGGTCAATATCGGCATCGGCGGGTCCGACCTCGGGCCCGCCATGGCCTACCAGGCCCTACGCGAATTCGCCTCCGAGACATTGGATGTCCGGTTCGTCGCCAATATCGACGGCCACGACATCACCCGCACCCTGCACCACCTCGATCCGGCCACCACCCTGTTCGTGGTGTCGTCGAAAACCTTCACCACGATCGAAACCCTGACCAACGCCCGCACCGCCCGCGAATGGCTACTGGCCGCGCTCGACGACCCGGCCGCCATCGCCCGGCATTTCGTCGCGGTATCGACCAATGCCCGCCAGGTCGCCGCGTTCGGTATCGACCCGGCCAATATGTTCGAGTTCTGGGACTGGGTCGGCGGCCGGTATTCGCTGCATTCGGCGATCGGTCTATCGCTCATGCTCGCCATCGGTCCGGACAACTTCCGCGGCATGCTCGCCGGAGCGCATTCGATCGACGAGCACTTCCGCACCGCCCCACCGCGACAGAACATTCCGATACTGCTCGGGCTCATCGGGATTTGGTACCGCAACTTCTGGCACGCCCATACCCACGCCGTTCTCCCCTACGACCAGCGGCTGTCGCGACTGCCCGCCTACCTGCAACAGCTCGATATGGAGAGCAACGGCAAATCCGTCGACCGCCAAGGCCTTCCGCTCGGCTACGACACCGCGCCGATCGTATGGGGCGAACCGGGTACCAACGGCCAACACGCCTTCTATCAACTTCTGCACCAGGGCACCACGACCGTGCCCGCCGACTTCATCGGAGTGCTGCGCCCGCGGCACGATCTGACCGAGCACCACGACCTGCTCATGGCCAACCTCTTCGCACAGACCGAAGCCCTGGCCTTCGGCAGCGCCGATGACACCGGTCCACTGCGGGGCCATCGCGACTTCCCGGGAAACCGGCCGAGCAACACCCTCTTGCTACGCCACCTCACCCCGTACACGCTCGGCCAGCTCATCGCCGTCTACGAGCACAAGATCTTCACCCAGGGCTGGATCTGGGGCATAAACTCCTTCGACCAATGGGGCGTCGAACTCGGAAAGGTCCTCGCCACAAAGATTTACGCCGAACTCACCACGAATCAGTCGAGTGCACACGACAGCTCGACAACTGCGCTGGTCGATCGGTACCGGCACGCCCGAAAGTAACCGACGGATCCACCGCACCGACAGCGGTCTTCGCTGCCTACGTCGCAGGCCCCCACGATGGCCGTACGGCGACGGCGGCGCTGGCCGCAACGATAGCGAAAGCCACGGAATACACAGTTGCCGAGGATATTTCGAGGCCGCCGACCCGCATTGTGAACGCGGCGATAGTCACCGACGTTCCGGGGTGCGCCTCACCGCGTTCGGGCTATCGGCGCGCCCGATCCATATCGGCCCCCGTCTACATCGGCATCAGCCCAGCAGTTCCATCGCCTCGTCGAGCAGCAGCGGCAGGGCGGGCAGCATGCGTTGGTGCATATCGTTCCACTGGCCGGACTTGCGGCCGCGTTTGATCAGCAGTGCAGTCGCGGCGGACTCCTTGTATTTGGTCAGCGCCTCGAACCATGGCAGGTCCCGCAGGGCGGCGCCACGCGCCTCCTGGTAGGCGTCGACCAGTTCGGCCATACCCGGCATGCCGGTCGGCTCATCGGATACCGACGCCGGATGCGCGGCCTCGTCGGTGAAGAAGGTCAGCCAGCTGACATCGATTCTGGGGTCGCCGAGGGACCAGATTTCCCAGTCGATGATCGAGGTGATGCGGTCTGCTTCGCACAGTGTGTTGCCGAGCCGGTAGTCACCGTGGGTGAAGACCGGTTTCATGGCAGCGGGCACGGTGGCGTGCAGGCGGTCCGCGACCGCCTCGTAGCCGGTGCGCAGATCATCCGATACCGTGGTGAAAGCCCTTGTCCAGCGGTCGATCTCAGCGTCGAGGGAAACCGCCGGCTCGGTCGCGAGCGCGGTGTGCTCCGGGTTCACTCGATGCAGATCGGCGAGCATTCCGGCCGCGTCGAATGCTCGGGTCCGGACCTGGTCGGCGGGCACGGTGCCGCGCGGCACGAGCACCGGTTCGACGCAGGTGCCGGGCACCAGGTCCATGGCGACGAACGGCGGGACCGTCGGCGGTGCGCCCGCATCGTGGAACAGGACCGTCGGCACCCGCACCCCTGGCCGATCCGCCAGCGCTTCCATGATCCGGGCCTGGCGCCGGACATCTCGGTTGCGGACCGGCGCCAGGCCCGGGGGCGCGACCTTCAGCACAACACGCTCGTATCCGGCTGGGGCACCGAATAATTCGGCCACGTACGTCAGGCTCGACGTTCCGCCGGTGAGTGGTTCGACACCCACTACGGTCGCGCCGGGTGCCCAACCGCGGACCGCGGCGGCGGTGCGCGCGGTCAGCTCCTGCACCAACTCCGAACTATTCGCGACAACGCTCATGCCCACTCACCCTTGTCATTTCGTCGGTACGATCGGCGAACCATATGTGCGGGTCCGGGTTTCAGCACCATCGCTCGCGACGAGGTCGATGCGCATCCATGCAATGCTCTGGGCGAGAAAGCGTTTCGCGCCCGCGACCCGTGCGGTGGCGATCAGATCGCAGGTGCCCTCCGAACGGATGC
>NZ_BAGN01000426.1 GCF_000308835.1 Nocardia vinacea NBRC 16497 | reverse complement strand
ATGGGTGTGCAATTCCGGCCCGGCCACGCGCTCGAGGAATTCGTGGTGGCCGACGGCCGCATCGGCGGCGCGCGCAGTTCGGCGCCCGACTGGCGGCACCGAGGTGTTCGACGCGGATTGGTATGTCTGCGCGGTACCGACCGATCGGGCCCGTCGGCTGTGGTCACCGGAAATCCGCGAGTTGGATCCAGCACTCGGCCGAATGGATGCGCTGACCGTCGACTGGATGAACGGCATGCAGATGTTCGTCACCGAAAAGCTGGACCTCGGTAAGGGATACAACATCTATCTCGACGCACCGTGGCGGCTGACCTCCTATACCCAGCGGGCATTCTGGAATGTCGACTACGCCGCGAAATACGGTGACGGATCGATCGTCGACGGCCTCACCATCGATATCGCCGACTGGGATACCCCGGGCATTCTGTTCGGCAAAACCGCCAAGGAGTGCACCCGCGACGAGATATACCAGGAGACCTGGGCACAAATGACTGCCGCGCTCAACGACGACGGCCGAATCCAGTTGCCGGACGGCATCGTCCGCGAGTGGATGCTCGATCCCGGTATCGAGTGGACGGATGGACAGAATGGGAATGATGAACCGCTGCTTGTGAATACGATCGGATCGTGGGCCGATCGACCGACCGCGCACACACAGATCCCGAATCTGTTCCTGGCCGCCGACTACGTGCGGACCAACTTCGATCTGGCGACCATGGAGGGCGCGAACGAGGCGGGGCGCACCGCGGTGAACGCACTCCTGGACGCGTCCGGCTCCCCCGCCACCCGCGCCCAACTATTCACTCGCGCTTCGATTCCCGCTTTCGAGCCGTTCCGTCAAACGGATGCCGCTCGTTATAGAGCCGGTCAGCCCAATCTGTTCGATCTCGGCTAGCGACTGCTTGCAGGTCGCTCGAAAGGGGCGGCGGACCCAGAGCGGACTGGTCATCCGCCCTGGTCGAAAGTTGATCTCGACCCGTCGGAACCATCGAACTCCCCTAGACTGTTGCGCGGGAAGCGAGTTCAGATAGCGGGCTCGTCCCATCATCGCCACAAGTAGGGGGCCGCGATGACTGCGACCGGGACATTGCGGGTGCATATGACGGGTTCCGAATGGTTCTCGGCAGCACCAGGCGGGCTCAATCGTTATTTCACCGAACTATTCCACGCACTCACACGGCAACCGGGCGTACAGGTTTCGGCCTCGGCGTTCGGCGCGGTCGGTGCCGATGATCCGCCCGGCGCGCTGTCGTGGGGACGAACCGGCGGTCCGACCATCGCCCGAGCCCGCTCCGCTTTTCTGGAGCGAGCCGAAATGGGCCGTGCGGACATCCTCGATCGGCACTTCGCGCTGTATGGTCCGGCGGCCTTCGCGCGGAGCGGCCGGGTGCCGCTGGTCGTGCACTTCCATGGACCGTGGGCCGCCGAGAGCCGCCTCACCGGACAAAGCGAGATCGGTGTACGGGCGAAGTATCTACTCGAGCGGATCCGCTATGCGGGTGCGGACCGATTCGTGGTGCTGTCCGATCACTTTCGTGAAGTGCTCAGCGACGACTATCGGGTCCCGGCCGACCGGATCCGGGTCATCCCGCCAGGGGTAGATCTGACCCGATTCCGAGCCTCACCGATACCGACCGGTACCGACCGAACCGTGCTGTGTGTGCGCAGACTCGAACGTCGGATGGGCATCGACACGCTACTGCGTTGCTGGCCGGGCGTGGTCGCCGAACATCCGGACGCTCGACTCGTCCTCGTCGGAACCGGTACCGCCGAGGGCGAATTGCGCGCCCAGGCCGCCAGTGCCGGGCTGGACGATTCGATCGCCTTCGCGGGCAGTGTCGACGACCGACAACTCACCGAACTCTATGCACGGGCCGCACTCACCGTTGTCCCGACCACGGCGCTGGAGGGATTCGGGCTGATTGCCCTGGAATCCCTCGCCGCGGGTCGTGCCCCGATCGTCACCGACTGCGGTGGCCTACCGGATTCGGTACGCGGACTGGATCCTTCGCTGATCGTGCCCGTTCGCGAGGCCGAGGCACTGGGCGCGCGGATCGTGGACGCACTGAACGGCAAACTACCGACGCCCGAACAATGTCGCGCGCACGCGGAAACTTTCTCGTGGCATGTCACAGCGGAGCGTCATCTCACGATGTATCAGGAATTAAGGCGATGACCCCATCGAGGACGACCAAGGCCCTCTTTCTCGCGCATACCGCGGCGCCGTCGGGCGCGGAACTGGCGACGTTGCGGTTGCTTGCCGCGCTGCGCGAGTCGGGGCTCATCGATGTCGCTCAGATCTATACGGAGGACGGCCCGATGGTCGAACGCATGCGGGCGCGCGGGGTCGAGACCCGCGTAGTGCGTGGTGCTTTCGACAGCCGCGCCATGACCATCGGGTCCGGGCCGGTGCGGCTGGTCGCCGGATTCATCGCCCTGCTGCGATTGGGCTGGACGCTCGGTGCGGCCGCGCGCGAACTCGGTGCCGATGTGCTTATCGCCGAGAGCACCAAGGCTTTGGTGATGGGTGCGGTCGCGACGCGACGAGCGGGAATTCCGTTGGTGTGGCAGGTGCACGATCGGATCTCGGTCGATTATTTCGGCCGACTGCCGACGGTGGTGATCCAGCGGCTGGGCCGACTCGTGGCACACGGTTATCTTGCCAATAGCCGAACCACCTTGCGCACCTTGCGGATCGGCCACCGTCCGGCGGTGGTGGCCTATCCGGGTGTGGAACTCGCAGGCGACATCGAGCGCGCCGCACAGCGTGCACCCACCGAAGCGGTCCTCGTCGCCGTCGGCAGGCTGACGCCGTGGAAGGGCCAGGATGTGCTGCTGCGCGCCATCGCGGCGATGAAAATGCAACCGCGACAGATCTTTCTGGTCGGCGGCACCTTCTTCGACGAGGAGCCCTACCAGGCCGAATTGATGCGCATGGCACAGGAATTCGGTCTTCCGGTCACCTTCACCGGACACGTCGACGACCCCGGAGCCTATCTGCGCGACGCCGACATCCTGGTGCACTCCTCTGTACTTCCCGAACCATTCGGACAGGTCGTGGTCGAGGGTATGCACGCGGGCTGCGCGGTGATCGCTTCCGGACCGGGCGGCCCTGCCGAGATCGTCGAACCCGGTGTAAACGGATTGCTTGTAGAAGGCGGCGATCAGCGACAACTCACCACCGCACTCGATACCCTCATCGCCGATCCGGCGCTGCGCACCCGCCTGGCCACGGCGGCCCGTACCCGCGCCAAGGATTTCGACATCGAGGCTTCGGCACGCACCGTCGCCGCCTTCCTCAATTCCATAACCCAACGCAACGGCGCGGTATCCAATCGGCGGCGCTCGCGAGGCCCTGTGTGGGCCCGCCCGTCGCCCACTGCGACCCTCGACGGGCGCCCTGCGGCCGACTGTGCCGATCCGGCCGCTACCGCCGCTCTCGCGGCGGGCCAGCAGAATCCGCGAGAACGGACTCCGCATGTCTGAACACAAACATGCCGCAGGCCAGCCCACCGAACCACCGACACCGATCGCCACCGGCGGAGCCCATCGCAAGGACGAACGCGGCGCGCCCGGCGGCGGCCTGCACCGATCACACGGCCTCGGCGGGGTACTGCGGGATATCGGCTACGTCACCTTCGGCAAGTACGGGCAGTACGTCATCACGATCGTCACGGTTCCGCTGATCGCGCGGGTGCTCGGCGCACACGGCCTGGGCCTGTTGGCAATCGGTATGTCGTCGTATTTCATCGGTTCCCTGCTGGTGGATCTCGGCATCACCTCATTTCTGGCCGCGCGGGTGCACGATTCGCGCGAACGCGATGGCGAGAGCGCGCGGCTGCGGACGATCAATCAGTTGCGTGGCGATTATCTGGTGATCCGCGCGACCACCCTCGGCGTCATCGGTGTCGCCCTATTGCTGAGTCTGGCGGCAAGTGCGCCGGTGCAGGTGGACATGATCCTGTTGGGCCTGTTCGCGGGCGGATTCTGGTCGGTCTCGGAGGATTGGCTACTGATCGGACAGGGCCGATTCGGAGCGTCGACCGCCTATCAAGCGGTCGGCCGGATCGGCTATCTGATACTGCTCGTCGGGCTACTTCCCCGGATGCCGAGCGCGCAGCTCGCGCTGCTATGCCTGCTGATGTCATCCGTACCCACCGTTGCGCTGACCTGGTGGGATTCGCTGCGCACCTTCGGACTACCCGCGCGGCCTCGGCAAATCAAGAGCGTATTGCGCACGGGCGCACCTGTCCTCACATCACGAGTCCTGGTGACCACCTACGGTCAGGGCGCGGCCGCGGTGTATTCGGCGGTGCTCGATACGGTTTCGCTCGGTCTCTACTCGGCGGGCGACCGGCTCGTGCGCGCAATCCAATCCACTTTGGATCCCATCGGATTCGCGCTGCTGCCCCGCATGGCGAGGCGCAGTACCGATCACCGATTCTGGCGGGATGCCCTGCTGGCGTTGGCGGCCTGCATCTGTGTCGCCACCGTCGCGGCCGTGGCCGTCTGGCTGGCCGCGCCGCTGTTGATCCGACTGGTCTTCGGTGACGAATTCACCGGAGCCGTAGGGCTGTTGCGGGTCGAGATCTTCATGCTGCCCGCAACCACGATCACCTCGTTCGTCACCACGGCGCTGCTGCCGGTGCGACAGGACACCACCGGTGTGCTCATCGGTGCGATGCTCGGCACCTGTGTCGCAGGCGTCGCACTGTTCATTGCCTTTCGGACTCATTCGGTATGGACGCTCGTCTATGGCAGTGTGCTCGTCGAATTCAGTACGGCTATCTGGTATCTCGCGCGGGTCCGCACATTGATCGTGCGCGAACGCACGGTACCCGTCGCCCCGAGTCCCGCCGTGGTCTTGATGCGCGAGGAGGGCACCGCGTGAAGATCTTGTTCATCGGGGACGACTGGGTCGGCAGCAATGCGCGCTCGCTCGCGGACGGCTTCCGGCAGGCGGGCCACGAGGTGGTGGTCATCGATTCCACCCCGGTCACCCTGCCGACGCGGCTGTCGCCGCCGTGGGTCTATGCCAAGTTCGCGCGGCGGCGCGCGCCGTGGACCGTCACCGACCTGCACGGCGAAATCGACCGTGCCGCAGCGCGGTTCCAGCCGGACCTGGTCTTCGCGTTCAAAGCCGTGCACCTCGACCAGCGCAGGCTATTGGACGTCCCGGCGCGGCTGCACGTGCACTACAGCCCCGACGATGTCACCAATCCGGAGAACATCAGTCCGGAATACCTTGCGCACGAACCCGATTGGGATCTGATCGTCACCACCAAGCGGCACAATGTGGCCGAACTCTTCGACCGGGGTGCCAAGGCGGTCGGTTTCGTCCGCAGCGCCTACGATCCGGCGTGGCACTATCCGGCCGCGCGCGCACGGACACCGCGCTACCTGGTCGGCTTCATCGGCGTCTGCCGCCCCGATCGCCGGGCCGATCTGGTCGAGCTGGCCCGCGTGCACGGTGACCGGATGCTGGTGCGTGGTCCGGGCTGGCGGCGGGTTCCGGAATTGCGCACCACCCGCACCACGGTGGGCGGCCCGGTCTACGGTTCGCGCTATTCGGCCGTGGTCGCCGATATCACCGCGAATCTGGTGCTGCTCAACTCCGATAACCGCGACACCCACACCTGCCGCACCTTCGAAGTGCCCGCCGCTGGCGGGCTGTTCGTCGGCGAACGCACCGACGAGCATGCGGAACTCTTGCGTGACACCGTCGAATGTTTCCTGTTCACCGATCAGGCCGAGCTGCGCGAAATCCTGGACTGGTGCGCGCGGCATCCGGAGCAGGCGGATGCGGTCGCCGAGGCCGGATATCGGCGTATCGCCGACGGCGGGCACCGCTACGTCGATCGGGCGCGTGAGATCATGGACGCACTCGAGGCCCGGACATGAGTGGCTATACCGAGATCATCGCAATCGCTTGCGCCCTGGCCACTTTGGTGGTCGCTGCAGCGTGGGTGCCGAGCGTCGCACGGGTTTTCATCATCGCGCAGGCCGCATTCTGGTCGCTGTCCTATGTCGCCCGGCCTCTGGTACTGCTCGCAGTGCAACCCGAACCGCACTACGGCGACAATGTGCCCGATCCGCGACTGGCCGTACTCGGCTACGACCGCGGCATCGCACTGGTGCTGCATCATGTCGTCTTCGGCTTGTGGGTATACGCGATACTCATTGTTGGATATGCGATCTGGTCGCGACACCATCCAGTGCCCCGCCTGCCCGCGATGACCGGAAATCCGGATTTCGTGCCCGCGCTCGTCACGATCTACGTTGTCGGCCTACTGGGGCGGGGCGCCTCCTACGCCTCCGGATCCACCGGCCACGCCGGTGATGTCGACAGCGCCAATCCGATTCTGGCCTTCGTCAGCATTCTCGCGACCGTCGCGGCGCTCGGGCTGATCATTTTCATCCGACCGGCCCGGCCGCGGACCACTGCACTGTTGATCGGCGCGCTGTTGGCCGGGGAACTGGTGTGGACCGTGGTCGTCGAATCGAAGACCCCGATCCTCGGTGCCGCGCTTGCGGTGGCGGTCCGGTTCGCGATACTCGGCTGGACCAAGGCCAAGATGGTCGGTGTGCTGGCGATCGCGGTGCTCGGCATCGGCGGTTTCGGGTGGTTGCAGTCGTTCAAGACCACCGAGGTCGGCAAGGCCGAAGCAGCGATGACCAGTTCGGCATATCCGCCTTCGGTGCGACCGTTCCTGAGCATCCTGCGGCGCTTCGATCTCCTCGAGGCCGCAACCGACGCCTACTATCACGGCACCGGGTACTGGCTCACGCCCGCCGAGGAGTTCCGCCACGCCGCGCTGAGCCTGATTCCGACCCAATTGCTCGGTGCCCCGAAATTCCAGTCGGGTACCGCATGGGCCGACGACGTTCGCGGCGCCTCGGTGGATATGACACGGGTCTCGGTGTCACTCGCCGAGGGAAATATCAACGAGGGCTATGTGATCGGCGGCTATACCGGCATCGTGGTGAGCGTCGGTTTCACCTTCTTGCTGTTGCTGGCCTGGGCCAAAGCGCTGTATTCCCGGTACTTCCCGATGGTGGTGCTCGCGCTCGCGCTGACCGGAGCCTCCTCGCTGTTCGAGCGCGGCATCCTCGGCAGCATGGAGGCGCTCGGCAAATTCCTGCAGGCCGCGGTGCTCGCGACGCTGATCTATTTGGCGGTCAAGGAATATCGCCGCCGCGCGGAACCGCAGGTCCGATCGCAGCCACCGCACCAGCCTTTGCTCGTCATCGGGAAAAGAGGTTCCGAACAATGGGATTGATCGATTACTGGCGTATCGCGCGTCGTCGCTGGATGCTGATTCTCGGTGTGCTGGTGCTGTGCCTACTCGCGGCGGTGGGTTACGCACGCAGCCAACCGACGAACTATGTGGCCACGAGCAGCGTCTACGTCTCGATGGCGACCGGAACCTCGGTGAACGATTCGTATCAGGGCGGACTGGCCGCCCAGCAGCGCGTGCGGTCGTACCTCGACTTGGCCACCAGCGCCAATGTCGCCAAGCGCACCATCGACGATCTCAGCCTGAAGATGTCGGTCGACGAACTGCGCGGCAAGATCACCGCGGCCTCGCCGCCCGCCACCACCTTGATCGTCATCTCGATCAAGGACAGCTCACCCGAGCGCGCCCGCGATATCGCCAATACCGTTGTCGCACAGTTCCGTCAGTTGATCGCCGAACTCGAATCCATCGAGAAGGACGCCGCACCCGCCGCCCGCGCCGAGGTCGTGGACCGGGCCGAACTGCCATCCGGAGCGAGCGGTCCGCAGTCGACCCGGCTGCTCGCGCTCGGTGCGCTGGCCGGACTCGTACTGGGCGGACTGGCCGCCTTCGTCCGCGATCGCACCGACCGCAAGCTGCGCACCTCCAATAACCTGGAGGCGGTGCTGGCCGGCCCGATTCCCGGATCGACGCGCACCGGCGCGCCGGTGCCGATCCTCGGCATCATCGATCTCGGTCGTCCGGGTGCGGTCGAGGAAACCCGAAGGCTGCGAACGCGTTTGCAGCGCAATGGCGAGGCGACGACGGTGCTGCTGTCGAGTCTGTCGGCCCGGTCGGAGCCGGAAATCGCGATGGCACTGGCCAAGTCGTTCGCCGATACCGGCCGGCATGTGGTCTATATCGACGCCGACACCTCCGGTCACGGCGGATCACAGCAGATCGTCCTCGGGGCGGTGCCCGGACTGGCCGGTGTCCTGCACGGATCGTTACCCGTCACCGACGCACTGACCGGCTGGCCGCAGGCCGGGGTGACGGTGCTGCCGCTGGGCGAGCTGCATGAGCACACCTCGGACCTGCTCGCCTCCGACCGGTTCGCGGCCGTGGTCGCCAAGCTCCGCACCGATTACGACCATGTGGTGATCCAGGCCGCGCCGGTCGCCCACGCCGCCGATGCGATCGCCCTTGCCCCGCTGTGTGAGCAAACCGTCGCGGTGGTCGAACTCGGCACCAGCACCGCACCGCAAATCCGTGGCGCGCTGGCCACATTCGGGGACAACCTGCTCACCGGCGCGGTAGCGTACAGCAAGCTCGGCACGGGTATACAGCGGCTGGTGGGGAGGCTGCGCCATTGAATTCAGCATCGCCTAGCGATTCCATGGGGGGTGGCGGTCGGGAGCCGGGTGGGCGTTTCGAGGCTGTCCATCGACGACGACTGCTGGCCGCATCACTCGGTGCCGCCGCCGCGGTACCCCTGGCGGCCTGCTCCTCCTCCGACTCCCCCGGTGTCGAATTCCGGTCACCGCATGTCACCGATGCACCGGCGGCGCGCAATGTCCGCGACTTCGGTGCGGTCGGGGACGGTGTCGCCGATGACACCGCGGCGATCCGGTCGGCGGCAGCCGTAGGAGACGCGCCGCTCGTGCTGTATCTGCCCGCAGGCCACTACAAAGTGACCTCCTGGCCCGATCTGCCCGACTACGCAACGGTTCTCGGCGACGGCGGCGATGTCACGCTGGTCACCTGCGATGCCGACATCACGCTCATCACACTGCGAAAACGCAACCGCGTGCGGTTCTCCCGCATCGGATTCTTCCTGACCGGGCCGCGCTCGACGGCGGTGATGCTGTCGGAGTCATTCCGCTGCTCCTTCGACGGAGTGGTGATCCGCGGCAATCACCTCAGCGACAACCATCCGCGCTTCCTGCAGCAGCGCGGCGTGGTCCTCGAAAACAACACCGGTGGCACGGCATTCGTCAACTGCGATATCAACAACTTCGGCTTCGGCATCGTCACCTCCTGCATCCAGAACTATGTGACCTCCTCCAAGCTCACCAGCAACTACATCGGGGTGCTCGGCACCGGCAACAACCACAATGCGGGGCTATCGCTCACCAATGTGGAATTCGTCTCCGACGAGGATCCGCGCACCACCGATCGGCATATCAGCATCGACGGTGCGGCCAATGACTGGTGGCTGACCAATGTCTGGTTCGAAGGTGCTGATACCGCGCTGTCGGTAGGCCAGCGCGATCACGGCGGACCCGCTCAGTTCGGCATGATCAACTGCAAGGTCGCCGCGCGCACGGTCGGGCTCGACCTCGTCTACTGTCGGCAGCCGTATCTGGCCAATGTGCAATTCGACAAGGACTCCGACCGGCCGCCGATCGAATTGCGCATCGACGCGACGGGCTGTCCGGAGGGCACCGCGGTCAACCTGATCTCCAGTGCCACCCATGATCTCGCGCCCGGCATGTTTCCGGAGAAGTGGCACGTCATGGGGCGCGACGGCATGCACGCGCCGCAGTACAGCGGCACCATGGTCGGCCGGGCAGGGCAGGGCAATGCGGATATCTACCAGGCGCAGGCCCCCGACGGCACCGTGCGATCGGCCGTATTGTCCAGCGGTGCTTGGCTTTCCGACCGCGCGGAGAGCGGGATCGTGCTCAAGGACGCGGCGGGCGGCTACTGGCGCCTATCGGTCGGCACCGATGGTGCCGTGAAAACAACCTCGCTCGGCCGCCAACGACCCCGGGAGTGAGCATGTCCAGCAGTTCGTTGTCCGGAATCCGGCTCGGACCCATGACATTGCACGGCGCGACGGTCGTGCTGCGCCCGCCGCGGGTCGACGACTACGCGCAATGGCGGCGGATCCGGCTACGTGATCAGCGCTATATCGAACCCTTCTGGTCGAGTTCGCCGCTGGACTGGGACGCGCGGCATACCGGAAAGCTCTGGGTCCGTGAATGTCTCAGCGTGCGGACGGAGGCGCGGGCGGGTCGCCGACTGTCCTCGGTGATCGAGGTCGATGGCAGGCTCGCAGGTCAGATCGAACTGGTTTCCATCGAATCCGCAACCGGCTCCGCCGAAATGGGGATCTGGGTGGACGCGGAGGTGGCGCGGCACGGCATCGGCGGCCTGGCTTCGTCCATGGTGCTGGATTTCGGTTTCGGACCCGCCGGTCTGCAACGCATTACCGCCCCGATCTCCCCGATGAATCTCGCCACCGCGCGCGGCGCCGCCCTGATCGGTTTCCAGCGCGAAGCGATGATGACCAGGTATTTCGATGTCGGTGGGGCGCGGCGCGACCACGAACTGTGGGCGATCACCAATACCGCGATCCCACCGAACGGCTTCGCGCGGCACTGGATCGAGAGCCACTCGACCCAGCATCCGGAAACGCCGCAGCCCGCCCGACCGGACGCCGGCACCGATACGCCGCTGAACCGGACCACCGTGCTGGCCGGCGTCGCCCGGTGCTACGCGGGCCGGGCACTGCACCGGTTCGATCCACTGCGCTCGCCACCCACGACCCGGCTCACCGATCCGGACGATCCGCGAGTGGTGCTGCGCAGTCGGCACCTGTTGGACCGGCCCCGGTGGCGGACCGCACGGATCCGTAATCGCGCCGCACTCGATCCGGAGTCGGACGCACCGGCGGCCGCGTGGGAGCGACGGCACGGACGAATCGCCTGGCTACGCGAATTCTTCTGTGCTCGTGCGGGTTTGAGATCGGAACGCGGACTGGTGCTCGCGGTCGAGGTGAGCGGCGATTACGCGGGCGAATGCCGATTGTTCGATCTGGATATGTTCGATCGCAATGCGCGCATGTTCGTGTGGACAGATCCGGCCGTCGGTGGTGAGCAGGTCCGGATAGCGGCCACCCGTCTGCTGCTAGACCACGCGTTCACCGCGCTCGGCCTGTGTCGGGTAGCGACCGCCATCGAACCCGGTGATGTGCATTCGGCCGAAATCGCCGCGCGCGTCGGCATGGTCCGCGAGGGACGCATGCGCTGCTTCGTCGGCGCCACCGGGCGTAGGGCCGATCACGACCTGTGGGCGGTTACCACCCCTATCGCCCAGGGGTGACGAAGTTGCACGGACACGGCGCCCCACCGGACGTACAGTGATCCGGAGAACCTATCTCGCGCAAGCCGATTCGTGCCGGGGGCCCTGTGTGCGCGTGCATCATCTCTGTCCAGGAGCTCAGCATGGACCACGTTGACCGCGGCCATACCAACCCCGACAACCCCGCGGCCCGCCGCAACCGTTTCACGCGCAGCAACGAACTCCAGGCGCGGCTGCACGATCTGGTACCCGGCGGTGCGCACACGTATGCCCGCGGGCCGGATCAGTATCCGGAGTTCATGGCGCCGATTCTGGTTCGCGGCGAGGGCTGTCGGGTCTGGGATGCCGACGGCAATTGCTATATCGAATACGGCATGGGCTTGCGGTCGGTCACCCTCGGCCATGCCTACCGCCCGGTGCTCGAGGCCGTCACCAGGGCGATTGCCGACGGTGTCAGCTTCAGTCGACCCACGGAGCTGGAACTGCTTGCGGCACAGGACTTCCTGTCGCTGGTGCCGGGCGCCGATATGGTCAAATTCGCCAAGAACGGCTCCGACGCCACCACCGCCGCGGTGCGGCTGGCCAGGGCCGTGACCGGACGCACCGTCATCGCCGTCTGCGATCAACCGTTCTTCTCCGTGGACGACTGGTTCATCGGCACCACCCCGATGGCCAGCGGCATACCCACCGAGGCCGCCGCCGGCACCATGAAGTTCCAGTACAACGACCTGCCGTCGCTGGCGGCCGTGCTGAATACCGGCGTGGTCGCGGCCGTTGTCATGGAGGCGGCGACCGCACTGAACGAACCCGCACCCGGATTTCTCGAAGGTGTGCGCGAGCTCTGCGATCGGCATCGCACCCTGCTCATCTTCGATGAGATGATCACCGGGTTCCGGTGGTCGTCGGGCGGGGCGCAGGCCATCTACGAGGTCACACCCGATCTGTCGTGCTGGGGCAAGGCGATGGGCAATGGTTTCCCGATTTCGGCGCTGGCGGGTAAGCGTGAGTTCATGGAGCTCGGCGGGTTGCGCACCGACCGCGATCGGGTGTTCCTGCTGTCCACCACCCATGGCGCGGAATCGGCTTCGCTGGCGGCGTTTCGGGCGGTCGCGCACGAGTACACCACCGGCGATCCGATCGCACGGATGGAACATGCCGGTCGACTGCTCGCCGACGGTGTCAACGCGATCGCCGCCGATCTCGGCATCGCGGACTACCTGCAGGTGCTGGGCCGTCCCTCCTGTCTGATCTTCGTGACCCGCGATCCCGAGGGCCGCCCATCTCAGGAGTTCCGCACGCTATTGCTGCAGGAACTACTGGACCGAGGCGTGCTGGGTCAATCCTTCGTCACCTCGGCCGCACATACCGAACCCGATATCGACCGAACGATTGCGGCGTGCCGTGAGGCGGCGAGCGTGTACCGCAAGGCAATTGAGCAGGGCACGGTCGACGGGTTGTTGGAGGGCCGCCCGGTGGCTCCGGCCCTTCGACGCAAGGCCGAGCCGCGCCGTATCGACTCGGTGCCCGAATGAACCTGTCACACAATGGGACCGGATCGCCGCGGATCGCGATCGTGCACGAGCGGTTCACCGAATTCGGCGGATCCGAGGCGGTGGTCGGTGAATTCGTCGAAACCTGGCCCCACGCACAGGTATTCGCGCCGATTGTCGATCCGGCAGGCGTCCGACCACCGCTGACCGCGGTGCAGGGCACCTGGCTCAGCCGCGCATACGCCGCCACCGGTCGTCGCTCGCACGCGCCGCTATTGCCGTTCGTGCCAAGTGCCCTTCGACAGCTGCCCTTGCGTGGCCGGTTCGACGCGGTCCTCATCAGTCATCACGCCTTCGCCACCCAGGCCGCATTCGCCACGGACGCACCGACCATCGTGTACGTGCACAGTCCGGCCCGCTGGGCCTGGGATCCGGAATTCCGGGCACAGGAGTCTGGCGGTCGCGCCGGACAACTCGCGCTCACCGCCCTCGGCCGACTGGCCCGCCGCGGCGAACTGCGCGCCGCCCCACATCTCACGCATGTGATCGCCAACTCGCACGCGGTGGCCGACCGCATCCGCGACTGGTGGCGGTTGCCCTCGACCGTCATCAACCCTCCGGTGCAGGTCGACGATTTCACCCCCGACCCGAGCGTGCCCCGCGAAGACTTCTTCCTCGCCGCCGGCCGCCTGGTCCCCTATAAGCGCCCCGACCTGGCCATTCGCGCCGCCCGGCGCGCGGGTGTGCGCCTGGTCGTCCTCGGCGACGGCCGCTTCCGCTCCCAACTCGACACGATCGCCGGTCCCGAAACCACCTTCCTCGGCGCCGCGCCTTTCCAGACCCTGCTGGATATGTATCGCCGCTGCCGCGCCCTGCTCATGCCGGGCGTCGAGGATTTCGGGATCGTCCCCGTCGAGGCAATGGCCTGTGGCACACCGGTTCTCGCGGTCGATCAGGGCGGCGCCCGCGATACCGTCCGCCCCGGAATCACCGGCGAATTCATCGAACACGGCAGCGACGAGCACGTCATCGCAGGCCTGGCGCAGGCCATGCACGACTTCGATTCCACCGCCTACGATCCGGCAGTCATCCGAGCCCACGCGATGACCTTCTCCCCCAAGTCATTCCGCACCGGCATCGCCGACATCGTCAGCAACACAATCGGATCCGGATAACCACTCGGTCGGTCTGGCGCGGACGCTCCACCTCCGTCTCGATGGATGCCCCGACACCGCACGCCTGACCACTCCGGCCCAGCCTTATCTCGGCAAATGAAACACGACCAGCCCGACACCGGCTCGCCGACCGATATCGCGGTCATGAATCTGCCCGGCGACGGCGCCAACGCACCCTGCACCATCCGCACGGGCAGTCCGGCCCGGCGCTAGTTGAGCGGTTCGGACAGGTCGGTCTTCAAGTGCTCGAGTCCCGCCCGGATCCGGGATTTGACCGTGGGGAGACCGACCCCGAGACGCGCCGCCACCTCGGGATAGCTGAGTCCGGAGTAGTACGCGAGCGCGATGGATTCGTGCTGGAGTGCGGTCAGATGAGTGAGGCTGCGACGCAGGGCGTCCCTCTCGTCGTGTCGCACTGCCTCTTCGGCCACCACATCGGTGGGGGGCTGATAGTCGCGACTGCCCCAGGAGTGATTGTGGTCCATGGTGGCGCGCTCGTGCCGAACCCGGTCCACGGCCTGGCGATGGGCCAGCATGCGCAACCAGGTGAGCACGGAACCGCGCCGCTCGTCGAACCCGATCGCACAGCGCCACACCTCGAGGTAGACGTCGTGACAGGTCTCTTCGGCATACCCACGGTCACGGACGATCGCCAGCACCCGGCGATAGACCAAACCGCGAGTGCGTCGGTAGAACTGGGCGAAGGCGTCTTGATCGCCGTCGCCGATGCGATGTACCAATTCTGCATCGACACCCTCGGATTCGATATCAATCCGATTACGAACCGGACGAGCAACGGACCGCAAAGGGGTTGGAAGTCGTTCGGACCGACGTGAATTGTGTTCGGACCGAGATGAAACGAGCAGGATCACGATTGCCCCCAGACAAACAAGTGATGCGACAAGCAGGTTGAATTCGACGTAGGAAGGTGCGTCGAAGCAGACCGTCGAGGGCATGGACGGCACTGGCGGAGAACGGGATACGGCCGGGGACTGGGGCCGATAGTCCAACTTTCACATTACCGCGCCGCGCGCAAATGATCATGCACTTTCGCGCAGCAATGAATTTACTCAGACGCGCAGGCCGAGTTCGACGATCCCTTTCGCCACCGCATGTACCGCGATCCGATTCTTGCGAGCATGCGTGCGGATCAGCTCGAACGCGACCTCCGGCGTGGTCCGCCTGGCATTGGCGATCACACCCTTGGCCTGTTCGATGACGATCCGCGAATCCAGCGCATGCTGCAACTGCGCGGTCAAACGCTGCTGACGGCGCAGCGCGTTGGAATTGACGATATGGCCGGTCGCCATGCTCGCCAACAGTCCACCCACCGAGAGATCCTGGTCGGTCCAGATCCGTGGGCTCCGACCGTACAGGCCGAGCGCACCGACCGTGGTCTCGCCGACCCGCATCGGAATCTCGGCCAGCGACGACAACCCGTGCCGGACCGCCTCGGCGGCGAACTCCGGCCAGCGCTCGCCGTGTCGACCGATATCGTCGATCGCGATGGGTTTGCCGGACCGGTACGCGTCCACGCTCGGACCGCGTTCGCTGCGATGCTGACAGAGTTCCATGGCCACCAGTTCGTCCGGAGCCGCGGCGGCCATCCGGGAGCGCTCGTCGGGCGTGAGCGTCTCGTCCGGCATCAGCATGACGGTGCAGCCGACCAGATCGAGCGCGACGATCGCACTGTTCATGAGCTGACGCACCATCTCCGCTGTGTCACCGATCGCAGGTAGCAGTTCGGCTAGCCGCGCTGCCGCGGCAACCAGCACCTCGTTTTCAGACACCCGAATCACCCCGTACGTGCGAAAGTCGGCCGTCCCCTCAAGTCCCGCGCCGCACTTGCTGACGTTTCCATAGTATGGCTAAGCGAAGTAACACACCACGATTTCGACACCACCATGCTCCTTTGAAATATCCAGCTACTCATCGGATTCCGTCGACCGGCCATCAGATGGTGGTCGACATGACTACTATCCGAATGCCACGATGGACGACAGGCTCGACCTGACCGTGCCACAATGATGTGCCCGGTGAGGCTTATTTTTCGCTGAGTTCTCTCCGCTGAATGTGCCGCATTGCGGCGAGTAGCAATCACCGCGACCGGGAGACTGCAATGGCGCCCCGATTCGACGATCGGCAGCACGAGCGATCATCCGAGCCGCTGCCGGATTCGATCCAGTTATTACGGTCACTTGTGCGCGCGGTCGACTCGCTGGCGAGCGATTTCGACGTTATCGAACTGTGTCAGCAGCTGCTCGAGACCTGTACCGAAGTCACCGACGCTACCGATGCCGGATTGTTGCTAGCCGACCAACGCGGTGAGCTACAAGTACTCGCCTCAACCAACGAGTCGTCGCGACTGCACGGTTTGTTACAGCGCGAGGGACCGAGCCTGGATGCCTATCGGAACAGTGCGGCGGCATCGGTCCCCGATCTGCGTGCCGACGGGCAGCTGTGGCCGGAGTTCACCCCCGCGGCAACGGCCGCGGGGTATCGCTCCGCCTATGCCGTGCCACTGCGGCTGCACCGCGACAGCATCGGCGCGCTCACGATCCTTGCCACCTCGGCCGCCGCGCTCGGACAGCTGGATCTGCGCATCGGGCAGATCCTCGCGGATATCGCGGCCGTCGGCATCGCGCAATACGTGTTGCTCGCACAGGGCGCGACGATCCAGGCGCAGTTTCCGACCGCGCTGAACACGCGCATCACCATCGAGCAGGCCAAGGGTGTGCTCGCCGAGCGCGGCGACCGGGATATGGATCGTGCGTTCCAAATCATGCGCGGACACGCCCGCGCCACCGGACGACGACTCACCGATATCGCCGGTGACATTGTCGAGGGGCGCATCGATCTGCGTGCCGAAGCGGCGGACTGAGTCAGGTATCGAAGCGGAGCCGGTCGTCCACGACCAGCGCCGCGACCTCGGCCAGCGACAGCCCGTGCGCGAAGGCATAGGCGCGCAGCAGCGCGTAAGCGTCGGGTGCGCGAATGTCCAATTGTGCGAGCACGATTCCGGCCGCCTGGTGGATCGTGCGACTGGTCAGCGGCTGATCCCACCATTGCGCGGCGGCGTGCGCGGATTTCGCCGATCCGGCCACCAACTGCGCGATGACCAGATCGGCGATATGCAGCCCCGCCGAAATCACGTACGGTTCCGGTTTGCCCGGTTCGGCCCGATATAGATCGAGCACACCGAAATGCACCACACCCAGCTGTAACGGCACCGCGACCATCGACCCCGCGACCACCGCCCCGGCCACCGCGACGCGGTTCAATTCATCGGCGAAGCCCGGCCACCGCACATCGGTTTCGGCCAGATCGGCCACCAGCACCGGCACACCGGCGACGGCGGCGTCCACGGCCGGCCCCTGCCCCGCGGTGGCCTGCACCGCCTCCACCCGCGCCGCGACCGAATCGCTTGTGGCCCACGGCTGCAGCCCGGCATCGCGCTCCTGGATCAGGATCGCGGCACGCTGCACCGGCAGCACCCGCACACAGGCACCGCACAGGGCGGTCATCTCACCGCCTTCGGCCGACAGCTTTTTCAGAAACTCGAGGGCCGAGAAAAATTCATCGGTCAACTGATCGAACTGCCCCACACCATTCCTACGAACATTCACGACCGTTATCCCTGCCCCGAGTTCGACGGTCCCTTGTCCCAGGATTCGTCACCACCGCGGCACTGGACCGCAACTACGGGCAGGAAATACGGCTGGTCGGCACCGCAAGAATACGAAACACCGATCGTCCACACCAGGGCCGAACGTCCCACGCTCGCCGCAGCAGGCGGTTCGCGTCGGGACGATCAGCCCATGATGGGATCTATCACCAATGCAGGCCGGGGATTACCCGGGTGACCCGCGCGGCCGGGCTGGGCAGAGTCATCAGCGGCAGTACCACCGGTGCGAGGTAGGACAGCGCATTGCGACCGGAGTCCTGATCCGCGTCGTCGGCAGCGGCGGGGGCCGCTTTCTGCTGCTTCCCCTGTGCCGCATGCGATTCACCGAACCAGCGGAACCCCTGGTGCATGATCGTCCGCTTGACCGAGGGCATCAGCAGTTCGACCGCCTGGGCGAAGGTGCCGACCGGGGTGTCGATGCGGTGCGGGCGATCCTCGATGGCGCGCACCACGATGGCGGCGGCGCGGTCGGGATCCGGCACCGGCAGCGAGCGGTAGATATCGGTCGGCGCGATCATCGGCGTGCGCACCAATGGCATGCGTACGGAGGTGAAAGTGATTCCCGCATCCCGATTTTCGACGGCAGCAATCTCGCTGAAGTTGTCCAGCGCGGATTTGCTCGCCACATACGCGGCGAAGCGCGGCACCTTGGTCTGCACGGCGATCGAGGAGATGTTCACGATATGTCCGAAGCGCCGCGCCCGCATCGACGGCAGCAGCGCGAGAATGAGTCGCACCGCACCGAAGTAATTGACCGCCATGGTCCGCTCGAAATCGTGCATGCGGTCGGTGGAATTGACCACCGAGCGACGGATCGACCGTCCCGCATTGTTGACCAGATAATCGACATGGCCGTGATCGGCGAGCACCGCGGCGACCAAATCCTCCACGCCGTCGGAATCGGTGATATCGCATGGATAGGCATGGGCGACACCACCTTCGGCGCGCACCGCCTCGGCCGCGGCATGCAGATCGTCCACACCGCGCGCCACCATCAGCACGGTCGCACCGCGCTGCGCGACGGCATGGGCGGTCGCCAGTCCGATGCCGGAGGACGCCCCGGTGATCAGGACGACGCGACCGTCCAGCGGATCACCGCTGTCGCCGGGCCGACCCCGGTTCGGGTCCAGGTTCTCGGCCCAGTACTGCCACAGCCGCTCGGCGTAGCTGTCGAACGACGGCACCGCCAAACCCGTCCCGCGCAACTGCGCCCGCGTGGAGTCGGAGACGAATTCCGCCGCGAACGAGGTATGCGGTGCGACCTCGGCCGGAATTCCCAGCTGCTCCAACAGGAAATCGCGAACGGTCGCGACACCCGGGAGGTGGGCGAGCCCGTTCAGCGCGAACCCGCTGCCGGGCACCGTGCCGATTCCGGTCGGCGCACCCGCCGCGGCCGCGAGCGCACCGTAGATCTCGCCGAACGGCTGCGGCTCCGGGTTGACCAGGTGGAACGTGCGTCCGTCGAGCCCCTTGCGGCGCACCAACTCGACCATCGCGCCCGCCACGTAGTCGACCGGCACGATATTTGTCGCACCCAGATCCGGCAGCAGCATCGGCAGTTCGGCAGGCAGCGCGCCCAGGCGCGAGATGGCCGGGAAGAAGTAGTACGGACCGTCGATCTTGTCCATCTCACCGGTACCCGAATCGCCGACCACGATCGCCGGCCGATACACCCGCCAGCGCACGCCCTCGGATTCGCGGACCAGCTTCTCCGCGGCGAATTTGGTCCGGTGGTACGGCGAGGTCAGCCGCTGGCCGAGGTCGAAATCCTCCTCGAAGAATTTGCCCTTGTGGTCACCGGCCACGGCCACCGAGGAGACGTGGTGCAGTACCGCACCCAATTCACGCGCCAGTTCCAGCACCGAGCGCGTGCCCGCGACATTGGCCGCGTGCGCGGTCTCCTCGTCGGCGGTCATGTCGTAGACCGCACCGAGGTGGATCACGTGGTCGGCCTCGGGCGCGTCCTCGATCAAACCGAGACCTTCGGCGGTCAGATCACCGAGCATCGGAAATGCGCGTTCGCCACCCGTCCAGCCCGCGGTGAGTTCACCGAATTTCGCCACCGACGCGGTGCGAACCAGCACATGCACAATGGCTTCGGAATCGGCCGCCAGCAGTTCCTGAACGACCCGCCGGCCCAAGAATCCGGTTCCGCCCGTCACGATGAAAGTCGTCATCGCATTTCCTCCTGCTGTCGCACTCGAATTGAGTTGTCACACATGCGCGCCCGGCATGCAGCAGTGAATGCGGACATCATTGATTCGGCTTCCAGCCAACAGTTTGCTGAGCCAATGCAGGAACACCGTTGCCCTACTGGTGGGTAACTTTAATCGGCGCAGCTAGCCCCGGGCAAGCGAACGACGGCCCAGGGTGATGTGTGAATGGTCACCAATGGGCGTCGCTAATATTGTGTGTTACAACAGTTTTCAGATAATGTCCGAACGCGAAACCTTAATCGGGACACCGCGTTTGCCCACCGGCTCAGCGCTTCCCGGCACGGGCGGGCGGCGATTCCAGCGGGGGGCGGCCCTTCAGGTAGGTCTCGAAAGCATCAAGATCGATGGGCCCGACAGTCTTGTCGGTGCTTTCGGTGAAGACCGTGAAACCGTCGCCGCCCGAAGCCAGGAAGCTGTTGGTGGTGATGCGGTAGGTGGCGACCGGGTTGAGGGGTTGGCCGCCGATGCGCACGCTGTCGGCGACGACCTTGCCGCCCTTCGGACTCGACTCGACATAGGTGTAGGTGAGCCCGGCGGGCGAGAGCACGGTCGTCTTGCCGTTGCTCCATTGCTGTTCGAGCAGACGCAGGATCTGACTGCCCGTCATGGTGACGGTGACGACCTGATTGCCGAACGGCTGGACGCTGTAGATATCGCCGTAGCTGATCTGACCGGACTTCAGATCGGTGCGCACACCGCCCGGATTCATGAATGCCGCGACCGCCGATGCGGGCGCGGGCGCGGTGACCGAGAGCATCGAATCGGCGATGACATCACCGAGCGGCGATTCACCGGAGCCCGCCGGTTCGTGTGGCAGCGACGCCGCCGCGATGCCGACCGGCCGCTCCGCGCGCGGCTTGGCCTGCTCGGCATAGAAGTCGATCAGCGAGGTGGTGGCCGCGTCCGGAGTGACCTCCCGGGTCACCACCCGGTTGACCGCCGATGCCTGCACACCGTCGGCGCCGAAGCGCAGGGTGACATCGGTGATCAGCCGACCGTAGGAGGCGGCCTGGGTGACCACCTTGCCGTCGATGGTGCAGACATACGGCTGATGCGAATGTCCGGTGAACAGCACCCTGACCGCGGGATCGACACCGGTTGCCAATGCGGTCACCTCGGGGGAGATATTCGCACAACCGTTGTAGTCGACCGCCGCATTCTGGGCTGTTTTCTGCACACCACCGTCGTGCACCAACGCCACCACCGTTTGCGCACCGGCCGACTTCACCTCGGGGACATAGCGATTGATCGCCGCGACCTCGTCGCCGAAGGTGTAGCCCCGAATGCCTTCCGGCAGAACAATACTCGCCGTCTCGGGCGTCACCGTGCCGATGACACCGATCTTGTGTCCGCCGACCTCGAGCATCGTCCACGGCCGCAGAGTGGGCGGCAGCTTACCGTCGGCACCGGTGACATTGGCGGCCAGAAAGGGAAACTTCGCTCCGGTGAACGGCGCGCCGGGCGAACATCCGGCGAGCGCGCATCCGCCCTGCTGCAGTCGCGCCAATTCGACAACGCCGCTATCGAATTCGTGATTGCCCACCGAGGAGGCGGCCAGTCCGATGGAATTGAGGAAGGTGATGGTCGGCTCGTCGTGGAAGAGGCCGGAGACCAGCGGGCTCGCGCCGATATTGTCGCCCGCCGACAGCACGGCACTGGCCGGATACGCCTGCTTCAACCGGGCCAGATGGGTGGCGAGGTAGGCCGCGCCACCCGCGTCGTATCCGGCGATCTTGCCGTTCGAACTCGCCGGTGGTTGCAGATTGCCGTGGAAATCGTTGAGCCCGAACAGATGTACCTCATCCGACTGCGCGCCGCGCAGATCGTCGGTCGAGATGAGCGGGATCACTCCCGGGGCCGTCGAGGTGGTCGGGTGACCGCTGTCCGATGCGGTGCCGCACCCCGCCACCAGGGCGATGCTCACGAGTCCCGCAATGATCATGCCGATGCGACGGTGCGCTGTCATATTCAGACTGTCCCACGCCCGGGTGCCATCGGCATGAATCTCGTGCGAACACACCGGCGGCGGGGTCGGTGCTCGACCCCGCCGCACGGATTTCCCGGTTACACCCGGCCCGCCGCGAAATCCGCGGCCGGCCAGAATGCCCAGCCGTAGTTCCCATGCTGGCTCGGGTCGAAGCCGCCACCGCAGATCGGATCACCACCGGTGCAGTAATCGGCGGTCTTCCAGGCGTAGTTGCCGGGTACGCCCCAGCCGATCAGGCGGAGGGGGTCACCGAACAGCAGAACCGCCGACACCTTCCATTCGAGATCGCCGGGGAGCACGTAGATCCCGGGCAGCGCGGTCACGATGCCGGTGCCCACGACACCGTGCACGACAGCCGCGCCCTGCGAGTAACCGACCAGGATGAACTGTTGATCCGGGCACATCTGCGACTGCCGAATGACATGGTCGGTCATGTCCTGGGTGCCGCGGCTGACCGACGTGGGGTCGAGCAGGTCCGCGGGATAGTCCACCCGGTAAGCGCTGCTGCTCACCGGAAGTGCTTGGAGCAGCGTGCCATACAGCGGGTCGCCGACGACGGAGCCGAGCCACCCGGGTTCGCCGGTGCCTCTGGCGACGACCACATCGACCGCGGCACAGTCCGCCCGTGCCTGCGCTCCGATGCTGGTCACCACCCCCGCCGTAGCGACGAGCAATAGCACAGCGAATACCCGTGCCAGCCGCCACTTCTCGAAAATTCTTGCCTTCCGGATTTCCATCGTGATCACCTCTCACGCCGTTGTGAGAAGCCGAGGGACACTTGTCAGCGACAAGTGTCACTCGGCTATATCCGCGAAGGTAAGAACGGTAGAGAGTTGCGTCAAGCAACTCAGCTGAAGCGAGACCGGTTCAGCGCTGAATCGTGTCCTGGAATCCGTTCGCGCGCAGGATGATTCAGGCGCCTAGGGGATGAGAACCGCTGCGCCGGTGAAACGTCCATGTGCGAGATCCACGAGGGCTCGATCTGCCGTACCGAGGGAGTACCCCGTTGTGGTCACATGTATACGGTGTTCGCCCGCCAGCGCGAGGAATTCGCGCGCGTCGGCGCGGGTATTGGCAGTCACCGAGCGAATCTCGCGCTCCTGGAACAGATGCCGCTGATAGTTCAGCGCCGGGATATCGCTGAGATGGATGCCCGCGATGGCAAGGATGCCGCCGCGATCGAGCGCTTCCAGAGCGGGCAGCACCAGCTCGCCGATCGGCGCGAACAAGATCGCCGAATCCAATTGCACCGGAGGCCGATCCGCCGCACCCTGCACCGAGGCCGCGCCGAGGTCAGCGGCCAACTCGCGCGCGGCCGGATCCCTGGTCATCACATGCACCTCGGCACCCCGCGCCAGCGCCACCTGCGCGGCGATATGCGCGCTGCCGCCGAAGCCGTAGATCCCGAGCCGTCCACCCCTCGGCAGATCCGCACGCTGCAGCGCCCGATAGCCGATAATCCCGGCACACAGCAGCGGCGCGGTTTCCATGTCGTTGTATCCGTCGGGCAGCCGGTGAGCGTAAGCCGCTGGGACAGTGGCATATTCGGCGTAACCACCGTCCGCGTCCCAACCCGTGTACGCCGAATTCGGGCACAGATTCTCCGCGCCGCGCAGACAGTACCGGCAGATGCCACAGGTGTGGCGCAACCAGGCGATGCCGACGCGATCACCGACCGCGAACTCGGGAGCCGAAGATCCGAGTGCCCCAGCGGATCCTGGCCCCTGGGCCACCACCTCACCCACCACCTCGTGTCCCGGCACCACACCGGGTCGATGCACCGGCAGATCCCCCTCGGCAACATGCAGGTCGGTGCGACAGACCCCGCAGGCCAGTACCCGCACGAGGAGTTCGCCGGCCGCGGGTTCGGGCACCGCTTCGCGAACGAAGTCGAGTGGTCCCCGATCGATCGGTCCCGGCCGTCGCACCCGCCAGCCGGTCATGCCCGTGGTTGCCGCACTCGCATTCAAGCCGATCACTCCTCAGCGACGGGGGGAACGGTCTCTTCGGATTATCCCTGCCGACCGCGCTGGTTCAGCCGTTCCGCCGAAGGTGAGTCGGCCTTCTGATACATTTCTGTATTGAATACATTGCTGTATCGAATGGAGCGGATGCCCGAGGAGGTGCACGTTGGCCTCGACCACCGATGCGGATACCCCGGTGCGCCGGGTGACCCGCCGGCGAACCGAGACACGTAAACGCCTGCTGACCGCCGCGTATCAGGTCTTCGCCGAAGAGGGCTTCGGCCGCGCCTCGGTGGAGCGCGTCTGCGAACGGGCCGGATACACCCGTGGCGCCTTCTACTCCAACTTCACTTCGCTCGACGAGTTGTTCCTGGCCATGTGGGAGCAGCGATCGGCCGCCATGATCGCCGGTATCCGCGCGACCCTCGACGGCTTCTCGGTCGACGGCATCGCCGATATCCGCGCCGCGGTCGAGCGCTTGGACCGCGCCGTGCCGATCGATGAGGACTGGTTTCGCATCACCGCCGAATTCACCTCGCACGCGCTGCGCACACCAAACCTGCGGCAGGTGATGGCCGGACGCGAGGAGGCGATCGTCACAGCGCTGATGCCGACGATCGTCGCCGCACTGGCGCGCGTCGGCCGGACCGTGCCCGATCCCGTCGCGCTCGGGCAGGCCCTGGTCGCGGTGCACGACGGCACCGCCGTTCAGGTGCTGATGGAACCCCGCAGCCGCAAAGTGCGCATGCGGCGCACCGACCTTTTCTGCCACATCGTGCTGGCCTACAGCACCGAGACCGAAGGATGACCATGACCGACCCGAGTCCCGAATTCACGCAAGAGGCAGATGTCATCGTCGTCGGTGCGGGCCTGGCAGGGCTCGTGGCGACCCACGAACTGGTCAAGGCCGGCCGCAAGGTGCATGTGCTGGACCAGGAGAATCGCAATAACCTCGGCGGCCAGGCCTTCTGGTCGCTCGGCGGATTGTTCTTCGTCGACAGCCCGGAGCAGCGCCGCCTCGGCATCAAGGACTCCTATGAACTGGCACTGCAGGATTGGTTCGGTTCGGCGGGGTTCGATCGCGAGGACCAGGACTACTGGGCCCGCCAGTGGGCGCGGGCCTATGTGCGCTTCGCGGCCACCGAGAAGCGGGACTATCTGCACGAGTTGGGTTTACGGGTAACGCCACTGGTCGGTTGGGCCGAGCGCGGTGGCGGCTTCGCTGACGGGCACGGCAATTCGGTGCCGCGCTTCCACCTCACCTGGGGTACCGGCCCCGAGGTGGTACGGGTATTCCAGGAGCCGGTGCTCGAGGGTGAGCGCCGCGGACTGGTCGGCTTCAGTTTCCGGCATCGGGTCGACGAGTTGATCGTCGAGGACGGTGCGGTAGTCGGCGTGCGCGGCAGCGTGCTCGAGCAGACCGATCTGGAACGCGGTCGGGCTTCGTCACGAAATGTAGTCGGCGACTTCGAATTCCGTGCCAAGGCGGTGATCGTGACCTCCGGCGGTATCGGCCACAATCACGAGCTGATCCGCCGCAACTGGCCCACCGAACGGCTCGGTCCGGCGCCGGAGACCATGATCTCCGGTGTGCCCGCACATGTGGACGGACGGATGCTCGGCATCTCCGAGACCGCGGGCGGCGCCATCGTCAACCGCGATCGCATGTGGCACTACACCGAGGGCATCAACAACTGGAATCCGATCTGGCCCGATCACGCCATCCGGATCATCCCCGGCCCATCCTCGCTGTGGTTCGACGCCAATGGAAAGCGTATGCCCGCACCGTGTTTCCCGGGCTTCGACACCAATTCGACCATGAAGGAAATCCTGGCCACCGGCTACGACTACTCCTGGTTCGTGCTCACCCAGTCGATCATCGAGAAGGAATTCGCGCTATCGGGCTCGGAGCAGAATCCGGATATCACCGGTAAGGACCTCAAGCTCACCCTCAAGAGCCGGGTGGCCAAGGGTGCGCCCGGTCCGGTCGAGGCGTTCAAACAGCACGGGGTCGACTTCGTGGTCGCGAATACCTTGCGCGAGTTGGTCGATGGCATGAACAAGATCGCGCGCGGCCCGCAGTTGGACTTCGACGAGTTGGAACAGCAGATCGTCGCCCGCGATCGTGATGTCGCCAATAAGTACTCCAAGGACGCGCAGCTGATGGCGATCAACAACGCGCGCCAGTATTTCGGCGATAAGGCGGGCCGCGTGGCCAAACCGCATCGCATCCTCGATCCGGCCAACGGGCCGCTGATCGCGGTGCGGCTCAATATCTTGACCCGCAAAACCCTCGGCGGACTGCAGACCAATCTGGATTCGCAGGTGATGCGACCGGATGGCACCCCGCTGCCCGGACTGTATGCCGCAGGCGAGGTCGCTGGATTCGGTGGCGGTGGTGTGCACGGCTACAACGCGTTGGAGGGCACCTTCCTCGGTGGCTGTATCTTCTCCGGCCGCGCCGCCGGACGGGCCCTGGCAAAACCGAGCTAGTTCGCACAGCCTGTCGCGGCGATGCTGGATGGCGGCTGCGGTGTCGTGTTCATGATCTCCGGCGTCGGCGCGGGTAGCGGTTCCGGGACAGGCTCGGTATAGAGGCTCATGCCGGTGTACCGCTCGCCCTGCTCCAACGAGATCCGGGAGATCTCCACCTGATGCCCGTGGACATCTGTCACCTGTGCCGAGAACGGACCCGGCCCGGCGCCGCTGATCGTCCAGTAGTTGTCCATGCCGCGATTGAGCTCATGCCACGGCCCGTCCGCAGCGGACCGTAAAGCGACCCGCTGGATGGGATTTCCCGATCCGGTCACCAGCATGGCCAGCCAGGAGGGCGAGGAGTCCGGCTTCAGCTCGTAGATCAGCTCCGGCGCGGGAAGCGGATCGCGGACCACGGAGTAGCGGATCTGCGCGACGCCGTCGGACCGGTCAGCGATCTGTTCGAAGGCGGCCGCACTCAAATCCAGTTGTCCAGGAGCGCATCCTGGGCAGCGGTCGGCGATGAGCACCCGGACATCACCGCGCGGACCGTGCACGTCGAGGTAGGCACCGCACAGATCGGCGTGGCCGTATTCCCGCGTGGAGACGCCCACATAGAAGCCATTCGTCGGCAGTCCGGCAAACGAACACGCGGCACCGGGACCGAACGAGTAGTACCGCGCCTCCCCCGGCCGTGTGGGTGGCGACGCGTCCACCGTATGCCAGTTTGCAATGCCGGTACTGCTGCTGGCCACCATCATTCGCGAGGTTTCGGTCCCGGTATCCGGGACCGAATGGGTCGCCGTGCAGGACGACTGTTGCTCGGGTCCGGCGATCCAGACCACGACCGCCGCCGCAGTCAGCAAGACGCCAACGGACAACCACAGCCACAGCCACCCCGAGCGGAAGTGCTGGTGTTCGATCGGTATTCGGTGCACCGCTGTCCCCGACTTCCGGCTCACCCTACTCGCGGACTTTCCATCCTGACTCCATCAGGAAAGCAGGCCGACCTGCGACGCATGACTCGAACGAAAAATCTCCGAAGTGAAACAGGCACATGTCGGCAATCTCACGGCAAATAGCCAGCATTCGGCGACGAAGATCGGAAAAGATTCACCGCCAGCGACTGCTCGCAGGTCGCTAGAAAGGGTCGGCTACGAGGTGGCCCTTGCCTGCTCGGCGTCCACACCCGAGAGTTGATGATCCATCCGATCGCGCTTGGCACGCAGGTAGCGGATGTTGTGTTCGGTCGGCGTCGCCTGCAGCGGCAGCCGCCGCACCACCGCGACCCCGCAGCGTTCCAGGCCCTCCTGTTTGGCCGGATTGTTGCTGAGCAGCCGAACCGACCGAATGCCCAGATCGGCGAACACCTGCGCACCTGCCGCATACCCTCGGGCATCGACCGGCAAACCGAGCGCGAGATTCGCTTCGACCGTATCGGCACCGCGATCCTGTAATTCATACGCCCGCAACTTGTTCAACAATCCGATGCCCCGCCCCTCCTGTCCGCGCAGGTAGACCACCACGCCACTGCCCTCCTCGGCGACCGCGCGCAACGCGGCGTCGAATTGGTCGCCGCAATCGCAGCGCAGCGAGCCGAGAGCGTCACCGGTGAGGCATTCCGAATGCAGCCGCGCCAATACCGATTCGCGACTCGGTTCGCCGAAAACCAGTGCGAGGGTTTCGGTTCCGGAGATCTCGTCGCAGTAGCCGATGAGGCGGAATTCGCCGTATCGAGTCGGCAAGCGGGTCTCCACGACCCGGGTCAGGGTGGGTTCGGCCCGGCGACGGTAAGCAATCAGATCGGCGATCGAAATGATCGGCAGTGCATGGGTTTCGGCGAAATCGAGCAGTTGCGGCAGACGGGCCATCGAGCCGTCGTCGTTCACGACTTCGGCAATCACACCTGCCGATCGCAATCCGGCCAGCCGGGTCAGGTCGACGGCGGCCTCGGTGTGGCCCGCACGGCCGAGCACACCGCCGGGATGTGCGCGCAGCGGGAAGACGTGGCCGGGCCTGGTCAGCTCGTCCGGTGTGGTGCGCGGATCCGCCAGCGTGCGCACGGTGTGGGCGCGGTCGGCGGCCGAAATCCCGGTCGTCACACCGGAAGCCGCATCCACCGACACCGTATACGCGGTTCCCTTGGGGTCCTCGTTGATCGGTGTCATGGGCGGCAGCTGGAGCCGATCCAGATCCGCGCCGGGCAGCGGTGCGCACAGCACGCCGCTGGTGTGGCGGACCATGAAGGCGATGGCTTCGGGCGTCGCCAGTGCGGCGGCGAGGACCAGATCGCCCTCGTTCTCCCGATCTTCATCGTCGACCACCACGACCATGCCGCCTGCGGCGAGGGCGGCGAGCGCCGTCTCGATCGTGTCCAGCGAACGCTGCTGTGCGAATTCGGTGCGCATATGACTAGTAGAAGTATTCCTATTAGTCATAGCAAGCGCCATCCCGCTCAGTGAGCGGGATCAGGAAGCGCGGCGTCCCTTGCCCTTCGCGGACTTCTTCGGAGCGGTCTTTGTCGCGAGTTTATCCACGTCGGCGAGCAGGGCCTCGGCGAAATCGCGCTCGGCCTCGTAATGCCGTATGCACCAACGTAATACCGCGCCCGGATAGGCCCAATCCGGATTCTCGTCGGCGCCCTCGGCATCGACCTCGGCGAGTTTGCGCATCCGCTCCGCGTATCCGATGTGCTCGGAGAGGATTTCGCGCAATCGGTCCGGTTCGGCGAGATGCCCGAGCCAGGCGCGCAACATGACGCTGTGCTTGAGCACCGGCGCCTCCACCGGCGCATGGTTCACCCACTGCGCCGCCGCCGTGCGACCGCTCTCGGTGATGGCGTACATGCGCTTACCGCGCACGCCGTCGTCCTGCAGCACCGTGCGCGAGGTGGCGTAACCGTGTTTCTCGAGGCGTTTGAGCTCGGCGTAGATCTGGCTGAACGATGGGCTCCAATAGAAGAATTGGAGGCTCCAGTCGGCCCACTTCTTCAGGTCGTAGCCGGAGAGTTCGTCGGCGTGCGAGAGCATGCCGAGCACGGCCCAACTCGTCGTCGGCAGGTCGGGAACTTCGGCGCTCGCCGGAGACTTCGCTTCGGTCACGATAGGACTATACCGCTTAGGCATATTTCGGGTGCAAAGTCCCGCTGAGTGGGACACGCCCCGGTGATCGGGGCGCGAGCGCCGGGAGTAGTCTCGCCGCATGTCGCGTACGCGCATTATTCGGATCGGCACCCGCTCCAGCCCGATGGCCCTGGCTCAGGCCGAGCAGGTCGCCGGATTGCTGGCCGGGCTCGGCGTCGAAAGCGAGCTGGTCAAGGTAACCACGGCGGGCGATCGGTGGATGGGCGACCTGTCGAAGCTCGGCGGTAAGGGCGCCTTCGTCAAGGAGATCGATCGGGCCCTGCTCGATGACGAGGCCGATCTGGCGGTGCACTGCCTCAAGGACATTCCCGGGGATATTCCGGTGCCGGAAGGGCTCGCCTTCGCCGGTTATCTGCCGCGCGAGGACGTGCACGATGCGGTGATCACGCGCACCGGTGCACCACTCGCGAATCTCCCCGAGGGCACGGTCGTCGGCACCAGCTCGGTGCGCCGGACCGCACAGCTGCGGCTGCACTATCCGCATCTTGCGGTGAAACCGTTGCGCGGCAACGTCAATACCCGATTGGCGCGCCTCGAAGAGGGCCATATCGATGTGCTCATCGCGGCCGTATCCGGCCTGCACCGCGTCGACCAGGCGCACCGGATCACCGAAACCCTCGACCTGGACACCATGTGCCCGCCGATCGGGGCCGGCGTGATCGCACTGCAGTGCCGCGATGACGACACCCAACTACTCGATCTCGGTGCGCGCCTGGACGATCCGGCCACCCACCGTCACGCGGATGCCGAGCGGGCCATGCTGCACGCACTGCAGGGCCACTGCAACTCCCCGATCGCCGGACACGCGACGACCGACCCCACGGGACGACTCACCTTGCACGGCAAGGTCTTCAACCTCGACGGCAGCCAGTGGCTGGACGCCAAGCACTGGGGCGTCCCGGAGGACCCGAGCGCCCTCGGTTTCTTCGTCGGCGCGGACCTTCTGCGCCAAGGCGCACGCGCGATCATCGACTCGATCCCGCACTGAGGCCCCGAGCCAGGACATCGGCGCTGTCGCATATCGACTGGCTATCTCGCATATGGCACAGGTGTGCGACGGCAGTGGCTCGATCAGTCGGTGAAGCCGTCCATCATGGACAGCACGCGGAGCATGACTTCGTCGGCACCGCCGCCGATGCTGAGCAGGCGGCTGTCGCGGTAGGCGCGGGACGTCCAGGTTTCTTCCATGTACCCCATGCCGCCGTGCACCTGTAGGCACCAGTCGGCGACCTGCCGGCCGAGGCGGGCGGCCTCCAGTTTGGAGATCGTGGCCATCCGAGTCACATCGGTGCCTGCCATGTAGGACTGGGCGGTGGACTCGGTGTAGACGCGGAGCATATCGACGCGGGCCGCGAGTTCGGCGTAGGTGTATTGCAGGTATTGGTTCGCGCTGAGCGGGTGGCCGAACAGCTTTCGGTCGCGGGCGTAGTCGCGGGTGGCCTCGAGTTCGATGGCGCAGGTGATGGGGACGCTGTAGGAGGCGAACATGCGCTCCATCACGAATTGCGACATCTGCTGTTGGAAGCCGCGGCCGATTTCACCGATGGTGTTGCGCACCGGAACTCGGACATTGTCGAAGGTGAGCAGGCCGGTATCGGACGCGCGCATACCGAGCTTGTCGAGTTTGCGGTCGACCCGGAAGCCCGGAGTGCTGGTGGGGATGATGATCTGGCTCATGCCGCGGTAGCCGCCCTCGCCGGAGGTGCGCACCAAGGTGCAGAGCCAGTCGGCCTGAACGGCATTGGTAATGAACATCTTCGAGCCGTTGATCACCCAGTCGTCACCGTCGCGCCGGGCGTGCGTGCGAATCCCCGCCACATCCGAACCCGCTTCCGGTTCGGTAACCGCTACGCCACAGACCATTTCGCCGCGCATAGCGGGCGCGAGATACTCCTGTTTGAGTTCTTCGCTGCCGTGCGCGTGCAGCGACGGCGTCGCCATCGCGACCTGCACCCCGAGCGCCATCGGGAACGAGCCGTGGGCGACTCGCCCGAGCTCTTGGCACAGCACCACCGTGAACAGATGGTCCGCACCCTGGCCGCCGTAGGCCGGATCGTATTCCAGCCCCAGCATCCCGAGCTTCGCCATATCGGCGAAGATCTCGTGCAGCGGCATCCACTCGGCCCGTTCCCACTCGTCGACCCGCGGATTGATCTTCTGCTCGACATACCGCCGAACCAGCGCCCGGAACTCCTGATGCTCATCGCTGTAGATCACATCGCCCTCCTCAATGAGGTCCCACCCCCGACGCTAGCCGAGCACCACACCGCACGCAGGCAGGTCCGCGCATTCGCGGGCCACGCGCTATTTACCCGGTCACCCGCGGCGAGCTGAACGGTGCGAAGCGTCCGTTCGGACAACTCGGTCGACGCAACCACAGCCGGGACGTCTCGCCCCGACCACAACGCCACAGACCCGAATCACCGCCACCGAGCGTGGAGCGGAAACAGCGCCCGCCCCGCCTCGTGCGCGACCTCGACGAGCACCCGCGCCAAACGCGCGGTATCCAATGCCGTTCGATCCCCACCGACTTGACCGGACAGCGAGAGTGCGCCGATGGCTGCTCCGCGCCCGCGAATCGGCACCGCGACGCAGGAGATCCCGGTCACCGACTCCTCGATGTCCACGGAAATTCCCTGCCGATGCCGGATCCGCGTCAACTCGCGGTGCAGTTCCGCCCGGTCGCAAATGGTCCGCGGCGTCAATTGCGGCAACCGGTCCCGGAAGGAGGTCTCGATAATGCTCGGCTCCAGCGAGGCCAGCATGGCCTTGCCGAGGGCCGTGCTGTGCGCGGGCATCCGGCCACCGAGGCGGGTCGGAATGCTCGCGGTGTAGCGGCCACCGGCCTTGTCCAGGTACAGCACCTCGCGGCCGTCGAGTACGCCGAGATGGCCCACCATGCCGGTCCGCTGACACAGCTCGTGCAGCAGCGGACTCACCACATCACGAATCTCATTGTGGTCGGCGGCGAGTCCGCCGAGTTCCAGCGGACGCAAGCCGAGGCGGTAGCCGCCGGGCGCGTGCGCCAACCAGCGCAGCCGGATCATCTGGTCCAGGATGCGGTGCACTGTAGACCGCGGCAGGCCGGTTCGCTCGGCCAATCCGAGCAGCGTCAGAGTCGGTGTCGAACCGTCGAAAGCGTCTAGGATCAGCGTCATTCGCTCGATCATGGAAACCGGCGGCTGCGCCGGCCGGGTGGTCGGACGACCCGGACCCGATAACAGCTCGTCGGATCCCGGACCGGTCAGCACCTCGACCGTCATGGCGCACCTCCATTGTGTAGCTCATACAGCTTAGAAGTATTTCGATTAGGCATGTCCGTTTTCGGCATACCTGCTTGTGTCCCCAATCACAGTGCCGTCACGCGGACGAGGTCGAATCCCGGAAACTACGGAGATCGCTACGGATCTTCTCGGTAGCCGGAACCGACCGTTGACAGCCCACCGCGCGCGCCGCTTACCTTCATGGCGAAACGGAATATTTCTAGTCGAAACTAGGAGCGCTATGGCCGTCGTGCTCGACTTCAAGGCCGTCCTCGGCCGATTCGCCACCGGAGTCACCGCGATCACCGCCCTGGACGGCGCGCAACCCATCGGGTTCGCCTGCCAGTCCTTCTCCGCACTATCGCTGGATCCGCCTGCCGTGGCATTGTTCCCGGCCCGGACCTCCACCACCTGGCCGCGGATCCGCGCGGCGAGCAAGTTCTGCGTGAACGTGCTCGCCGCCGATCAGGAGCAGGTGTGCAGACAGCTCGGCCGCAGCGGACCCGACAAATTCGACGGACTCGACTGGACCCGCTCCCCCAACGGTTCGCCGCTGCTCGACGGATCCATCGCGTGGATCGATTGCGAGCTCGGCGGAGAGTTGGACGGCGGCGATCACACCATCGTCATCGGCCATGTCACCGCACTCGGCGCGGGCCGTGAGGCCGATCCGCTGCTGTTCTACCGCTCCGGATTCGAGCGCCTTACCACTGCCTGAGCCGTCTCCCGGCCAGTGAGACCACACCTTTGCGCGTCCATCGGCGCGCCGAACCATCGAAACGACAGCCCGACGAACGTGGAGGAACCATGACCGACGATCAGGTGCGCGTGATCGACACCGGCACCCCGCCCACCCGATATGCCCGGGGTTGGCACTGCGTCGGCCTCGCCGACAACTTCCGCGACGGCAAACCGCACACCATCGAAATCTTCGGCACCGAACTGGTGGTTTTCGCGAGCGCGGACGGCACCCTCAATGTGCTCGATGCCTATTGCCGACATATGGGCGGCAACCTCGGCGACGGCATTATCAAGGGCGACACCATCGCCTGCCCGTTCCACGATTGGCGCTGGCGGGGCAATGGCCGTTGTGCCGCAATCCCTTACGCGCGCCGCGTACCACCGCTGGCCCGCACCAAATCGTGGATCACGTTGGAGCAGAACCGGCAGCTGTTCGTCTGGAACGATCCCGAAGGCAATCCGCCGCCCGCGGATATCACGATCCCCCGCATCGAGGGCGCGTTCAGTGACGAGTGGAGCGACTGGACCTGGAACCAGATCACCATCGAGGGCGCGAACTGCCGCGAGGTCATCGACAATGTCGTGGATATGGCGCATTTCTTCTATGTGCACTTCGCCTTTCCGACCTACTTCAAGAATGTCTTCGAGGGCCATATCGCCAGTCAATACATGACCTCGATCGGACGCGCGGATGTGCAGGGCGAATTGGCCAAGGAGGCGGGCTCGGAGAACACGCTGCATTCGGAGGCGCACTACTATGGCCCCTCCTACATGATCGACTACCTCGTCAACGAATCCAGCGGGCAGACGGTCGAATCCGTCCTCATCAACTGCCATTACCCTGTTTCGCCAACCAAATTCGTGCTGCAGTACGGCGCGATCGTCAAGAAACTGCCCGGCCTGTCACCGGAAGATGCCGATGCGATGGCGGTGCGTTTCGCCAATGGACTCGGGCGCGGTTTCGAGCAGGATGTGGCGATCTGGGAACGCAAGACCCGCATCGACAATCCGCTGCTGTGCGAGGAGGACGGGCCGGTCTACCAGCTGCGGCGCTGGTACGAGCAGTTCTACACCGATATCGCCGAGGTGGAGTCGAAGATGACCGACCGCTTCGAATTCGAGGTCGATACCACCCGTGCCGTCACGGCGTGGGAGGCCGAGGTCGCCGAGAATCTGGCCGCGCAGCGCGCGGACGCCTGAACGGATCTGTAATGGATTGCATCACCTGCCATACCTGCCGGAATCAGGTGTCGGTGGTCAAATTCAGTTCCGCGCACACCAGCGTGCAGTGGAGTTCCGTCGCTCGCGCGCACTGTGCCGAGTTCGCTCGTAACGACGGCGGTCCAGTGCGTGGGTGTGCGGCATTGCGCGACAGCATCGAAAAGGCCGTCAGCGCGGGAGAAGTCGGGTTGAGTACCCGTGATGGGGATCTGCTGTGAGTGCGGCGGTAACGCTTCGAGTTGTTCGAGTAACTTCCGAAACCCAGGATGCGGTCTCGCTGGAGCTGGTCGCCGAGCCGGAGCGTCAACTTTCCTATCGGCCCGGCCAGTTTCTGACACTGCGGATACCCAGCGAACGAACCGGTTCGGTGGCGCGCTCGTACTCGCTGTCCAGTGCGCCGCACGAGGGCCGACTCGAGGTCACCGTCAAGCGGACCGCGGGTGGGTACGCTTCGAACTGGCTGTGCGACAACGCTGTTCCCGGCATGACAATCGATAGCTTGCCGCCCGCAGGCATTTTCACACCCGATTCGCTCGACGAAGATCTGCTGCTCTTGGCTGCGGGCAGCGGTATAACGCCGATGCTTTCCATCCTGAAATCGGTACTGGCGCAGGGCAGCGGACGGTGCACGCTGATCTACGCCAATCGTGACGAGAACTCGGTGATCTTCGCCGATGAACTGAAGTCGTTGACCGCCGAGCACCCGAGCCGGCTCGTTGTGCTGCATTGGTTGGAGTCTGTTCAGGGCTTGCCGTCGATGCCCACACTGACCACGTTGATCGCACCGTGGCTCGAGCGCCAGCTATTCGTCTGCGGCCCAGCACCTTTCATGGACGCTGTCGTCACAGCCGCCGACAGCCTGGGTATGGACCGGGTGCATGTCGAGAAGTTCGTCTCGCTGTCCGGTGATCCCTTCGCCGCAACCCAGGTCGAAGACACCGACGACGCTGCCATCGTCGAGGTCGAGCTCGACGGCACCACAGACGAATTCGCCTGGCCGCGCAATACCGTACTACTCGACGTGCTGCTCGCGCGCGGTATGGCAGCTCCGTACTCCTGCCGCGAAGGTGCCTGTAGCGCCTGTGTCTGTCGGATAGTCGACGGCGAAGTGAAATTGCTGCGCAACGAAGTTCTGGAACGTGCAGACCTGGCCGACGGCTATGTACTTGCCTGCCAGGCTGTTCCGGTCACCGATGCGGTCCGGGTCACCTATGAATGAGGAGAATATGGCAATCATCAGCTCGCTCGGTTATGTGCGGGTCGCGGTCAGCGACCCGGATGCCTGGCGCACCTTCGCCTTCGATGTGATCGGTTTCGCCGAGGGCACCGGGCCGGATCCGGACGCCATCTATCTGCGCATGGATGAGCACGTCACACGATTGGTCCTGGTGCCGGGCGAAACCGACAAGGTGCTCGCCATCGGCTGGGAGGTCCGCGACCATCGCGCACTCGCCGCGGCACGAGAAGCCGTTGAGAAGGCCGGAATCGAAGTCACCGCGCTCACCGTGGCCGAGGCGGATGCCCGCAGTGTGGAGGAGGCGATCACCTTCCGCGATCCAGCGGGTACCACCGTCGAAATCTTCCACGGACCTGTCCTGGACCACAGTCCGGTCGTCGGCAAGTATGGAAACCGTTTCGTCACTACGGGACTCGGCCTCGGCCACGCGGTGCTGCCGGTCCCCGATCTCGACGGCGCATTCCACTTCTATACCGATGTCCTCGGATTCCTGCCGCGCGGCGCCTTCCGGCTCCCCGCACCGCCCGAATACGGTCCGGTGCGCATCCGCTTCCTCGGCGTGAATCAGCGCCACCACAGCCTGGCGCTGATCCCCTCCGGCGGCAAGGAGGGCTCGGGCCTGGTGCACGTCATGGTCGAGGTCGACAGTCTCGACGACGTCGGCCGTGCGCTCGACCGGGTGAACAAGGCCGGATATCACCTGTCCTCGACGATGGGCCGCCATACCAACGACAAAATGATCTCCTTCTATGTCCGCACACCCGGTGGCTGGGATCTCGAATTCGGCACCGAGGGCGTGCTGGTCGACGAGAACACCTACACGGCGGAGGAAATGACCGCCGATAGTTATTGGGGTCACGACTGGGATCGAGGCTGACGAGCACGGGCGACGACTCGCAGCCGGAAACCCCTGGCTATCGTCGACAGCGACGGAAGGGGTTTGGCGATGGCATTGCGCACCGAATTCACCGACCTGTTCGACATCGAGCATCCCGTAGTGCTCGCACCGATGGGCGGCGTCGCGGGCGGTGAACTGGCCGCGGCGGTCTCCGAGGCCGGTGGACTCGGCCTGATCGGTGGCGGCGGCGGTGACGAGCAGTTACTCGATCAGGAATGTGCGTTGCTCACCGCTCGCACCGAAAAGCCTTGGGGCATCGGCCTGTTGAGCTGGGCCATCGATCTCGCTACCGTGCGAAGGACAGTGGAGCGCCGACCACACGCGATCCTGCTGTCCTTCGGCGATCCGACCCCGTTTGCCGCCGCGGTCCGGGAATCCGGGATTCCGCTGCTGGTCCAGGTCACCACCACGGACGAGGCGGCCCGTGCCCTGGACGCCGGAGCCGATGTGCTGATCGCGCAGGGCGCGGAGGCGGGCGGGCACGGCGGCGGGCGTGCGACACTGCCCTTCGTACCCGCGGTCGTCGATCTGGCGGCGGGTACGCCGGTGCTCGCCGCGGGAGGCATAGCCGATGGACGCGGACTCGCCGCCGCACTCGTGCTCGGTGCGGCGGGCGCGTTGATCGGCACTCGCTTCGAGGCGACACACGAATCGTTGCTCTCGACCGAAGAAGCCAAGGCCATCATCGATGCACGCGGCGGCGATACCGAACGCAACCGCATCATCGATATCGCCCGCGATTCCCCGTGGCCCGCCGAGTACACCGCCCGCACCCTGCGCAACCGATTCCTCGACGAATGGGCCGGACGGGAGACCGAACTCGCGGCCGATCCCCTTGCCCGGCAACGCTATCGGGCGGCGGCCGAGCAGGGTGATCTCGACTGTGCGCCGATCTGGGCGGGCGAGAATGTCGACCTCATCGGCAGTCTCGAATCCGCCGCTGATCTGGTGCGACGCATCAGCACCGACGCGGAAGAGGTATTGCGGCGAGCCGCGGCGCGATGCGACTAGTCGGCGTGCTCCTCGGCCATGGCGCGGAGCAGTTCACGGGTGTAGCGCTCGGCGAGTAGCGGCAGGAAGGTATCGATGGTGGCGTGATCCGCGAGGTAGTCGTAAGCGGAGTACAGCCACCGTTCGATGGCTTCGTCGCGGGTGCTGTCGAATTCGCGCTCCAGACGTCGCGCGGCGGACTTCAGCGCGAACTGTTGATCGAGGGATGGTTCGTGGAGGGGCGGGTGCGTAACAGGACCTTCGGTCATTGCGGACTCCTGGTCGGAAACTTCCAGTGCAAAGGATGCGGTCGAAACCGTGTCCAATCGATCGAGTACCCGATGGTCGGCGGCGAACACCCGGGACTTCGAAGGCACCCAGGGCTGCCCTTTCGATATGCGACCCGAGCAAAGTAGAACAGGTTGTTGTCAATGCTGCCGAGCTCCAGGCCGCCGACGACTGAGCTCCTAGCTGGACAGACCCATTCCGCGCATCAGGTGGCGCTGATGACGAGGGATTCAGCCTCGGGATGCGGGGCCTATAATCGCAAAGTATGGATGTCAAACACCGGGAAGGTGTAGGCAGCCTACCCGCTGTTACCTACAGCTTTGTCGGTCGAGACCGCGAGCTGGAAAAGATCAGCACCCTACTGCTGGGCCCAGCCCGGTTGATCACCCTCACCGGCCCCGGTGGCATCGGGAAGACTCGTCTGGCCGTCGAAGCGTTGCGCCGTTGCGGTAGAACCGAAGCCAGGAAAACACGAGCGTGCTGGGTGCGATTGGCTCGACTGACTCCAGATTCGGATTCGACCGCGGTCGCGGAAGAAGTCGCCCATGCGGTGATCGAGGCGGATTTCTCCGGGCGATCGGCGTGGGACGCCTTGGTCGACACCCTCACCTCAACCGACACCACCGGACGTGCCCCGCATACCGTGCTGGTGCTCGACAACTGCGAGCACGTACTCTCCGGTGTCGGGCCCCTGATAGCCGACCTCATCGAGGCGGTACCGGGGCTGAGCATCGTGGCCACCAGCCGTGAACCCATCGGCTGGATCGACGAACACCTGATCACCGTTCCGCCGCTATCGCAGCGCGAGGCCCTGGCCCTATTCCGGCAACGCGCCGAACTCACCGAACATCCCGTCACCGGCAAAGACCAGGCCACCACCGCCGCCGAGATCTGCCACCACGTCCACAACCATCCCCTCTACATCCAGTTGGCGGCCGCACGCCTGCTTCGCCAACCGTTGGCCGCCATCCTGCACGGACTCACCGGCCACGCTGATGACACTCGACTGAGTTGGTCGCATGGCCCCCGCGTGGGCGCCGACCCGCGCCATCGCGGAGTCGTCGACGTCATCTCCTGGTCCTACGAGCTGTGCAGCGACAAGGAACGTCTGCTCTTCGACCGCCTGTCGGTGTTCGCCGCCGGCTACGACACCAATTCCGACGACACCACAGAGGCCGCACCGGATGTGGGTGCCGAGTTGGACGCCATCGAGACAATCTGCTGCGACGACGAAATCAGCGATACCCAAGCGTCCCTCACCCGGCAGGAGATCGAGGGCCTGCTCGAGCGCCTTGTCGATCAATCGTTGGTCACGACGCACAGGACGGCGACCACGGTGCGGTATTCACTAGTGGAGAGCCTGCGGGTATTCGCCCAGCAGCGACTGCGCCAGCGCTCCACCGCCGCGGTGGACGAACCCGCCCGTTTGGCCCAGCGGCACTGCCGCTACTACCACGACAGGATCGGCTACGCCGCAGCCAACTGGTTCGATCCCGAAGGGCAAGCCCTGGTGGACTGGGCCCGGACGGTCTGGGCCAACACCCTCACCGCGATCGAAACCAGCATCACCACCCCGGGCCGAGCCGGAGACGGTCTGGAGATCTGTCTCGGGCTGATCACCCTGCAGGTGTGCTTCACCAGCGGCTCCGTACGAGAAATACGCCAATGGACCCTGCGCTGCCTCGACGCCACCCGGGCAGCGTCCCCGCAACCCACCGAACTACAGATCGGTGCCATGGCCACCATCGCATGGCTCGCCACGCTCCAAGGCACACTCGAGGATGCCGAACAGATGCTCGAGGACTGCGTCGCCGCCTGCATCCCCGACCCGGACACCAGGCGGAACTGGCGAGACACCGCCGAGACCGACATCGGGCTGCCCGCTCCTGTCGAATTCGCATGGGGGGCGGAGCTGATATTCGCGCGCCGTGACGCCCGCGCCATCACCGTCCTGAGCCGAGCCCAGGCCAAATTCGAGGCCTACGGCGACCGCGGCGCCGCCTCGATGAACGAGCTGTTCACTGCCCTGGCCGCGGGCCTGCTGGGAACCGCGCAGCAAGCCCACGAGATCACGCAGCGTTACCTCGATCGCGCGATCGTCTCCGGAATTCCATGGGAAAAGGCTTGCGCCGAACTCACCAGGTCGACAGCCTTGACCCGACACGGCAACCCCACCGAAGCACTGGCCCTCGAACGATCCTCACTGGCATATCACCTCGCCACCAACGAGCAATGGGCCGCGGTATGGCTGGTGCAGTATCGGACCTGGTCATTGGCCCGAATCATCACCGACTCGATCGTCGCCGGAAAACCCGACCGCAAGAAGTTGGTCGCCCTGGCCACCGAAATCGCCTACCTGGCCGGAGGCACCACAACCCTACGAGGCAAGCTCGGCATCGACATCAAGGCGTCGGGCCCCCTCCTCGACGAATCCGAAAAAGCTATCGCTGTCGCCCGCCGGGTGCTGGGGCACGACGCCTACGCTGCGGCGGAAACTCGAGGAACGCGTCTGCGTCCGGAACGAAACGAAGTGCAACGGCTGGCACTGGGCACACTGACCATCGATACTCCAGCGGACGCCACATCGCACTGGCACGAATTGACCCGGACCGAACAGCAGGTCGCGATCCTGGCCGCGGCCGGGTGGACCAACGTCGACATTGCCTTCCGCCGTGGAAAGTCGTCCCGAACTGTCGACGCCCAAATCGCGGCGATTTTCAACAAACTGGCCATCGCTTCACGTGCGGACATATCCCAGCACATCCCGAGTAGATTCACCGACCAGGTCCGAGGCGAAATCGCCCGACGACCGCGCTGACAGCAGTGCATTCGACGGTTGCCATAGGTATAGCCCACGTCCACTACCGATGCGGCGATCTATACCCACCACCCATGCTGGTTGTCCGTGCAGAAGACGAAGGTCTGGGTGACGCCGTCGTCAGATCTTCAACCCACACAACATTGCGACGGCCGAACTCGACTTCATTGCCGAGTCGACGGCGAACAGGTGCGTATATGCCGCCCTGCGATGACAGATCCATCCGGCTGACAGAAATGTAATCTCTCGTGGCCGACCGACCGGAAGCCAAACCATCCCATGACAACTGCGCTATTACCTCTTGCATACGGATACCTGCGCGACGATTTGCTCCGTGACCGCGACCGGAATTCGAGCGAAGACAGACTGCGGGACAGTGCCAGATCACTCGGCTACGAGCTGGGCGCCGTGTTTTGCGAGCCCCCACCGCAGAACGGGACACTGCCCCCCGCGTTCGTCGATCTCGTCCAGGAATGCCGGCGAGCCCAGGCACACGCAGTGATAACCCTGCGTGGACACATGTCGGATATGTCGGTGTGCCGGATGGTCCTGCTGGCGGTCCTCGAAGCGCGAGCCGGTGCCGCAGTGCACGAAGTCGAGTTGTGAACCATTCCATCAACGCATCCGCCGCGAGGTACGGCCGAGGCCGATGTCGGCTGCCAGGGGGAAGGGACTACTTCGGGGTTTCTGCGTGCGGAGATGCTGCGGCAGTCCGAACAAGGTAGAACACGTTCTTGTCTCGGGACCCGGCGGATGCCAAGCTGAACGGATGGATCTCGCCGCCATCGAAGCCGTCCGCCAGCTCAAGTACCGCTACTTCCGGACCCTCGATCTCAAACAATGGGACGACTTCGGGGATACCCTCGCCGTCGACGTCGCCGGTCGCTACGGCACCCACGCCCTGGGTGAACCGTTGACCCTCGACGGTCGCGACGCCGTCACCGCATTCATGCGCGAGAACCTCGGCCCCTCCGTGGTCACCACCCATATCGCGACCCATCCGGAGATCACCGTGGACGGCGAAACAGCAACGGGCTCATGGGCTTTCGAGGATACCGTGATCGCCACCGAATACGGCGTCCTCATCCGCGGCGCAGGCTACTATTCCGACACCTACCGACTCGATCCGGACGGCCACTGGCGCATCACCTCGACCAGTTACCAACGCATCTACGAGTCGATGCAGGCCCTCGCCGACACCCCCAGCTACCAACTGCTGACGAACATGTGGGCGACACAGAAATAGGACGGCTCGCCGGATTTGAGGCCACTATCTTCCGGGTGGCACTCGACCGGAGCCGCAGTGGCGGCGGAGGGTGGGAGCATGTCCTCCCTTGCGCCCGCTGAATTCACGACCGAGACCGCCTACCTGAACACCGCTTCCCACGGGTTGCCCGCCGCGCGAACATTGGCGGCATTGCAGGAGTTCAACGCGCTCTGGGCGGCGGGCCGTGCCGCACCGACCACGCGGGACTATCTGGTACCCGAATTGCGGGCCGGATTCGCACGACTGCTGGCGGGCGCTTCGGCCGACGATATCGCGCTGGGCGGCACCGTCGCCGGATTGATCGCGCCGGTGGTCTCCGCACTGCCGTCGGGGGCGGAGGTGTTGCTCGCTGAAGGCGAATTCTCCTCTGTCTCGATGCCTTTCGTACACCGCGGCGATCTGAACGTCCGGTTCGTGCCGTTGGAGCGCATCGCCGAAGAGGTCCGCCCCGAGACCGCGTTGGTAGCGGTGAGCGTGGTCCAGTCGAAGGACGGTCGAGCCGTCGATCTGCCGATGCTGCGCGCGGCCACGCTGGCGCACAACGCTCGACTCCTCGCCGATGCCACTCAGGCCGCGGGGTGGGTGCCATTGCGTTTCGTCGATGCCGACTACTGGGTGTGCGCGACATTCAAGTGGCTGATCGGCGCACGCAGCGTGGCCTTCTTCGCCGCACCACCGGAGGCAGCCGCGCGGCTGCGCCCGATCAGCCCCGGCTGGTACGCGGCGGCCGACCGCTGGGCCGAGCTGTACGAACCCATCGCGCTGCCGACCACCGCCCGGCGTTTCGATTCGACACCGGACTGGCTCGGCGTCATCGCCGCGCTCTCCGCATTGTCCTTGATCGAAGAGCTGACCGTCGACAAGATCGGCGCGCATAACCGCGAACTCGCCACCCGATTCCGAAATGGGCTGGCGGAGTTGGGATTCCAGTCGGTACCAGCGGATTCGGCGATTGTCGCCGTATCGGGCGCGGGCGATGCGGCACCCCGTTTGGAGGAGGCAGGCGTGCTCACCTCCGCCCGGGGCGGCGGCCTTCGATTCTCGTTCCACCTCTACAACAGCGCCGCCGACGTGGACCGCGCGCTCGTAGCCCTCGCCCAGTAAACAGCGGCACCCCTTGTCGGGATTCGCACCTCTCCTGGAGGTGCGAATCCGGCCGACGGTTGGGCGGGACGGGCGCTCTCCCTCGGGGTAACTACGCCGGGCGAGTCGCGGGCGCTGTGATCAGAGGAAGGTCGAGGGCCGTAAGGATGCCCGATGGGGCCTGGACCACGGCCGGGACGGCGTTGACGATGCGCATCGCGGTCGCCAGCAGGGTGGCGTGGTTGTGGTCGCCATTGCGGCTCGAGGTGACCAGATCCATGGCGTAACTCGGCTCGCCGGTGATCTCGACGCGATAGGAGCCCTCGTGGTGAGCGGGCTGCGGCCAATCGGGGCACAGGTCGGGACGTAGGCGCGTGACGTGCTCGAGGACCGTTACGGGCTCGTCGCCGACCATGCCGCGAACCTCGAAACGCAGTGCCGCGGCGGTACCTTCGGCGATATGGCCGGTGGCGATATCGAAGGATTCGGCAGCGGGGATGCGCTCGTAGGTCTGGGTGACGGCGTCGAGGGTGACACCGATGCCCGCCGCCAACTGGCGCACGGTGCCGCCCCACGCGAGCGATAGCACCCCGGGCTGCAACAACATCGGGATCTCGTCCAGCGGTTTGCCGAAGCCCATGATGTCGAACATGACCTCGCGGTTGTCGTAACTGGCGTAGTCGACGATCTCCAGACACCGCAGTTGGTCGATGCGCAGGCAGGTGCCCGCGAGCGCGAGCGGCAGCAGATCATTGGCGAAACCGGGATCGATGCCATTGACCCACAGCGACGAATTGCCCTGTGCCGCAGCCTCTTGGATCGGCTTCAGCAATTCGTCGGGCAGCACGCCGTAGGGGTACTGGAAGAACACCGGCGCACACGCCACCACATTGATGCCCGCGCTGAGCAATCTGCGCAGATCCTCGACGGCCTCCAGCAGTCGATTGTCGGTCATCGAGCAGTAGACGACACAGTCGGGTTTCGCGGCCAGGATCGCCTCGGTATCCGTCGTCGCGGTCACACCGACCGGATCATCGAGTCCGGCAATGGTTCCCGCGTCGAGCCCGTCCTTCTTCGGACCCGACACCCATACTCCGACCAGCTCGAGATCCGGATTCGCGATCACGCCCGCCAGCGCATGTGCACCGACATTCCCGGTGCCCCATTGGACTACGCGGTAGCTCATGACTCCGCCTCGCTGACGCTCGGCTCCGCCGTGCGCCACAGCGCGCTGTGCTTATGGTTCACTCGCTGACGCTCGCTCACGACAGATCCGGAAGCGGGAGATCGAGATTCGGCGCGATCAGGCCACCGTCAGGTTCGAGCACCTTGCCCGTGACGTACTTTCCGGCGGGCGACACCAAATACAGTGCGGCGGCGGCGATATCCTCGGGTTCGCCGATGCGGTGCAGCGGCGTCTTGGCCTCCAGCTCGGCGCGCATCGCATCATTGCCCGCCACGATCTCCAGCGCCGAGGTCAGAATCGACCCGGGCGCAATGGCATTCACCCGGATGCGTGGATTCAGATCCATCGCCGCCAACCGGGTGTAATGCGCCAGCGCCGCTTTCGCCGTTCCGTAGGAGACGAAGGCGCGGCCGGGCAGGCGGCCCATGGTCGAGGTGATATTGAGAATCGAACCGCCACCGGCGGTTTCGAGAATCCTCGGTACCGCCGAGCGAACCAGCGCATGCGCATTGGTCACGTTGAAGTTGAATGCCTCCACCAGCGCGTCCGGCGTGGTATCGAGCAGCGGGCACGGCAGCGCACCGCCCACATTGTTGACCACGATATCGAGCCGCCCGAAACGTTCGACGGCCGCGGCGGCCAGTCCGGCGGTCGCCTCGATATCGCTGAGATCCGCGGGCACCACGTGGGCCTGGCGGCCCACCGCCGCGATCTGCTCGGCGACCTCGTCCAGCTGACTCTTGGTGCGGGATGCGATGACGACATCCGCGCCCGCCTCCGCGAAGGCCACCGCGATCGCCGCGCCGAGGCCGCGCCCCGCGCCGGTGACGACGGCGACCTGTCCGTCGATTCGGAATCTGTCCAGGATCATGCGCACTCCAACTGTCGAATATTCGACGCTATTCTGTCGTAATATTCGTCATCGTAGAGCTGTCCCGCCGAGCCGCACAAGGGGTTGCACATGTCCGACCGGTCCCCGTCCCCGCCGACCCGCCGCGTCATCGATATCGTGTCGCTGCTCGCCGCGACGCCGGAGCCGATCAGCGTCGCGGGCATCGCGGACCGGCTCGATATCGCCCGCGCGACCGCGACGGCGATCTTGGCCGAACTGGAATCGGCGGGCTGGGTGCGACGCGACGCGAGCCGCGGATACGGTCTCGGTCCGACGCTGGCGAATCTGCACGGTCCCGCACTGCCGCACGCACTCGGCGATATCCTCGCCGAACTCACCGTGCGGACCGGCTACGGCGCGACATTGAGTCGTATCGAGCCCGATCACCTCACGGTGCTCGATGTGCGCCACGGACCCGAGCGCGTCGTCCCCGGCATCCCCGTCGGCCATCGCATCCCGATGCAATTTCCGGCGGGGGCGAGCGTAATGCCGTGGCGTTCGGCGGCCGAACAGAACACCTGGCTCGCCACCGCACCCGACTCGGACCGCCGCGTCGCGAGCGGGCTGCTCACGCTCGTGCGTGATCGCGGCGTTGCCCTGTTCCGCCCACGCACCGATGATGCGGGCACGGTCGAACTCCTCGCCGACCTACTGAGCGCGATGGGGACCGAACTCGTGCAGCCGCACCTGCGCACCCGAGCGCTGCGCCGCCTCGCGTTTCTCACCTCGCGGCCATTCACCAAGGCAGAACTCGACTCCGATGCCGAACTCCCGCTGAGTTATCTCGCCGCACCGGTTTTCGATGCGAAGGGCACGGCCGCGTATGAAGTCCAATCGGGGCCGCTGCTGGCATCGACGACCAAGTCCGAACGCGACGAATTCATCACCGCCACAGTCGATATCGCTCGGGCGTTGACCGAAGCGTTGGCCGCCTGAGCTACTTCGTCAAGGCGTGCGCCGCACCGCGGTGCAGCGGCACCGGTGCGGTAATCGTCGCGGTATCGCGGCTGATCCCTTTCGCGGCCGAATTGGCCTGTTCCAGTTGGGGTTTGCGATCGAACAGCGTCTTGGTGAGGATGCACGCCAGGTTCGCGTCCAGATCGTCGCGCACCAGCAACAGATTCGGCACGACGATGGTCTTCACATCGGCGGACAATCCGTAGACGGTGCCCGGAATCGTGCCTTCCTCGTAGACCGGGTTGACCGCGTGCATACTGCCGGTGAGTTCGGAGATATCGAGGAAATGCACCTTACCCTTGTCGGAGGTCAACAGATCGGTGATACCGGGTGTCGGTAGGCCGCCGGAAAAGAACATGGCGTCGATCGAGCCGTCCTTCATACCGTCCACCGTCTTGGTGAGATCCAGGCGCTGGGCCTCGATATCGTTATCAGGATTCAACCCGGCCGCCTGCAGTACCCGCTGGGCGATCACCTCGGTGCCGGACTTCGGCGAGCCGGTGGAGACCCGTTTGCCGCGCAGATCGGCGACCGATTCGATATCGGCGCCGGCGCGCGCGATTACCTGGGTATAGTTCGGGTAGAGTCGCGAAAGCGCTTGCACTGGTTGCTTTTTGCCGTCGAAGCTGGCGTTGCCGAGCACCGCGTCGGCGGCGGTATCGGCGAGGGAAAATGCGACCTGATAGGTGCCTGCCACCAATTGCTGGATATTCTGCACCGACGCACCGGTTTCGGCCGCGGTCGCTTTCACCTTGCCGCCGGTGGCCTGCGAAATCTGGTCGGCGTAGGCATTGCCGAGCGCGAAGTACACCCCGGTCGAATTGCCCGTCGCGATGCCGACGCGGGTCTCACTCTGCACCTCGCAGGTGACCTCGCCGCCGGTGTCGGACTGCGGCGTGTCGCGGCGGCCCCCACATCCGGTCAGCAATCCGGCCGAGATCACGGCGACGGCGAATCCTATGGCAACTCTTCTCAAGTCGTCCTCCTTCGTGAGAGCAGCGTTACCCCGACGGCCGCGGTCAGCGCGACCAGACCGACGACGAGCGCGCCGGGTTCCAGGTACAGCAGCGCCAGCCCGGCCACCGCGGCGAGCAGCCGGGCCGGGAGTCCGGCCGGGCCGATGCCGAGGATCCAGCCGCCGGTCGCGGCGGCCAGTGCCGCAACGCCGACACCGGCCACGATCGTGGTCCACAGCACACCGAGCACCGGCCCGTGCCCGAGCAGATATTCGCCGGGTCCGCTGAGCACGAACACAATCGGCACCAGGAAGGCGGGCAGCGCGTACTTCAATGCCTGCCACATCGTCGGCACCGCACGCGCACCGGTGATGGCCGCCGCGCCAACGGCGGCCAGTGCGGTCGGTGGCGTCACCTCGGAGAGCACCGAGTAGTAGAAGACGAACATCGCCGAGGCGGGCGGGGATACGTCGAGCGCGAGCAGAGCGGGACCGATGATCGCCCAGCCGATTATGAACGATGCGGTCACCGGAACCGCGAGCCCGAGCAGCGCGAGCGCGATCGCGGCGAGCACCACGGTGCACGCCAACACGACGGTGTGGTTGTCCGACAACGCCTTTCCCGCACTCACCAGCAGAGATGCCAGCTGCGCGCCGAGTCCCGTCTTGGTGGCGGTCGCGGTGATCACCCCCGCCGACGTACACACCGCGACCACCGGCAGCGCCGAACGCACACCGCTGCCGAGCATCTGGAAGATTCGTCGCGGTGAGCGGGCCTCGGCGCGGATGCGTGCATCGAGGAAGGCGAGCACAAAAGCCAGTACGGTGGCGTACACCACGGCACGCGCGGCGCTCACGCCGATCAGCAGCAGCACCACGATCGCGATCAAAGACAGGAAGTGGTAACCGAATCGGGCCAGCAGCCGCCACACCGAGGTGGTGCTGATCTCGACCGACTCCGCGCCGAGCCGGCGCGCATCGATCTCGACCGCGAGCAGAATTCCCAAGTAGTACAGCAGCGTCGGGATCATCGCCCACCCGAGCACCGTCACATAGGAGACGTCGAGATATTCGGCGACGATGAAGGCGGCGACACCCAGTGTCGGCGGTGACAGGATCGCACCGACACCCGCCGCTGCGAGCACACCCGCCGCCTGTTCCGGCGGATATCCGGCGCGACGCAGGATCGGCCAGGTGACCGCGCCGACCGTGACCGCGGTCGCGGTGCCCGATCCGGAGACGGTGCCGAGCAGGAATCCGGATGCGACGGTGGTGCGTCCGGCCGCGCCGCGCGAGCGGCGGAAGGCCGCGACCGACAGATCGACGAAGAACTGTGCCGCACCGGAGAATTCGAGTACGGCGCCGTAGAGGGTGAACAGCACGATATAACTCGCCGCGACATCCAGTGGCGTGCCGTAGAACCCGCTGCCGGAGTTGTAGAGCGCATCGATGATCTGTCCGAAGTCGAGTCCGGCGTGCGCGATGGTCCAGTGCTGCGGCAGGTACCCGCCATAGTAGCCGTAGGCGATGAATACCGAGCACACCGCGGGCAATACCCAGCCCGTAGTGCGCCGACAGGCCTCCAGCACCAACACCGAGAGCACCGTGCCCATGGCGATATCGACCGGATCGAACAAACCCTGCCGATCGAGGAATGCGTTGTACCCGCCCCCGCCGGACCCGATCGCCATCGGCAGCACCGGATACAGGCACACCACCAGCGCGACCACGGCCAACAACCAGTCGAGCGGACCCGGACCATCCCGTCGATCGAACCATCGCAGCCCGGACCGATAGGCCAGGAATACCACCGGCAAGGTCCCGGCCAGGAAGATCACCAGGTAGTACTGACTCCCCTGCGCCAGCGGCCGAAAGACCTGCCACAGCACCAGCAACGCGACCGCGAACGCGGCCGTCGCAACCACCCACTCGGCCCATCCGCGCAATATCCGCGCGGGCTTCTCCTCGTCGTCGACCTCGATCTTGTCCGGTACTGCCCGCTCCGGATCAACCCCGGGCCGCACGACCTGGCGGTCGGTGGGAGGCTCGGCTTCGAGATGAGCGTCCCGCATATCCGACATTGCGCGACACTATCAACGCACGACCGCCCGTATGCGGCTAACAAGTATGTAGCTGCGAAAAGTAGAAAAGCGGTCGGTTTGTCGCCCTAAGCCGACCTGGTCGCCCGGCCACCCAGCGGCACCTTGTGGGCGATCACCCGGCGATACGAGATGCGCCAGCCGGTTGCCACACGCACGACCGTATCGTCGTATTCGACGCTGCCGCTGGTCCCGTCGGCGTAGATGCCGATCCCCTTCGACCGCACCCGGACCGCGCCGTCCACCTCGGCAATGACCACATTCGTAACGTGATGTCCGACCGGATTCCCATTGCCGAGCGCGACCGCGGCCTCCTGCAGCGCCGGAATCCCGTGCAGCTCACCGAACCCGAAATCATTGACGTCGTAGGTGATTTCCGCGGTGAACAGCTCGTCCATCCGATCGAGCTCACCCGCGTCCATCAGATGACCGTGCAGCGCGATCAGGTCACCGATCTCGAACCGATCCTGCGCCGACAATGCCATGAAAGCCTCCTGCCGCCCCACTTTCCAGCCGAAAATGAGGCCTAGTCCGATTATCCGCGACAGTAACGGATGAGCGACTGCTCGCGCCGCTGCTTTATCCGGCTAGGCGGGTGCGGCGGTCCGTGCCGATAGGCGGCGCTTCATGATCCAGCGCAGAAAGTTGACCCACGGCGACGGGCGAGCCGGGGTGACGGGCGGGTGGCCGAGGGAGACCGCGGTTCGGTCGAGCAGTGCCTCGATCATGGCGTCGTGGATCCAGCGGATGGCCACCGGCCACAGCAGGTGGCCGATACCGCGCAGGCGGCAGTCGATCTCGTGTCGCAGGATGCTGCTGTCCGGCCACGGACCGTCCAGCACTTCGAGGCTGTGCGTGCCGACCAGGAAGGATCCGGGCGCGACGGTGAACTCCACGCGGCGGCCCGGCACCCACTCGGTACACCGATACCGGATGACGCCGTGTCCGCCGTCGGCCCCGACACCGAGTGGCCGGTCGAGGACCAGCGCGGGCCAGCCGGGCGGCCACACCGGGCTGTCCGGCTCGGCGGCCCTGGCGAGCAATGCGCCGACCTGGTCCGCGGGCACCGGGTATTCCCGCTGGTGGATATTTCGAACCATGACCCAACCTCCATTCGCTACCGTATGGAACGCTTCCCATACGGTAGCGTATGGCAGGTGGGGTGCGATGTTATCCGAGCCACACGAGCCGGTTATCCGGCGGAGGACGGCTCGTAGAGGACTATCGCCCACGGGGATTCGCGGGACGGACGGACCGAAGTGCGTCGTTCGTGCGGTCCGGTCACGGGCTCGTCGGCCGGAAATCCGGCGGCACGGAGGCGGGCGAGGGTCACGTCGAGATCCACGACTTTGACGGCGAGGGACGGGATGTCGCGTTCATCGGCACCGGCGAGCATGACCCGGGTCGGTCCGATATCGAATTGCGCCCACCGATCGCCGTCGACGAATGTCGCGGTGGTGCCGAGTACCGCGGTGAGCAGATCTATTGCGGCGGTGAGGTTGTCGGCGGGAAAGATGGTGCCGAGACGTTCGACGGTCATGACTTCTCCAATGCTCGGCGAACAGCTGAAAAGGCTTGGTCGGCGGCGTCTTTGGCATCCGGCAGGTTGTCGGCCATGCTGAAGAAGCCATGGAATTGGCCGTCGTAGCGAATCGTGACGGTCTCGACATCCGCATCCCGCAGCCGCCGACCGTAGACCTCGCCCTCATCGCGGAGTGGGTCGAATTCGGCGGTGATGACGTAGGCGGGCGGGAGGCCGGACAGGTCGGCCGCGCGCGCAGGTGCGGCGTACAGGTTGTCGGCATCCGCGGCCGAGGCGAGGTATTGCTCCCAATACCAGCGCAAATGGTCATCGGTGACGAAGTAGCCGTAGGCATTCTCCCGATAGGAGATGGTGTCACGGGCCGGATCGAGCATCGGGTAGACCAGCAGTTGATGGGCGATGGCCGGGCCATTGCGATCCCGGGCCAGCAGTGCCGTGACGGCGGCCAGGTTGCCGCCGGAGCTGTCACCGGCCACCCCGATGCGGGCTGGATCGCCGCCGAAGGAACTCGCCTGGGCCGCAAGCCATTTCAGGACCGCGTACGCATCCTCGGCGGCCGCCGGAAACCGATGCTCGGGGGCCTGCCGGTAGTCGACCGAAACCACGATCGCACCGACACCATTGCTCATCGCGCGACACAGCTGATCGTGACTGTCGAGGTCACAGATGACGAAACCGCCACCGTGGCAGAACATCACGACCGGCAGGTTCGCGTCGTACTCGGCGGGCCAGTACATGCGAACCCGAACCTCAGGTGCCCCAACAGGTCCCGGCACCAAACGCTCCTCGACCTGCCCCACCGGAATCGAGTCGACCCGGACCGCCGGACGCGCGGCGAGCATCCGACGCGCCTCGGCGGCATCGAGCACTTCGGTGCCCAGCGCTGGAAACGCGGCCGAGGCGGCATCGACGATCACCTGAGCTTCGGGTTTCAGCGGCATGCTCACTCCCCGCCCGCGGCTCCGACCGCCGGTAGCGCATCCGGCGGAATGAACTGTCCCGCCGACAATCCGCCGTCGACGGCCAATTCCGCACCGGTGATGAACGCCGCGGCATCGGAGGCCAGGAATGCCACCAAATCTGCCACCTCCGAGGGCAATCCGACGCGACCCAGCGGTAGCGAGGGAAAGCTGCCGGGACCGGTGCTCAGCCCGAGGTGCCCGATCATCGGTGTCGCGATCGGACCCGGATGCACCGAGTTGACCCGGATGCCGAGCGGCCCCAACTCGAGCGCGGCCGTCTTCGTCAACCCGCGCAGCGCCCATTTGGACGCACCGTACGCGGAATGCCCCATCAGGCCCTGCAACCCGGCCTGCGACGAGATATTCACGATCGAACCTCCCGCCACCCGCATCGGATCCACGACGGCCTGGATGCCGAGGAACGACCCGATCAGGTTGATGCGCAAAATGCGTTCGAGTTCGGCGGCGGAGGTCTCGACGAGCGGTTTGGCGGTGTAGATCGCCGCATTGTTCACCAGCACATCTATGCCGCCGAATTCGGTGACCGCGGTGTCGACGGCGGCCGCCCAATCGGTGGCGCTGCTGACATCGTGGCGGACGAAACGGGCTGAGTCACCGATGGATTCGGCAACTGCCCGGCCCTCGGATTCCAGTACGTCGGTGAGGACGACGCGTGCGCCGGCGGCGGCGAACAGGCGAGCTTCCTGCTCACCCTGGCCACGAGCGGCACCGGTGATGAGGGCGACTTTGCCAGTGAGATCGGTCATCTCAAGCTCCCAGGAATTCAGTTGTCTCGACACGCTCAGCCGCGCGGCCCTGCCCGATGTTTCCGGCTCGCTCCGCTCCCCGGAAGTGTGGAATGACCTTCTCGCCCCAATGCCGAATGGTCTCCAGACATGCCTCTTGCGGCACAGTCCCCATCTGGATCAGGCACAGGATCTCGTCGGCGCCGGCCGCCTGCAGCCGCTCGACGTACGCGATGGCGTCCTCCGGGCTGCCGTACGCGTGCTCGGCGTTGAAAACCGATGTGGCCCCGGTCTTCACCGGAATCTTCGCCTCGTGCAGATACGCCACATGCTCATCGGCGGCCTCGCGAATCTTGGCCACCTCGTCCACAGTCGGATCGACAGCCTCGTCCGGCACCGGACCCGCGCCGTACCAGTGCTTGATGGACTGCGCGAAGAACCGCTGCCCACGCGCGCCGATCTGCTGCGCCTTCTCCCGGTCGTCGAGCACGATCGTCGGGCACAGTGCCGCGAAGTGGTCGTTGACCACCGTGGAGACGAACTTCTCCCCCGTCCGCTCGGCAATGGCCGCGTCATAGGTGCGGCGCAGTTCGGCGATCTCCTCCACACCCGCGAAACCCAGTACCAGCGCACCGATTCCGTAATCGGCGGCCAGCTTCAGCGTGTCCTTCTTGGTGCACGCCATGAACAGCGGCGGATGCGGCAGCTGCACCGGACGCGGGAGCATGGGATGCGGATCGATATCGAGCAGCTCACCGTGCCATTCGAATTCGCCCTCCGGATCCTGCCAGGCCTTGCCGATAATGCGCAGCGACTCCTCCACCTCCTGATAGGTGCGGTCGGGATCGACACCGCACATGGAGGTCTCCTGCGGCGTAGCGCCGCGGCCTGCGCCGAGGTTCACCCGACCGTTGGAGAGCACATCGAGCATGGCCGCGCGTTCGGCGGCGCGCACCGGGTGATTGAAGTTGAACGGCATACACACCACGCCGTGGCCGATGCGGATCCGTTCGGTGCGCGCGGCCACCCAGGTCAGGAAGATCTCCGGGGCGCTCATATGCGCGTACCACTTCAAGCCGTGATGTTCGACCGCCCAGACGGTGTCGAACCCCATCTCCTCGGCCAGCACCGCCTGCTCGACGCAGTCGCGCAATACCTGCCGTTCATGGTCGGCCGACGGGTCGGTCATCTGTGCCTCGAAGATCATCGAGAACTTCATGCATTGCCTCCACTCTGTTCTTCCCACCCCGCCGGCTCCGCCGGCCGCCATCCCCAAATTCAATATGCCTAGTAGGAATATTTCCGATGCTCTCGTTGAGGTCAGGTGCATGTCTCGGTGGATGGGACTATTCCGGTTCGCGCCGCCCGCGCGCCCATAGCGTCGATATCGCATACGGCGTTCGAACCGACGCCGGAGAAAGGACGGACCTGACGTGGGTCGACTCGATGACAAGGTCGCGCTGATCACCGGCGCAGCGCGCGGGATGGGCGCCGAACATGTCCGCCGCTTCGTTGCCGAGGGTGCGCGGGTGGTGTTCGGTGATGTGCTCGATGATCAGGGCGAACAGTTGGCCGCCGAAACCGGCGCACGCTATCTGCACCACGATGTGACCAGCGAGGCCGACTGGGCGGCCGCGGTGCGGACCGCGGTGGACGAGTTCGGCAGGCTCGATGTGCTCGTCAACAATGCCGGTCTGCTGCGGTTTCAGCGCATCGCCGAGATGAGCCTGACCGATTTCACCACGATCATGACGGTGAATGTCACCGGTACCTGGCTGGGCATCAAATCCGCCGCGCCCGCGATGACCGGCGGCGGCGCGATCGTCAATATCTCCTCGGTCGAGGGATTTGTCGGCGCGGCGGGCCTATCGGCTTACAGCGCAAGCAAATTCGCCATTCGCGGACTGACCAAATCGGCCGCGCGCGAACTCGGCGCCAGCGGAATCCGGGTCAACTCCATCCATCCCGGCGGTATCGCGACGCCGATGACGGCGGCTGCGGGCTCCGGCGTCGACGGCAATACCTTCTTCGCCGGATTGCCTATTCCGCGCTGGGGACAGCCCGGCGAGGTCTCCGAGGCGGCCGTCTTCCTGGCCTCGGATGCCGCGAGCTATTGCACCGGAACCGAGGTCGTCATCGACGGCGGCATGCTCACCGGCGCCGGTTACTAGGGAAAGGGAGCCAGATGTCCGAGGAATACACCTACGACGTTGTGGTCGTCGGCTCGGGTGCGGCGGGTATGACCGCCGCGCTCACCGCCGCCTATCGCGGGCTTTCGGTGGTGCTGATCGAGAAGAGCGGCAGCTTCGGCGGTTCCACCGCCCGCTCCGGCGGCGGCGTATGGATTCCGAACAATCCGGTGCTGGTACGCGAGGGCGTGCCCGACAGCCCGGATCTGGCCAGGGTCTACTTGAAATCCGTTGTCGGCGATCGCGTTCCGCAGGCCAAACAGGACGCCTTCCTGGACAACGGCCCGCGCATGATGACCTATCTCGGCGCACGCACCAACCACCTCCAATTCGTCTATGACCGTGGCTATTCCGACTATCACCCGGAACTGCCCGGTGGCCTCGCACAAGGCCGCAGCATCGAACCGGCGATTATCGACGGCCGACTGCTCGGCAAGGATCTGGAGCTGATCAACCGGCCGACCATGTCCGGCCCGAAGGGAATCGCGTTCACCGTCAGCGACTTCCACGATCTGAATATGATCGCACGGACCTGGAAGGGTAAGCGCACCGCGATGAAGGTCGGTGCCAAGGCGGTGCTGAACCGGTTCCGGGGACGGCAGCCACTGAGCCTGGGCAAGGCGCTGGTGGCCCGGCTGTGGCTGGCGCTGCGCGACGCCGGTGTGCCGGTATGGCTGAATACTCCACTCACCGAACTGATTACCGCCGACGACGCGGTGGTCGGAGTGCGCGCGGAGCGCGACGGTACACCGATCGTCATCCGTGCGCGGCGCGGTGTGGTGCTCGCCGCCGGTGGTTTCGAGCACAACCTGGAAATGCGCAAACAGTTCTTCACCGAGCCGGTCAGCACCGACTGGACCGTCGGCGCGACCGAAAATGTCGGTGACGGCATCCGGGCGGGTGAAAAGCTCGGCGCAGCTTTGGATCTGATGGACGATGCTTGGTGGGGACCGTCGGTGCGCAATCCGGACGGGCCGCCGTTCTTCTGCCTGGCCGAGCGATCCCAGCCCGGCGCGATCATGGTCAATGACGCGGGCGAGCGGTTCACCAATGAATCGGCCAGCTATGTCGATGTGGTGCACACCATGTACGAGCGGCATGCGACCGGCGTCGGTCACGTGCCCGCCCACTTCATCATGGATCAGCGCTTCCGCGATCGATACCTGTTCCTCGGTACCTTCCCGAAACAGGCCATCCCGCAGAAGTATTTCGATGCCGGGATCATCGAGAAGGCCGACACTTTAGCCGAACTCGCCACCAAGATCGGTGTTCCGGCCGACTCCTTGATCGCAACGGTGCAGCGGTTCAACGGTTTCGCGCGCGCCGGACGCGACGAGGACTTCCATCGCGGTGAATCCGCCTACGACCGCTACTACGGCGACCCCACGGTGCAACCGAATCCCTGTCTGGCACCCATCGATCAAGGTCCGTTCTACGCGGTCGAGATGGTGCCCGGCGATCTGGGTACCAAGGGCGGTCTGGTCACCGACGAGCACGCCCGGGTGCTACGTGAAGACGGCGCGCCGATCGCCGGACTGTACGCGGCGGGCAACAATTCGGCCGCCGTCATGGGCAACAGCTACGCGGGCGCGGGCGCGACCATCGGACCCGCCATGGTTTTCGGCTATATCGCGGCCGAGCACATCGCCGATTCAGGAGCATGACGTGGACAGAGTGAGTGGCAAGACGGTCATCGTGACCGGAGGCGCGCGCGGTATGGGTGCGGCATTCGCCCGTCGACTGGTCAGTGAGGGCGCCTCGGTGGTCGTGGCGGATGTACTCGTCGAGGAGGGTAAGGCGGTGGCCGCCGAACTCGGCGACCATGCGGTGTTCTGTGCCCTCGATGTCACCGACGAATCCGCCTGGGCCGCAGTGGTTGCCGAGGCCGAACGCACCTTCGGGCCGGTCTCCGGGCTGGTCAATAACGCGGGCATCGTGCACGTCGACCCGATCGAGCGGCTCGCCGAGGCGGATTACCGCAAGGTGATCGATGTGAACCAGGTCGGCGTGTTTCTCGGCATGAAAGCCGTTGTGCCGTCGATGCGTCGGGCGGGCGGCGGCTCGATCGTCAATATCTCCTCGATCGGCGGCATCATCGCATTCAGCAATATCCTCGGCTACGTCGCCTCCAAATGGGCGGTGCGCGGGATGGCCAAGGCCGCCGCTCAGGAGTTCGGCGCCGACGGCATCCGGGTCAACTCGGTGCATCCCGGCGTCGTGGCCACCGAGATGACCGCCGATTCCGATCGCTCGCACTCGATGGTGCACGACCAGCCGCTCCCCCGGGCCGCGGCACCGGGCGAGCTGGCCAATCTCGTGCTGTTCCTCATCTCCGATGAGGCCGGTTTCTGCACGGGTTCCGAATTCGTCGCCGACGGCGGCTACACCACCAAATGACCAAGGACAGCTGCTGTGAAGAACTTTGAGGACAAGGTCGTCGTCATCACCGGCGCGGGTGCGGGCATCGGCCGCGCGCTCGCACTCGAGCTCGCGGACCACGGGGCGCAGCTGGCGTTGTCCGGGCGAAATCTGGCCAATGTCACCGAAACCGCCGCGTTGTGCGAGAAAGCCGGGGCCAAGGCGCGGGCATACAAGCTGGACGTAACCGACCGTGCCGCCGTCTACGCACATGCCGATGACGTCCGATCCGACTTCGGTCCGGCCAATGTCGTGGTCAACAATGCCGGCGTCTCGCTCACCGCCAACATCGAGGAGCTGACCTGGGAGGACTTCGAGTGGATCGTCGATATCAACTTCTGGGGCGTTATGTACGGCACGAAAGCCTTTCTGCCGCAGGTGATCGCCTCCGGTGACGGCCATATCGCGAATGTCTCCAGCATGTTCGGCCTCGCCGCCTGCCCGAGCCAAGCCGCCTACAACGCGACCAAATTCGGCATCCGCGGCTTCACCGACGCACTGCGCCAGGAGATGAAGATCGCAGGCCATCCGGTCGGAGTCAGCAGCGTCCATCCCGGCATGATCAAGACCGAAATCGCTTGGAAGGCTCGCGCGGGCGGCGACCGCGACCGCGACGCGCTCGCCGCCAACTTCGACAAACTGGCCAAGACGACGCCCGAATCCGCGGCGAAGACCATCCTGCGCGGGATCAGAAAGGATAAGGCCAAGATTCTCATCGGCACCGATGCCCGCGTAATCGATTTGCTGCCAAGGATCTTCGGCTCCGGGTACCAGCGCATCATTACCGCCCAGATTCGAAACGAGGTATAGACCGGTCGGCACTTTGTCGACGGTGAACCGGGCTTGACGGACCGGTTCACCTAATTTCCCGGAAGTGGTTGCTCTAAAACTGCTGTGCTGTCAGGATATTCCCCACGCGACGCCTCCGACTCGGGCGGAAAGTCGCCGTTCCACCGCGAATCAAGTTGTGTTTCAACTACTTCAAGGGAACACCTTGTGAAATATCGGCAGCAACCACGCCCGGCGCCATTCGGGCATGCACCGCAGTTCAGCACCAGATCCACGCAGCAAACCTGCCCCTCGTGGGTGCAGATCGCCCTCGCCCTCGGCAGCTTGTTCGTACTGGCCGTAATCGTCGCCACGCTATACGGCACCCCGAGTCCACTGGCCGAAACGCCGCGCGCCGTCACGGTTGCTACGCCGAATACCGCTACCCCGCCCGGCTTTACCGCGCTATCTCGCTGATCGCACCCGGCATCAACTCGACATTCGGATGAATCCGCTCGATGAACGCTGACATTCATGGCGCTACGCACCTGTTGCCCGGCCCACCGCACGAAGGAGTTTGCGCCCGAGGTCTGCGAGCATTTCCGCCATCTCCGGTGGTTCTCTGACCTCGAATTCCAGGCCCAGACGGGCGATTCGCACGGCGGTCCATTCCAGCGAGTCGGCGGTGGTGCGGAGAAGGCAGGTTTTGTCGTCGATGGGCTCGATTTCCTCGGGGCGGACGCGGAAGGTTTCGATCAGTTGCGGGGCCGGGGCGTGGACGAGGAAGACCACTCGGCGCAGCGGGCGGGAGTCGGCGAGGGATTGGCGGTCGGCCGCGACCCCTCGACGCGACCGGCGCACCCGCGGACCAGATTTCGATACGACAACCGCATCCAGAGCTTGCCGACACCGTCACCGGACAAGCGCGGCAGCACGACCGAGCGGCCGGTCGTCAGCAACAGCAGGTCGGCGATACGACCACGCACCTCGTCTCCGGTACCCACCACCCAATCGGCGTCCGTGGCGACGAGCCGAAATCCCGTGAGCCGGTATTTCGCCCAGAACGGCCACCCCATCGCCCAAACCCGAGTGGCCGCCGTCGCCGCAGCCTCGATCGGGAGGTCGATCTGTCTGCCGGTCGGGATGGCGATGTCCTGACCGTGCACCATGATGTCGTAGAGGATATTGCGATAGTTGGTGACCACCGGCAATTTTCGCGATGCCGCATGCGCCCGGATCTCGGCGACGAGATCCGGACCCGCGTCGGCATAGCGAACGGACACATCGTGATTCAGCCGATGGAACCGCCCGCGCGCCCGCAGCCCCGCACGAACCATATCCACCGGACCGGGCGGCTGCGGCGCCAAGGCGATATGCGCGGCCACATCCCGAATCCGCCAGCCCGCACACAGCGACGGGCGCTCCCACTCGTTCGGTGCGAGATCGTCGAGCACGTCGGCGACGGCGCGTCGTTGTTGCTCGATGACCCGCCACTGCGCATCCCGGTCCATATCGGCCTCCGATACAATTTGGTCAGTCTCACTGACTATTATAGTCAGCGAGACTGACCAACTCAAGGTTGTGCTGCGCCCTGGACAGGTCGCGCTGAAAAGCCTTGCCACTCAGTCCATTCGGGTGGTCGAGCGGTGGCGTCCGGTTCGATAGCGGCCCGGAGTGGTGCCGATGATGTCGGTGAAGGCGGTGATGAAACCGCTGGGGTTCGCCCATCCACAGGCGTGGGCGACGTGGGTCGTGTCGTGGCCGTCGGCGAGCAGGACGAGTGCGTGATAGATGCGTAGTTGTGTGCGCCACTGATAGAAGGTCATGCCGAGTTCGTTGTGGAACAGTCGGCTGAGAGTGCGGGCGCTGGCTCCGATCGTCAGCCCGAGTTCGGCAAGCGAGCTGTTGTCCGCGGGCTGCTGGTACAGCACCTGCGCAATGGCTTGCAACCGATCGTCGTGTGGTTCCGGCAGTTGCAGAGGCTGCTCGTGTGCTTCGTGGAGTTCGTCGACGAGGACTCGACGGAGGCGAGCGAGCGCGGCACGATCGCGCTCGCGTGGGCCGGTGAGGGTGAGCAGGATTTCGCGGGCGAGGTCGGAGACCAGGAACACGGCGGGATGGTCCGGTGCGAGCCGGGCCAGCGATGCCGGTAGGAACAGGATCCGCATATCGGTGTGGCTGTGCGCGCGGTGGTAGTGCGCGAATCCGGCCGGGGTCCATGCGACTCGATTGGCTGGAACGATCGAAGTGCCACGTTCGGTGTGGACCGATAGGACACCATGGGCCGCGTACACCAGATGTCCACGTGGATGGGAATGCACCGTGCTTGTTCCCCCCGACGGCCATAGATGTACGCCTCCGGATGGCCACAGACGTGACGTCTGACTGGTCCGGGCAAGTTGGCGGCCAACGGGCATAAGTTGGCATTCTATCGGTGGCCGGCCACGCCGTTTTCCGGCGACAGTGAACCCATGCGCGATGATCTTCACTCGGCCGGGACTACGACCGCACGCCGCCGAGGTGGTGTGAGTACGACAATGCGAGCGGCGGTCTGTGCCAGGGCCGGTGGTCCGGAGGTACTGGAGATCCGTGAGCTGCCGGTACCGGCGGTTCGGGAGGGCTGGAGCCTGGTACGGGTGCGGGGCACGGGCTTGAACCGGTCGGAGCTGAGGACCCGTCAGGGGCATTCCCCGAACGTGACGTTCCCCCGTGTGCTCGGGATCGAATGTGCGGGAACAGTGGCAGCCTCGACCGATCCGATGTTGCCGGAGGGGACGACCATTGCGGCGGTGATGGGTGAGATGGGCCGCGAGTTCGACGGCGGCTACGCGGAGTACGCGTTGTTGCCGAACTCGCTGCTGATGCCGGTCACCACCATGTTGCCTTGGGATGTCCTGGCCGCGCTACCTGAGACATACTTGACCGCGCAGGGCTCGCTGGATGCGTTGGGGGTCGTGCCGGGTGGCGAGGGGCGGTTACTGATCCGTGGCGGGACCTCGTCGGTGGGGATGGCCGCCGCGTCGATCGCGACCGGCTATGGCATCGAGACCGCGGCCACCACTCGGCGGCAAGACAAGATCGGCGCATTGACCGCGGCTGGTGTCGACCACGCACTCCTCGACACCGGTGAATCGCTGACGGCGAGCGTGCACGCGGTATGGCCCGAGGGTCCGGACTATGTGCTGGATCTCGTCGGAGCGAGCACAGCGGTGGACTCGCTGCACCTCGTCCGTCGAGGCGGGACGGTGTGTGTGGCGGGCTCGCTCAGCGGATGGCTGATCCCGGACTTCGAACCGATAGCGATGATCCCATCCGGAACCAAGCTCACGGCTTTCCACAGCGACGACCTCAAGGGCAGCGCTGGCACGACCGTGTTGCAGCGCGTCATCCACCAGGTCGAAGCCGGCGTCTATCGACCCAACATCGACCGTGTCTTCGGCCTGGACGACATCGTCGCGGCCCACCGCTACATGGAAAACAACCAAGCCACCGGAAAGGTTGTCGTGGTGCCCTAGCCACGGCCATTGCCGGGCAGCGTCGAGGTCGGCGCATCCTGCTGACCGGGACGTCCGGTACGCCCGGGCCGAGCGGGGCGGCAGGCTGAAATCGGGCTGCCCGCGGGTGCGCACTGCGGGGTTGCGCCATCTGCCAGGGCGTTCGGGCCAGCGGCCCGGATATCTGCCCTTGTCATGCGCTGGGTGCGCGGTGGCTGTCGATGATCAAAGGAGTGTTATGACGATCGGAGTGGAGCCGGTGGAGCGACCGGGGGCCGCCTTCGGGAGGGCCGGTGCCGATGGTTCGGTCGTTGTGGAACTCGGTGGGGCGTGCGGTCTTTCGCGGGAGCGGATCGGGGGAAAGGCGTGGAGCGTTGATCATATGCGGGGGTTGGGGTTACCGGTGCCGCCCGCATTCGTGCTGACGACCGAGGCATGGACGGAATTCGGGGCCAACGGCGGGGTGCTCGGCGCCGAGATCTGGGCGGGGGTACGAGACGGTATCGCCGCGTTGGAGCGTGGGACGGGGCGGCGCTTCGGGGCCGCCGAGCATCCGTTGCTGGTGTCGGTGCGGTCCGGGGCCGCGGTGAGTATGCCGGGGATGATGGATACCGTTCTGAATCTGGGGATGAACGACTCGGTCGAGCGCGCGCTGACCGCCGATACGCGAAATCCCGGATACGCCGGCGATACTCGGCGGCGGTTCGTCACCCAGTATCGGGAGATCGTGCTCGGTGATCCGAATGGCGCGGTGCCGGAGGATCCGTGGGAGCAGTTGCGTGGCGCGATCACCGCGGTGTTCCGTTCGTGGGATTCCGCGCGGGCCAAGACCTATCGGCGCACCCGGGGTGTTTCCGACTCGCTCGGTACGGCGGTCACGGTGCAGGCCATGGTGTTCGGGAATCTCGACGCGCTCTCGGGGACCGGCGTGCTGTTCAGCCGGAATCCGAATACCGGTGCGCGTGCGGTCTTCGGCGAATGGCTGGTCGGCGGGCAGGGTGAGGATGTTGTCTCGGGACGCACCACCCCGCGCCCGCTCGACGAACTCGCGGTGACGCTGCCGGAGGTGCACCGCCAGTTGCTCGCCGCCGCCGAACTGCTCGAGCGTGACGGTCGCGATATCCAGGACATCGAGTTCACGGTCGAATCCGGTCGCCTGTGGCTGTTGCAGTCTCGACCGGCGAAACGCTCTGCGCGCGCGGCGGTTCGCGCCGCTGTCGCCATGGTCGACGAGGGGCTCATCGATACCGATGAGGCATTGCGCCGCGTCGGGGCCGACCAGGTGCGCACGGCTTTACTGCCCGCATCGGGCGACGACACCGGGCTGCGGCCCCTGGCCCAGGGCGAATCCGCGTGTCCGGGACTCGCCTCCGGCACTGTCGTCACCGATCCCGACGAGGCCGAAACCCGTTCGGCCGCAGGCGAGCACGTGATCTTGGTGCGCCCGACCACGAGCCCGGATGATCTGCACGGGATGATCGCGGCGCGGGCCATCGTCACCGAACTCGGCGGGGCCACCTCGCATGCCGCGCTGGTCAGCCGCGAGCTGGGCCGTCCGTGCGTCGTCGGCTGCGGTGCAGGGGTCGTCGAGGCATTGGCCAGTCGCGTCGTCACCGTCGATGGTGGGGCGGGCACCGTGTGGCCGGGACAAGTGAGTGCAAAGGCGGTGGATGCCTCGGTAATCGAGGATGTCGGGCGACTCGCACAATGGGCACAGGTCGACTCGGCGGAGCTACCGGCGTTCCTGTCGAAACCGAACGAAGATCGCTCAGCGGCAACTGATTCCGATGCGACGAATTTGCCGATTCCCCGAGAAACCAACGGCAACACAGTCTCCGAACTCGCCGTACTGCGCCTGATCGGCATCAAGGGCCGAGTACAACCGGACGCCATCGCCACCAGCCTCACGATCGCCGCGGCCGAAGCCGCCTCGCACACCGCTGATTTCGTGACGCGTGGGCTATGCGCCAGCACACCCGTTGGCATCCGCCTGACCCCGCAGGGCCGCGAACAACTAGGCCGACTTCTCGAACACGAGCGCGTCGATCTCGACCGGAGCGACCTCGCCGCGGCCTACGATGAATTCTGCGAGTTCAATGCCGAGCTGAAAGCAGTCATCACGGCCTGGCAGATGAAGGACGCGAGCACGGTGAACGATCATTCCGACAACACCTACGACGCAGCGGTTTTGGCGCGCTTGACCACACTGCACCACAGCGTCGTTCCCCTCGTCGAACGCATCGGCACCATCGCGCCCCGCCTCGCGCCATACGCCGACCGCTTGGCCCGCGCCATCGAGCGGATGAACGGTGGCGACCACAGCTGGGTGGCCCGACCGGTCATGGACAGCTATCACACGGTGTGGTTCGAATTGCACGAGGACCTCATCGGTCTGTGCGGGCTGAGCCGCGCCGACGAGGCCGCCGCGGGCCGAGCCCACTAGCGCGATGTTCACCGATAGCGCCCAGCGGCGATGGGTAGAGTTCGCCGAAATCGATAATGTCCGTGACCTCGGCGGTCTCCCGGTGATCGGCGGCGGCGCAACCAGATTCGGCGTCGTCTACCGCTCCAGCACACCGCAGCATCTCACCGAGGACGATCTGGCCATCCTGACCGGACCGGTCGGCCTGCGCACGCTGATCGACTTACGCAACCCGGACGAGGTGCTGCGCGAGGGCTATGGCCGACTGACCGGCAGCGCGGCGGTGCGCATGGTCAATCTCCCGGTACGCAAGGCCACCGACGTCGTCGCGACCCCCGCCGATCTGGTTCCCGACGGCAGACAGTACGACCTGGTCACGCTCTACCGCGAACTCCTCACCGGCAGTGGCGAATCCATCGTGGCGGCGACCCGGCTCATCGCCGATGCCGAACGTCACTCGGTCGTCTTCCATTGCGCCGCAGGCAAAGACCGCACCGGCATCCTCGCGGCCGTGGTGCTGGACGCGGTGGGTGTCCCGGCCGAGGCCATCGCCGCCGATTACGCACTCACCGGCGAACGCCTGGAACGCATCCGCGAACGCCTGGACGCGCTCCCGTCCTATCACGGGCTGCCACCGGTCCGGACCGGCATCCTGGCGGTCGATCCGGATGTGATCATCCGGTTCCTCGGCGAACTGCACACCACCCAGGGCGGCGCGGCCGAATGGCTGTGCACCAATGGACTATCCGGTGCAGAACTCGCCCAACTCCGCGCGGTGCTGGTGGACGCCGCCTAGTCCCCGTGGTGACTGTTCATCCGGAATTACCGCCGAAGGTCCAGTATGGTCACCAGCGTGCACGACGATGTCGACTACACCAAGCTGGCCACCCCCGCCGAGAAGAAGAAGTACGCCAAGCAGAACAGCTTGATGTACGGCGGGCTGATCGCCGTCGGCGTCGTCATCCTGCAGGGTTTCCTCACGGCCTCGCCGCTGGGCGTATCAGGTCGGATCTCCATGATCGCCTTCGCGATTTCGCTGCCACTGCTCGCGGTGCTGCTGATGCTCGACGAATGGCAGTCGGGCGAACAGGCGCCGAGCCCGAGCATGACCGATGACGCGGCCAAGGCCATCGCCCTACTCAGCTCGCTCGTCGGCGTTGTCGCGGCGTTCTGGCATATCGACTGGAGCGCGGGCGTCGCGGTGATCGCGGCCGGGGTGGTCGCACTCGGGGTCTACGGAACGCATTTCAGCAGTACGAGCTTCAGTCAGGCGGTACTGCGGCGTAACCAGCAGCGGTCCGCCGAGCCCCAGGCGGCACCTGCGACGACAACGCCGCAGCCGACGGCATCGCCGTCGCAGGCTCCGCAACCACCAGCAGCTCAGCCGACAACGCCCCAGCCACCAGCGGCTCAGTCCACTGTTCCCCGGCCGGCAGCGGATGAGCCCGAGGCGACCCGGACCGCAACGCCCGAGCCGACGGCACCCGAGCCGAGGTCGGAGGAGCCGACCACGATCATCGAGCAGCCGAAGCCCCCGCAATCGACGCCACCATCATCCGACTCCGCCGAAGAAACACCCCCGCAGCACCCACCGACCCCCTGACCCGCGACATCTCAATGCCGCAGACCTGACCTCAGCGAGGTCCGCGCACGTCATCATGAGCTGTATGGCAACGCGCGAGGTGGTGAGAGCAGGCGCGTTCACGAGGATCTACGACCCAAGCGGCGGCGAATCACGCCCCTGGTACATCAACGACCACACCATCGTCCGCGATGAATCCGGCCGCTGGCACCTTTTCGGCATCACCCATCCCGAACCCGCCGACCCGTTCCACGAAACAGAATTCGCCCACGCCACCGCACACCAACTCCACGGACCGTGGACCAAGCGACCATCCGCCCTGACCGTCGATCCGGGCTACGGCGAAACACATCTCTGGGCACCGCATGTCATCGGCGTCGACGGCCGCTACTACATGTTCTACGCGGGCGGCGGCACCGACCGCAGCACCGCCGCCATCAACCTCGCCACCTCCACCGACCTGTTCCGTTGGACCCGCAGCCGTGCCGGACCGCTGTTCCTCGACGGCTACGACGCGAGAGATCCGATGGTCGTGCGCATCGGCGAGAAATGGGTCATGTACTACTGCGCCACCAGTACACCGCGCGGCGGACACCACGTCGTCGCCTACCGCACCAGCGGCGATCTCGCGCACTGGGGCGACCGTCATATCGCATACACCGATCCCACGATCGGCACCGAAGCGGGCAATACCGAATCCCCGTTCGTCGTGCACCACGGCGGCTGGTGGTACTTGTTCATCGGTCCGCGCCCGCACTACGTCGGCACCGACGTATTCCGCAGCGACACCCCCTTCCGGTTCCGCATCGGCGACAAGGTCGGCCATATCGCCGCCCACGCCGCCGAACTCGTGCGCGACGATGACCGTTGGTGGGTCACCAGTGCGGGCTGGGCTCAGGGCGGCGTCCACCTCGCACCACTCACCTTCCCGATCCCGCGCCCCGTCACCGCGGCCGTTCCCCGCTGAGCGATCGCACCATGCCCGCCACGAGCACCCTGGTCTGCTCGAATGACGCTTCGGAGACCGCCGGTGCGCCGACCACCGTGCGCATGACCCCCAACCCGAGCAGCAGCGCGCCGATCAGTTCCGCACGCAAGGCGCCGTCCGCGCCGCCCAGGCGCGCGGCCATCTCGCCCAGATAGCCATCGCAGAGTTGCGCGCGCAACTGGTCGCGCACGACTTCATGACCGGCAGATCGCAGTCCGGCCACCAGTGGATGCTCACCGCCGAATTCGGGCCAGTCCTCGAAGACGACATCGCGCAGCAGCGCATCAACGATCGATACGACCGGTCGATGCCGGTCGGCCGCAACGCCTTTCGGTATCTCGATATACATCGCCTCGGCATAGAGCTGTTCCTTGGAACCGAAGTACCGGAACACCAGCGCCGGGTCGACGCCTACATCACCCGCTACATCGCGGACCCCGGTCCGGTCGAATCCGGTCGTGGCGAACCGGATCCGGGCGGCGTCCAAGAGTGCGGATCGGGTGGCGGCACGGTCGCGCCGACGGCCCGGCGCTGTGGTTTCGGTCATCTGGTCACCATAAGTCACCAATTGTTGACTTGCGTCTCGCAGACTTCCTAGCCTCGATGTCATCGGCCGATGACCCATCCGAAAACGGCTCGAGGAGAAGCGATTCGATGCGCACCTACGTGATAACCGGCGGCACAGACGGCATGGGCAAGGGTCTCGGCCTGTACTTCCTCGGCCGGGGCGACCGGGTGCTCGCAGTGGCCAGCGGCACGGTCAAGGGCCAGCGATTCCTGCGCGAGGCCGCCGAACTCGGCGCCGCCGACCGGGCGAGCTTCATTCAGGCCGACCTCAGCACACTCGCGGGAATGCACAAGGTCATCGCGGAAGTCGCGGCGGTCACCGATACCGTCGACGGCATCGTCTTCGGCGCACAGAACTTCCGGTCCGAACGCCAGGAGACCGCCGACGGCTTCGAATACACGTTCGCCCTCGCCTACCTGAGCCGCTATGTCATCGGGCACGGACTCTTCGACGCATTGGAACGCGCCGAAGCCCCGGTCATCATGAATATCGCGGGTCCGGGCGGACTGCCGGGCACCATCGAATGGGACGATCTACAGCTGCGAACCGGATTTCGCGGCATGCGCGCGGCCATGCAGTCCTCGCGCTGCATCGACCTGCTCGGCGTCGCATTTGCGCAACGTCATCCGCGAGCCCGCACGCGGTATGTGCTCTACAACCCCCTGATGGTGCGCACCGCCATGGCCGACCCGCTGCCGAGGGCGCACCGCTTCCTTACCAAGATGTGGCTGCTGCTCGCCGGTCAACCGGTGCGCAAGGCCATCGTCCCCATCGCCGAACTGATCGACCATCCGCCGACCGAACCGCTCGCCGCATTCCGACGCCGCACGCGACTCGCCTTGGCGGGCAAGGATTTCGATCCGGAGCGCGCCCGGCGGCTCGATGCGATCACGGCCGAATTGGTCGACAGTCGGGTCACCGGCCGATAACGACCTCGAACCCGCTCGCCCGAAGCCGACCACCGGCGGCCCTCTTCGGATAGATAATCCTGGAGGGGGCCTGCGCGTTGGGAGGCGGTCGGGATGGCGCGGATCGGGGTTATGAGCGTGTCCGACGGGCGTGATTATGTGCACGCCGGGATCGCGGAGTTCATCGAGTCGGCCGAGGATCGGCTCGTCGCCGGGTTGCGGGCGGCCGGGCACGAGGTGATCCGGGGTGCGGCGCAGATCAGTACGAACGCACTGGCCGGCACGGTGGCACGCGAGGTCGCCGCCGCCGGTGTGGATCTCACAGTGCTGCACTATGCGGTCTGGGCGTTTCCGCACTTCACCATGCTGGCCGCGGGTGCGACACCGGGTCCGCTGCTGTTGCTGTCCAATATCGATCCGGTGCAGCCGGGCATGGTCGGCATGCTGGCCGCGGGCGGCGCGCTGGATCAGATCGGCCGCACGCATACCCGGTTGTGGGGCGATCCGGCCGATGCCGAGCTGATCGAGGCCATCGGTAGTCGGGCGAGCGCGGCAGCCGCCGTATCGAGCTTGCGCGGTAGCACTTTCGGGCGCTTCGGCGGACGGCCGATGGGAATGAATACTGCCGTCGCCAATACCGATCAGTGGCAGCGCCTTTTCGGCATCGATGTCGAGGAGATCGACCAGTGGGAGATCGTCCGCCGCGCCGAGCAGGCCGATGCCGGTGAGGCGAAGGGGGCGCGAGAGTGGTTGGAGCGCAACACCGCCGGTGTGCACTACGACGGTGTGAAACTCACTCCGGAATTGCTGGAACGCCAGATTCGCTCGTATCTCGCCGTGCGTGAGCTGATCGACGAATGGCGGCTGGACTTCTCGGGTATCAAGGGCCAGCCCGAGCTCACCCAGTATTTCGCCACCATGGACATCACCGAGGCGTTCCTCAACGACCCCTACGATTGGAACGGCCCCAAACAACCCCATGTGTGCGCGACCGAAGCGGATATGGACGGCGCACTCACCATGCGGCTGCTGCAGCAGATCGCCCACACCCCAGTGCTTTTCGCCGATGTCCGGCACTATCACGCCGACCGCGATATCTGGGATCTGTGCAACTCGGGCCAGCACGCCACCTGGTTCGCCGCCCGCAGCGACGAGCCGACCGAGAATCTCGCCAACGTACATCTCTATCCGGAGGTGTTCTTCTTCCCGGCGGGTGGTGCGTCGGTGCACCATCTGGCCGCGCCGGGCCGGATGACCTTGGCCCGCCTCACCCGCAAGGACGGCGACTACCGAATGCAGTTGATGCTGGGCGATTTCGAGACCTATGACCAGGCGACCAATGAATCGCTGATGAAACAGTCCACCTGGGAATGGCCACATGCCTTCGCTCGGTTGGACGCACATGCCGGTGATTTCCTGTCCCGCTTCGGCGCCAACCATATTCACGCCGTCCCGGGCGACCATCGCGCCACCGTCCGGGCCGCCTGCGATCTCCTCGATATCACCCTCGACGAGTTCACCCGATGACGAGCGCATTCCTCGGCGTCGATATCGGGACCTCCAGTTCCAAGGGCGTCCTGGTCCGGCCGGACGGCACCGTTATCGCCAGAGCCGAACGAACGCACGGTGTTTCGACACCGCGGCCGGGTTGGGTCGAACACGATGCCGAGCGCATCTGGTGGGCGGAGTTCCAGGCGATCATCCGCGAACTCCTCGGTGCGTCCGACGGTGCGACTCTCGACGCACTCGCGGTATCCGGCATCGGCCCGTGCCTGCTACCCGCCGACGCCGTCGGAAGGCCCCTGCGTCCGGCCATCCTCTATGGTGTCGACACCAGGGCAACCGCCGAAATCGCGGAACTGAACCAGGTATTCGGTGCCGCCGCAGTACTGGAGCGCGGCGGTTCACCCTTGACCAGCCAGGCCGTCGGGCCCAAGTTGCGCTGGCTCGCCCGACACGAACCGCAGGTCGCGGCGGGTACCGAAATGCTGTTGATGGCGAGTTCATTTCTGGTGCACCGACTCACCGGACGCTATGTGCTCGATCATCAATCGGCCAGTCAGTGCGTCCCGATGTACGACCTGGGCCGACGAAATTGGGCGCACGACTGGGCCGCCGCAGTTGCTCCCGGTCTGAAGCTGCCCGAATTGGCCTGGCCCACCGAAGTCGTCGGCAAGGTGAGTGCGGCGGCCGCATCGGCGACCGGGCTCCCCGCCGGACTGCCCGTCACCACCGGAACCATCGACGCCTGGGCCGAGGCCGCCAGCGTCGGTGTCCGGGCACCCGGCGACGCCATGATCATGTACGGCACCACCATGTTCCTCGTGCAGGTGCTGACCGATCCCCGCCCGCATCCCGGCCTCTGGCTCACCTGCGGCACCTGGCCGGGCACCTACACATCGGCGGCGGGCATGGCGACCTCCGGCGCGGTCACCGATTGGCTGCGCAAACTCGTCAGCGGCGACTTCGCCGACCTGGTGGCCGAGGCCACCGATGTTCCGGCGGGCAGTCGCGGCCTGCTCGCGCTCCCGTACTTCGCGGGCGAGCGCACACCGCTGTTCGATCCGGATGCGCGGGGCATTATCGCGGGCCTCACCCTCGGACACGGACGTGCGGAGCTGTACCGGGCGGTGCTCGAAGGCATCGCCTACGGCGTGCGGCACAACCTCGAAGCCATGGCAGGCGGACAGGCCCCGCGACTGGTCGCCGTCGGCGGCGGGACCAAGGGCGGGCTCTGGACCCAGATCGTCAGCGATGTGACCGGCCTACCGCAGCAACTACCGGCCGATACCGTCGGCGCCTGCCTCGGTGACGCGCTGCTCGCGGCGGAGGCCGTCGGCGTCGATACCGCGGGCTGGAATCCGGTCATCGGCGTTGTGGAGCCCGATGCGGATCGCGGCGCGATCTATGCGTCGTACTACCGGCGCTACCGCGAGCTGTACGAATCCACCGCAGACATAGCGCATTTTCTGGCGGCGGAGCAACACCGATCCGCTCACCTCCCGTAAACCGCCGCCTATGCGAGGATGCAGGGTTGCACACAGGACAGTTATCGCGAGGACCTCGATGCCGACAATGACCGTGACCCGAAATAATTTCGATGCGACCATCGCGAACAGCCATATCGTGCTGATCGATTGGGGTGCGCAGTGGTGTGAGCCGTCGCGCCGGTTCGCCGAGGTCTTCGCGGCGTCCGCGGATCTGCACCCCGAAATCGTCTACGGCACAGTCGATATCGATGCAGAGAAGCAGCTGACCGAGATTGCCGACGTCTCGGCCTACCCAACGCTCATGGCCTTCCGCGAGGGCCTGCTGGTCTATTCGGAGGCCGGCGCCCTGCCCGCCGAAACAATGGAGGAATTGGTGCAGCAGATCCGCTGGCTGGATATGGACCGATTCCGGCGCGAACTGGCGCAGCTCTCGGCGAGCATCTCGGTCGGCGAACCCGAACAGCCGCCGACCACCATCGCCTACCAGAAGCGCGCGGGCCACGCCGCCGTCACCGACCGATACGGCTGGCCGGGGCTGTGACCGTTCTCGGATCGGCATCGGAGCTCTGGCGGCTCGACGCCGCGCGGACCCGCTCGATCAGTGCGGAGAATCCGACCGGCTCCCCCGGTGCCGGGGCGCGCGCTATCGAGGGCACCGGGGCACATGCGGCGCGGCTGCTCGGCCCCGGCTGGAAAGTCTCCCCGTCCATTCACCTCGGTGCGGGCGAAACCGCAACGCTCGCAGATATTTCCGGCGCGGGTGTGCTGCGCCACTGCTGGCTCACCACCGACCGCGCGGTGCTGCGGCAGCTCACGCTGCGCTTCTACTGGGACGACGAACCCGCGCCATCGATCGACCTGCCACTCGGCGATTTCTTCTGCAACGGCTGGGACGAACTGGCGCTGGTGCGGTCCGAGATGGTGGTCGTCGCGCCCGCTGGTGGTCTGAACAGCTTCTGGCCCATGCCATTTCGCGAGCACGCCAGGATCACACTGCACAACGGCAGCGACCGTGCGGTGCCGGTCTACTACCAGTTCACCTATTCCGAGGAGAAGGTGCCCGATTCCGCCGGATATCTGCACGCGCTACGGCGTCACAGCACGCCACTCGGCGCGCCCGCCCTGCACACCATCCTCGACGCGGTGCCGGGTCCCGGTCGATATGTCGGCACCTACCTGGCGATTCGACCCGGCGCACCCGGCTGGTGGGGCGAGGGCGAGCTGAAGTTCTACCTCGACGGTGACACCACCCATCCGACCCTCTGCGGCACCGGCACCGAGGATTACTTCGGTGGCGCATGGAATTTCGATCTCGACGGCGTCTACCGCACGTATTCGACACCCTATCTCGGCCTGCACCAAGTTCTGCCGCCCGACGAGATCTATCAGCCCCACCAGCGATTCGGCATGTACCGCTGGCATATTCGCGATCCGATCTGCTTCCAGCGGGAGCTGCGCGTCACGATCCAGGCGCTCGGCTGGCGCGACGACGGCACCTATCTGCCGCTGACGGAAGCCGATATCGCGACGACGGCGCTGTGGTATCAGAGCCACCTAACCTCGGTCTGACTCGTCGTCTTCGGGAAGTTCCATGGCAAGTAGTTCGTCCGCGCGGTTCAACGCATCGTCCATCGCCGACTCGATGCCGTCCATCACCGAAAGTCCGTCCAGCAGGCCGGACAGTTCGCGTCGGGTGGCTTCCAATTCCGCGACCGCCGGATCGACGCGATACCAGCCGACACTGTCGCGCCACCACGTGTTTTCGTCGATCCACGCCCACATGACATCGCGGACGAGCTTGGCATCGGGGGTGTATATCTGGAAGCACTCGTCCGATCCGGTGGCGCGGTGCTCGAGCTCGTACACACCGTCGGGCAGGAGGCGAGCCTGGATATAGGCATGCTCGCCGCGTTCGACCACGATCGCCGGATATTCCGGATCGGGTGGTTCACGCAGCAGATCGTCCAGCAGTGGATCCGTCAGGGCGGGCAGTGTGGTTCCGTCGCCCATGCGGACGTGCACGTCGGCGTGCCGGTCCGGGTCGTCGTTCACCGCGACAGTCTGCCTCATCCGGAAATCCGCGATGCGGCGGGTCGAAATGCGACGGTGCGGCGGGGTTGGGGTGCAAGGTAGTGCTATGCGTGCGGTCGTGATCGAAACGCCTGAGAAATTCGCCGTACAGAACGTGCCGGATCCGGCGCCCGGGCCCGGTGAGGTCGTGGTGCGGGTGGACGCGGTCGGCATCTGCGGCACCGATGTGCATATTGCCGATGGCGAATTCCCGCCGACGCCGTATCCGATCGTGCCCGGTCACGAGTTCGCCGGTTCGGTGGTGGCACTGGGCACCGGCGTCGACAGTGTGCGGATCGGCGATACCGTCGCGGTGGACCCGTCGTTGTTCTGCGGCGCGTGTCACTACTGCGCGGCCGGGCGCGGGAATCTGTGCGAACGGTGGGGCGCGATCGGCGATACCGTCGACGGCGCGATGGCCGAATACGTCGCGGTGCCTGCCGCGAATTGCTATCGGCTGCCCGAGACGCTGTCGACCACGCACGGCGCGCTCGTCGAGCCGTTGTCGTGTGCCGTACATGCGTTCGATGTACTGCCACATGCGCTCGGCGCGCACTATCTGCTGTACGGCGCAGGCACCATGGGTCTGCTGATGTTGCAGTTGGCGAGAGTCGCCGGGGCCGCGTCGGTGTCGGTGGTCGACATCAATGCCACGCGACTCGGGGTGGCCGTCGACCTCGGCGCGGACGCCACCGCCACCACCGCCGACGAATTCGACCGCCCGCAGGGGTGGGAGGTGGTCATCGACTGCACGGGCGCTATCCCCGCCATCGAGGACGGACTCGGCCGGGTGCGCAGAGGCGGGGTGTTCCAGCAGTTCGGGGTGGCGCCGGGCGCGGCGACCGCGTCGATCTCCCCGTTCCGGATCTACAACGACGAGATCACCATTGTGGGTTCGATGGCGGTGCTACACAGCTTCGGTCGCGCGGTGGAACTCATGGGCAAGGGCGTGATCGATGCGAACGCCATGATCACCCACAGCTTCGGATTGGCCGAATTCGCCGACGCGCTTCAGACTTTCCGCGGGGGCACCGGCCGCAAAATCCAGCTCAGGCCAGGTGCGTGATGGCCACCGTCGCGGGGGTCGACAGCTCCACCCAATCCTGCAAGATCCTCCTGTGCGATGCGGATACCGGCGAGATCCTGGACGAGGCGCGCGCGGCGCACCCGGACGGCACCGCGGTGCCCGCCGAATCCTGGTGGCAGGCACTGTGTTCGGCGGGCAAGGGGTTGTTGGATCGGGCCGATGCGGTGGCGGTCGCGGGGCAACAGCACGGGTTGGTCGCACTGGATGCCGATGGTCGCCCGGTCCGGGATGCGTTGCTGTGGAACGACATACGATCCGCCGATGCGGCCGAGACGTTGATCGCGGAACTGGGCGGCCCGCAGGTCTGGGCCGACGCTGTGGGCAGTGTTCCGCTGGCCGCATTCACCGTCGCCAAGCTGCGCTGGCTGGCCGACCACGAACCCGAACATGCCGACCGCACACATCGGGTACTACTTCCGCACGACTATCTGACCTGGCGGCTACGAGGAGGACCGACCGATCCCACCGTCGAACCGACCACCGATCGCGGCGACGCCTCTGGCACCGGATACTGGTCGCCCGCGACCGGTCGGTATCGCAAAGACCTGCTGGCCCATGCCTTCCGGGGCCGGAACCCGGAACTCCCTCGCGTCGCCGGACCCGCCGAGGCGGTCGGACGCACACCTGAGGGCGCACTCGTCGCGGCGGGTACCGGTGATAATGCCGGTGCCGCACTGGGTTTGGGTATCGCAGACGGTGACGTCGTCATCTCACTCGGCACCAGTGGCACCGTCTACACCCGTGCCACCGCACCGAGCGCCGATGCCACCGGTGCCATTGCTGGATTCGCCGACGCGACAGGCGCATTCCTGCCACTGGCCTGCACACTCAACGCCGCCCGTGTACTCGACTCGACCGCCCGATTGCTCGGCGTCGACCTCACCGGCCTGGAAGCCCTTGCTCGCCAAGCACCGCCGGGTTCCGAAGGCGTCGTCATGCTCCCCTACCTCTCCGGCGAACGCACCCCGAACTTGCCACACGCCACGGGAAGTCTGCACGGTCTACGACCGGAAACCCTGCGCCCCAGCCATATTGCGCGGGCCGCCGTCGAGGGCATGCTCTGCAATATGGCCGCCGCGCTCGACCATCTGCGCACCTCTGGAATCCCGATCCACCGTGTGCTGCTCATCGGCGGTGCCGCCCGCTCCGCCTTGGTCGCCGAAGTGGCCGCCCAGATCTTCGGGCTCACGGTCACGGTCCCGCAGCCGAGCGAATACGTCGCGCTCGGCGCGGCCCGGCAGGCGGCCTGGGCCCTGGGCGGCACCGCACAGCCCCCGAGTTGGCCCGCACGCACCATCGCCGAGGTCCGCGCGCCCAGCGACGGTGGGGCGATCGGGCGGCAGATCCGGACGGCGTACGAGAGCGCACGGCATGCCCTCTACGCTCGATGAATACGGTGCCGAAGGAAACACCGGTGGACGTATTCGCGATGTTGTAGTAGAAGTACCAGCGCATGCCGTCGACGGAGGATCGATGGCGCCGCACCTCGGGGGATCATCATGGAATCCGCGCACGCACAGCGCCGTCGACTGATCGTCTATGTCGCCGGTCTTTCCGAACCGCCGCATGCGGCGAAGGATCTCTTCGACAAATTGCGCCACGAGCCAGGGTACGGGCCGGACGAAGCCGTCTACTGGCAATTCCCGGAGCCGGTCACGCGGCTGAGCCGAGGGAGCCTGACCGCGCGCTGCCGCGATCTCGCCGATCGCATCGACGCCTTTTGGACCGGACCGCGCCAGACCGAAGAGGTCGTCCTCATCGGGCACAGCATCGGCGGCGTCATGGTCCGCTACGCCTTCCTGCAGGCACTGCGCGGTCTCGACGGCCCGCAATTGGCCTGGGCCGACGCTGTCTCCCGCATCGTGCTGCTCGCCGCGCCGAATCGCGGCGTCGATCTGGACCGCGCGCCTTGGCCGTTCCGGATGCTGGCCAAGGTGCTGGTGCCGCTGCTGCAGACGTTCACGGTGCTGGAGATGCTCTGCGGTTCACCGTTCATTACCAATTTGCGCATCCTATGGCTGCGCGAAATTGCCGATCTCGGCGATAAAGCACCGACAGTCGTACAGGTGCGCGCGCGCAACGACTGGTCGGTGAACAGCGAGGACAGCCGCGATCTGGAAACCCTGCCGACCGGCGTTCAGAAGCTGATGCCCAATGCGACACACGCCGATATCGCCTGCACCAGACGCAAGGTCCGCGAGGATTACACCGGACAGCGCTACGACATTCTGCGCTGGGCCATTACCGCGGACGTCGAATCCACCAACCCGAGCCCTTTACCCGAGCATGAGGCGAGCATCAAGTCGGTGGTGTTCGCACTGCACGGAATTCGATCGGGCAATGGCGAATGGCCGAACGAACTCGAGCGGAAACTGCACGAGCTGGAACCGGATGTGCTGGTGGTGACACCGTCCTACGGGAGGCTGTCCGCCTACAACTTCGCGCTGCCGTTCACTCGGCGCCGCAATCTGCGCTGGTTCGCCGATCAGTACAGCTACTTCCTGGCCCGGCATCCAGGGATTCCGTTCCACTTCGTCGGGCACAGCAATGGCACCTATCTGTTCGGGCAGTCGCTGAAGCAGATACCTGCGCTGGCATTCCAGAACGTCTTCCTCGCGGGCAGTGTGCTGCCCCGCGAATTCGACTGGGTGGAATGCGCCGACCGCGGACAGGTCGGCTCGCTGGTCAATGTGTGCGCCAGTGCCGATAAGCCGGTCGCCTGGTTGTGCAGCGCATTGCGCGGACTCGGCATGCGCGATGTCGGGGTCGGCGGTTTCACCGGATTCGATTCGGTTCCGCCCGGCACGCTGCAGGTCCGCTACATCAAGGGCGGCCACGGCGCGGCGCTCATCGCCAAGCGGCTGCCGGGTGTCGTCGGGTATGTCCACGACGGCGACGAACCCTGCGAAGCCGACCATGTCACGCCGGGCAAGTTCTTCGAGCTGATGTCGCGTTTCGCGCCGGTCGCGACCTGGTTGGCGGGTGGGGCGCTGATCGGCCTCGGCTGGCTCTCGGTCGCCATGCTCGGCCCGCTGGTCGGCCTCGGCATCATGGCCGGAATGCTGGTGGCGACCTACACGGCACTCGAGGTCGCCTGACCTTTTTCGAGAGGCCGACGCCGACCCGTGCGACGATGTAAGAGATACCGGTAGTACCGGTATCTCTTACATGGATGTGAGGGCTGAGATGGCTCGGTGCGATTTGGTGATTCGCGGCGGATCGGTATTCGACGGGCTCGGCACACCGCCGCGCCTCGCCGATATCGGAATCACCGACGGCCGGGTCACCGTGATCAGCGCCTCGGCATTGCCCGACGGTGCGCGGACGGTGGATGCGGCGGGCAAATGGGTGATGCCCGGAATGCTCGACGTGCATACGCATTATGACGCGGAGGTGCTCGGCAACCCTGGTCTCGGCGAGTCCGTACGGCACGGCGTCACCACTGTGGTGTTCGGGAATTGTTCGTTGTCGACGGTGTATTCCGAGGCCGAGGACTGTGCCGATATGTTCGCGCGGGTGGAGGCATTGCCGTGGGATGCGGTGCATGCCGCGGTCAAGGAGCACAAGGACTGGGACGGTCCGCATGCCTACACCCGTGCCCTCGCCGCGCGCCCGCTCGGTGCGAATGTGGCTGCGCTACTGGGACATTCGGATATGCGGGTCGCGATAATGGGGCTGGCTCGGGCCGTGGACGCGGCGGCGCGGCCGACCGAGGTGGAACTGGACCGCATGCGTGCGATGCTGTCCGACGCACTCGATGCCGGTTTCCTCGGGCTGTCCACCATCCGCAGTTCGTTTTCCAAATTGGAGGGCGTGCGCTTCCCAACCAGACAGCTGCCGTCGACCTATGCCACCTGGCGCGAATATCGAGCCCTGAACGATATTCTGCGGCAGCGCGATCGGATCCATCAGAGCACGCCCAACCTGACCGCCCGCGTCGAGATAGCGCGCTACTTCGCCGAGAGCGCGGGCCGACCGTTCCGTAAGCCGCTGAAGACCACCCTGATCGCGGGGATGGACGTCAAGGCCGATCGCACCGTCGCGCGGGCCGCCACGACCGCCGCCTGGATCGCGAATACCGTTGGCGGAGCACAATTCCGGTGGCAGCATCTGCCGGTGCCGTTCGAGGTGTACGCCGATGGTGTCGATCTGGTGGTGTTCGAGGAATTCGGCGCCGGCGTCGCGGCACTCAATATCCGCGATGTGATGAAGCGCGGTGAACTGCTCGCCGACGAGTCCTACCGGCGCCAGTTCCGCAAGGACCTCAGCAAGAAATACGGTCCCCGCGTTTGGCATCGCGACCTCTACGACGCCCAGATCGTCGCGTGCCCGGATCCCGAGGTCATCGGCAAGTCTTTCGGCGAGGTGGCCGACGACCGCGGCATCCATCCGGCCGACGCCCTGCTCGACCTCACCGTCGAGCACGGTGCGCAATTGCGTTGGCGCACAGTCATCGCCAATGATCGCGACGAGGTGATGGACCGGCTCCAGTGCTCCCCCGTCGTCCAGGTCGGCTTCGCCGATTCCGGTGCCCACCTGCGCAATATGGCCTTCTACAACTTCGGCCTTCGCATGCTGGAGCGCGTCCACCTGCGCGCCTTCATGCCGCTGGAGACCGCGATCCACCGGCTGACCGGCGAACTCGCCGACTGGTACGGCCTGGACACCGGCCGCTTGACCGAAGGCGCCCGCGCCGATATCGCGGTCATCGACCCGGCCGGATTCGACGGCTCCAGCGCCGCCTACGCCGAAGCCCCGGTCCCCGGAATCGACGGCCTGGACCGCATGGTCAACCGCAACGACCGTGCCGTCGCCGCGACCATCGTCGGTGGCCACCTGCTGTACGAATACGGGGACTTCGCGCCGGGTTTCGGCACGTCGATCCACGCGGGCACTTTCCTCGAGGCCCGGTAACCTGGCCCGAGTCTGCACGATCGGCAGCGATTCATACCGCCGGCGACCACGGACCGGTCGGCGCGGGCAGCTCGTGCACGACCACCATGACAGCGATCTCGACCTACTCGGCGACGGGGGTCTCGTGCACCGAACGCCACAGATAGCCGTGGTCGGCAATGATCAAGATCGCGGTCACGAGGCGGCGGGTCCGCACATCACCCAGCTGGTTCTCCGCCGTGAAACGCACGCTGACAACCGTCCCGCCGCGAGCCAGCTCTTCGATATCGGAAACCTCGATCTCCAACCCCGGCTGAGAATTCCGAGCCGACCAAACCCCGGCCAACAACGTATCGCGACCGACAACCTGCCCGACCGTGGTCACCGCCGAGAACCGCTCATCCAACGCATTGGCGAACCGATCGAAAACCTTCGGCGGCGCATCCGCCCCCATCCACTCAGCCAGATCCCAATGCAACCCCACAACCACATCCACCAAGTAAGGATCCACACCCATCCCGTCAATCTCAATCTCCGCAGCCCCCTCAGCCCACCCCAAAATCATATCCACCCCCCAAGGCACCGAACTGGACAAATGATCACGTGGAAACCACGGCGGCAAATCGCGACAGGCTCCCACCACCAGTTCCACCTGATCTTGATCGACTCCCGGTGCCACCTTCGCGGTGACACCGGCACGAGGTCAGTGTTTGGTGAGCATCTTCGCTTTCAGGGCTTCCAGGGTTGTGCCGTCGATTCCGAGACCATCGCTGAGGAAGCTGTCGAACGAGCCGTAGGACGCTTGGACCTGGTCGAACGCCGCGTCCAGGAATTCGCGCTGCACACCGAGGATCGGCTCCCAGAGCGCACGATCGGTCACCAAGCCCTGGGCGACGAGACCGTCCAGCAGCGCCTTGTTCCCGGCCGCCAAATTGTCGTTGGAGTCCGTGAAGTCGTTGTAGATCTGTCCCTTCGGCACATCGAGCGCGCTCATCAGGATCGCGGTCATCCAGCCGGTGCGGTCCTTACCCGCCGTGCAGTGGTACAGCACCGCCCCCTGCGCGGTCGCGATGTCCTTGAACGCCTGTGCGAACTGGGCGCGCGCGGTGGGATTCGAGACGAACCACGCGTAGTAGTCGCGCATGATCTTGGCGGCCTTGCCGTCGCCGAGCGCCTCCTGCTGGGCGGCCGGTCCGGCCTGGATCAGCCGTGCGACCGTGAGGTAGAAGTCATTGGCCGGATCGTAGACCGGCTGTTCGGTGCGGCGGATCGATGCCGGGAGCTTATCGGGATCGCGGCCGGTTTCGGTGGGGCTGCGGAAGTCGATGACCTGAGTGATGTTGAGCGACACCAGCTTCTGCTGTTCGTTCGCGTCGAGTTTGGCCAGTGCGTCGGAGCGGTACACGGCGCCGGTCGCGAGCTTGCTGCCGCCCTTGGCCGGATAGCCGCCGATATCGCGGGCATTCGGCGCATGCGCCAGACCCATCGGCCGATCGGCCTGGCCCGGGGACCGCAGCACCGGCACGGCCGGCCCAGCGAGCGCCGGACCCGCCGACGCCGGTCCGGCCAGCGCCGGGAGAACGCCGACCAGCACCGCGGCCGCGGCCGCGATCGTGCCGCGGAAAGCGCGCGAATTCTTCACGAGGGGTGATCCTTTCATCAAGGGCCGCATATGGTCTGCGACCCGAGTTCGGGCCGCGCTCAGTCGGCCAGCAGGGTGACCGTCCCGGCCGCGCCGTCCACGCGCACGCGCTGGCCGTCGGCCAGGCTGGTGGTCGCGGTCTTCGTGTCGACGACACAGGGAATGCCGAATTCGCGGGCGACGATCGCGGCATGGGACGCGGACCCGCCGATATCGGTGATCACGGCGGCGGCGTAGGAGAACATGGCGGTGTGGCCGGTGTCGGTGACCGCGGCGACCAGGATGTCGCCGGGCTCGATATCGTCATCCAGCGACAGCACCAGCTTCACCCGGCCCTCCACCACACCGGCACAGACACCGATGCCGGTCAGGCTCTCGTCGGCGGTGAGCGCGGCCGCAGCGGGTACCGGCTCCCATTGTCCGGCAATGACATCGGGCATCCTGATGGTTTGCAACCGAATGCGTTCCGCGCGCCTGCGGGCCACCTTGTCGGCCGCATCCGCTGGGAGACAGAAGATTTCGTCCAGCGTGAGATAGCAGGCGTCGTCGATCTCGCGCAGCCGGCCGACGCGCACGAGCCGATCGGCCCGCTCACGCACGGCAAGTCGCAGGCAGTGGGTGATCCGGACGACGCCGTCGCGTGCGCGTTCCCGGGCCACGGTGGCTCCCGCGGCCATCCGAGCCGTGCGACTCGGCGACGAATCCACGGAGTCGCGCTTGGGCGCAGGCATCTGCGCAGCGCGGGCGGCGGCGCTCACCAAAAGGGCGGGCCGGTCACGGAATGTCGGATTGAGCAGCTCACATTCACCGGGACCTCGGTGCCCGACCGTGGCCAACTCCGCGTCGAGCGCGGCGGCGAAGGCGGGTGATTTCGCCCGTGCCGCATCGATATCACCGGCGTGCGCCAGCTCGGCGAGATCGGCGTCGGCACGGCAGAATTCGGCCAGATGTTCCACCGCGAGCATGGGCTTCGCCGATTCCAGCCGAGTCAAGTCGATCGGAACCTCGCCGGCATTCTTGCCGCGTGCGTGGATGGCGGTGGCGGCGCCGGTCATCATCACACCGATCGCCGCGGCCTGCCACGCCTGGTGCAGACGATCGCGCCAGAGCAGTGCGCGGACGTGCAGCTGCTCATCGGACAGTTCGCGAATCTCGTTCGCGTTCAATGCTTCCGCATGAGATGCGGCATTGATCAGCTCGGCCGTCTTGCCGAAACGACGGGCGGTGGCGATGACCCGAGAGGTCGCGCGCGCGGTCGCCAGCGTACTGGCAAGTCCGGTCGGCATCGGCGGCTTGCCGTGCGGCTGCAGGGCGATTTCGGCCGGAATATTGCCGTAGGCGTCGCGGCGGATGCTCTCCTCATCCCAGCCCGGCATATTCTCGGCCGCGAGCACGCCGATCGAGGCATTGATGTAGATGTGATGTCCGAGCACCGTGGTGACCCGACTCGTCCAGTGTTCCAAGGCGATTCCGTCGAGTGCGATCATCTCGCCCATGGCCTCGTTGCTGAGGCGGATGGCGCCGGCCTGCAGGTCGATGGTCAGGGGTGTCATCGGGCCGGGCAATGCTTCGGAGGTGTTGGTTGCGGTGTGCACCGGGTAGCGCTCGTCGACCCGATCATCGAATTCGCCCTCGAGACCTTCCGGGGCGACATCGGTGAGCGGATGGTTGTCCGATGTGGCGGCACGAGATGGAATCACGTGTGACGGCAACGGGATTGCGCCCCTCCGCGTGCGGAAGCCGCCGCCGTCGGGCTTGCGGCCGATCATCCCGCGCACCAGATCGGCGATGACCTCGCGTGCCGTCCAGCCGCAGCGGAAGCCCCACTTCTCCTGTGCGACAGTGGGATCCAAGAGGGGTTGGCGACCCGACCAGCCGGGCGCCCAGGCCGAGTAGCGTAGGCCCGCTTCGCGCATCATGCGGCGCACCTCGTCGTTGGTGACCACGCCGGGGGCCGTGAGTTCGACGATCTCGAGCCCATCTTCGCTACGACCGGACGGCAGCGTGGTGGCGGCCAGTACCAGGAAGCGGTCCAGGTCGTCGCTGTGCAACAGTTGGAATCCGTCATCGGACTTCGAGCCGAGAATCGGCTCCAGTGCACGGCGAGTTTCGTGTCCGATCCGACGACCGGCGATCGGCGCGGTGCGCACCAGCACGCTATCCGCACCCGACGCGCGCAGCACCGCTGTGGCCTCGGCGTCCGAAAGCCGCGTCGAGCGCGGACTGACTGGAACCACCACCCGCGCACCGGCTTTGCGGGCGGCGGCAGCGATTTCGGCGAGCCCGCTCGCTGCCAGATGTACGACGCTCGCGCAGCCGTCGACAGCGTCGGTGTGGTCGGTCGTGAACCGCACCCGCGGATCGATATAGCGATGCCACCGCTGGTCCAGCCCGACCACTTCGTGCCCGGCGGCCGACAACATGCGCGCCACCGCGCGACCGCTCGGCTCGGTGATTCCGGTGACCAGGACCCGCATCGATTTCCTCTCCTCACTGGCGCCGGGATACGCGAACGTGACGCCGTTCACACACCATCGCGAGTGCGGGACGCCGCGATCGGTGCCAGTCCCACTGAACGGGAGTACTCGGCTCGACCATCGAGATGATCGATTCCGTCATCAGGTGGATGCGCGCAGCCTCGATGTCATGACGGTCCGCAAATCGGTCGCGCCGCGTGCCGCCGCCGAGGTGAAGTCCTATGACATCGAGACCGACGTGCTGGTCGTCGGGTACGGCAGCGCGGGGGCTTGCGCCGCATTCGAGGCCGCGACGGCCGGCGCCGCGGTCTTGGTGCTGGATCGGGCCGGTGGGCCCGGTGGTGCGTCGGCTTTGTCAGGTGGCGAGATCTACCTCGGCGGCGGTACGCCGATCCAGCGGGCGTGCGGGTTCGACGACAGTCCCGAACAGATGGCGGCATTCCTGGTGGCGGCGCTCGGGCCGGGCGCGGATGTGGCGAAGATCGTGCACTACAGCGAGCACAGCGTGGCGCATTTCCACTGGCTCGTCGATCGCGGTGTGCCGTTCAAACCCAGTCTCTGGGATGCTCCCGCCTGGGTGCCGCCAACCGATGACGGGCTCATGTGGCTCGGCGAAAACAGTTGGCCGTTCACCGAAATCGCTATCCCCGCCCCGCGCGGGCACCGGCCTACCGCGAATGACTTCGGCGGAAGGCTGCTGCTGGACTGTCTGGTGTCGGCGGCCGAATCTGCCGGTGTGACAGCGCAATACGACACCTACGCGACGAATCTGATCCTGGGCGAGGATGGCTCGGTGGTGGGCGTGGTGGCCCGACACTACGGCAAGGAGCTCACGATTCGGGCACGACGCGGATGTGTGCTCACCACCGGTGGTTTCGTCGACAACGACGATATGCTCGCCGCCCACGCGCCACGACTGCTCGGCCACACCAAGGTGAGCGCGGGCACCGACGACGGCAGCGGCATCCGCATCGCACAGGCCGCAGGCGCCGCCGTGCGGCATATGTCGGCCGGTCAGGTCGGCGCTTCCCTGATTCCGGGTTTCGCCGCGCGCGGGATGATCGTCAACCATCGCGGCCAGCGCTTCGTCAACGAGGACACCTATCCCGGCCGCATCGGCCAGGCCGCGCTGTTCGGTCACGATATGAACGTTTGGGTGGTGCTCGACGAACAGGGCTACGAGGAGGTACCCGAGCGGGAACGCTGGGGTGTGCGCCCGACCCACGTCGCCGAATCCATCGACGAACTCGACGAACTACTCACCCTGCCGCCCGGCGCACTCACCGCCACCATGAACCGTTACAACGAATTCGCTGCGCGCGGAACCGATCCCGACTTCCACAAAGCACCGCGCTGGCTGCGCCCACTGAGACCCCCGCTGGCCGCGATCGATGTGAAAGCGGGCGTCCGCCCGCCCTCGGAATCCGGCAACCGCCGCGGCACCGGCGCCTCCGTTTTCACCCTCGGCGGCCTCCACACCACCCTCGACGGCCACGTCCTCAACCTCGACGGCCTCCCCATTCCCGGCCTCTTCGCAGCCGGCCGCGCCAGCTCCGGCCTCCACGGCGAGGGCTACATCAGCGGCACCTCCCTGGGCGACGCCACCTTCTTCGGCCGCAAAGCCGGCGCCACCGCCGCGCGCTGACGCAATCAAGATCAGGTGGCACTGGTGGCGGGGGCTATTCGCGTTTTGCCGCAATGGTTTCCACGTGATCACTTGTCCAGCCGGGGGCGCGGAGCGGTTTTCCCAAGGGTGGCAAGGGGATGGCTTTGCGTGGTGGGGTGGCGGCGGCGACCATGCTAGTTCGCTGCTCTTCGGCGGTCGTGCGGGAAGGTGAGATGGATGCGGCTGATCATGATCGATGGTGAAGCCGATGGCGGCGACGCGCTGGTGCAGGGGCTCGAACTGCACGGTCATCAGGTGGAGCGTAAGCATCG
>NZ_BAGN01000427.1 GCF_000308835.1 Nocardia vinacea NBRC 16497 | reverse complement strand
GTCGATCGGTTGCTGGTCGATGGGCTGTTGCTGATCGGCGGGTGCCTGCTGATCGATGGGCGCCTGTTGGTCTACGGGGAACTGCAGGTCGATCGGTTGCTGGTCGATGGGCTGTTGCTGATCGGCAGGTGCCTGCTGATCGATGGGCGTCTGTTGGTCCATGGGGAACTGCAGGTCGATCGGTTGCTGGTCGACGGGTGCCTGCTGGTCGACGGGTGCCTGCTGGTCGACGGGTGCCTGCTGGTCGACGGGTGCCTGCTGGTCGACGGGTGCCTGCTGGTCGACGGGTGCCTGCTGGTCGACGGGTGCCTGCTGATCGACAGGCTGTTGCTGATCCACAGGTGGTTGCTGCTGATCCACCGGTTGCTGGTCAACCGGCAGCTCGAAGCCGGGAATTTCGATCGGCCCCTGCGGCTGTTCGAGACCGGGAATCCCGCCCAGCTGATTCATGATGTCGTCGAATCCCTGACTCAGCTGTGCCGACGTATCCTGCGGATCCGTCGTGGTGCCACCGCAACCCGCGGCTCCGCCAAGCTGGTTCATGATGTCTTCGAATGGGTTTTCCTGTGACAATTTTCGCCCTCCATGGGTCTCTGTCGTCGAATTGTGGATGGGCCAATCCACGTCTGGACTTCCCGGTACCAATGGCTCGTGATCTATGGTCCGGGCATACGACGGCAGGAAATAGACACCTGAGGTGGAGCAAACCCACACCCTTGGAGGCGGGCATTCGCCCCGAAGGTGAACGCTGTGGCCGCCTGCGACGTCAACCGCGTCCATTGTCGTAGAGACGGCGGGAAGACGACTCGCCTAGCGCGTAGGGGTGGTGGAATGCGTTTGGGTAGTCGAAGAAGGTGTCGCACCCGGGGTATTGCCTGCGGTGGTGGGGGCGCCGAGGCTGGTCTCGATATAGGGCTTCAAAAGGGTCTCCCACGCGGCCTTCATTCGGGTGTACTCATCGGGACACCCGGCAGCACGCTGATATGGCAGGTACCCCTTTTTCTCTGGCTCACCCGGTTTGTTCACGAGCGCGTCCAGCACGTTGGGGTTGGAGCCGTAGGCCCAGCACTCCAGGTTGTAGGCGCGTACCTGGTCGAGCGAGTGTTCGTCGGCGAAGCTGCGCGCATCGAGACTTGCCGGATCATCGGAGATGTCGAACCAGAAGTCGGCTGCCGCGGCTACGCTACCGGCACCGAGGGGACCGGGGATGGTCAATAGGACCAAGGCGCCGAGCTGGTCCGCGGAGTCCTCTTCACGGCCTGTCGCGGGGAGCGAATACAGGTTGATCGCCATGTGTGCGGACTCGTGGAAGGTGATCATGCGAGTTACGCCGTCGAAGTAAAGGTTGAAAATATCAGTAGTTCCCATGTAATTCGCATTCGCAGGATTCGCGGCTTGCAGCTTCGCGTATCTCTCGGCGACCGCGAACATCTCGTAACAGAGGATGAGCGACTGGTTCTTCGGGTCCCAGTACGCGTTGAACTCGCCACATTCCTTGGCGATGACGGGAATGTCCTTGGGGAGCTTGTACATCGTCCCGAGGGCATCGGTAAGCTCTTCGAGGACCTTGTTGTCTTGAATGGCCGTCTTGCCTTCTTTGGCAAGGTCCGAAGCCATCGCACGCTCGTACTTGGGCACGAACTTTCCGGTGTCCGCCACCTTGCTCGTAGTCGCGGCGCTTGTCGTCCCCTGCGACGCCGGCTTTCCGTCGTTATCCGAGGAACATGCCGTGGTCGTCGCGGCCAATATGGCCACCGCCCCGGCCCATCGACACCATTTGGGAATCATGCAATACGCCTCTCCAAGTCGCAGGGCGCCCGCTACGCGATGATTGCTAAATGGTAGCAAGGTCGTGTGCTCGGCATGCTGGGTTTTCCTCGCATCGTTGAAGCGTCGCCTCGGGCTCGAGCGTTTGCCGAGGTCATCGGTAACCTATGTGGTCGCTCACTCTCGACTACTCGATTTTTCGGTCGCACCGACAGGCGGACAGCGGCATTGCTGCCGCGTAACCGGATGACCGGCTGTGGCGTGCTCGCCACGCCGACGTCCGGGTCAGTGCAGGTATATGGTCAGCGCCGCAGCCCAGCAGGCGAGCAGCCAGATGTCGGTGAAAGGCGCGGCCACCGTGGGCTGGTGCGTACTTCCATGAAGTACTGGATGACGAGTCGCCCCTTGACGACTGCCATGGTCGACACGGCGTCAGCTCGGGGTGCTGCGCTGGGTCAACAGCATCATCAGGCCGACTTCACGGCTCTGGGTGTCGATCATGTCGCGTGCCGCCTGTTTGACGATGCCGCTGGACAATTGACGCTCGGCCGCCTGGGCCATTTGGATGCCACCGGCATGGTGGCGCTGCATGAGTTGCAGGAACAGCGCTCCCGCGTCGGTACCGCGCGCCGCCGCCAGTGCGTCGAGTTCGGCCTGGGTCGCCATACCGGGCATGAGGTCGCCGGACGCGGCGGCGGTGCTGGTCGCGTGCTGGTGCTGGGTGAGGTTCGTTTGGTCGGCGTGCATCCACGCCATCGGGTGCGGATTGATCGTGACCACGCGGGCCATGCGCAGCCAGCCGAGCAACATGCCGATCTCGGTGCGCTGGGTGTCCGAAATCTGTTGTGCCAGTGTCCGTATCGTCGGATCGACGCCGGTGTCGAGTCGCTGCGTCATGACCAGTGCCTGGCTGTGGTGCGCGACCATATCCTGCGCGAAGCCGATCTCGGTACTGCTGAGGACGGGCGGTGCGGGCTTGTCGTCGGTTATCAGCAGCGGACGGATGGCCGCGCCGACCGCCAGCAGCAGCACGGCCAGGCTGACGAGTGCGGCACTGCTGATCCAGGTCCGCCGGGTCATGAGCCCATGGTCGACTGCTGGTCGGCAGGCGGGGTGTAGACGCTCGAATCCAGTTGCAGCGCAAGGAATCCATTATCGGCACAGGTCGTCCACAATTGGTTGCCACGCCATTCGGGCGCGGAGAAGCACCAGTCCGAGGAGAGATCGCCGAAGGTGAGCATGCCGGTGCGCGGACCGGCGGCCTCGGACATATCGAACTGGCCCTGCAATATGGTCTGGACCACCGTCGGGGAAGCGAGCAGCGGTGGGCCGATGATCGAGGCGAGTGCGTGCGGCGAGTTCGTCAGCTCGGTGTTGTGCCCAGTGTGCGCGGGCGGGTTGTAGTAGGCGATCTCGCGGATGTCGAGCGGGTCGTGGACGTCGAATACGCGGATGCCGGAAGAGGTCCAACTGCAGGCCAGTGCGGTGGGATCGGCAGGCCGATCCGCGGCGCAGTAGTGCGCGTCGTAGGCGAACAGCGAGCCGCCCGCAGCGGAAGCCATTGCGATGTCCTGGTTCTGAGGCAGATCGATCTCGAGTTTGATGGTGTTGCGCAGGCGTGGATTCGTTGCGTCGGAGACGTCGAACAGCTTCACGCCGCCGGATCCGGCCTCATTGGTGGTGAAGACATACGGCGTGCCTCGATATGTGACCGGGATATTGTGCTGGGTGGCCCAGCCGTCGGTCCAGGCGATGTTGGCCAACTGGCGCACTTGCGGATTGGTATCGCGGCGCTGGACAGCGCTGATGTCGAGGACCATGAGTCCGCCGAAGTTATTGGCGAGATACATGGTGCTGCCGTCGGGGCTGAATCCGAAGCCGTGCATGGATAATCCGGGCAGGTTCTGCCAGATGACGCGCGGATCGGCCGGATCGGTGAGATCGACCGCACTGACCAGGCCCGGGGCGACGCCCGAGCTCCAGTAGGTGTTGCCGTCGGGGGAGAAGCCGCCCTCGTGTGCGGTGATCGGCAGTGGCATGTTCAAACTGGTCCCGGTGCCCGGGTTGAGCAGCCGAGGGTGCGCGCAATCGGAGATGTCGTAGACCGAAAGCAGACCGGCGCCGGTCAGGAACGGCGCGCCCGTGCCGACGAGCAGCTTGCGAGTTTCGTTGACCTTCAAGCTTTCCCATGTGCCGGCCAGCATCGCCGGTTCGTCCAACGTTTCGGTCAGCACCGGCGCGGTGGGATCGGAGACGTCGAGCACCTGCACACCTTGTTCGGGCCCCAGCAGGTTGCCCGGGAAGAAGGTACCGATGTAGACGCAGTGGTCGAAGCTGACCGAGGAGATACCCCCGCCGCGCCCTGCGTAATTGCCGACCTGCGACATATTGCAGCGGTAGCCGAGGGTGCTGCGGCCGTTGTTCCGGTCGGCGGCGGGTACATCGCCCTGGTGTCCGGATTCCGGGTCGGAGCCGGGGCCGCACTCGGCGCGGGCAACGGCGATATCGGTGAGCCCGGAGATTTCTCGAACACTTCCGGTCATATCCGACTGCGGTTGGGCGGCAAGGGTTCCGGTCGGCAGCAGTAGTGCCGTGGCCGCGACCGTCACCAGGGAACGCCGAGCCAGGGGGAGCAACGATGATGTCATGGTGGCCCTCGGGGAAGAGGGTGCCTTTCGTGTCGGTCGTTCCGGTCGGCCGCGGGGCTGGTGGTCCGTCGATCGGCGGCTACGGAAATCCATTGAGATGCGACTGCCGCGGTGGCGGCTGTGCGATCTCACAATCCGGACTGTGCTGTCCGGTTACTACTCGGTAGTGTGCGCGAGGCGCCATCCGGAGTCAAGACCTGTGCTGCTCATACCAGCGGGGGTCCCTACCCCAGCTGATCCAACAGCGCACGAGTTGCGTCGATGGCCGGCCGGATCCGGTCGGCATGACCGATGCCGCTGCGCGCCTCGGTCAGTTGCGGAATCTCGAGACCGACCACGGTGCTGGGCGGAATCGCGGAGAGGATCTCCGACAGCGGTAGCTCGCCGGCGCCCGGTGCCAGCCGCTCCGTCATTGATTCCTCCATGTAGTCCGGGATGGCCGGATAGCGAGGAACGTCGCAGATCTGAACGTAGCCAATGAGATTCGGATCCAGTGCGGCCAGGTCACTCGGGATGGCACCGGATCGGATCAGATGCATCGTATCGATCAGCAGCCGGAAGTCGGGACGTCCGACGTGGCGCACGGCCGCCAGCGCCGTCGGGAGATCGGCGACCGTCAGTGCAGGCGCGAATTCCGTGGTGGTCTCGATGCCTGCCTGCGCCGCCATTTCCGCCATGATCGCGAATTGATCGAATGTCCGCCCGAGGTCCGGATCCAGGCTGACCACATTTATCCGCCGCCCGCCCAGTTCGTGCAGCGCCTCGATCTCCGGTGCGCGATCGCGTGCCTCGACTCCCGGCCGGACTATGAAACCCTCGCCCAGTGAGATCGTGACGCCGCGATTCCGCAGGGCAGCGCCCATTTCGCGGCGCAGCTTCGGATCGGTCGAAAGCGAAAAGTGCGGATAGCCCAGCGGGCTGGTCCCGGTGCTCTGCAGTGACGTCGATATGTTGTGGACGCCCAGATCCGCTGCCAGGTCGACGAATTCGATCCGTGGCAGGCCGAAGACGCTGAGATGTTCTATGCCGATGCGCTCCATGCGCTTCCCCGTTCGAAGTGCTGGCTAGTCGGCATTCTCACCCGCGAGGAAGCGCTGCCAGACCGCATGATCCGTACGCTGGCCGCCGGGTGTATCCGCACCATATCGGGTGATCTCCGCCGCGAGATCGAGCGGCATGGTCGGCGCGGTCATACCTCGCAACTCCTGTTCGATCGCGGCATCCGGCACCAGCCAGCACACTTCGAATTCGATGCCGTCGGGGTCGGCTCCGTACAGCGATTTGGTGACCGCGTGATTCGATGCTCCGGTCAGGGCGTCCGCCGCTCGCAGTGCATCCTCGACCCGCCCCAACTCGCGCAGCGTGTCCACCTCCCAGGCCAGGTGGTACAGCCCGACTCGTCCGGTGCGATGCGTAGCGGCCGGTTCGGTGGATCGGAACAAACCCAGGTCATGGTCGTTGGCCGAACCGGCCGCCTGCAGGAAGACCCCACCCGGAATAGCGCCGATCTGTCGGAAGCCGAGGACCTCGCGGTAGAACGTGGCCGAGCGCTCCACATCGGAGACGAACAGGACGGCATGGTTCAGGCGCTGGACTGGCACGAAAGTTGCTCCGTTTCCTCAGTGCTCGACCGATACGAAGGCCCGCAGTTCACGGACTACATCGGGACCGGTCGGCATGTACACGACCTCGCGGTACCCCGCCGCGGCCAGGTTCGCTACTGCCGCAGCGATTTCCGGGCGCTCGCCGACCATCGTGGCGACATCGATGTGCTCGAGCAACAAGCGATCGCGGTCGGAAAGGTGGGTGAAGTGACCCTCGAATGCCCGCGCACGCCGCTCGTCTTCCGGTGTCTCGGATTCCAGCGCCTCGCGCCACGCACTACCACCGGGCATCGCGTCCACAGCCGCCGCACCACCGGCGGCATAGGCGACATGCCAGTCGACGACCCGGCACGGCCCGATCGCCTCGCGTACGCGACTCGATCCGCGGTCTTCGCCGGTCTCGAGCACGGTGCCGGAGACAGTGATGGCGGTGGGCAAGGTGGGATGGACCGGTCCGATAACACCGTCGGCTACCGAGGTTGCCAGCTCGGCGCCGCGCGGGCCGAAAGCGCTCAGCCACAACGGCGTATCGATCGGACGCGGCGCGGCCAGTCCGGTGGTATGCAGCATCCGGGCCGGTTGACCGTCGATGACAGCGGTCTCGCCCGCGAGCAGGGTGCGTACGGCCGTGACGTATTCCGCCAAGGCGCGCAAGGTCATCGGGCGCTGGCCCATTGCCGATCTGGCGGTGAATCCGGTACCGAAACACGCGCGGAATCGGCCACTGGACAGGCGTGTGATTGTCGCGATCGCACTCGCCATCGCCATTTCCGAACGTTCGGTCGGAATCAGCACCGCGGTGCCGAGGCCGATCCGGCTGGTCCGCTGCGCCGCCAGCGCGAGATGAACGAACGGGTCCTCCCATAGCGGCGCGGAACCGTAGATCCATACCCGGGCATAGCCGAGAGATTCCGCCAGTGCCGCCAGTTCCGCGAACTCCGGACCCGGCGGCAACGCGCAGGACAGTTCGATCTCAGTCATGCGGCGGCATTTCGAAACCTGCGACTATGACCGCGTTGGTGTCGGCGGCGGCCTGGCGCAGCGGCTTGGCCCGCCCGTAGCCTTCCGACTCATACCAGGCGCGGGCTGCCTCCACCGATGCAAACTCCATCACGATGGTTCGATCACCATGCCAGGAACCTTCGAGGACTTGCGGATTGCCATCGACGACCAGCGGCACCGCACCGCTCTCGATCATCGACGGCGCCGCGGCCCGCTCGTATGCGGCCAAACCCGACGGATCCCGAATTGCTTCGGTCAGGATCACGTATCCCTTCGGCATCTGTTCATCCCTTCGATCATCAGTAGGCGGCGCTGCGCCCCTCCGGGCGAACGGTGCACAGACCGGCTGGCCCGCAAACCTTCATACCAACGGATTGATGGCCTATCCCTGGATAACTTCCGCTCAGTGGAAAGGTTCGGGCCCGGCGATCGGAGTCGATGACGATGCTGTGGTAACTTGGTTACCGCCGATAACCGGGTTACTCGAAAGCTTCGTTGCACGCAACTCGTGCGGCGCTGGCCCGGACTGCGATTCAGGTCGAGGCGTCGACATCATCGACGCGACTTGCCGCGTCCGATTCGCTTGGGGCACAACTCCTTTCGCCGCATATACACGTGCTGTCGGTGCGCGTGGGAGCTTCGTAGAGGAAAGAAGAATGATGTCAGGACAACAGCACTGGTCCGCGTCGAATCGTCGGCGGCCGAACAGGTTTCGGCATGTGATAGCCGCCGTGAGCACGCTGAGCCTGGCCGCTGTGGTCGCCTGCGTCGGGCCGGGGCAAGCCTCGGCCGACCCGGTGAATGATTTCTACGTTCCCCCTGCACAATTCGACGCTACGCGCGGAGCTGTTATCAAGACGGTCGATACCTCGGTGTACCTGGCGCAGCCGGCGGACAACGGCAAGTGGCCGATACCGGCGAAACAGGTCATGTACACAACGCGGACCGAGGACGAGGCCCCGGTCGCGGCCACCGGCATCTTCATCGACTCCGACCAGCCCTGGCGCGGATCCGGTCCGCGGCCGACCGTCATAATTGCCCCCGGCACCACGGGGCAAGGCGATCAGTGCGCGATGTCGCTGGCCTTCTCCACGGGGGTCTACGCCCGAGTCACGCCGCCGACGCTGTCGGTCAATCAGGAGGCGCTCGCGGCGCTGGCGTGGAATTCCTTGGGCGCGCGCGTTTTCGTCACCGACTACATCGGCATGGGCACACCTGGCATCCATACCTACGTCAACCGCATCGAGGAGGCGCATGCCGTCCTCGACGGGGCCCGCGCGGCGAATGCGCTGTCCGGCAGCGGAACTGACACCCCGCTCGCGTTCTGGGGTTATTCGCAGGGCGGCGGGGCGACTGCCGCTGCCACCGAGATGCAGTCCGGCTACGCCCCCGAATTGAATCTGAAGGGCACCTGGGCCGGTGCGCCGACAGCGGACCTGTCCGAGATATTGCGGCAGGTCGACGGCGTGCTCATCAGCGGCGTGACCGGATTCGCCATCAACGGCATCCTCGCCCGCCATCCGGACCTGCAGCCGCAACTCGACGCGCGCACCACGCCCGAGGGTAAGGCGTTGCTGCGCGGGCTGGCCGACGAGTGCATCGCCGATGTCATCTTCCTGCACCCGTTCATGCGATCCGCCGATTTCACTGTCGACCACCGCACAATGTCGGATCATCTGCGCGAGATCCCGGAACTCGTCGGCATTCTGGACCGACTGCGCATCGGTTCACTGAAGCCGACCAGTCCGGTGTTCATCACCAGCGGCCGCAATGACGACACCGTCCCCTACGGCCAGGCCAGGCAACTGGCGACCGACTGGTGCGGCCACGGCGCTACCGTCACTTTCCGCACCGACGAGCTGCCGCCCATCCTCTCCGGAACCACCATCCCGAACCACTTCGGTCCGGAGCTGATCGACGGCTATGGAACCAATAATGCGATCGGCTACCTTGTCGACCGGTTGAACGGAATACCCGTGACGGGATGCACTATCGACTGAAGGTATCGGAGGTGCCCGCCCCAGGGTTCGGCGATCGAAAGTCTGAGCGGCCGGTCCCGCACGCAGAGGTACTCCACCTCCCAATGTCCTCGGCTTGACCTTCACACCTATGTGAAGGTTCGAGTATTCGGGTCATGAAGATTGGCATCACCACCTTCGTTACCGACGAGGGAATCAGCGGTCCGAAACTCGGTGTGGCGCTGGAGGAGCGGGGGTTCGAATCGCTGTTCCTCCCCGAGCACTCGCATATCCCCGCGAGCCGGAAGTCCCCGGCTCCGGGTGGAGGTGAGTTGGCTCGGGAGTATTACCGCGCGCTGGATCCGTTCGTCACCCTCGGTGCCGTCGCGGCGGTCACCGAACGGTTGATCCTCGGTACCGGAGTTACCCTGCTGATCCAGCGCGATGTCATCCACGCCGCGAAGCAGGTCGCCACGCTCGACCGAATCGCGCACGGGCGCTTCGTATTCGGTGTCGGCGCGGGCTGGAATCGCGAGGAGATGGCCGATCACGGCACCGACCCGCGCACCCGTGGCGCGCTGCTCGACGAGCAACTCGAGGCCATCCGGGCGATCTGGACGGAGGATCTCGCCGAATACCACGGCCGTTTCATCGATTTCGACCCGATGTACGCCTGGCCGAAACCCGTACAAACCCCGCACCCACCGATCTTCATCGGTGGCGCGGCAGCGGCCGCCGAACGTGCCATCCGCCACGGCCTGGGCTGGCTTCCCGCCGCAGTGGGCGACCCCGCCGAAATACCAGCCCAACTGGCTCGACTCGACGGCAACGACCTGCCTGTCACAGTCGCGTTCGCCCCGGTCGATCCCGCCCTGATGGACGCCTACGCCAAGGCCGGGGTGCAGCGATTGGTGTTCAGCGTGCCGACCCTCCCGGAACCCGAAACACTGCGCGCCCTCGATGAAATCGCCGAAGTGGCCGACCAGTACCTGATCTGAGGAGGCCACCCCGGTGCCTCCCATGACAGATTGACAATGAGTGTAGCGATGTAACACACTTTCGGGGTTTGCGGTCATCGGAAGAGAGGCTGGCCAGTGACCGATAACGCCCGTGCGGCGCTGGAGTTGGTTCGTGATTCGAGCCAGTTCAAGTGGTATGTGATCCCGCTACTGCTGATCGTGCTCTACGTGTATGCCACCGAGGTGGAGCGCCGGAACTGGAATGTGCTGTTCGGTGGGCTGGCGCTGTGGGGGATGGACTGGTTCAACGAGATCTGGAACGCCGTGGTCTTCCATGTCACCGATCGCGCTCCGGTGTGGGGCGCGACGGGGCCGACCGCCTATCAGATCCTGATCGGGCTCAATATCGAGATCTGCTTCATGTTCGCGATCGTGGGGGTCGCGGCCGCGAAGTTGTTGCCGCCGCGCGAGATACGCGTGTTCGGGCTCCCCAACCGTCCGGTGCTGGTGGCGGTGAACGCGGCGCTGGCCGTTGGCGTCGAGATCGTGCTCAACAGGATCGGCGTGCTGACCTGGGACTGGTCCTGGTGGCAGGCGGGCTTCCCGCCACTGATCTGGCTGATCGGCTATGTGCCGTTCTTCGCGGCCTGCTTCTGGGTGCACGATCTGCCCACGGTGCGCGCCAAGGCCGTTGTCGTCGGTGCGATTCTCGGAGTCGACGCGGTGGCTCTCATTGTCTTCGGCTCACTGGGATGGTTGTGAGAACTCTCGTTCGGTTCGCGCTCCCCACCGCGCTGACGCTCGTATTCACCGCGCTCACTACGTATTCCGCAACGGCCGAATACACGCCATGTACCTTGCTCGGCACGGTGGGAACTCCCGAGATCGGAAGCGACCAGTCCAGCGCGGGACTGGAAGGGCTACCGCCCGCCGACATCGCACTGCCCGCGCAGGTGTATCTGCGCACCACCGCCGAATCGTTCAACCGCCGCTGGTCCTTCGCCGTCCGCGACGGACGCCTGTTCGTGAAAGATGCCGCGGCACAGGGTGATTGGCGCAAACTCGCACTCCCGGGCTGCATGGAGGGCCGTATCGCCGGGGTGTCGGCAGACGATGACGAGGTGCTGGCGATCGACCGCGACCGCCGATTCTTCACCATGGACCACGCGCTGAGTGCGCCGCGAGACTGGAACTGGAGCAGCCGTTACGGCACTCCACTGTGGACCGGCTCCGGCAACGACCTGCCCGCCGACACGCTCGCCTGGACCTGGTCGGTGCTCTCCCCGAACGAAGACCACACCTGGCGCGACACCGCGGGCAACAATCATCCGGTCGGCGGCGCGAAGGTCTCGCACGTATTCGCGCTGACCGACGGCGGCCGCCGGATCCGCTACATCGACCCGTGGCTGCCGGTTGATCACAGCTACGAGATGGCCACGCCGTACGGTGGGCGCTTCCAGGCGGTCGCGCTGTCCACCAGCGCGTCGACGACGCTGATCGTCAACCGGTTCGGCGACCTGTACACCCGCCTGTACGACTTCGATATCTCCGGCGCGGACAAGGTGTTCTTCCGCTATTCCTACGAAGATCAAAGCGCCCAGCCGGAAGCCCCCGACATGCTCTCGGAACGGGTGAATCCGGGATACGCCGCCATCCAACTGCCCGCCCCCGACTGGGTGCGTCAGCCGAAGATCCCCGGCGAGATCACCGACCGGATCTCCATCCACAAGACCGGCCCCGGATCGGACGCCCGCGAACTACGCATCGAAGGCCGTGACAACGGCCGAACCGGTTACTGGACAAAACAGCTCACCGCCGAGCAGTGGTCCTTCGTCCCCACCGGCCAGCCTCTCGTCGGGCAGCTGCTGGAGAACACCGCCGCCGACCGGACTCTCGACACCCTGGCGGCACCATCGCCCTATTCATACACGGGCCGATTGGACCGCGGCTGGACGATCACGATCGATTCCTTCGATATCGCGGTGACGCCCACACCCCTGCGTCTCGATTTCGGCGGCGACATCCAGCTCGACCTGATTCTGCACACCGTCGACGGACTACGCCAGCTGCCACAGCAGCGGGGGATCAGCGATCAGCCGCGGCACCTCGACGGCACCGTGGAGGTACCGGCCAAGATAATGAACAGCCTTGCGGACCAACCCGAACCGATCCGGAATTTCATCACCGAGCAGTTGGGCGGACGTCGGTTCACCGACACCGACGTCACGGTCACCACGCACTCGTGCACTGTCGCCGGACTCGGATCGGTGCTACCACGCACCCGATAACCGCATCACGGGCCGGACGTCGTCTCGGAGTCCATGCTCGCGGCTTTGAGGTTCTCGGCAGCGAACCGGGCGATCGTGCAGGCTTGGCGCGTAAGCGCTTCCGGGTGCGCCGTCCGCTGCGCCAGCGTGGCACGGATCCGATCCAATGACGCCGCGGCATCGCCGGTCGCTCGGCGGAGCACGGTGTGTCGGTGGTCGAGTTCGCGGTAGGCGAGGTCGATGTCGTGGTAGCGGCGGCGCAGGTCGGCCATATGGTTGAGCAGGTCGGCCACCTCACGTGTGGTCAGGGTGAGGCTCGGGTGCTCCTCGCCGGAGAGGATCGCCTCGCCCGCGACCTCGGCGCAGCGCGCGTGCAGTACATCGAGAATGTCGGCCACCCAGATCACCTCCCACACTGCGCTCGAACCCGAGAGAAAGGTTGCAGGTCAACGCATCTGACGATGGTCGGGCGCGAATCGACGCTGCCTCTCGATTGATTGCTTTGATCGATACGCGACTCGGCTACGACTCGATCACGGGTACGGTACTGGAATCCTGTCGACCAAGGAATTCCGCCACTAGTGTCATAGACATAAATGAGGAATTTCCCACGATACGCGCGGGTAACCACCTGACGCTGTGTACTTGGGCGCAGTAGGAGTGCAAACTACGCCGGACCGGCAGTCGCAAACCGTCGCCCGACCGGGCCAGTGCTGTGGAGTGGAAGGAGTTGGCGCGTGTTCAGCCGCATCGCCATCGTGAACCGGGGAGAGGCCGCTATGCGCCTCATCCATGCCGTCCGAGATCTGGCCGCGGAGACCGGGCGACCGATCGAAACCGTTGCTTTGCACACCGATGTCGACCGGAACGCGACATTCGTGCGCGAGGCCGACATCGCCTATGACCTCGGTCCGGCGTCCGCGCGCCCGTATCTGGATCTGAAGGCGCTCGAGCTCGCTCTGGTGACGACCAAGGCCGACGCCGCGTGGGTCGGTTGGGGCTTCGTCGCCGAGGATCCGGCGTTCGCCGAGCTCTGCGAGCAGATCGGCGTCACCTTCATCGGCCCTAGTCCGGAGGCCATGCGCAAGCTCGGCGACAAGATCGGTGCGAAGCTGATCGCGGAGGAAGTCGGCGTGCCGGTCGCGCCGTGGAGCCGCGGCGCTGTCGAGACCGTGGACACCGCCATCGCGGCCGCCGCCGACATCGGCTACCCGCTGATGCTGAAGGCGACCGCCGGTGGTGGCGGCCGGGGTATCCGGGTCATCACGAACGAGGCCGAGCTCGTCGATGCCTACGAGCGCACCCGTCAGGAAGCCGCGCGCGCGTTCGGCAGCGGCGTGGTCTTCCTGGAACGGTTGGTGACCGGCGCCCGGCATGTCGAGGTCCAGGTGATCGCCGACGGCCAGGGCACCGCGTGGGCGCTCGGCGTCCGCGACTGCTCGGTGCAGCGGCGCAATCAGAAGGTCATCGAGGAGTCGGCGTCTCCGGTGCTGCGCCCCGAGCAGGCGGCCGAACTCAAGGCGTCGGCCGAGCGGTTGGCGATCGCGGTCGAGTATCGCGGAGCTGCGACCGTCGAGTTCCTGTACCACCCAGGTGACGAGCTGTTCGCATTCCTCGAGGTCAATACCCGACTGCAGGTCGAACATCCGATCACCGAGTACACCACCGGTTTCGACCTGGTTCGGGCGCAGCTGCTGGTGGCATCGGGCGGCAAACTCGAGGGCGAACCTCCGGCCGAGCGCGGGCACGCGATCGAGGCCCGGCTCAACGCGGAGGATCCGGACCGCGACTTCGCGCCCGCTCCAGGCCGCATCGCCCGGCTGGATCTGCCCGCCGGGCCAGGCATTCGAGTCGACACCGGTGTCAGCGAGGGCGACACGATTCCCGCCGACTTCGACTCGATGATCGCCAAGATCATCGCCTACGGACGAGACCGCGAGCAAGCGCTGGGCCGGCTGCGCCGGGCAATGGCGCAGACCAGGGTCGTCATCGAGGGCGGGGCGACGAACAAGAGCTTCGTGCTCGACCTGCTGAACCAGCCCGAGGTGATCGACGCCAGCGCCGACACCGGCTGGATCGACCGCGTTCGCGCCGAGGGACGCCTCGTATCGCATCAACACTCCGCGGTCGCGGTGGCCGTCGCCGCCATCGATGCCTATGAAGAGGACGAGCGGGTCGAGCGGCACCGGCTGCTGTCCACGGCGGCCGGCGGCCGTCCCCAGGTGCAGCACGAGAGCGGTCGCCCGCACGACCTCAAGTTGCGCGGCGTCGGATACCGGGTGCGAGTCGCACGGATCGGTGCGCACCGGTTCCGCGTCGGCATCGAAGCGGGCGGCGAGATGCGTGCCGCCGATATTGATCTCGAGCGCTTCGACCGCCACACCGGGCAGATCGTGGTCAACGGCGTCCGCTACCGGGTGATCACCGGCACGCACGGGCCGATCCATCTGGTCGATGTCGACGGTGTGACCCATCGGATCAGCCGTGACGAGGGTGGCGTCGTCCGCTCGCCCGCACCCGCGCTGGTCGTTGCCACGCCGCTGGAGGTCGGGGCCGAGGTCGAGGCGGGCGCACCGGTGCTGGTACTCGAGAGCATGAAGATGGAAACGGTGCTGCGCGCGCCGTTCCGGGCTCGGTTGAAGGAAAGCGCTGTTACCGTCGGCACCCAGGTCGAGACCGGTGCGCCGCTGCTGCGGCTGGAGCCGCTCGTCGAAGACGACGAGGCCGCGGACGCCGAAGAGGTCGCGGCGGTCGAACTGGACCTGCCCGACGAGCCCGCAGCGGACCGACCGTATGAGGGCACCGCCCGCAGTCTGCAGGATCTGCGCAGCTTGCTGCTCGGCTTCGACGTCGACCCGCATAACGAGCGCCGCGTGCTCGACCACTACCTCGCCGTGCGCCGGGCGGCGATCGCGGACAACCGCAGGCCCCTCGCAGACGAGATCGAACTCGTGCAGGTGTTCTCCGACCTGTCCGAACTGAGCCACAACCGGTCGTGGGACGAGGATGGCATCCAGGGCCACGTTCACAGCGCCCGCGAGTACTTCCACACCTACCTGCAGAGCCTGGATGTCGAGCGGGCCGGGCTGCCGGAGTCGTACCAGGCCAAGCTTGCCAAGGCGCTCGGGCATTACGGCGTCACCGAACTGGATCGTTCCCCGGAGCTCGAAGCCGCCGTCTTCCGGATCTTCCTCGCCCAGCAGCGGCCGTCCGACACCGTCACGGTCATCACCACCTTGCTGCGCGAGTGGCTGGGCGAGCCGGTGCCGGACCGGGCGCTGCGCGAGCCGGTCGGTCTGGCGTTGGAGCGACTGGTGACCGCGACGCAGGTGCGCTTCCCCGTGATCTCCGACCTCACCCGTGGTCTGGTGTACTCCTGGTTCGGCCAGCCGCTGTTGCGGCGCAACCGCGCCCGCGTCTACACCAATGTTCGTAAACAGTTGAGCTACCTCGACGCGCACCCGGAAACGCCCGATCGCGCCGAGCGCATCTCCGAGATGGTGCGCAGCACCGAGCCACTGGTGCGGCTGCTCGGTCAGCGGTTGGTGCGCGGCAGTGCCGACAACACCGCCATGCTCGAGGTGCTGACCCGTCGGTACTACGGCAACAAAGGTCTGGCCGGTGTGCACACCCGCGAGGTCGGCGGGTGCACCTTCGTGATCGCCGAGCGCCGGGGCCTGAGCCTGGTATCGGCGGCGGTGAGTTTCGACGCGCTCGACACCGTGCTGCGCGGTCTCACCGAACTGGCGAGCGTGGCCGCGTCCATCGAGGTCGACATCTACCTGAGCTGGGAGAAGCAGCCGGAGGACTTCGACGCGATGGCGGCAGCACTGCAGGAAGTGCTCAGTGCTCGGCCGTTGCCGAACCAGGTCCACCGGATCACCGCCACCGTCGCGGGCAGCGGCGGTGCGGTGATGCACCACCACTTCACCTTCCGCCCGTCCGCCACCGGCATGGCCGAGGAGCGGTTGATCCGCAGCCTGCATCCGTACATCGCGGAGCGGATGCAGATGAAGCGGCTGCGCAAGTTCGACCTCACCCGGCTCCCGTCCTCGGACGAGGAGATCTACCTGTTCCGGTGCATCGCGAAGGACAACGCGTCCGACGAGCGTCTCGTCGCATTCGCGCAGGTGCGTGACCTGGCCGCGCTGCGCGAGCACGACGGCAGGCTGCTGGCGTTGCCGACGGCCGAGAGCACCATCGCCTCCTGCCTCGACTCGATCCGCCGGGCGCAGTCGCAGCGGCCGTCGGCCAAGCGGTTCCACACCAACCGCGTCGTGATGTACATCTGGCCACCGGTCGAGATGACCCGCGTTGAGCTGGAGACGATCATCGATCGGGTGCGGCCGACGACCGCGGGCGCTGGGCTGGAGGAGATCCTGCTCATCGCACGGCACCGGGACCGGAAGTCCGGTGAGTTGATCAAGGTCGCCGTGCGCATCTCGTTCGACGCCACCGGCGGCACCGAGGTGACCATCGGTGAGCGGTCCGACGAGGTGGTCGAGCCGATCGACGAGTACCGGCAGAAGGTGCTGCGGGCCAGTAGCCGCAACACCGTGTACCCCTATGAATTGACCGGTCTGCTCGGTGAGTTCGCTGAGTACGACCTCGACACCGATCACACGCTCGTGCCGGTCGACCGGCCCAAGGGCCGTAACAAGGCCGCGATCGTCGCGGGCGTGGTCACCACGCCGACCGAGCAGTATCCGGACGGCATCACCAGGGTGGTGCTGCTCGGTGATCCGACGAAATCGCTCGGCGCGCTCTCGGAACCGGAGTGCCGCCGCGTGATCGCCGCGATGGACCTGGCCGAACAGCTGCAGGTGCCGCTGGAGTGGTACGCGCTGTCCTCCGGCGCCCGGATCTCGATGCAGTCCGGCACCGAGAACATGGACTGGGTGGCGGCGGCGCTCAAGCGGATCGTCGAATTCACCCAGGACGGCGGCGAAATCAACATCGTGGTCTCGGGCATCAACGTCGGCGCGCAGCCGTACTGGAACGCCGAGGCGACGATGCTCATGCACACCAAGGGCATCCTGGTGATGACGCCGGACTCGGCGATGGTGCTCACCGGCAAACAGGCGCTGGACTTCTCCGGTGGTGTGTCGGCCGAGGACAACTTCGGTATCGGCGGTTACGACCGGGTGATGGGCCCGAACGGGCAGGCGCAGTACTGGGCGCCGAACCTGCATGCCGCGCGGGACGTGCTGATGTCGCACTACGACCACACCTACGTGGCGCCCGGTGAGCAGTCGCCGCGGCGGTCGCAGACCAGTGACCCCATCGATCGCGACGTCTCCGATTTCCCGCATGTCGTGGCGGGCAGCGACTTCACCACGGTCGGCGAGATCTTCTCCGCCACGGCGAACCCGGACCGCAAGAAGCCGTTCGACATCCGGACCGTGATGCGGGCGGTGGCCGATCAGGACCACCCGGTGCTGGAACGCTGGGCGGGGATGGCCGACGCCGAGACGGCCGTGGTGCAGGACGCGCGGCTCGGCGGTATTCCGGTGTGCCTGTTGGGCATCGAGTCCAGGGGAGTGCCGCGCCGCGGCTACCCGTCCACCGACGGCCCGGACACCTACACGGCGGGCACGTTGTTCCCGCAGTCGTCGAAGAAGGCCGCGCGGGCGATCAACGGGGCCAGCGGCAATCGGCCGCTCGTGGTGCTGGCGAACCTGTCGGGCTTCGACGGCTCACCGGAATCGATGCGGAAGTTGCAGCTCGAGTACGGTGCGGAGATCGGCCGGGCGATCGTGAACTTCCAGGGCCCCATCGTGTTCTGCGTGATCTCGCGCTATCACGGCGGCGCGTTCGTGGTGTTCTCGAAGCTGCTCAACCCGAGTATGACCGTGCTCGCGCTGGAAGGCTCGTTCGCCTCGGTGCTCGGCGGCGCCCCGGCGGCCGCGGTGGTGTTCTCCGGCGAGGTCGATGCCCGTACGGCAGCCGATCAGCGAGTGCGGGATCTCGAGGCACGTGCCGCGAACGCGCTCGGCGCCGACCGTGCGGCTCTGACGGCGGAACGCGACGAGGTCCGGTCGTCGGTTCGCACGGAGAAACTCGGCGAGGTCGCGGCGGAATTCGACCGCGTGCACAATATTCAGCGCGCCGTCGAGGTCGGTTCGGTCGACGCCATCATCCGCGCCGCCGAACTGCGCCCCCGCATCATCGAAGCCATCGAGGCGGGTCTGCCCGGCTGATCATTCCGGACCCATCTGATTGCTGAAACAGTCGGCCGACTCGGGCGATACCGCTTACGAGTCGGCCGACTGTCGTCGTCCATATGCCGCGTAGCGGAGTACATTGAGACTTGTCTCTGACAAGTGTCACTCGACGCCTCACAATGACGTGAGGGCTGAGGAAGCACTTCTCACAACGGCGTGAGAGGTGAGGAAAAATGGGCGACCGAAAGGTGGTTCTGTTCAAAAAGTGGCCGATGGCATCGGCATTCGCGGTCTTGGCGATCGCGGCGAGTGCCGTGCTCGGTCCGCATGCCGCGGCACAATCGTGTGCTGCGGTGGATCTGGTGGTGGCCAGGGGAGCACAGGAACCCGGGTACCTCGGAACCTTCGTCGGTGATCCGCTGTACGACGCGATGCGTCAGGCATTGCCGATGAGCGTGGGTGCGTATTCGGTGAACTACCCGGCGAATCTGACGGATGTGAGCGCGGGTAGCGCCGATCTGGTCGCACATGTCGCCTATCGAGCTGCGGCCTGCCCGGACGAACAGTTCATACTCGCCGGCTACTCGCTCGGGGCAGGCGTGGTGCATGCCGCGCTCGGCACCGGTATCGTCGCCGGGCTTCCGGGGGTGGTGCAACTGCCCGGCTATCTCGTCGACCGCGTGGCCGTGGTCCTGCTCTTCGGCGACCCGCTGCGCTCGATCGGGTGGAGCGTTCCCGACCAGTACTCCGACCGCACCGCCGAATTCTGCATGGCCGGCGACCCGGTCTGTGGCGCGGGAACCGACCCCGGGGCGCACGCCCGCTACGGCGATTTCATCGGTGCAGCAGTGGGATTCAGCGCAGCGCATTTGTAGCTCCTGTTGGCACCCGACCGGGCAGTCCTATACTGACCCCCGACAGCCTGTCCATCTCGATCAGAATCAGCCCGAGCCGATGACCGAACTCGTCTCGCGCGCGCAGGGCGTCCGGTTCGACGAGCTCGCGCTGGCGACGCGCAACCACGGCATGCAACTCGAGGGCATGCGGTATGACATCACGCCCATCGGCATGCACTACCTGCTGATTCATTTCGACATCCCCGAGATCGACGCATCATCGTGGCGACTGCGGGTTACCGGGAATGTCGAGCGCGAATTGGAGCTGTCGCTGGACGACATCAGGTCGCGACCGGCGACGACTATTCCGGTCACCCTCGAATGCGCGGGTAACGGACGCACAGCGATGGACCCGCGCAATGTCAGCACACCGTGGGGTCTCGAGGCGATCGGCACGGCGGCATGGACGGGCACCGCACTCGGTGGGATTCTCGACGACTGCGGTATCCGCGACGAGGCGGTCGAGGTCGTATTCACCGGGGCCGATCGCGGATTCGAGGACAAGGTGGAGCACAACTATCAACGCTCCCTGAGCATCGGCGAATGCCGCAGACCCGAGGTTCTGCTCGCCTATGAAATGAACAGCGCGCCGCTCCCGCCGCAGCACGGCTTCCCATTGCGACTGCTCGTGCCCGGCTGGTACGGCATGACGAGCGTCAAATGGTTGCGGAATATCGAAGTCGTCGACCGGCCCTTCACCGGGCTCCAACAGGCGGTGGCCTATCGCTACCAACGCGACGCCGACGATCCGGGGGTGCCGGTGTCGCGAATCAAGGTGCGTGCGTTGATGATTCCGCCTGGCCTTCCCGATTTCCCGAGTCGGCGACGCACGGTCGACGGAGGTGCGGTCCTCCTCCGCGGTCGTGCGTGGTGCGGAACCTCGCCCGTGGTGCGGGTGGAAGTCGGCGTCGACGGTGTCTGGCGGGACGCTCAATTGGATAGCGGCGTCGCCGAATTCGCCTGGCGCAGTTGGAGTTACACCTGGCATGCGCGACCGGGCGAGTATCGACTGAGCTGCCGCGCCACCGACGCGGATGGAAATGTGCAACCGGCCGAGCAATTCTGGAATCGCCAGGGCATGGGAAACAACCTGATTCAGGAGTTTCCGGTCACTGTCCGCTGATCGGTGAACCAGCGCCGAACCCGCGTGGCAGCGAATTCGGCCTTCTCGGTAGCCAATTCGGTCGAGGGTGCGACGAACGGTGCGACCGGCTTCGGCCCGGAAAGGAAGTCGGCGTCGACCTTGCCGACGAGACCGTCGCCGAATTCGATGTAACAGGAGCCCTGGCCGAGATACTTTCCGGGCGTGGGTGTTCCGTGTAATTGCGCGGCGATATGCGCTGCGACCGTGCGGGCGGCGTTCTCTGCGAACACCCCTGCGCGCGGCACCGGCGCGTCCGCGCAGTCACCGATGGCGTAGACGCCCGGATACGGGGTGGCGAGGGTTCGCGGGTCGACGTGGATCCAACCATCGGCGCCGTCGACGGTCAGCCCGGATGCCTCGACCACGGGCGGGACGCAATGGGTCGGGATGCCGATGAACAGGTCGTAGGCGAGGTCACCGGTGTGGGTGGCCGCGATATGGTTCTCCGGGTCGAGCGCGTGGACCCGCCGCCCCGGGGAGTAGTCGATCCCACGTTGCGCGAGTGCGTCGACAAGCGCCGCGGAGGTGTCCGCGGAGACCGGGATCGGTGAGTCCATCGGGGTGAGCACATGCATGCGGGTGCGGTCGCGAATACCACGACGGGTCAGCAGTTCGTGTAGCAGCATCGCGCCTTCGTAGGGCGCGGGCGGGCACTTGAACGGAACGCTCAACACCGAGATGAGAACGGTGCCACCGTCGAAATGGGCCAGCCGATCGCGCAGTCGGCAAGCTCCCTGGATCGAGTAGTACTCGTGACCGTCCGCTACGAAACCCGGGGTAGCGGCCGGGTCGTAATCGGCGCCCAAAGCGACAACCAGAAAGTCCGGGCCGTAGCTGGTGCGGTCGGTGACGACGCGGCGGGTCTGCGGGTCGATCGAAGTGACCTGCTCCTGCCGGAACTCGACTCCGGGAAGGACCAGGTCGCGGTAACTGATGCGCACGGATTCCGGGGTCCGGTCGCGGAAAAGGATCTCCAGCTTGGAGAAACCGAACGTGAACCCGTCGTTGCGGTCGACCAGTATTGTCCGAACCTCGCCGGGCAGTGACTCGGACAGGCAAGCCGCCAATTCCAGCCCGCCGAATCCGGCCCCCAGAATGAGCACCATCGGCGTTCGAATGTTCGCGGGTATGGACATAGTTGAAGGCTTTCAACTTGGGAGATGGTGCTGGTGTGGAATCGCGTGTCCCCGATAGTCCGTCGTTCACGAGCGTGTTGATCGCATTTCCATTGTGCGCGCCCCGGTGCCCGGACGGAACCCGGATTCACCGGCCAGCATACTTGCAGCAATTACTGTGGCACCGTTTCACCGATGGTCCTCGGACGCCAGCGCTGCGGTGCGGTTGCCGCGGCCTGCAAGCCGGCCGGGTCGAGGTACTCGACGGAGCCCCCGCCCGATCGCCGCTTGCACATGACCGACCGGGCGGGTAGTCCGGATACCAGGAGGTGTTCTATGTCGCCCTCCGCATCTGATCCCCTGACGCGGACACAAGAAGTCATCGTGTCGTCGGAGTCCGTCCGACTGACGGGGATACTGGCCGTCCCAGAGAACTCCACCGGTCTGATCGTTTTCGCGCACGGCAGCGGTAGCGGCCGACACAGTCCGCGAAATCGGCTGGTCGCCGATGTGCTGAATCGGGCCGGACTCGCAACCATGCTCGTCGATCTGCTGACGGCGGCCGAGGAAGGTGACCGTGCGCGGGTTTTCGATATCGAGCTGCTCGCCGAGCGTCTCGTCGCGGTGACCCGCGGACTGCGCACGCGGGCGGGCCTGAGTGGGCTTCCGACCGGATATTTCGGGGCGAGCACCGGTGCCGCTGCCGCATTGTGGGCGGCCACCGAATCCGGCACCGAGATCGAGGCCATCGTCTCCCGCGGCGGCCGCCCCGACCTGGCCGGTCCGCGGCTGGCGCACGTCCGCGCGCCGACGCTGCTCATCGTCGGCGGCAACGACCGACGGGTGCTCGAACTCAATCGCGAGGCCCAGCTGCGGATGCCGTGTCCGAGCGAGATCGACGTCGTGCCCGGCGCGACGCACCTGTTCGAGGAGCCCGGTGCGCTCGAGCAGGTGGCAGATCTGGCCCGCGACTGGTTCCACCGCCACCTCAGTGTTGTGCGGTCTTGAACACCACCGGTAGGTCGTCGGGCCGCGGTGCGACCCGGGTGCCGAAGTCGCGACTGATGTGCTCGATCGTCTCGTACAGCCATTGAGATTCGTTGTGCGTGGCCGATTCCAGGCGCATGCGCCGGATCCGCAGTGGAATCATTCGCGTTTCCATCGCGCCAGGATCGATGGAAACCAGATATAGCAAGCGAAGCTCCGGGCGATAACGCTCGTAGCCGCGGATGCCCTCGTAATCATCGATGACATCACCGCACCCGTACAGAATCGGTTTGCCCCGGTAGATCTCGATCGGCCGCGGATGGTGTGCGGAATGCCCGTGCACGAGGTCGATCCCGGCATCGATCAACCGATGCGCAAACTGCCTTTCGCTCATTGGCACCCGGTAACTCCAATTGGGCCCCCAATGTACGGAGACGATCGCGATATCGTCATTGCGCTTGTGCGCCAACACTTCTGCCGCCACCTCGTCGGCGGCACGAATATTCGGTGTGTCGCCGATCCACCACAGCCCCGGCCGATCACGGCGAGCCGCCCAATATCGCGGAACCCCACTCGATCCCGCACCGACCGAGACGATTACCACTCGTCGCCCGTCATCGAGTTCCGATATCGCCGGGGCCCGGGCATCGTCGAAATCCGCGCCCGCCCCGGCGCGCTGGATGCCCGCGGTATCGAGTGTCGCCAGCGTGTCCGCGAGCCCGCGAATACCGAAATCGAGAATGTGGTTATTGGCCAGCGCGCACACGACCGGCGCGATTGCGGTCAACACCGGCACATTGTCCGGGTTCATGCGGTAGTGGATGCCTTTGAGCGGTGCGAACGCACCGTCGGCGGTGATCGCGGTTTCCAGATTGATCAGTCGTACCTGCGGGGCGAGCTGAGCAAGAATCGCCAGGACATCACCCCATGGGTGGCCGAAATCCACGGGACGGGCGATTTCACCGTTCGTCTGCTCCGCCAGCTCCGCGTATGTCCGCGCATCCTCGACGCACCCTTCGCGCAGCATCGGATCACCGGGGTGCGGGAGAATCTGATCCACACCGCGGCCCACCATGACGTCGCCGCCCAGCAGCACCGTCGCCATACCCCATTGTCGATCATGTCCGCGCGGGGCGTTGCGCTTCTTGGTAACGTGTTCACGTCCTGATCGAGGTTGACAGACTCTAGCCGCCCTGTCGAAGGCGGCCTCACCTGATCGCACACTCATCTCATCATTCGAGACATCTATCCCGTGTGACTCGGCTCTGGCCGTGATGCCGCGTCGGTGATCCGTTCACGCCCCCGACCGTCGAGAACGTCCACTCGGTGGCCTCGACCACCCCGTCGGCCACGATCCGCAATCAACTGGCCCGGCTACTGCTGCGCGGCAGCAGTGTCGAGCCTCCGGTGTCGACCTTGTCGGGTGGCGAGCGCTTCCGAGTCTCCTCGGTGCGCGGGGCGCTGTGGTCAGGCTCATCGGGTCGAGGCTGACGAGTTCGCGGCGGCCTGAAGAAGTTCCAGTACTAGCCGTGGTGCGTCGTCGTATTCCAGTTCGGTCAGGATCGCCGAGCCGTGTGGTGCAGCATCGGCGACGGTTCGGACGAGGCCTTGTTCAGCGCACAGCATCAACGCGGGTAGCGCAGCCTCCTTGGCGTTCCGGCGGCGTCCGGCGGTCCACAGGCAGGCCGCCCGCAACAGTTGCGCTTGGACGAATGCCCTTGGGCGATACTGAGTTTCGATCTCGCGCACCATCTGATCGGCGCGGTCGCAGGCTTGATCAGCCAAGTGGTCGGCAAGCAGGAGCCGGATCGCGGAGTCTTGTTCCAGTTCGGCGATGTCGGCGTGAATCATTGTGTCCTGCTTGCGGTATGGCGGCAGCTGCCGGAGTGCGTCGCGGGTCTCGGGCGGAACCGGTAGGCCGAGCCGGACGCGTTCGTTGACCATGCGAGCGGCCAAGCGCGGCAGTGACTCGTTCTCGGCGATTGCCGCACCCTCGGTCAGGCGTTGTTCGGCGGCGTCGAGGTCGCCGCGTATTGCTTTGATGCGTGCGCCGGTGCCGAAGCTGGCAAGCAGAAACCAGACCGCGCCACCGTGTCGGCCGAGATCAGCGCTCGAATCGAGTAGTAGCTCGGCTTCGTCGAGGCGGTTCTGCTCGTAGCGTATGGAGCCGAGTAGGGCGCCGGACATCCGTGAACCGTAGGTTTGCGAGCGGCCGCGACGCGTGCGGGCGATGGCGGCCTCGAAATGCTCTTCGGCGGCGGCGATGTCGAGCTGTTCGAGTGCTGCGAGACCTGCGACGCACCTGCCGTACATCACCCCGAACGGACCTTTGCTGCGACGGTGATATGGGGCTGCCCATTGCTGCCAGCGGCGGGCCTCGGTGAAGTCGAAACGGTTGAGTGCGTCGACGGACGCGAGATTCGCCGCGTTGATGGCGGTGAACGGGGTGTCGGCGTCCTCGAGATGCCGGGCCAGCAGGTCTGGCAGACCATCGAATCGGTCAGTGACGAATTGTGCTGCGCCCGCGACCGTTTCCGCCTCGATCCGCAGCTTGGTCGCCTCGGTACCGGTCGCAGCACCGGCGTCAAGTGCGGCGTCTACCTGCTCGAGCGCCAGCCGAACCTGCTCGAAGCGCTGTAGTCCGACGTTGGCCCAGGCTCGGCAGATCTGTAGCCTCGGTCGCGACTCCGCCAGGCGTTGCGGCAGTTTCGTGAACAAGCCGAGGAACGTCGCCATACGGGAGCCTTCGATGAGGTCCATGGCCCGCCGTTCGACCAGATCCGCGGCGTAGTCCGGATCGTCGGCGGCCAGTGCGTGGTCGACCGCGGCGGTGACGATCTCGTGTTCATCGCACCACTGGGCCGCACGGCGGTGCAGTTGTGTCAGGCGTGCGGGATCACAGCGGACCAGTCGGCGCCGCAGGTAGTCGGCGAACAGGTGGTGGTATTGGAACCACTGATCCTCTTCGTCGAGGCGGCGAAGGAACAGATTTCGGTCGGCTATCTCTTCGAGTAGTTCCTGGCTGTCGGATCGGTCCGTCAGCCGGACCGCGAGATCGGCGCACACTCGCTCCGTGATCGCCGTTGCCAGCAGGAAATCCAGCAGCGGCGGCTCGAGTGAGTCGAGCACGTTCTCGGCGAGGTAGTCGGCGAGTGCCCGGTGGCGGCCGGTCAGCTGGTCGATGAAGGCGGCGGGATGATCGTGGCCGCGCAACGACAGCGAAGCCAATTGCAGTGCGGCAGGCCACCCTTCGGTCGTTTCCTGCAGGCGGTTCACATCGTCGGTGGACAACGACAGCCCACCGGCGTCGACCAGGAAAGCACCCGTTTCGTGAGGGTCGAAACGCAGCTCCGCGACATCGATTTCGACCAGTTCGTCGCGCACCAGCATCCGACTCAGCGGCAGACACGCCCGGGTCCGGCTGGCGATGACCAGCCGCAGGTGATGGCAACCGTGCTCCAGCAGGTAATCCAGTGCGGCACACGTGGTTTCGCCGTGAACGCGGTGCCAGTCATCGATCACGAGCACCATCGTGTGTCCACCCGAGTGGATTTCGTCGATCAGCGCGGACAGCACGTATCTTGCAGTGTCGGAGGATCGTTCATCCAGTAGCGTGCCGAGTTCCCGTGCCAGCTTCGGAGCGACGCGGCGGATTGCCTCGATCAGGTGGGAGAGGAACCAGGCGATATTGTCGTCGTCGGGGTCGGCTGTCAGCCATGCCACCAGTACGTCCTCGGTCGCCAGCGCTGTGGCCCATTGCAGAGCCAGGGTGGTCTTGCCGAATCCGGCCGGTCCGTGGATCAGCGTCAGGCGCCGGTCGCCGCCGTCACGCAATAGCGCGAGCAGCCGCGTGCGCGCGATCATTGTATGGGGTGCGGCAGGCGGACGGAATTTCATCGCCGTGCTGGGCGGCGGGGGCGGTGTCGCCACATCCGGGGTATGCGATCCCGTGGGAACCGCTGTGGCCGAACCGGATTCGATGACTGTCGGTGGCAATGCCAGAGCATCCACCGCCTGGCCGGTCTCGTGTTGGACCCGCCGCAGCATTTCCCCGAACTCGATCGCCGACCTCGGCCGGTCGGCCGGCTTCGCCGCCATGGCCGCCTCGATGGCCGCGCACACCGCCGCGGGGATGTGCTGATCGCGCAGCGTGGGTGCGGCGGCGGAGGCGATCCGGGCAAGTTGCACTTCCAGTTGTTCACCGGTGCGGCGTGCGAATGCGGCTCGCCCGGCCAGCAGGCAGTGCAAGGTAGCGCCCAGGCCGTAGATATCCGAAATCGGGTTGGGCGTCGCGCCGCCGAGCACCTCGGGTGCGGTGAATGCGGGCGTGCCCTGGACGGTGCGCAGGGATGACGTGGTGCCGTCGCCGAATTGTGCGATGCCGAAGTCGGCGAGCTGGGGTTCGCCGTAATCGGTGAGCAGAATATTGCCGGGCTTCACGTCGCGATGCACGATGCCGATCGCATGGGCGGCGGCCAGCGCTGCGGCCATCTTGACGCCGATCGAAAGCACCTCCGACCACCGCAGCGGTCCCGAATCCCGCAGCACTGTCTCCAGCGAGCCGCAGGTGTAGAACGGCATAACGATATAGGGGCGGCCGGTGGCGGTGATGTCGACCTGCAGCACCTGGAGGATGTCGGGGTGTCCGAACAGCCGCCCTAATGCACGCTGTTCCCGGAGGAATTGCTCGCGCTCGTCGCCGCTGACCTCGGACCTGAGCAATTTGACCGCGACGTGGCGTTCGAGTGCGTATTCGTAGCAGCAGTACACGACGCCGAATCCGCCGCGGCCGATTTCGGTCGCGTCGCCGAATCCGGCCGCCGCTAGTTCCGCCGCGATTCCGGTCGGAAGGTCTCGCTGTGTCGCGGCCTCGTCGAGCTCGTCCATCGAATATTCGTCGGCACCTCCGAGTCGGCGCATCCACCCCGACCTGTGCATCAACGATAGCGCCGTTGCGGACATGCGGTAACCAGGCGTTCTCCAAGGTCGACAGCGCCGGTGTCAGTCGACGGCGCTGCGGTGCGAAGTGATGACATCGACGATGAGATCGACGGTGTACTCGAACTCGCGTTCGCGGTCGAAGCGCGCCAAGTGGGGTGCGGCGAGGGCGACTTGTGGCAGTCCGGATGCTTCGAGCGCGTGCCGGCGTTCGGCGATTCCGTCGGCGTCATCGGTGCCGAATGTCGGTCCGGCGGAGACTTCGCGGAGCAGTGTTCCGACCAGGGTGGCCAGGACGGTGCGAAGTAGGTGGACAGCTTCTTCGGGGGTTCGCCCGGTTCGGCGGAGCACGGTGAGGACGGCTTCGATCGGGGCGAGTCCGGCGAGTGATGCGAGCTGACGCGTCAGGACCAGGGTCGCCGCTTCCGGGTGCGCGAGAGTGACACGGCGGAATTCGTATGCCAGCGCGCGCAGGTCGGCTTCGATCGAGTCCGTCGACTCGGGCATCCGGAGTTGTTCCAGGATGTATTCGGCCACCGTGTCGAGTAGGTCGTCTTTGCCGTCGACGTGGTGATACAGGCTCTTGGCGTCCACGCCCAATGTGCGGCTGACGGATCTCATGCTCACCGCGCCGATCCCCTCGGCGTCGATCACCGCGAGCGCGGCGTCTCGTATCGCCGCGCGCGAGAGCTGCGCCTGCGCTTTCGGTGGCCGTCCGCGGCGCGGCGGCTGGATCGATGCTGCATCGGTCGTGGCCTGCATGCCCTCACTCTTGCATATTTCCACGGCGTGGGTTTAATCTACGAATTATTCCCACGCCGTGGGATTAATGACTCGAGGTGGATATGCAACTGCCATGGCGACAAGGTGACGCAGTGGACCTGGCGGGTGTCGGCTCGCGTGTGGAGTGTCTGACCGACCTGTCGAAGATCGACGGTGGGCCGGGTGCGCGGCTGACCGCAGCGCGGAGTCAGGCCGAGGTCTTCCGCGATGAGTTCGCGAGCACGGGTGTGCCCGACAGCGTGGTGACGTGCGACCTCGTCACGCTGCCCTACCCCACGCGGTTCGGCCTGTTCCGCGCATCCCGTGCGCCGGCCCCGTTCCTCGCGATCACGAATCGGATGCTGGTGATCCGCTGGCACGAGAGCGACGGGACGCCGCGGGTGCTGCTGTTCGAGCCGAGTGATGTCGAACTCGGCCGTCACACACCGTATTTCGACAAGCTCGCCCGCCGCACCCCGGATATCGTTGCGCGGCGGATGGTGATCGAGCACGGCACCGTGACCGATCACCTGTCCGGGCTCGGCATCGACCCGGCCGAGGTCGACTACTTGATGTTCGACCACCTGCACACCCAGGACCTGCGTCGCTGGATCGGCACGACGGCGCATCAGGTCGACCTCCGGACGCAGCCGAAAGCGGTATTCCCCAACGCCAAGGTCATCGTGCAGCGGGACGAACTGGCCGCGATGGCAGACCTGCACCCGCTGCAAAAGCCTTGGTACCAGCCCGACACGTACCGCGACATTGCACCGGATGCCTTTCTGCCGATCGATGGCTCGGTGGTCCTCGGCCCGGGCGTCGCGGTCGTGAAGACGCCGGGTCATGTCTTCGGTAACCAGAGCCTGGTACTCAATACCTCGACCGGCATCTGGGTGAGCAGTGAGAACGTCATCGCCGCCGAATGCCTCACACCGGAGCACTCGCGGCTGGCCGGAGTGGCGCGCTGGGCAGGGGAGTGGGGGCAGGAGATCGTGCTCAATGCCAACACCATCGAAACCACGGCCGATCAATACAACTCGGTCGTGTTCGAGAAGACACTGGCCGATCGCAGCCAGCGCGACTCGCGTTTCCTCCAGTTCTTCCCATCCAGCGAGTTGACCGGTGCGTGGACGAACCCGGGAACAACGCCGACATTCACCCACGGCCGCATCACACATCACTGAACCGCAGGAGTTTTCATGACCGACCGCTTTGCCGTGCCATCCGTCGAGGTGCTGCGCGCCCGCGAGAAACTCGTCCTCGATCACTTCCACGACGAGGTGCGCCAGGACTGGGACGACGTGCTGGCCACGTTCCCGCATCCGCATTACGAGATCATTCCCACGCTCACCGTCCATGACGGTGATGCCGAGGTCCGCGACTACTACCACGACACCCGCGTCGCGTTTCCCGATCAGGACCACGAGATCATCGCGCTGCGGCACAGCGCCGACGCGGTCATTGTCGAATTCTGGCTACTCGGAACACATTTGGGGCCGCTGGGCGGCATTCCGGCCACCGGCTCCCGGCATCGCACCCGGATGACGGCGTACTTCGTATTCGACGACAACGAGAACCTGATCGTCGAGCGGATCTACTTCGACACGCTGTCGATGCTCAAACAGCTCGTCAGCGGCGTGAACCTGCGCGACCCGCGTAAGTGGCCGCTGGTCTTGCGCGCACTGCGCGGATTGCTCGCCATGTCGAGCAATCCGAATCGGCTGCTCGTCGACACCCCACCTGCCGACCTGTCGGCCTGATTCGAACGGATGAAAGGAATCTCGCGTATGCGAGCACTCATCGGCGGCGCCGGGTCGAACTGGCAACTCCGCGACATCGACGCACCCAGTCGGCTCGGTGCGATCCGCATCCAGGTCATGGCCGCCGGTCTCAACCGTGCCGACCTCTATGCCCTCGACGGCACCTACACCGCCAACTCCCAGCAGGCAGGTGAATACACCGCGGGCATGGAGGTCGCCGGGGTCGTGGAAATCTCCAGTCCGCTGGCACCGCATTTGTCGGCGGGTACGCGCGTCATGGGCATCACCATCGGTGCGTTCGCCGACTACGCGCTGTGCGATCCGCGGCTGGTTGTGCCGATCCCAGAGATACTGAGTTTCGAGGAAGCGGCAACTCTGCCGGTCGGGCTGATCACCGAATACGACGCGCTGGTCAGCCAAGCCGGCTTCATCGAAGGCAAGAGCGTCCTGATCGTCGGAGGCACCAGCTCGATCGGTCTGATCGGCATCCAGCTGGCCAAAGCTCTGGGGGCGAGCACCGTCATCGCCACCACCACAAGCGAGGACAAGCGGTCCGCCCTCACCGCTGCTGGCGCCGACGTCACCGTCAACACTTCCGCCGAGCACCTGAGCACCGCGGTATCGGCCGCGACGAACGGCGACGGCGTCGACATCACCCTCGATCATGTCGGCGGCGAATTGTTCGCGGACCTGCCCGCGGCCACCGCTGTCGGCGGCACGATCGTCAGCATCGGCCGACTCGCGGGTGCCGCGACCAGCCTCGATCTCGACACCATCGCCTTCCGCCGCCAGCGGCTGCTCGGGACCACCTTCAGCATCCGCACCCGATCCGAATTGGCCGAGGTCGTCGCCGCGCTGCAACCTCGGGCGCTGCCCGCTGTCGCGGACGGCAGGCTCACCCCGCGCCTCGATGCTGTCTACTCGCCCGATCAGGCGGACCGGGCGGCGCAGCGACTCCGCGAAAATGCCGCGGTCGGCAAGATCGTGTTGTCCTTCGCCGATGCGCACACCGGCCCAGTACCCGGACCCACGCCGAAGGCGAACATGTTCGGCACCATTCGGCAGCTCGGCTATGTCGTGCGTGACATCGAGGCATCAATGCAGGGATTCGTCGACTGCGGTATCGGCCCCTGGTTCTACCTCGAAGGCGTCCAGCCGGGGAACTTCACCTATCGAGGCCGGCCGTCGGCCATGGCGATGAATGTCGCGGTCGCCAACAGCGGCAATATCCAGATCGAACTCATCCAGCCGATCGACGACGAACCGTCGATGTACAAGGACTTCCTCGACGCGGGCAACGAAGGCCTGCAGCACGTCGCCTACTGGAGTGAGCACTACCAGGACCTCTACGACCGCGCGCTCGCCGCCGGGTTCACCGTAGGCCAGGAAGGCGAGATCGGCGGCCCGACAGGGCGTTTCGCCTATCTGCAGACAGAACACCACCCGGGTACCGTCGTCGAGATCTCGGATCTCGGCGGCACCAAGAAGTTCGTCTTCGACCTCGTCGAGCTGGCCGCGGCGAACTGGGACGGCACCAACCCGGTTCAGGTCATCGACCCCGCTCTGCTCAGTGGCGACCTTGCGGCCATGGAAGAGATGAAAGCGGCACTCGGATGAAAGTCCACCACCTCAACTGCGGCACGATGCGGCCACCCGCCACACCCGGCGGATTGGTCTGTCACGTCCTGCTTGTCGAGACCAATCATGGTCTGGTCCTGATCGATTCGGGCCTGGGCCTACGCGATGCCGTAGCACCCGGCAAGCGCTTCGGCCCCGCCCGCTTCTACGTCCGGCCCACCTTCGACCCGAGCGAAGCCGCGATCAACCAGATCCGGCAACTCGGATACGATCCGGCCGATGTCCGGCACATCGTGCTCACCCACTTCGATGCCGATCACACCGGTGGTCTCGCCGACTTCCCTTGGGCTCGAGTGCATCTCACGGGTGCCGAAGCCTTCGCCGCCCAGCATCCACGGACCTTGATCGAACGAGAGCGCTACCGTCCGGCGCAGCGCGCCCACCGCCCGGTGCTCGTCGAGCACGAGCCGTCGGCAGGCGAGTCGTGGCGCGGGTTTCCGGGAGCCGAGGAACTCACCGATATCGCGGCCGGGATCGTGCTGATCAACCTCCCCGGCCACAGCCGTGGTCACGCCGCCGTCGCAGTCGATGCCGGTGACCGTTGGATCCTGCATGTCGGGGATTCCTTCTATCACCACGGCCAACTCGACGGCACCGATACCGCACCCAAAGCGATCACCGCGATGGAACGCGTCATCGCCCACGATTGGAAGCAGGTCCAGGCCAATCACCAACGGCTGGCTCAGTTGTGGGCGACGGCCGAGCCGGACCTTCTTCTCGTCAACGCACACGACCCGCATCTGCTCGACCGTGCCACCGGGCGCGCGTGACACAGCTTGCTCGGCGTTATGCGTGGCGAGGTGGAGATCAACTATCGGGCTGTTCGACGAACTCCGGGAAGACCGTGAAATGGCGGACTGTACCTGATATCTCGGGAAGTTCGAGAGGTGTTGTCCACGTTCGGAAGTCGTCGTAGCAGTCGCTGTAGAAGTATTGGTGGTCGGTGTAGGCGTCGAAATAGATGCGCCAGCCGCCGTCGGGCAGCGCGATGACGCACTGTCCTTCGACGGGAGCGCCCCAACCGGCCCAATCGTCGGTCGCCACAAAGGTGTACGGGCCGAGCAGGTGGTCGGCGACCGCGAGTTCGATGTATTTGGTGGATTCGTTCTTGGTGAACGCGTAGTAGCGCCGATCGGCGCGGACCACGGTGGTGTCGATATAGCCGTAGGAGGTGTTGTCGGGCTGGGTCAGCCCGATCATCGGCCTCGGCACGCTCCATGAGCGCAATTTCGACTCGGCGGTGATCAGGTGCGGTGTGAACCGATAGCCGTCCGAGAGCGACACGATGACGTTGATGCTTCGGTCCGAGTCGATGAACCACTCCGGTGCCCAGGTCGATGTCACGCCCGGCAGCGGCACCGTGATGTCGTAGAGATGGCTCCAGTTCATCCGGTCCGCGCTGTAGGCGAAGCCGATGGTTCGCCCTTCCCAGGAGGTGGTGTAGGTGAGGTAGTAGTAGCCATCGATATTGCGAAAGACGCTGGGGTCGCGCAGCAGGCCCGTCGGCGGGCGGTAGGCGGGCCCGGACAGCTGCCGGAAGGTGATCGCATCGTCGGATTCGTAGACATACAAATCGGTTTCGCTGTCGTTGGTGAATGCGGTCATGGTGTACCGCGGCACCGAACGCGGTCGCTGCGTCGCTGCCGCGTGCCCGGCGGCGGGCAGCGCGGCAGTCAACGCCAGCAACGATCTTCGGCTGAGCACCATGCGCTGATTGTGCCGTGAAATTGTCTGAATATTTGCCGACACGCCGAGTGGTGTCGGTGGGGCTAAAGGTAAGGCCTGTCTGGCCTTTCGAGATCAATCCTTGCGCATCCAGGCGAGCATGATGCGCGCCTCGCGGAGTCGCCAGCCCGCCGACGTCCGCACTGCGGTGCCGGCCAGTCGCAGGCCGCCGGTTTGGTGGGGCGGTTGGCCGTCGCGGTAGTAATACACGAGCGAGTTCGCCGAGGCCGCAGCTTGGTCGCCGTCGAGCCGCACCAGCAGATCAGTGGTCGTGTGCTGAGTGAGTTCGCCCTCGACCTGAGACTGCCGCATGAACTCGGTGACCTTATCGATGCCGCGGACTTGGATTCGCGGCGAGTGGACCTCCACATCGTCAGTGAAGACGGTGTCGACATCCTCGTACCGCACCTCGTCGAGCAGGCGGGCGAATCGGGTGAACAGGTCGGCGATTTCGATACGGTCGGCGATCAGAGTATCTGTGGACATGACGTCCTCTTTCATTGGTAGCGCCAATATTGGTATAGCCAACTATACAAGGTTTCATTGGTTGCGCCAACGAAATGAAGGTGTCGTGGATCACCCCCGCGCACGCCCGGCCCTGCGATCAGCGGCACCGCCGGATGTGCTGAGCCACATCGTGTCTCGGCTGCGGCCGTTCGAGGAATGAGCCTCGAGCCTCAGGTACGGTGGGGGTTGTGCCGCATCGCGGGGACCCTGTCGACATGTCCGACTCGACGCGGCGATATCGCCACAGCAAGGTCTCCGCTGCGCTCACATCGCTGAGCGACCAAGGCCTGACCACCCTCCTGAATTCGGCCACCGCCCTGGGTGCGGGCGCGAATCTGCTCCATGATCGGCTTCGATCCGACTGCCCCATCGCCCATCCGATTGCACTGAGATCCGCGGTCCCTGCGCGCTGGAGCAGCCAGGCGTTCCTTCCGGCCCACGGTAGTCGGCAGTTCCGACTGGTTTTATGCCGCAATGGTTCTCGCGGTCCGTGGCCGGTGTCGGCCCGGATATCCGGGGATGGTCGGCGTCTCGCGCCCTCGAGTGAAGTGACGCACGTCACGTCATGTCGGTGTCATGTTTCGGCGGTCCGCGGTGTCTCGACGGTATGACTGAACACGACACACTCCACAAGGTCGTCGTCATCGGCGGCGGTTACGCCGGGACGCTCGCGGCCAACCATCTGCGGATGCGCACCGATGTCGATATCACGCTGGTCAATCCACGCTCGGAATTCGTCGACCGAGTCCGGCTGCACCAGTTCGTGGCCGGAACCGGTGACACGACGATCGACTACGGCACGCTCCTCGGCGACGGCATCCGGTTGGTTGTCGACAGCGCCACGCGGATCGACACCGCTGCCCGTATGGTGCGGCTGGCGTCGGGGCGCGTGCTGGACTATGACCACGTCATCTACGCGGTCGGCAGCACCGCGGCGATATCGTCGGTGTCCGGCGCGGCCGAGTTCGCTTTCCCCATCGCTGAATTCGAGTCCGCGCAGCGGGTGCGTGCCAGGCTGGACGAGTTGCCGTTCGCTGCTCCGGTCACCGTGGTCGGCGGCGGACCGACCGGCATCGAGACGGCCGCCGAACTGGCCGAACAGGGACGCACGGTCACGCTGGTGTGCGGCGGAACCCTGATGCCTTCGCTGAGCGCGCCGGGTCGCCGGTACGTCGCCAAGTGGCTGTCGCGGCACGGTGTCGCCGTGCTCGAGGCCGCCGTGGCGACCGAGGTCGGGCCGGATGCGGTCGTCTTCGCCGACGGTGCTGTGCGTCCGAGCGAACTCACCATCTGGACAACGGGTTTCGGCGTGCCGGAGTTGGCGGCCGAGAGCGGGCTGCGGACCGATGCGTTGGGTCGGCTGCTCACCGACGAGACCCTGACCAGTATCGACGACGACCGCATTGTGGCGACCGGCGACGCCGCCGCACCGTCGGGCCGGCCACTGCGGATGAGCTGCCAGGGCGCGGGACCGCTCGGCGCGCAGGCCGCCGATACCGTGCTGAGCCGCATCGCGGGGACCGAACCCGCGGTGCTCGACCTTGCCCTGACAGGGGCGTGCGTCAGCCTCGGCCGTCGCGTCGGCATCCGACAGCTCGCCCGCAAAGACGACATCGCCGTCAATCTCTACATCGGTGGCCGCATGGGCGCGAGAATCAAGGAGATGACCTGCAAGGTCGCGGTGTGGAAGATACGTCGTGAGGCCCGCAAGCCGGGTTCGCTGATCTGGCCCAAGGGCGGTCCGCGTCCCGCGCAGTCGGCCTCCGCTGCGCCAATGGTTACCTCTTGATGATGACCGACGAGCATGCCGAGCGGTTCACCGTGCTGCGGCCGCTGCTGTTCACGATCGTCTACGAAATCCTCGGCTCGGCAACCGAATCCGACGATGTGCTGCAGGACAGCTATCTGCGGTGGGCCGAGGTGAACCTCGCGACGGTGCGCGACACCAAGTCGTATCTGGCGCGGCTGGTGACTCGTCAGGCGCTCAACGCCGTGCGGGCCGGCGCGCGCCGCCGCGAGGACTACATCGGACCGTGGCTGCCCGAGCCGCTGCTGCTCGACGAGCACGACGCATCGGCTGACGTGGTGCTCGCCGAGTCGGTGTCGATGGCGATGCTCGTGCTGCTCGAAACACTCACGCCCGATGAGCGTGCGGTGTTCGTGCTGCGCGAGGTGTTCGGCTTCGACTACGACGACATCGCCGCAGCGGTAGGCAAATCCGTGATGACGGTGCGCCAGGTGGCGCACCGCGCCCGCTCACATGTGCAGGCGCGTCGCAAACGTTTCGAACCCGTCGACGCGGCGCAGATCGCGCAGATCACGCAGCAGTTCATGACAGCGGCGGCCACCGGTGACACGCAGCCGCTGCTCTCGCTGCTCGCACCGGACGCCATCTGGACCGCCGACAGCGGCGGCAAGGCCATCGCGGCGCGCAGGCCGGTGGTGGGTGCGGAGAAGGTGGCCGCGCGCCTTATGGATCTGTTCCATCGGGCGAGGAAGACGCCGAACCTGCGGATCGAGATGGTCAACTGCAACAACACGCCTGCGATGGCCGTCCACAGCGACGACCGCCTGGAAGGCGTCTTCCTGATGGAGATCATCGACGGCAAGATCACCAACTTCTACGCCATCCGCAATCCGGACAAACTCGCCACGGTGGTTCCACGTCAGATCAGCCGGTAGCCGACAACCCGTCTGCGCTCACCACAGTGCCGCGGCAATGGGTGGCAGGTCGATGGCGGTGCGGATGCCCGGTGCTGCGGCACAGAGGTGGGGGATGGTGTTGACGGCGCGGTTGGCCGCGTAGGTCGGCGATGCCGCATTCGCGTGGACCGACGCTTCCCCGGGCCGCAGGTCGACCTCGAGGGGCGTGTCACCCTCGACCGAGATATGCCATCCGGTCGGGCGCAGTGACCAGTCGGCGCTGATGTCGGCGCTGCAGTAGCGGGTCGAGCGGAACTGCAGCAGCGGTTGGCCGCGGCGTGTGCCTGAGACTGTGATCCGTTGTGCGACAACGGTTCCCTTGCGAAACACGGCGGCGCCGACCTGGACGTCCTGGTTCGCGGTGGCGAGTTCGCCGCGGACATCGATCGCGTCGAGTGGCGGCCCGAAAGCGTCGGCGGCCAAGCGCAGTGATGGGCCGATTGCGCGGCCGGCCTGGGTCAGGCGGTGCGGTTCGAATGTCGCTTGGCTTGTGCCGAAGCCCATGCCGAGCAGCGTCCACGGTGTTTCGGAGTCGGTGAGGTCGATGTATTCGTCGATTAGCATGCGGTGCAGGCGTCGTTGGATCGAGCCGAGGGCGATGGGCATTGTTTCGGTGATGAAGCCGGGACTGTGACCGGTGCTGTGGATCGAGGCTCCACCGGACCAGCACGCCGCCTCCACACGTGCGTACAGGGCATGATCCATGCTGGCCGGATGATGGAAGATGTCGTGGGTGGTCACGATATTCGTGCCGGTGGCCAGCAGTCGGCAGACGGTGTCGATGTCGAAGACGCGCGGCGTGTACACCACGCAATCGGCGCCCAACTCGATGATTTCGGCGATATCGCCGGTGGCGGTGATCCCGGTGTCTGTCGGCAGTTGGCACAGGCGGCCCGCATCGGTGCCGACTTTGTCCGGAGTGTGGGTATGGACCCCGACCAGCGTAAGGGTCGGATGTTCGATGAGGGCGCGCAGAGCTGGTCGGCCGACATTCCCGGTGGCCCACTGGACCACCCGGTACCGTCGCGCCATTTGCTCGATTGTGATGTGCGGCAAGGGATTCGTTTCGTCTCGGTGGCTGGAGGCCGGTGTCACGGTCGGATCCATCTTCTGTTGTCCTCAAATGCCTTGTAGCACTTCGTATTCGACAACCACCATCGAGATCATCGACGCCGGCGGAAGGATGCTGCCCATCGGCCGAGACTCCACCGATATCGCCGGCTGCTCCGAAACAGTCTCTGTGCTGCCGTCGGGTCGAGGTAGAGCCGAGTGAGTGTGGTGCTGCTGATGCGCCAGCGGTCACCGTCGAGTGTGTAGGTTTCGTAGTAGTGCCCGAATCCGCTGCCTCGGATGGTGTCGGGCCAGATCAGGAGATCCTGCAGCGCCCACACTCCGGTCGCGGTGGCAGGTGTGTGCACCTCGATTTCGGGCATGTGTCCCTGATGGACGGTCCGGACAGGACCGATGGTGGCCTGAAGATAGCCGATCAAGGCGTCCACGCCGGTCGTCCTGATTCCGGCCGAGGCTGTCATGTCGACCGCGATGTCGGGCATTACCTGTTGCTCGAGCAGCCACCAGTCCTTGGTATCGACCGCTCGGAGATACCGCGCCTTGAGCTGTTTGATCGCGTGGACAGCCGCTACTGCGGCGGCGGATTCGACACGATCCGCCGCCGCTATGTGAGCCGGAACGCGGGCTGTCGTCTCGGTCATGACGGTTAGGCGCGTGTATGTCATGACTGGTCCGCCTGCAGGCGAGTCGATTTGATGCCCGTGATCACCCATCGGCCGTTACGAATGCCGTAGGTGTCGTGATCGTGGCCGAACGAGAGCAAGCGTCTGCCGTCCGGCTTGACCAGCAGCACCTGCACCGCCCACGTCCCGGTGGCCGCACCCACGGCGGTGATCTCGATTTCGGGCATGTGCCCGTGATGGACCGTTACCGCGTCGCCGTAATCGGTTTGCAGCGCCGCCGCGTGGTTCGACGCTCCCCGGATACGGTCACCACCCACCGCCGTCGTATCCACATCGATATCGTCGGCGAGGACGGTGCCGAAGGCGGACCAGTCCTTGGTGTCGAGAGTGCGGAAATAACGCGCTTTGAGCGATTCGATCACGTTGATCGCCTGCAATGTCTGCGGATCCACCGCGGTTTCCACTCGCCTTCCTGGTTGTCGACTATCGCGACCCGCCGCGTCGTCATGAAGGGAATTCCAGAGGCAGGCCAACGCAGTGCATCGAATATTCGATATGATCTATCGAATAGATGACAAAACCTTAGGCTGGCGGTGAATACGCGTCAAGTCGGGACGGTCGGCCAGCACTACGGGGTCCTTGGTCGCTTCGCGAGTCACCGTCCTTGGCGGGAGCTGCCCGAATCGATCTGACAGGGGTGGGGGCGGATCGGCGCTTCGGGGGCCTGGCGCGTGTCCGCTGACCGGCGGCCGTCGGGGATGGTGTCGAGGCCGACTTCCTGGTCGAAGGCTTCGCTCGGGTTCACGCCGTCGCCGCCTGTGAGTGACGGGAACGGCGAGTCCTTGGGCTTGACGCGTTTTCACCGGCCAGCCTAAGGTCCTGTCAATTATTCGATGCTGCGTATCGGATAATCGATAATGATCGTTGCATGCTCTGCCGCGGGAACTTCTTCACGACGGTGCCGCAGTCGCGATCGTCGACAACAGGAAGAGTAGGAACCGCAGTGGATCCGGACACATTGCAGGCGATCAATGCGATCGAGTCGCTCAAAGCGCGTTATTGCCGCACTCTCGATACCAAGGACTGGGCGGCGTTCGGCTCCGTCCTCGCCGATGACATCGATGTGGATACGACGGCGGTGGGTGGTACCCGTGTCACGGGTGCGTCGAACTACGTGGCTGCGCTGCAACGCGATTACGGCGACGCGGTGACGGTCCATCACGGGCACATGCCCGAAATCGAGATCACCGCTGCGGGCGCGGCGACCGGAACATGGGCAGTGCAGGTGCTGCTGGTCAAGCCGGACGGCAAACGCTTCCTGGCATTCGGCCACCACAACGACACCTACGGCATTCGTAACGGCCGATGGGTGATCACGGGCATCAAATCGCTTCGCCTACAGGCGGACCAGTCATGACCCATACGCGGCGAACCTTCATGATCGGGACCGGGGCGGCCGCCTTCGGTCTGGCTGCAGCGGTGTCGGCACGTGTATCTGCGGACCCGGATGATGCGGCGCCGCCGGACCCTGCGGCTGCGGTAGCGGCCGTCTACGCGATCAAGCAGGTCAAGGCGCGCTATTTTCGGGCGGTGGATACCAAGGACTGGGATCTGCTGAAGCAGCAAGTAATGCCGGACGTCGTGATCGACACGACCGGCTCGGCCGGCATCGTCACGGTCGGCGCTGATGCCTTCATCTCCTATCTGAAGCTGACCATCGGTGCTGCCCGGACCGTCCATCACGGGCACATGCCCGAAATCGAGGTGCAGTCACCGAGTACCGCAACCGGGGTGTGGGCGCTGCAGGATCTGCTGATCTTTCCCGGCAACGTCCGAGTCATCGGATTCGGGCACTACCACGAAACCTATGCACTCGACGGTGACCGCTGGCGCATCAAAAGCTCCAAACTCACTCGGCTCTACCTCGACCCGCTCGCGGAGGCGAAACTGTTCGGCATGTGAGACCGCGTCGCCCGGTCAGGCCTCGGACCGGGCGACGCCGGTGATCGTCGTCGTTATCCGGATCAGGTGCTGGCCGATGGTCTCGGTCTGTTCCGGCGGGAGTTCGCCGAGAGGGTGGACCGAGAGCAGCAGCGCCGCGTGTCCTTGCGGGTCGAGTACCGGCGCGGTGATGGCGGATACCGGGTGGGGCTGGGCGGAGGTGACGTCCGGAAATCCGAGCGTGGTGAATTCCACGCGTAGCTGGTCGAGGGTTTCCTGGATGTTCGATGGGAGTGCGATCGTGCCGGTGTCGAGCGTGCCGATGAGGCTCGCGGCCTGTCCGATAGCGGGTGAGGTGTAGTCCACATCGAATCCGCGGCCGCGAATCCGGTTCAGCGCCTCGTTCAGGCGCTCGGCGATCGCCGTATTCGTCGACGCGGCCCGCTGGATCCAGGCGCGGCGTTCCTCGGCGATGTCCCAGGCCGCGAACACGGCGCCGAACGGCGGCGCGTAAGGGATGCGATCACCGGGCCATGGTCGCTCGCCGCCTTCGAACGCGGTGATCACCAACGAGTCGGCGACCTTCTCGGTTACCGATGCGGCATAACCGAATTCGGCCGTAAGTCCGACCGCGGCGGCCCGCGCGGCCTCGACGAACGGGCGCGTATTCACCGCCGCTGCCACGACGGCGAGCCCGGGTCCGAGCGCGTAGGCCTTCCCGGCCGGATCGCGGGTGACCCACCCGCGATCGCACAGGGTCTTCAAGATCGCATGCGTGGTGGCCAGGGTCATATCCAACTCGCGCGCGATGTCGCTGTAGCGGAGCCGCACGTTGCCGCGACGTGCCAGCAACTCCACGACATCTACGACACGCGCGGTCGGTGCAGATATGGCACCACGCATCTTGACTCCCTTCCCGCTCTGCCCTACGGTCGAACCATCGAATATCTGATAGAGATTATCGAATATTCGATAACAGTACCTGAGGGTGACTCGCGAAGCAAACCGAGGGAAACACATCATCCATGGCTACACCGGACATTCTCATCACCGTCCACGAACTGACGCAGGCAAAAGCGCGTTATTGCCTGGCCGTCGACACCCAGGACTGGGCAGCCCTCACCGACTTGATGACCCCGGACGTCGAACTGGACGTCAGCCACAGCAACACCGGCGTCCCCGTCATCACCGGGCGAGACAACGCCGTCGCGATGATCCGCACCGCGCTTACCGGCGCCCGCACCGCCCACCAGGTCCACACGCCGCTGATCGACGCCGACGGCGACGAGGCCCGCGTCGTCTGGGCCATGCAGGACCGTGTCGTGTGGGACGACGGGTCGGCACTGACCGGGTACGGGCACTACCACGAACGCTGGGTGCGTCGCCGCGGTGACTGGAAACTCGCCTCGCTCACCTTGACTCGGCTGATCACCGAAGAGTCCGGCACCACAGAGAGATAGAGGCAATTCATGATGGCACGGGCAAAGACGCCGGTGACTTCGGGCGAGATCGCCGAGCGGTCGGCGGTCCGTGAGATCGAGCTGTGGGCGCGCGGATATCTGCGCCGTCATCCCGGTGCGTCCCTGGAGACCGTCGGCGGGCAGGTCGTCCTGGCCGTGCGGGCGATCCAGTACCTGTTCGTCGACATCGTCACGGGCAAGTTCCCGTTCCGTGAATTCGTGTTCCAGGCGGTGTTCATGGCCAAGACCTCCTACGTGCCGACCATTGCCGTGGCGATCCCGATCAGCGCGACGATGTCGATCCTGTTCGGGCTGCTGGCCGGGCAGGTCGGGGCGACCTCGCTGGCTGGTGCCGCGGGGGGCCTGGCGGTGATCCGGCAGGCGGCGCCGATGGTTACAGCCATTCTGTTGGCCGCGGCCGTCGGATCCGCCATCTGCGCGGACCTCGGAGCGCGCACGATCCGCGAAGAGATCGACGCGATGGAGGTCATGGGCGTCTCGCCACTGCGGCTGCTGGTGGTGCCCCGCTTGGCCGCAGGCATCGTGGTTGCGCTCGGGCTGACGGTTCTGAGCTCCTTCGTCGGATTTCTGGCCGGATACCTATTCAACGTCTATGTCCAGGGCGGCACCTCGGGCAGCTATCTGGCTACGTTCTCCTCTTTCGCCAGGATCGGCGACCTCTATCTGGCGATGGTGAAGGCCGTGGTCTTCGCCGTCATCGTCACCGTTGTCGCCTGTGAAAAAGGCCTGAGCACCAAGGGTGGTCCAGGAGGCGTCGCGAACTCCGTCAACGCCGCCGTCGTCGCCTCCATCATCATGCTCATGCTGGTGAATGCGGGATTCACCGAGTTGTACACCATCCTCTTTCCTAGGACAACGCTCTGATGGCGTCGCGCTATTATCCGCCAGGAATCCGGCCGGTCGTAGTAGCCGGGACCACGATGGCGGTTCCGGTCATGCGGCTGGGGTACATGGTCACCTTCTTCGGCCGTGTGCTGGGCGGTATTCCGGTGGTGCTGCGGCACTATCGCACGGAGTTCCTGCGCATTCTGTCGAATGTGACGTGGGGAAACGGCTCCATCGTCGTGGGCGGCGGAACCGGGCAGGTCGTTCTCGTGCTCGGTGCCGCGGCGGGGGCGATCGTCGCCATCGAGGGCTTCAGCGCACTGAAACTGCTGGGCATGGCACCGGCTACCGGGATGATCGCTTCGACGGCGGTAACCCGCGAACTGGCGCCCATCATGTCCTCGATCGCCTTCGCCGCGCAGGCGGGCTGCCGCTTCACCGCGCAGCTGGGATCCATGCGCATCGCGGAGGAGGTCGACGCTCTCGACTCGATAGCGATCCGCCCGATACCGTATCTGGTCACCACGAGGATGCTGGCCTCGATAGTGGCGATGATTCCGCTGTACCTGGCCTGCCTCGCGTCCAGCTACCTGGCCGTCGAAATCGTTGTCGGTCTGTCCGGCGGCCAGTCACCGGGTACCTACGAACACTATTTCCGCCTGGTGCTCAGCGGCACCGACATTATCTATTCGCTGTCGAAGGCTGTCGTCTTCGTCATCATTACCACGACGATCCAGTGCTATTTCGGTTTCTACGCCTCGGGCGGCCCGCAAGGGGTCGGCGTGGCGGCCGGGCGTGCGATGCGCGCGAGCATCACCGCGATGATCTTCGTGAATCTGCTGATGACGATGACGCTGTGGGGCTTCGACGCCGGCGCGAGAATCAGTGGGTAAAAGATGTCGATTGCGTTCGAATCCGACGGCAAGGTCCTGCCCGACTGGCAGCTGCTTCTGCGCGGGATTGCCTTGCTCCTGGTCGTCGCCACGGCCGCGGTCCTGATGATCGCCAGATCGCAAGGCGTATTCCGGCAGACCGTTCGCGTCACAGCGGTGTTGGTCAATGTGGGTGACGGCCTGCCGGTGAAATCGGATGTGAAATATCAGGGCATTCTGGTCGGTCAGGTCGACAGTGTGACGCCGTCCAGCGACGGCGGCCCGAATTACGTGCAGATCGATCTGAAACCCGAATATGTGCGGGGGATTCCGGCGACGGTGACCGCACGTGTGGTGCCGAGCAACGTATTCGCGGTGCCGTCGGTCCAGCTGGTCTACCAGGGCGGCGGTGCACCGCTCGCCGCGGGCGCGCACATTCCCGAAGACCAGAGCCTGGATACGGTCCGGCTGCAGACATCCTTGACTGCGCTGAGCCGAATCGTCGCCGCCGCAGGGCGTTCGGAATCGGATCCGGCGCTCGGGCTCCTGGCCGTCGTCGAACGCGCCACCAGCGGCCGCGGCGCCGAGGCCATTCGGGCCGGTGCCGAACTGACCCGTATCGCGGAGGCGTTCAATGCGGCGATGGCTCCCGACGGGACCGCTTCGACACTCGGTGCACTATCGGATGCTCTTGCCGGACTTCGCAACTCGGCGCCCGACCTGATGAGCGCGGTGCACAACGCGGTGGGGCCGATGCGTGCGGTGGCAGAGCACCGAGACCAGCTGGCGACCTTGCTGACGGGTGGTCTGTCCACCTCCGAAACGATCGGCTCGGCATTGGAGAACAACACGGCGACGATCACCGACATGACCGCGAAGCTGTCCCCGGTGGTCGGCACTATCGCCGTGGGGAGTCGCAATTTCGTCCAGATGACCACTTCGCAGACCCGGCTGGCCCGGACGTTTCTCGGGCTGTGGGACACCGCGGATCAGAACGTCACTGCCAAGGTCATCGTCGAGCTGACGCCGCATCGGCAGTACACACGCGCCGATTGCCCGCGCTACGGCGATCTCGAGGGGCCGAGTTGCCGCACGGCCCCGGTCGGGGGGCCCACCATCATCGGCCCGAATGCGGCTGCAGCACCGGCGAATTATTCGTCTCCGATCGGGGGAAATGTGGGTCCGATCGGTAGCAGTCAAGAGCAGCAGCAGATCGCATCGATTCTCGGCGGCGGGCCCAATACCGCGGCCGACATCCTGTTCGGCCCCTTACTCAGGGGCAACGACGTGAAGTTCACCCCGGCACCGGATGCCCCGACAGGAGAGCCGCGATGAGCTACCGCAAACCGTTGCTCGGCCTGATCTTGTTCCTGGTGGTCTCGGTCGGGCTGACCTGGATGATGTATGTCACGCTGTCACGTGACGTCAGCGGGCAGACCGACACGTACTCCGCGATCTTCACCGACGTATCGGGATTGCATGCGCGCGACGACGTGCGCATGGCCGGGGTGCGAGTCGGCCGAGTAAAAGCCGTCGAACTCGAGGGCACCCGCGCGAAGGTGACCTTCGAGGTCCAGCGGGGCCAGGTGTTGTACGGCAACACGGCAGCGTCGGTCACCTATCAGAATCTCATCGGGCAGCGCTATATCGGACTGTCGCTGCGGGAATTCGGTGATCCGAAGGTGTTACCGACAGGCGGGCAGATCCCGGTCGAGCACACCGAGCCGTCGTTCGATATTTCGAAGCTGCTCAACGGATTCGAGCCACTGTTCAGCGTGCTCGATCCGCAACAGGTCGACAACATCAGTGCCGCGGTGGTGCGGGCACTGCAAGGTGACGATGGTGCGATCACCACCTTGATCGCCGAAACCGCCTCGCTCGCACAGGCATTCGCGGGGCCGGACCAGATGCTGGGTCAGGTGATCGACAATCTCGGTGCGGTACTGGGTGATATGTCCAAGCAGAGCGGCAACCTGAAGACGGTGCTGCAGCAGACGCGCAGGATCTTCGACGCGCTGGCGCAGCAGCGTGATGTCCTGTTCGAGCAGGTCGATTCGATCTCCGGAGTGCTGGGCCGCGCCGCGGAAGTAGTGCGCGGTGCCAGTCCCTCGATCAATGCGTTCGTCGATCGGCAACCGGGATTCGCCCAGCACTTCATGGACAACAAGCAGAAGTTCGCCGAGCTGGGTTTCAATTTGCCGTTCCTGCTGAAGGGAATGGCCCGCGTTACCGACAACGGCGCCTATGTGGACGCCTACCCCTGCGATGTGCAGGTGAGCATGCTGCCCGGATTCGATCCGCTGCTCGCGGCGATTCTTGGGGCGAGCAACCCCGGCGGCAAGGTCGAGAACTCGGCGATCTGCAGGTGAGGCAGCGATGATACGACGACTGAAAACTGTGTGGCAGCGGATGCGCGGCCGCCCGCTCGAGGACCGCAGCAAACTGGGAATCGGCTTGGTCGCGGTCACCGTGGTCGCGGTGGTGGTCGGGGTGACGGTATTCGTGAATTCACTGCACCTCGGTGAGCAGACTTACCGGGCCGATTTCGCGCAGGCCGCAGGTCTGGGCTCCGGCGATGCGGTCACCCTCGCCGGTATCCAGGTCGGCACCGTGACCGGGACGCGGCTGGCCGGGGACCACGTGGTGGTGACCATGAAGCTGCGGCGCGACCTACCGCTTGGATCCGATACCGGGGCCGCCATCAAACTGACGACGCTGCTGGGGTCGCGCTATGTCGAACTCCGTCCCGCCGGGGCGGGGCACCTGCGCGGCAATTCGATCGCGCTGTCTCGCACCGAGGTGCCCTACGACCTGCAAACCGCGCTGCAGAATGCCACTACGACCTTCAGCAGCATCGATGCCGATCGAGTCGCGCAGACGATGAACGCCTTGTCCGAGCAACTGCGCGGTACACCTGCGTTGATGCCCGAAATCCTCGGCAACATCAGGTCGCTGTCCTCGGTGATCGCCGATCGGCGCACCCAGATCGGTTCGCTGCTCAACGGTACCGATGAGGTGCTCGAGGTGCTGCACGAGCAGCAGGCGGAACTGGCGGCCATGGTCGGTCAGGGCCGAAATGTATTGGAGCAAATTATTTCTCGGCGGCAGGCCATCGAAGCACTGCTGAACGCCGCTACCACTCTGGTCCAACAGCTGAAGCCCATCGCGGTGGACGACGGGCCGGAAATCCAGCAACTGATCACCGATCTGACGCAGATGACGGCAATGATCGCCGGGCACGACGACCTGTTGCGCAACATCCTGCAGATCCTGCCGGTGCCGTGGCGGTTGTTCGCGAACGCATCGGGGTCCGGCCAGGAACTGGCGGCCAATGCGCCCGACGGCGCCTTCATCGACTCCTTCATGTGCGCACTGAGCGGATACGCGAAACAAGTGAACCAGCAACCGTACTTCCAGGACTGCAAATGAATAGCGTGATCCGAGGAGTGAAGCTGGCGACCGTCGCCCTCATCGGCGCCGTGGTCGCCGGATGTTCCAGCGGCCCGTTCGGCGGGCTGACCGATACCTCCATGACGATTACCGCGCAGTTCGCGAATGCGAATGGCTTGTACACCGGCAACGCCGTCTCGGTGCTCGGTATGCGGGTCGGCAAAGTCGTCGACATCCAGGCGCGAGCGACGCACGTCGACGTCACCATGGATATCGACAAATGGGTCAAGATTCCGGCCGATGCCCAGGCGGTTGTCGTGTCGGACTCCGTGCTGACCGACCGGCACATAGAACTCACTCCGGTATATCGCGACGGTCCGGCGCTGGCCGACCACACTGTCCTGACCACCGATCGAACCAGGACCCCGGTGGAATTCGACAGCCTGCTCGCGATGGCCGACAAACTGTCCACCTCGCTGGGTGGGGACGGCAAAGGCCAGGGACCGGTCGGTGGTCTGCTCGACGTCGGCTCGCAGATCGTGGCCGACAACGGGAACAATCTGCGCGATGCGATGAGCGAACTGTCGCGCGCAATGCAACTCGGCCCGGACAACGGGGCCGCGACCCGTGCCGCGGTTACCTCGGTCGTACAGAATCTCGATGCCTTGACCGCGGCCGCGGCCCGCAATGATCAGGCATTGCGCGAATTCGGTTCCGGTGTGCGGACGCTCAGCGATATTCTCGCCGACCAGCACCTGGGAGCCGGGGACACCGGGGCGAAACTGAATCAGATCATCATCGCGATGACCGATCTGCTGCAGCGTAATCAAGGAAATCTGCGGGCGCTGGCTTCGAATTCGAACACGATCACCAAATCCATGGCCGACTACAACGACAATCTAGCGGAATTTCTCGACGTCTTTCCGCTGGTGACCGACAACGCCTACAACGCGATCGACCAGAATATCGGCGCACTGCGCGCCACGGTCGATTTGAACAGGTTCTTCCTCGACGGCCAGATGCTGAAGACGGTTTGCAACCTGTTGGGGCTTAAGGAGCTCGGCTGTGCGACCGGAACCGCGCGTGATATGGGTCCCGACTTCGGTATCGGCCAGATGCTCGCGGTCATGGCCGGCGCACCGCCGAAATAGCAGAGATGACTCGATTATGACGAAATTCGGTTCGCGACAACGCCTTCTCCGCATGACCGCGGTGGTGGCGGTGTCAGCCGCTGCCTGCTCGGCCACCGCGTGTTCGGTGACCCTGGACAAGCTCCCATTACCGGCGCCGGGCATCGGCGGCGACAGCTATTCCTTGACGGCCACCTTCGCCAACGCGCTCAACCTGCCGGCCAAAGCGAAGGTCCGGCTCAACGGCGCCGATATCGGTGAAGTCCAGTCGATGCAGGCCGAAAATTACACGGCCGTGGTCGTGATGCGGATCAAATCCGGTGTGCGGTTGCCCGGGGGAACCACCGCCGAATTGCGTTCGGCCACACCGATGGGTGACGTGTTCGTCGCACTTACGCCGCCCGCCGAGCCGGATCCTGCGGCTCCCGATCTGGGCGACGGCGCGCGAATTCCGCTGAAGTCGACGTCGGCTGCGGCGACCATCGAGGAAGTGCTCACCAGAGCGGCCTTGTTCGTCAACGGTGGTGCCATCGAGAACTTCACCAGCCTGGCCAACAGCCTCGGCGCGGCCGTCGGCGGTCGCGGTGACCGCCTGGCCGAGATGATCGAGCAGACCAGGCAATTGGTGAAAAACCTCTCGACCCGGTCCGACCGGATCCGCGAAATCCTGGCGGCGACCGGCGATCTGAGCGCGACGATCGCGACGCAGCGGGCCGACGTCAGCGACGTCCTCGCCGCGGCCGGACCGGCTCTGCAGGTCATCGGCGATAACACCCGCGGCATCATCGATCTGGTCGGGCAGGTGAACCGGATCACCCAGCAGATTGCCCGGTACCCCTCGGTGAACGGCACGAACGACCGCAGCTTGATGGAATCGGTCAATTTGCTGGCCGACGGCATGAACACCGCAGCGAACAATCCTGACGCAAACCTCGACGCACTTATCGGGCTTATCCCGCTGATCATGAAAGTGACGAGTGCGTCGTCGGCGCACGTGAATGTCGATGTCGCCCGGCTCGCGATCGGTGCGTTGCCGGATCCGAATACTCCGACCGATTCCGGCGCCAGAATGCCGGACGCGACCGATTGGGTGAACTTCATCGGGTCGCTGGAATACACCCTCAACCGCTTGCGAGAAAAAGTCGAGCCAGGCCGATGAAAACAGCCGTAATTTTGGAACCACCCGCGCGGGCGCTGGTGTACACGGTGCGGCAAATGTCGCGCCACCGCCTGCTGACCTCGTGCATCGGCCTACTGCTCGTTCTGGTCCTCGGGCTCGGGTACCTGCTGTTGGGCTCCCTGCAACTCGATCCGTTCCGGTCGCAGTACCAGGTGCGGGTCGAACTGGCCCAATCCGGCGGCCTGCTGCCCGGTCAGGACGTCACGCTGCGCGGCGTCCGGGTTGGCCGCGTGCGGTCGGTGGGCGTTGACGGCGAGAAGGTCGTCGCCGTTGCCGACATCCGCTCCCGTGTGCGGATCCCGCGTACCGGCGAGGTTCGGGTTGCCTCGTTGTCGGCGGCTGGCGAACAATATCTGGACTTCCTGCCCGCATCCGAGAACGGGCCGTATCTGGCCGACGGCGACGTCGTCGCCAAAGAGCGGACATCCACACCGGTCACGTTGGCCACCATGCTCGCCAGCATGAGCGGCACGCTGGCGCAGCTGGATCCGGCCCAGATCGAGGCGATAGTGCGCGAACTCGGCGCGAGTTCGGCAGCACCCGAGAAACTGGCCGCCATCGTCGACGGCGGTATGTTGCTGCTCTCTACCCTGGATTCGGTTCTGCCGCAGACGGTTTCGCTACTGCATAACAGTAAGTCAGTGCTCTTCACGCTGCGCGACGCCGCTCCGGGGCTGCAGGCGACCGCCGCCAACCTGGCACAGACGATGGCCGGAGTCGGCTCGATGACCGGCGGTTACCAGACCCTGGTCGACAACACACCGGCCGCGCTTACCGCCGTGGACAAGATCATCGCCGACAACTCGCCGACCATGGTGCAGCTGCTGGGCAACCTGGCCACCACCTCACAGATGGCCTACGTACACGTGCCGGCGCTGCAAGAATTCTTCTTCCCACAGCAGCGCACCGGCTCGACGCTCGATGCCATCATCTCGGCCCTGCACGACGGAGGGGTGTGGGCCATTGCGAGTGTCTACCCGAAGTACGCGTGCGACTACGACCTGCCGCGCCTCCCAGGCACCATTCCGGATTCCCCGGAACCCTACCTGCACGCCCGGTGTACGAATACCGACCCGTCGCTGATGCCACGTGGCGCGGCGAACGCGCCCCGGCCGCCCGGCGACAACACGGCGACCATCCCACCCGGCGTGGATCCGCAGCAGCGCGCGGACCCGACACCGACCGGGCCGTACTCCGTACCACCGACCTACGGCGGCCCATTCGTGCAAGGGGGATAGCGCATCGGGGGAACGACGATTGTGAACAGGAGACAAGGATGAACAAGAGCTCGGTGATGGCAATGGACAAGGTCGACGACTCGGTGTCGTCCGACGGCGCGAGTGCGGTGTCCGACCCGGTGTCAGCCACGAATCCCGATGAGAGTCATGATGATTCGGCACCATCGACTGTCGGCGCGGAAGCGTCCGACGCCGGTGAGTACGCAACTGAAAACGCCGCCGCGGCTGAGGACGGCGTGGTCGCGGTCGCGGACGCCGCCGAGGGTACCGGGAAATCCGGCCGCTCGTGGCGCCGATTGCAGCCACGCCCGCTGACCGGGATCCTGCTGCTGCTCGTCGTGGTTTCGGTCATACTCGCGGCGGTGTTCGGCTGGAAACTCGAGACCCGCAACGATCGCCAAGCCGCGGGCACGGCGGCGTTGGCGGCCGCCCAGGACTTTGCGACGGCCCTGACCAGCATCGACTCCTCGCATATCGACAGCGATTTCGCGACCGTCCTGAACGGGGCGACCGGGGAATTCAAGAGCATGTACAGCAAGTCGGCGGATCAGCTCAAACCGATGCTGCTGCAGGCCAAGTCGGTGAGCAAGGGACACGTCGTCGCCGCGAGTGTGCAGTCCGCTTCCGAGAACCAGGCCGTGATCATGCTGTTCGTCGACGCCGAGATCACGAACGTGACCAACCCGACGCCCCGCGTCGACCGCAACCGCATCTTGATGACCATGGACCGCGTCGACGGTCGGTGGCTGACGAGCAAGGTCGAGCTGCCCTAGGCGCTCGGTCCGGCCATCCAACAAATAAATGCAATGTCGAAATTCGAGAAGGAGAGGTGAATCTCCGTGACTACCAGTGCGATCAGAGACATCTACTACGACCCATACGATGTCCAACTCAACGCTGATCCCTACCCGATGTTCAAGCGGCTCCGCGACGAACTGCCCCTCTATTACAACGAGCAGCACGACTTCTACGCGATCAGCCGGTGGGCCGATGTGAATGCGGGATTGCTCGACACGGGCACCTACAGTTCCGCCCGCGGAGCCATCCTCGAGCTGATCAAGGCCGGAATCGAGATGCCGCCGGGAATTCTGATCTTCGAGGATCCGCCGGTCCACGACATCCACCGAAAGCTCTTGTCCCGCATGTTCACTCCGCGCAAGATCCGGGAACTCGAGGACAAGATTCGTCAATTCTGCGTCCGCAGCCTGGATCCGCTGGTCGGCACCGGTCGGCTGGATTTCATCGCCGATATCGGCGCACAGATGCCGATGCGCACGATCGGCATGCTGCTCGGGATTCCGGAGGAGGACCAGGAAGCCATCCGAGACTTCGCGAACGATCAGATGCGGACCGAGGAAGGCCAGCCGATGAAGGCTGCCTCGGAGGGGCTGGCGACCGGCGAAATCTTCTCCGCGTATATCGATTGGCGTGCGGAGCACCCGTCCGACGACATTATGACCGAACTGCTCAACGTGGAATTCGAGGACGAGACCGGAACCGTGCGGCGACTCACCCGCGACGAGTTGCTGATCTACGTCAATGTAGTAGCCGGCGCCGGTAACGAGACCACAACGAGGCTGATCGGTTGGGCGGGCAAGGTGCTCGCCGAACATCCCGACCAACGGCGTGAGCTGGTCGAGAATCCGCGGCTCATTCCGAACGCGGTCGAGGAACTGCTCAGGTTCGAACCACCCGCACCGCACGTCGCGCGCTATGTGACCCGGGATGTCGAACTGCACGGCCGGACGGTTCCGGAGGGCAGCGTCATGATGATGCTCATCGGTGCGGCGAACCGAGACCACCGGCAATTCCCAACGGACGGCGATGTTTTCGACATCCATCGGGATACCCGCCAACACCTGACCTTCAGCGTGGGCACGCACTACTGCATGGGGTCGGCGTTGGCTCGGTTGGAGGGGCGGATCGCGCTGGAGGAGATCTTGGCGCGGTTCCCCGAGTGGGAGGTCGACACGGCCAATACCAAGCTGTCGCCCACTTCGACCGTCCGCGGCTGGGAAACGTTGCCCGCCTTCACTTCCTGACCAACGAATCAACACTACGAATAGAGGTAATCATGACCGGACGGGTCGAAGGAAAGGTCGCATTCATTACCGGCGCGGCACGCGGCCAGGGCCGCAGCCACGCCGTGCGGCTGGCGCAGGAGGGCGCCGACATCATTGCCGTCGACGTTTGTAAACAGCTGGACAACGTGCCTTTTCCGATGCCGACCCCGGCGGATCTGGCGACCACCGCCGATCTCGTCAAGGCCGAAGGTCGGCGCGTCGTCACTGCCGAGGTCGACGTGCGCGACTACGCGGCGCTGAAGGCGGCGGTGGACAGTGGCGTCGAGCAGCTTGGTCGGCTGGACATCATCATCGCGAACGCGGGCATCGGCAACGAAGGTGGTCTGCTGGTCGATCTCGAGGAAAACCTGTGGGACGACATGATCGGCGTCAACCTCGGTGGCGTATGGAAAACCGTGAAAGCTGGTGCGCCGCATATGATCGCGGCCGGTCGTGGCGGCTCGGTCATCCTCACCAGCTCGGTCGGTGGTCTCAAGGCGTACCCGCACGTCGGACACTACGTCGCGGCCAAGCACGGTGTGGTCGGTCTCATGCGAACCTTCGCCGTCGAATTGGGGCAGCACTCGATCCGGGTCAATTCGGTGCATCCCACTCATGTCAGCACAGATATGTTGCTGAACGAGGGGACTTTCAAGCTGTTCCGCCCCGACCTGGAGAACCCGGGGCCGAAGGATCTCGAGCCGATCTGCCAAATGTTCCACACCCTTCCGGTGCCGTGGGTGGATCCGATCGACATCAGCAATGCGGTGCTCTACCTGGCATCGGACGAGTCCCGCTACGTGACCGGCGTACCTTTGCCGATCGACGCGGGCAGCATGCTGAAGTAGGTATGTCGGCGGCTATGACACGGTCGAAGAAGCTGGTCATCGGGGCCAGCGGATTCTTGGGAAGCCATGTGACCCGGCGGTTGGCGACCGACGGAGCAAACGTGCGGGTGATGTTGCGCCCCACCAGTTCGACGCTGGGGATCGACGACCTCGATGTCGAACGCGTTTACGGTGACGTCTTCGATGACACCGGACTGCGTTCGGCGATGAAGGGGTGTGACGTCGTCTACTACTGTGTCGTGGACGCACGGATGTGGTTGCGCGATCCGGCGCCCCTGTTCCGCACCAATGTCGAGGGTTTGCGACATGTGCTGGACGCCGCCACCGCGGCCGGTTTGGACAAATTCGTCTTCACCAGTACCGCGGGAACGCTGGCCATCAGCGACCAAGGTCCGGTCACCGAGGCCGACCCGCACAATTGGGACGACGGCGGTCCGTACATCGCGGCCAGAGTCGCGGCCGAGGATCTCGTCATGCGCTACTTTCGGGAGAATTCCCTCCCGGCAGTAGCCATGTGCGTGTCCACGACCTATGGCCCCGGCGACTGGGCGCCGACACCGCACGGTTCGGTGATCGCCCGGGTCGCCGCCGGGCGGTTCCCCTTCTATTTCGACTTCTCCTCGGAGGTAGTCGGGATCGAGGACGCCGCGCGTGCGATGGTCCTCGCGGGCTCCCACGGCCGTCCGGGCGAGCGGTACATCGTTTCCGACCGCTACCTGAGCAGTCGCGAGGTCCATGCGATCGCCGCTGATGCTGTGGGAGTCCGCGCACCGCGCATCGGCTTACCCCTGGGAATGCTCTACCTCGCTGCCCGCGGCAACGACCTCGCGGCCCGTTTGGTGAACCGCGACCTCCCATTCGCCACAGTCGGTTTGCGTATGGCCGAATTGATGTCGCCGCTCGACCACGGCAAGGCCGAGCGTGAACTCGGCTGGAAGCCCGAGCCGGTGGAGAATTCGATCCGCCGCGCCGCGGAGTTCTTCGAGCACCGCCGACGGGGATGGCGAACAGGATGAGCGGTGCACGGCGTGCCATCATGAGGCCATGGCCGCTCGTGAGGGTGACGCGTCGAGCGTCGAGGACAGGATTGCGCGGCCTACGAACGCCGATGTCGCGCGGCTGGCGAAGGTATCGACCGCGACGGTCAGCTATGTCCTGAACAATGCCGAGGGCAAGCGGATTTCGGCGCGAACCCGGGAAGCGGTCTACGCCGCCGCCGAACAGTTGGGGTATCGGCCGAACGTCGCCGCGCGGAATCTGGCGCGCGGTAAGGGCGGCGTGGTGCTGTATGTAGTGCCGCGGGTAGCGGTCGGTGATATGCCGATCGAGGCCGGTAACCGGATGACCACCGAACTCGCCCGCCACGGGTTGTTGCAGGTGCAGATCTTCGAGACCGAGGACGATCAGCAGGTCGTCGACGCCATCGGCAATCTCGATCCGACCGCGGTCGTCAGCATGTTTCCGCTGAGCAGTCACGTACGCACCGCGGTGCGCGCGGCGAAGGTGCCGCATATCGAGATCGGGCTGCTGCCCGCGCTCGGGGACCCGTTGCTGTCGGTCGGCACGTTGCGGGTCGGGCATCTGGTCTCGCGTGGGCACCGCAAGATCGCCTTCGCCTATACCGGAATCGCGAAATGGCGTGCCCTGGGCGACTATTGGTTCGAGGGCGTCGCCCAAGCGGCACGCCTGCACGATCTGCCGTCCATCACCGTCGGCGAGGTCACTCCGGACAATGTCGCGACTGTGGTGGCCGGCTGGGTGCGCGACGGGGTGACCGCTGTTTGTGCGCAGAGCGACGAGATCGCGGGCCTGGTGCTGTTCGGCATCCACGAAGCCGGACTCCGCTGCCCCGCCGACCTCGCTGTCATCGGCGTGGACGCAAACCCCATGGGAGCGTTCAGTTCACCGCCCTTGACCACCGTGGAGTTCGATCCCACCGCGGTCGCCACCGCCGCGATCGCGGCAGTCCTCACCGAACTGGGGTATCCGGTGCCGTCGGCTCCTGAGCCGACGGACATCGCCCGGCTCGTCGTGCGCGCCTCGACCTAGACCCGGCGCTCGAAACATCGCCTACCGGAAATTTTCGCGGCGGGAGGGCCGCTTCGGTGTGACCTCTGGACAGGCGATGGTTAAGCGCTTAATCTACGGGTGACGGTCGGTTGGTGAGGCCGGCCGTCCCCCGGCGGCAGCAGTACGGTGTCGAGTCGGCTCGGCGGTGAACCGAGGATGTCCGATTGCAACTATTCGAGCAGCGCATCGCGTTCCAACCCGTCACGTAGAGCGTGCGCGGCACCGGATGCGGGATCGGCGACCAGACCGAGCGCCACCAACCCCGACCGGCAGGGGCTGTATGCCGTAATGGGAGGCGAGACGCAAGCCGACCTCCAGCCCCATCGCGCATGAGTCGGTCAGCGGGACAACCTCCCACGTTCTCGAGGTGCGACCAGCGGGATCCACGACGGCCTTACCGGCGATTGCGTCAATATCCCCGCAGCACAATCAGATAGGGTTCCGCGCGCATCAACCAGACCCGCAGTGCGCGGGAATCCACGAGCCGCGGCGCGCTCTGCGACCACGCCGCATGTGGGGCCGCTGCCACGGCCGAGTGCACAGGTACTCCCGGCGGCATGACTTCACCAATGCCTCCGAAACCTCAACCGTGGCCCGATAGTAATTGGCGGAGCCCGCCGATGTTGTCACCATATTGCTGGTGGTGCGCGACGCCGATTCTTCGGGCAGCTCGCCGACGTTGCCGCGGGAGGGTTTCTATCGCCTCGAGAGCTTGTCGAGGCGGTCATCACGACGATCGACCCGTGTCCAGGTGGCCCCCGGAAGGTGTTGTCCAGCGAGCAAACGTTTTGCGTCGGAAATGTTGCTCACCGATATGCCGGTCGATTGATGATCCGCGTGAGAAGAAATAGGCAGTCGAACAGCGTGCGCCGCAGACTGTCGTCTGCTCATGTACGTCGACATATCACGCTGCAATGTTGGATATAGTGGCAACTACCATCAGCATGCCGAAGAAATGCTCACACATGAAGGGCTGACTCATGGCGAAGAAAGTGACCGTTACCATGGTCGATGATTTGGATGGCACGTCGAAAGCCGATGAGACCGTTGAGTTCTCCCTCGACGGGGTTACCTATCAGATCGATCTTTCGAAAAAGAATGCCGGAAAGCTCCGTGAGGCACTGGAACCTTGGACGGGGAACGCGCGCAAGCTCGGACGGCTGAAGTCCCGGTCCAAGACCAAGACCGGAGGTGTCGGTAAGGACATTCGGTCTACGGTGGACCGGGACCAGTCGCTCGCTATCCGAGAATGGGCCCGCAAAAATGGGCACAAAGTATCGGCGCGCGGCCGGATCTCCGCTGACATCGTCGCCGCCTACAACGCCGCCGGGAAGTAATCCGTCCTCGACAGCCCGCTATTTCGGTGACCGCTCGGCATCGCTCGTATTCGAGTGAAGCCGGGGGTACGCATGCGGAATTCGATGGTCGAGTACAGCGGGAATAAGAGATCTATTCCTCGCTGAGCACCGATTTCATCGGTTGGTGTCAGTGGTGATGTGCTCGATAAGACCCGCATGCTGGGCCGAGCCGACACGGTGGAGGAACTCAGCGAGCTCGTGCGGAGCCGGGACGTGGAGCCACTGCGCTGGTATGGGGTCTGGCTGTTCGTCGACTGGCTCGAGTTCAGTGGAGCGGAGTTGGACCCCACCGATTCGAAGCAGGTAGCGGCCACGGTCGCAGTCGAACTCGAAGCCAGTCGACGAGACCCGTACCGCCGACTCAGTCGCGTCTTTCATCTCGTGGGGCGCAAAGGAACGAGCTGATGCGGCAACGGCAGGCAAGCCCCGATGCCCCGTCGTCGCGGCAATCCGATTCGGGCACTTCGTGATTCGGATGCCCAGCTACGCCGGAACCTACGCATCGGAATTTCCGGCCGAGTCGATACTGTGTCGCCTTACCCTGTGATGGTTTGCGAGGCAAGGGATTCGGGATAGATCTGCTCGACGCGGTCGCGTTTGGTGTACATGTCCCAGTAGTGCTCGGCGAGGTCATCCGGGTCGACAACGGGGAAGGCCGCAAGCGAGTCCGAATCGGCCACCACCGCGGTGGCCACCTCACTGCGGGCGATCATCGCCCCGATGGAAAGGGTGCCGGCGTAGACGCCGGTGTCGGCGAGCTCACCATTGAGGGAGTACAGGTAATTGCGGGCGGCGGACATCACCGGGCCGACACCGCTGAGGTGGGGCATCGGCTGCGCCGCCGAATAGCCGTGGGTCAGCAGGAAGGCGCCGTCGCCGCGCTCGGTCCATTCCGGCAGCACGGCGCGGACCACCTCCACCGGGGTGAGCAGCAGCAGCGGGATCAGCCCTTGCAGGGTGGTCGCGTCGAGCTGGGCGGCCGGGGTGAAGCCCTGCTCACCGCTGATCGGCCCGTATTCGATTACATCGATGCGGCCGAAACGAGCGTGGATGGCCGCGACCAGTGCGGGCACTTCGGCGGGCTCGGACAGATCGGCGGAGAAGGCGGCCGCCTCGATGCCTTTACCGGCGAGCTGCTCGACCAGTGCGTCCAGGCGGTCCTTGCGGCGCGCCACGAGGGCGACACGGAAGCCTTCGCGCCCGAAGCGGTGGGCGACGGACACACCGAGACCGGTACCGGCTCCGAAGATGGCAATCACTTTGGACATAGGGCTACTCCTTTGAATGGGCCAGGCGAGGGCGAGTGGTCAGGCGTTGGTGGGGTGACCAGCGGGGACTGCGCAGCTGTCCGAGCCGCAGATCGCCGGATCGCCGCCGGTCCCCGAAATGGACGGGTGGGTTTCGTTCCAGAGCTTGCGCAGGACCTCGAGCAGGGTTGCCGTGTCCTGGGCTCCGGACAGGGCATACCGGCTGTCGAGAACAATGAACGGCGCGCCGGTGGCTCCCAGCCGCTGAGCGTCGCGTGCCTCGTCGTTCACCTGCTGCCGGAACCGGCCCTCGATGAGCACACGCCGGGTCTGCTCACGCTCCATGCCGAGCTCGTCGGAGAGTTCGAGCAGGACATCGAGGCCGAAGATCTTCCGGGTCTGACCGAAATACGCCCGGAAGATCGCATCCCACGCGGCGCGGTTCCTACCATCGGCCGAGGCGTAGGCGAGGAATTCGTGGGTCAGCCGCGTGTCGCCGACCTGGTTGTTCAGCACGATGTAGGGGCTCAGCCCGTCCTGCGCGGCCATCGCCTCGATCCGGCGGGTCATCGTCTCCAGTTGCTCGCCGGTCATGCCGTGCTTGTGCCGCAAGGCTTCGCGCACGCCGATGGTGCTGTCGGTAGGGAAGCCGTCGCTCAGCGGGATCGAACGGTGGATCACCTCTACCTCGTCGCCGTGCTCGAACTGCTCGACCGCCCGATTCAGGCGATGGTTGCCCAGACCACACCAGGGGCAGATGACCTCGGCCCAGATCTCTATCCTCATGACTCAACTCCAATTCCTACTGTTTGTGCGTAGCGCCATAATGGGCCAGTATTGGAGGCCGTACAAAAGGCACATCGATGTCTGTGCCGGAGAGGAATGTGCGCCATGGAGGTCACAGCCCGATCAAGGGTTGCCGCGGGCCGCGGGCCTTGCGCCGGCATCCCCGCCGAGCGGATGGAGTTCATTCGGCAGGTACTGGACCGTATCGGGGACAAGTGGAGCATGCTGGTGATCGCCGTCCTGGACGCCGGGCCCCGGCGCTACACCGACCTACAGCACGACGTTCCCGGCATATCCCAGCGGATGCTCACCCTCACATTGCGTCAGCTGCAACAGGACGGACTCGTGACCAGAACCGCCTATGCCGAGGTGCCGCCGCGCGTGGAATACGCCCTCACGCCACTCAGTCGCAGCCTGCTCGAGATCGTCACGTCCCTGATCACCTGGGCCTCCGACCATCACGACGAGATCCGGGACAACCGGGCCCGCGCCACCGCAGCCGCATCCTGACCGCTGGGGCGGACGCGGGTGTGCAGATGGTTGAGGTTGGCCTCGAACTCACCGACAACGGGCGTGTCGCCTTCGTCGTCGACGACCTGGCCTCGGTCAACCCCTGGCGGCCCCGGATGCTCGAAATCCGCGGCCACGCCGAAGCTCTCACCACCCCCACCGACTCCGCCCACGGCGATCCCAGCGGCGGCTTCGACGGCGCGATCATCCGCATTCACCCGCACCGGCTCATCAGCTTCGCCGTCAACGATCCCACCGGGTGAGATGTGGGCCAAGACCTCGCCGCCCGGCCCGGTGCATCTGCTCGACCGCGAGCCCGTAATACTCTGTGGTCCAGGCGATCACGACGTTGGTCGCCAGCGTCAGGCAGCTAGATCCGCGACGCGATCGCCGATCCGAAGCCGAGCGAACTGTCGCAATCTCGTTGCCGCTCAGAAGAGTCCGCCGCCGGCGTGCAGGGACTGGCCGGTGATCCAGCGGGCGTCGGGGGAGGCGAGGAAGGCGACGATATCGGCGATATCGTCGGGTTCGCCGATTCGGCCGAGTGGGGTCTGATTGATGACCTGTTCGGTGAGTGCCGGACTGCGCGCCGCGGCGAGTGCCTCGGTGCGGACGGCGCCCGGCAACACGCTGTTGACGGTGATGCCACGCGGTCCGAGTTCCTTGGCCAGTACCAGGGCGAGCGTTTCGCCGGCGGCCTTGGTGGCGGCGTAGATTCCGGAACCCGGTCGGAGCGTTGCGGTCACGCCGGAGGATACGACGACGATCCGTCCGCCGTCGCGCAGTCGGTTGGCGGCCGTGCGCAAGGCGATGAACGTGGCCTTCGTATTGGTGGTGAACATCAGGTCGAACTCGTCGTCGGTCGTCTCGGCGATCGGGCTGAAGGTGGCGGTGCCGACATTGTTCACCAGAATGTCCAGCCCGCCGAAGTACTGCTCGGCCGTTTCGAACAGTCCGGTCAGTTGTGCCGGATCCGCCACGTCCGCCTGCGCGGCGACCGCTTGCCCGCCGCCGGCTTCGATAGTGGCCACGACCTGTTCTGCCGCGGATCGGTCCGAGTGGTAGTTCACGACAACAGCCGCGCCGTCGGCCCCGAGCCGCTCGGCGATGGCGCGGCCGATCCCGCGTGAGCTTCCGGTGACGAGCGCGACCGGCATGCCTGCCTCCAATAGTCGATAACATCGATAGTTGATAGCATCGACTAATTCATTCGAGGTTGTCAACTGTCGATCATCTAAACTATTGGCCATGACCTCGGAGGATCCGGACCTGGCCGCCGCCTTCGCCGCGCTGTATCGCGAGGTGGGCGTGCTCTACGGCGTCATATCGCGCCGGTTCGGACTTACCGTGCAACAGGTCGAACTGCTATGCCTGCTATCCGGCCGCCGACCATCTTTCGGTGAACTGGCGGTATTGCTCGGCTGCGACAAGACGAATGTGACCGGCATGGTGGATCGACTGGCGCGACGCGGTTTCGTCGCCCGGGAGACCGATCCCGATGATCGCCGCATCACCCGAGCCGTCCTGACCGAACAGGGCGCCGCGATCCGCGAGGACTTCCGGTCCGCCCTGGCGGCGGAGCTGGGTGCTCGAGTGCCCCGCGCGAACCGCGCGAGGCTCGTCGCTCTGATCACGGATTCGGTGACCGCACTCGCCGAGAGCCGCTGAATCTGCTGAAGTTCAGGCGGGTGTGTGTCGCTGGGTGACAGGTTCGCTGTTCCTGGATCGCTACCGACTTCGGTGATGCGCTCGGGAGCCGGACTCTGGCGCGCGTCGACGGCGAGGGGCGCGTCCTACTGCCGCTTCGCACGGTGCCGTCGCCACCAGGTCACGCCCCATACGGCGTGGAGGGTGCCGAGGATGAGTAGCACGACAACGCTGTCGAGGTTGGTCGCTACCGGATGGCTCGGTCCCAGTCTGTCGATGGCGCGGTAGATCAAGGTGAGATCGGCGGGGAGGGTGAAGGTCACCATCGCGGTCAGACACAGGACGGTTCCGAGGACGAGGACGATGCTGTAGACGCGTACCGCGCGGCGTTCGTGCGATGGCAGGTGGCAGCTGGGATCTTCTGCCGTGCCGGAGCGGCGAAAGATGCTACGTCGCAGCCGGTTTACGAGATAGCGTGCATATGCGAGGCCGTCGCCGTACAGGTCGCGGCATGAGGTGAGGTCCTGCAGCACGAAATAGATGTCCGTGCGCATGAACACCATGAACTGAAACGGCAAGGGCAGCAATGCGATCACGACGATCGCGGCCAGAATCCGGTGCGGCGTCGTGCCCTGGGCGGTCGCAGCGGCGAATATCACGGCGACGGCCGCGACCGAGAAGTTTGTCGACATACCGGCCAGATAGGCGGTGAGCCGATGCCGCCGTGGTGCGAGTTCGATTCCGCTGATATCGGTTTCGGCCACCAGGAACTGCAGGCGCGTACCCAGCTGGATCCGGGCGTGCACGCCGGTCGCCCGCGCGACGACGAAATGTGCCAGCTCGTGGACGAATACCAGCGACCAGCCCGCGGTGACGCTGAGCGCGAGCACGACGCTGCCTTCTGGACTCCAGAGCAGGTTATGGAAACTCGGCAGCAAGTCGGGCCGACCGACGAGTGTCGCGACGGCGCCAACCATAAGACAGGCGAACAGCACTGGAAAGACCGGGCTCAGCGCGAAGCGCGCATGCTCGGGGCGTATCCACGGAAACGATGCCGGTCGCGGCGGGGCGCACGGCACCGGCCGCCCGTCGACCTCGGCCACGAAATCCAGCTCCACCAGCGCCTCGACGAAGGACAGCACATCGAACTCGCGTCCCTCGGCGTCGGCCAGCCGCTCGGCTGCCTGTTCGATGGTGTGACCGGCTCGCAGCAGTTCCAGTGCGGTCACCCCTTCCCGCGGGAGGGCGACGAACTGCCGAGTCTCGAAACGGCCGACGATCCACTCGTCGCGATCGGGCCGAGTCGCGAAGTCGTGCAGTCGGATTCGACTGGCAGGTCGCGGGGTGACAGCCGTGTGTGCGTCGGTCACTGCGCGCTGCCGCATGCCGGGCATTCCGGCCGAGAGGTAATGCGGTCGGGCACGGACGCATCAAGACGCACCAGATTCGCGTCATAGCGGAACCCTGGCTCGATCGGCGGGGCACCGGTCAGCGTCGCGAGCGCGAAATGCGTGAGGAGAGTGCCGGTGAGGGTCGCCGATACGATATTGACCGGATGCCAGGGCAGTTGTGGCGCAAGGCTTTCCAGCGTTGTCTCAGGAGGCAGCCGCATATCTGCCTGTTCGACTAGGTGATCGTGCAGGCATTCCCAGCAGGCACTCTGCCCGGGGCCGTGCAGGCTGCCCGACACGGTCGGACCGTGATAGCCGCCGACCACCCAGGGCGCGCCCGCGGCCAGGCACGCCCGGTTGGCCCATCGGCGGATCGTGCGCGGCTGGTCAGCGCACAGGGCGAGCAGGTCGTATCCGGGTTCGAGCAGTTCGGCCAGGTCGGACTGCTCTGTTATCCGCCGCTGTTCGCCCGTCACCCGCACATTGGAGTTGAGCGCGCGCAACCGCTGGACCGCGGCCTCGACCTTCGATCTGCCGATATCGTTCTCCCGGAACAGGATCTGGCGATTGAGATTGGAAAGCTCGACCACGTCGGCGTCGACGCAATGCAGTTGCCCGACACCTGAGGCAACAAGGCCCTGCGCCACGATCCCGCCGGTTCCACCGACACCGATGAGCAGAACGCGGGACCGGCGCAGTCGAAGTTGCACGTCCCAGGCGCTCGCCCGAGCTGTTCGGTCGATCCAGCGAAAGAACGCCACACCGCGCGAATAGCGCTCCCGCTCCTGCTCCGACAATTCCACCGGCACCGGAGCACCGGCATCTTCCAGGAAGCCCGCGTCCGACAACTGTTGCATCGCGTCGGCCGCGGGCACTCCCGGATAATCGGACAGCACCACGTCGACTATCTCGTCGGGCGATCTGGTGCCATCCAGTGCGCCGATCAGAACCCGCACCCAGCCATCCGGATCTTCGATTTCCACTCCGAGGCCGTGGACCGTGGCACCGATCCTGATATTGCCGTCGATCGTGACATATCGACCGTGTTCCGGTTTGATCCGTGGCCGCAGCATCTGTTCAGCGCGCATCCGGCCTACCAGGCATACAACTGCTAATTGCCGCCATTACCGCCGCTGTCGCCGGTGGTCTCCTTCTTGTCCAGCGGCCGGATCACAATGGCCGCGCGCTTCTCGGCCGTGGATTCAGCAGGTGCCTTCTCACGCTCGTTCTTCATCGGAAATCCTTCCATCGAAAACCGGATGACGGAGTTGATCACCGCTCATCGAACTGCTGCCCGTGGTTTCCCTTCGTGTCGAGCAGACGGATCGTGATAGCCGCGGACCGGTCGACCGCCGGACGAACGGGGGTCTTGTCGACTGCTTTCGCCATGACCACACTCCGTATCATCGGATACGTGCACACCCGAGACGGGTGACTGACGATTCGATGGTTCGCCGCTCGGTGCGTGGCTGTCAACGACGGTAATCCCAAGGGTGGGAAGCGATTTCGGCGTATGGCGGCTGTGCGAGCTGCCCGAAACGGTCGGGCCGTGCCAGCCGCCGACCACCTTGCCGGGCGATCTGGTGCCGTGCTCTGCGGCGAGCCGATATCCGGCATGGATCCGCGCCCGGGTGGAACCATCCTGGTGCCCGCGTCGGGCGTCGTGGCCCCACCACTTGGACGATACGGCCCTCGTGGGTTTGAAAGTCGCAAAGCGGGCCAACTCGGACATATCTGGAGCTGTTCCCCGAATACCTAGGAATCGCCATGACCGAAACACCCACCGGGTCGTATATCGAGACGTCGCCCACGGAGACACGGTCGATCATCGAGCTCGTCAACGATGCGACCGAGCAAATGGCCCGCCTGATCCGGGACGAGATCAAGCTCGCGGAACTCGAAGTGCAAAGCAAAGGCAAACGTCTGGGGCGCGGCGCGGTTGTGACCGGTGCCGGTGCGCTCGCGGCGTGCTACGGCGGTGCCGCCGTCATCGCGGCGGTGATCATCGCCCTCGCGGGCCCGCTGTCGGGCTGGGCCGCCGCGCTGATTGTTGGAGCGGTACTGCTCCTCGTCGGCAGTGCCCTGGCCGCCATCGGCAAGAAGGACCTGCAGAAGGCGGTCCCGCCGGTCCCGCAGGAGGCGATCACCGGAGTACAGCAAGACATCCATGTGATCAGGAGCGGAGGATAGCGATGAGTGATGAGATCAAGCCCTCGGTCGGATCGCTCGAGGCGGAACTGCTGCGCGCCGATCGCGACCTTGCCAGACAAGAGCTGGGACAGACCATGGCCGAACTGACCGGCAAGCTCGATGTGAAGGGCAGAGTCGAGGCAGAACTGCATCACACCGTGGACAACGCCCGCGCCAAAGTTCATCATGCGGCCGAAGCCGTGCGGGAGAAGCGTGAGAAAGCCGGCGCCGCAACGCAAGACCGCGCCGTCCAGTTCGCCGCGGTGACGCGCAGTCGCCCGGTGCCTGTCGCCGCCGCGGTGACCGTCGCGGTCGCCGCCTTGGTGACCTGGCTCATACTGCGTGACCGTCGCAACCTGGGCGAAAAACGGCTATCGCGCCGCCGTCGTCATCGGCGGTGACCTGCGAACCCCGCACCGTCTGCTGACCCGTTGCGCTGCCGGAGATGTTGGGCGGCAACATGTTCGGCACCAGGACTGTCCGAGTAGCAGCCCGCAGGGGTTGCTCCCGGACGGTACTATTACCTTTCGATCACAGATGTGGTCGACTGAATCACGTGGCCCGGCACGGGCTTTCAGGGACGTGTCGGCGCGTGACAGCCGATGAAATGTGGGGAAAACTATGAGCGCCACCAAGTTCGCCGCCACCGCCCTGCTCGCGATCGGTGCGACCGGCATCACCGCAGGCGCCGTGCAGGCCCAGCCGGTAGCAACCGACACCACCGTGCAGGCGACCGATCACGGCATCAACTTCATCACCGCACCGACAGCAGACCGCCGCGCAGTCAGCACCACTGTCGAGGCCGGACGGTTCACCGTGGCCGCCGATGCTCTTTCGATCACCCTCACCGACGCCGCGGGCAACGCGGTGACCTCGATTCCGCTGGGGCTGCAGACCGCGGCCGGGACCGTCGCCCTGACACCGGAGATCGCCAATGACGGCCGAACCCTCACCCTCACAGCGCAATCCGACACCACGCGGACTGCGCAGGCAATCGATGAGGCCTCCGACACGATCGCCCGCAAGCAGTACAACGCCGGGATCGGCGCGCTCATCGGCGCCGGGATCGGCGCGGTGATCGGCTTCTTCCTCGGTGGTGTCGGTGCCCTCGTCACCATCCCGATCGGCGCGGGCATCGGCGCCCTGATCGGCTACTCCACCCCCTGATTCCGGATCACAAGCGCTTCGAGTCTCTGTGTGCCGCTACCGAACAGCAGCGGCACACAGGGACCCGCGTCTGTCAGCCCACCTCCGATATTTTCCCACGCGCCTACGGCGAGTCCCACTGATACCGTGAGCCATTCGCCGCCGCGTGCCGTACGGCACCGAGCGGCAGTTTCGTTTAGTCTTGACAATTCGTGCGTCTGGTTACTGCGCGCAGACAGGTACCGATCGGTCTTCGGCTGACGATGGGAATTCCGTGCATTTGTGGAGCTACATCCGCGGGCGGGGCGAGGTTCTGGCGTTCCTGACGTATCAGCATGCCTCCCTGGCGTTTCAGACGGTGCTGGTCGGGACTGTCGTCGCTGTCCTCATCGCGGTGGCGGTCTATCGGCTTCCGCTGTTGTCCGCGCTTTCGCTGACCTCGAGCCGGGTCGCGCTGACGATTCCTTCGCTCGCGCTGTTGGCGCTGCTGTTGGTCCCGTTCGGACTCGGCGTGGTCCCGTCGTTCATCATGCTGGCGTTCTTCGCGGCGTTGCCCGTGATCGGCAATGCGATCGTGGGCCTGCAGTCGGTGCCTGCGTCGGTCGTCGAATCCGCACGCGGGATCGGTTTTTCGCGATGGCGCATTCTGCTGACCGTCGAATTGCCGATTGCCTGGCCGGTAATCCTCACCGGTATCAGGGTGTCCACCCAGATGATCGTCGGCGTTGCCGCCATCGTCGCCTATGTTCTCGGACCCGGCCTCGGATCGCTGATCTTCAACGGCCTTTCGCGGCTCGGCGGGGCGAACGCGCTCGAAATGGCGCTGACGGGCACGATTCTCATCGTCCTCATCGCGTTGGTGTTCGACGCGCTCCTCGTCCTGCTCGGACGCCTCACGATCGCAAAGGGACTCTCATGACCAGCCAACCCGCTCCGACCGAACCGGAGCGCAATGTCACCGGTGCGTCCATCAAGCTGGATTCGGTTGTCAAGCGCTACAGGGGCCAGGAGAAACCGGCGGTCGAGCGGCTCGATCTGGACATCGACGCGGGCGATATCGTCGCGTTCGTCGGCCCGTCCGGCTGTGGCAAGACGACCACACTCAAGATGATCAACCGGCTGATCGAGCCGACCGAAGGCCGGATCTTCATCGGCGGCCGCGATGTCACCAGGGAAGATCCGGACAAACTGCGGCAGTCGATCGGATATGTCATCCAGTCCGGCGGGCTGTTCCCGCACTGGTCAGTAGCCAAGAACGTCGGCGCCATCCCGCGGGTGCTCGGATGGGACAAGAAGCGGATCGCCGAACGGACCGAGTATCTGCTCGATCTGGTCGGTCTCGATCCGGGCACCTTCGCCGACCGGCTGCCCAAGGATATGTCCGGCGGACAGCAGCAGCGGGTCGGCGTCGCCCGTGCGCTCGCCGCCGACCCGCCGGTGCTGCTCATGGACGAGCCGTTCGGCGCGGTCGATCCGATTACCCGGGTTCGCCTGCAGGACAGTCTGATCGCGATCCAGCACGAACTCGGTAAGACCATCGTGATCGTCACGCACGACTTCGAGGAGGCCACCAAGCTCGGCGACAAGGTGCTCATCCTGTCCGAAGGCGGTCACGTCGAGCAGTACGCGCGCCCGGAAGAGATCCTCACCGATCCGGCCACACCGTTCGTGGAGGAATTCGTCGGATCCGGCGCGAAGCTGGCCTATCTGACTGTCTCGCGGGTGCGCGATGTCGCTTATGACAAGGTGATCACCGCTCGGGTGGGGGAGTCGGCGCAAGGGGTGATCGAACGTGCGAAGGCCGCCGGACACACCTGGATAGTCGTCGTCGACGAGGCGGGGCGGCCGCGGTCGTGGCCCTCGCTCACGGAGGTCGCGACCAAACCGGAGGTCTCCGACTTTCTCGACCGGCGGTTGCCTGTCGTCGCGCGATCCTCGACCCTCAATGACGCGCTCGACGCCATGCTCGCGACCAGCCAAGGTGCCGCGCTCGTCACCGACGGCCGCGGCGCGGTGGTCGGCTCGCTCGGCATCAACTCGGTGACCGAGGTGATTCGGGCCAAACTCGCCGAGGGGAACGCCGATGGCGAGGACCTGTCATACGAGACATACGTCGACGGAACCGACCCGGAACCGACGCCGGTGGTCGCCGCCGACGACGAACCCGGATCGGCCGGGCAGTCATGAATCGTCTGCGCCGCATTCCGATCGATGTGTGGTTCGAACCGCTCGTCATCGGTGTCATCGCCATCGGATACGTCCTCTGGTATCGCTCGACGACTTTCACCGCGACGGAGCGGGCGTCCCTCGGCTGGGCCAATCTGCAGACCACGATCCTCGCCCACATCAAGCTGACCGTGGTCGCCACGGTGATCGTGGTCGTTGTCGCGATTCCATTGGGCATCGCGCTGACCCGGCCCGCGCTGAAGCGGTTCGAGCCCATCGTCGTCAATATCGCCAATATCGGCCAGGCCGCGCCCGCGGCCGGTCTGCTCGTCTTGTTCACCTTCTGGTTGGGCACCGGATTCCGCACGGCGATAGTCGGTCTCGTCGTGTACGCGATCCTGCCTATCCTGCAGAACACGATCGTCGGGCTGCGGCAGGTGGATCAGCGCACGATCGAGGCCTCGCGGGGTATCGGCTTCTCGGGCACGCGGACACTGTTCCAGGTCGAGCTCCCGCTCGCGGTGCCGGTGATCCTCAACGGTGTCCGCACCGCGCTGGTCATCCTGGTCGGTACCGCGACATTGAGCACCTTCATCGGCGCGACCAGCCTCGGCACGCTGATCACCACCGGTGTCACCCTCTTCCTGCCCAAGTTGCTCATCTCCGGCGCGATCCTCGTCGGACTGCTCGCATTGGTCATCGACTGGCTCGGCAGACTCGTCGAACTGGCCGCGACTCCGCGAGGTGTGTCATGAGATCGCCACTGGTCACACTGGTTTCGGCACTGGTCGCGACAACGGCGATGCTCACCGGATGTGGTCTGGTGAGTTCGTCCGGAACATTCCACGACGCGCGGCTGCCCGGCGGTGAGCGGCCACTGGACGGTGCGAAGCTGGTCGTCACCTCGAAGAGCTTCACCGAGGGGGTATTGCTCGGCAAGATTACCGCGACCTACCTGGCCGCGGCGGGCGCTCACGTCACGGACCTGACCGGAGCGCCGGGTTCCGCATCGTCTCGACAGGCCCAGCTCAACGGCGATGCCGATGTGCTCTGGGAATACACCGGCACCGGTTGGGTCAACTACCACAACGAGACCGAGACGATCTCGGATCCGAAGGAACTCTGGCAGCGTGTCCATGACATCGAGAAGCGCGATCACGACCTGGAGTGGTTGCCGCCGGCCAATTTCAATGACACATACGCATTCGGCGCATCGACGCCGAATGCCGAACGCCTGCGGGTGAAGTCGCTATCCGATGTCGCCGCGCTCCCGGTGCCCGATCGAACCTTCTGCGTCGACGACGAATTCTTCAGCCGCTCCGACGGTTTCATTCCGATGCTGCAGAAGTACGGGATTCCCTACAACGATCCGAACGGTGTTCCTTCCGGCAATGTCACGCGCATGGACGCCGGTGTCGTCTACACGGCGACGGCCAAGGGCGCGCCGTGCAATTTCGGCATGATCTACACCACCGACGGTCGGGTCAAGAACCTGAATCTGGTCGTCCTCGACGACGACAAGAAGTTCTTCCTGCCCTACAGCGGTACCGCGGTCGTGCGCGGCGTCGTCCTCGACCGTTACCCGCAGTTGCGAACCCTGCTCGGCACGATTTCCGAACACCTAACCGACGAGCTGATGCAGGACCTCAACGGGCGCGTCGATATCGATGGCGAGGATCCCGCCGATGTCGCCTACGACTGGCTGAAGAGCGAGAAGCTGGTCGAATAGCTAATTGTCGATCGGGGGTTGCAGGCTTATGCGGTCGGCGAGGGCGTCGACGGCGTCCGCGTCGGCATAGGCCTCGGTGGTCAGTTCGAGGAATGCGGCCCAGCGGTTTATGCGTGGTGTCCAGCGTTGGATAAAGGCGTGGGCATGCTCGAACTCACCTTGCGTGCCGCTTATTCGCGCACGGGCCGCCGCTTCGGTGGCGGCTTGTACGGTGTTCTGGGCCAATGCCAATTGTTCTCGGCAGTGGTCGGCGTCCGGGACTTCCTCGCGCACGGTGTCGGCTTCGACGCGCAGGTTGAGGATGAGTCCGGCCAGTCTGGGGTCGGCCGGTCCCGACCGTGGGGCGGCGGTTCCCGCGGCGATGGCCTTATCGCGGCGTTCACGTCGCCGCCGCTCCCGTTTCTCGGCCAGCGCCACTTGCTTACGGTAGGTCTCGGTGTCCGCGACGGTGACGACGGGATAGGTCAATACTGCTGTCGCCGAGAGCATTTCGACGCCGTTACCGTCGTAGACCTGGATGGTGACCTGGTCCAGCGGCCGGTCCGGGTCGGGTTCGTCCTCGAGGCGGGCGTCCAGGACCGCGTTTCGGTATTCGATCATGATGTCTGCGACGACCCGGTCGAACACCGCGGTGCCGACCTCGATGTGGTTGGTGCACGTGCGGCCGGTGCAGTCATCGGGAAGGCCGAATTCGCCGTCACCGGAGTCGACAACGGCGTTCCCGGTCGGACCGTTGCCGATAACCTCCCAGGTGTAGGTGTTGGATTGCGCTACGTCGGCTCGCTCCACACAGTCCTCGGACATGGCCTGACCGTACTTCATGAAGGCGCCGCGAATCGGGTTGTTCTCCGAAGCCGTCGAGATACGCCGTTGAGCCCGGCGCGTCGGCGCGGACAGCACCCTCGATCCGACGGCGAAATCCGTTATCTGTGCTGGTCACCGGGTATGCGAGCAGCAGGAGGTGAGCAGAAATGGTTGCTCTGATGCTGGTCCTGCTGCTTGCTCTGGTGTTGTTCGGCGTGGGGTTCGCAGTGAAAGCTCTATGGTGGGTCGCGATTGCGGTCCTGGTGATCTGGGCGCTCGGCTTCGGATTCCGGTCCGCCGATACCGCGGGGACCCGCGGTCGCTGGTACCGCCGGTGATGCCGCGCTCACCGGAGGGGGCCGGTATGCGGATGGGCCTGGAAGAAATCCCACATGATCTGATTGGCGCTGATCGATGCGGTAGCGCCGACCAGTGGTTCGGGGGCGATAGGCGGCGAGCCCGGCCAGGTGTGTCCGCCGCCCAGCAGCGCGTATAGCTCGACGGCGCCGTTTACCGGGCATGGGTAGCGGAACAGGGTGACATCGCCGGCAATCCGGTGCTCTTCCGGCTCGGATCCGCAGCCGTTGCGGTGCGCCCAAGCGGCCGCCTGCGTCGGGATGCTCGCCGGTCCCGGACCATTGACGCCGCTCGGCATGGTGCCGCCCCGCCCTGCCGCCGAACCCGAACCATCGGCCGACGGCAGCAACTGGGCGTTGGGACCGGATCCACCGGTGTAGGCGACGAACGGGTCGGCTGTCCCATGGAACGCGATGACGGGTATCGGACGCGCCGGATTGCACCAGGCGAAGTCCTGCAGTCCGGCCACCGGTGCGACGGCCGCGATCCGGTCCGCGAGCTGACATGCCAGCGACGAAGTGGTGAAGCCACCCATCGACAGTCCGGTGACGAACACTCGCCGCAGATCGACGCACAGTGTCGATTCCACATGCGTCAGCAGTTCCGACAGATAGGCGACATCGTCGCTGTTCTCGCTGAAATCCCAGCGCGGCCAACCGGGTTCGTCGAGTTGCGGGGTGATCGTCGCGAATCCGTGCTCGATTCCGAATTGGCCGACACCGGTGGCGACGCGTTCGATCTGGGCAGGCTCCAGGTACCCGTGGATATCGAAGACCACCGGTAGCGCGCCTGATGTTCCCGCGGGAACGTCTTGGACGTAGCTACCCGATTTTCCCGCTGCCGCGAACTGCCCGGTGGAGTTTCCCGGGGCGACCGCGGGCAGAGCGCATCCCGCGGAAGCCACCGGATCGGCGGCTTTCGGCTCGTCGGCTCCTGCCGCATTACCGCCACATACGAGTGTCATCGACATGACGAACGCGGCCGCGGTGCTCGTCGTCCGCATCCGGCGCCGCGCCGTTCGAGCCGCGCTGGAAGGATCATTCTTCATCATGAGAGGTATGTTCTCATCCATGTGCCCGCTGTGGGGCGCTGTGTCGATGGGTGGAAGGCGACCGAACTTGTCGGTGGCGACCGCAATACTGTCGCGTGCCGATGAATTCGAGCCGCCGGTCCCGTCTCAACCACTGTGGCGAGATCCGATGAGTCGGCAACGCGCCACACCTATTCCTGTCGAGACGCACTGGAGGTACCCCCGATGTCAGCCGAACTTTCCGCCCCCGCCTCGGGAGGGCGGACGCCGACCGTCATCCGGGTACTGGTACTCGCGACCTTCGTGGTGATCCTGAACGAAACCATCATGATCAACGCGATCCCGCGGCTGATGGCCGACCTCGAGGTCACCGAGCGGGCGGCTCAGTGGGTGTCCACCGCTTTCATGTTGACGATGGCCGCCGTCATCCCGACTACCGGCTGGTTCCTGCAGCGGGTATCGACCAGACGGGCCTATGCCGTGGCGATGGGGGTCTTCCTCGCCGGTACCGCGCTGTCGGCCGTCGCGCCGTCGTTCGCGGTGCTGCTGCTCGGACGGGTCATTCAGGCAGGCGGTACCGCGGTAATGATGCCGCTGCTGATGACCACACTCATGACCGTTGTGCCCGAACAGGACCGCGGCCGGGTGATGGGCAATGTCACCCTCGCCATCTCGGTGGCGCCCGCCCTCGGCCCGGTGGTATCCGGGATGGTGCTGCAGATCGGTTCGTGGCGTTGGCTTTTCGTGCTGGTGCTGCCGATTACCGCGGTCGTCACCTGGCTGGGTCTGCGGCGACTGGAGAACGTCGGCGAACCGCAGGCCGGGGCGATCGACTCGGCCAGCGTGGTGCTCGCCGCCCTCGGATTCGGCGGACTGGTATTCGGGCTCAGCCGGTTCGAGAGCGACAACCTCACCAGCCCGGCTCTGATCGTCGCCGCGGGTTCGGCCCTAATCGCCGTATTCGTATTCCGTCAGCTGCGCCTGCAGCGCATCGGCACCCCGCTGCTGGATCTGCGGGTCCTGCTTTCCGGCACCTACGCGAAGGCACTGGTGCTGATGTCGGTCGCGTTCATGGCGATGCTCGGCTCGATGATCCTGCTGCCGCTGTATCTGCAGAACCTGCGTGGCCTGAGCCCCTTGCAGACCGGCCTGCTGGTGATGCCGGGCGGGCTGGCGATGGGTCTGCTCGGACCGACGGTCGGCCGCCTGTTCGACCGGTTCGGTGGACGCGTACTCGTCATTCCCGGCTCGGTCGGGATCGCCGCGGCGCTGGCCGGATTCACCCAGATCTCGATGTCCATGCCGTACTGGCAGTTGCTGGCACTGCACATCCTGCTGATGGTGTCGCTGGCCGCCGCCTTCACCCCCGTCTTCACCCTCGGGCTCGGCGCGCTCCCACAGCACTTGTACTCGCACGGCAGCTCGATGCTCGGCACGCTGCAGCAGGTCGCCGCAGCCTTCGGCACCGCCCTGGTGGTAACGGTGATGTCGGCCCGCAGCACCGGACTCGTCGCCGACGGCACCGATCCGATCACCGCCCACCTCGACGGCATGCGCCTGGCCTTCCTGGTCTCCGCCGCTCTGGCACTGGTCGTGATCGTCATGGCTGTGCTGCTGCCGAGCCGGGCGGCGGCCGCCCCTGAGGATGCCGAGGAAGCCGACACCGCAATCCCCGAATTGGTCAAGAGCTGACCACAATTCGGCACGCCGAACCCCTGGTCCGTTCTTTGCGGGCCAGGGGTTCGGCGTCTCCAGCTCGTTCGACGAGTCCGACGTATATTCCGATGCCACGGTGGGCATTCGGCTGATCCTGCCCCGGCACTCCCTTGACGCAAACCCCAGCTCAACGATTATGGACAAAGGGGATTTTCGTTTCATGACTGACGCGACCACCAAGGCTCATGGCTCAGATACTCGGCGACACAAAGTCATTGGCGACGTTCACCTCCTGCTACGCCGCGGAAGCGATGTGCTCTTCGGCCAGCGCCAGAACACCGGCTACGAGGACGGCGCCTGGCACCTGCCCTCCGGCCACCTGGAAGCTGGCGAATCCGTCATCGACGCCCTGATTCGCGAAGCCAAGGAGGAGATCGGGATCAGCATCGCCCCCGAGGACGTCCACTTCGCCCACATCATGCACAATTCGTCCTCCGGCGGACGAATGGCATTTTTCTTTTCGGTGCGTTCCTGGACGGGAGAGCTCGAGAACCAGGAACAAGACAAATGCGCAGAGCTGCAATGGTTTTCAGCCGATGAACCGCCTGATCGCATGATCGATTACTGTCGTGCGGCCATGGCGCACATCGTCAGTGGTCGCCCATTTTCCATCTACGGCTGGTGACGATGACAATCCGCCCGGCCGGTGGTGTTCGTCAGTCGGGTTCGATTCGCGCCATGTCCACAAGGGTGGTGGTTCATATCCACGGAGGCCGCCGTATCGGAGTGTGCCGCGTGAAAGGCCGAATATCCTGTATCCGAGGTAGCACCTGAGTGTCGTCCTCATCGCTCCACCAATGGACAGTCGTAGCCCCGACCGGCGCTCGATTGCTCTCCGAGGCGTCCTCGTCTGAGAACTCCGTCAGCTCGTCCCAGGGGTCCTGACTCGGCATCATGTCCGCCCGATGTCGTCCTACTGTGTCCGTCGAACTCCAGTACGCCCCTACCTGGTAACTCAGCACCGCCGTGAATATCACCGAGCCGGGCCACAGAATCCAAATGACCGGTGCCGCCAACTCAGTCATCCTCGGCCAGCAGCAGATAAGCAGCTTGCAGATGCACGATGCACTCGTCCGGGGGATGGAGGCAATGGATGTGCCGAAGTTCCCTTGCACGCTCGGGGGTTAGTTCCAGTAGGTGCACCTGGCACATCAACTCCGCCAGTCTGCCGTCCGCGTGGACAAATATGCTGTGGTCCAAGGGATCTGACGTCATCCCACATCACCACTCAGTGGCCCAGCCATGCTCGGAAAGATGGACATCCGTCGCCTTGTCGAGCAACGGCTTATCTGGCCGCGTTTCGACGGGTAGCACCGTGAAGGCGAGTGGCCCGTCTGGGGTGATCCCGGTGACGGCATACTCGGGACGGTCGAGGGCATGGTGATGTATCCCTTCGGATTCGGATGCTCTAACGGCGAAGCAATGAGGACGCGGCCGGTGGCGCAGATCAATCCCAGAGGTCAGCACACGGCAGCGGCGGCATGTCGGAGCGCACATCGTCATCGACCGTGACCACCAGCTCCGGAAACCCCTGTGTCAGTTCATCCGCGACGTGCGTCGCCTGTTCGGCCGAAGCTTGGTAATCCAGCGTGAGGGCAGCAGATTCGATGTGGATGTGGCGGATACGCCGGAGCGGGCCTAGAGGTCGCACGGCGTATCACCGAGGCTTACTGGCGGAAGGGATAAGTCGGCCGGCTGTGATCAGCGTCTGAAGGGCGGCGGCCTTGCGCGGGCACTTCTCGGCCCTACAAGCCATGTGGACCTGCATGACCGCGTGCGCCTGGTCGGTCGTGAAGGGCTGCTCGGGTGCTTGGTGAGTTTCGGCTTGGGTCATAGTGATGAGTTGGTGGATAGCGAGGGGCGCGTTGAGCATTGGGGGAGCACCTTCCTGCGGAACAACCGGGATCGACAAAAGGCGCCCAGTACCAAGGGTTTTCACCACCTGCTCCGGCTCACCGGGGCGGGTGCGCCACCCGAGGGGTACGGCGTCGGCTTGGCACCGGGCACCGGTATAACCGTGCCCGTTGCCCGTTGCCCGTTGCCCGTTGCCCGTTGCCCGTTGGCCGTTGGCCGTTGGCCGTTGGCCGTTGGCCGTTGGCCGTTGGCCGTTGGCCGTTGGCCGTTGGCCGTTGGCCGTTGGCCGTTGGCCGTTGGCACGCGCGACCGCGTAATGGTCGGGTACTGTTCGTCTGACGTACGTATTTCCCCAGTTCAGGCGGCAAATCGTAAGGTAAGGCAATGGTCAGAGGGCGGGCATGGACCGGCTTTGAAGCAGTCGCACTGCAAGAAGCCATGCGGCGATCAGTTCGAGACTTCGCAGCCTTACTAGGGTTAGAGACAACGACCGTCAACAACTAGGGCGTGTTTCGAAAGTCGGGTCACCGTAGCCACAGGTCGATGGCGGCGATGTGGACGGTAGCCAGGAAGCGGACGGCGAGTTTGTCGTATCTGGTTGCCAGCGCGCGGTTTTGCTTGAGCCGGTTGATGCCACGCTCGACCGCGTTGCGGTCACGGTAGATCTCGGCATCGAACGCATGCGGCCGACCACCTCGCGCGCCGCGCCGGAGCCGGTGACCGACCTGGTCTCCCGGCACCGGGAAAGTGGCCCGGATTCCGCGTCGAGCCAGGTAAGCGCGGTTGGCGCGGGAGGAATAGGCCTTGTCCGCCAACACTCGGTCTGGGCGCACACGCGGGCGCCCACCACCGAGCCGCGGTACCCAGACCGCATCCAGCACCGTGGTGAAGTGCGGACTGTCACCGGCCTGACCACCGGTGATCAGGACCGCCAACGGCACCAAACCCTGTTCACAGGCCAGGTGCAGCTTCGTCGACCATCCACCCCGAGACCGGCCGACCGCGTGATCGGCCGGCTCGACCTCGACCCCACCCGGCGGCTCGGCCTGAGCGCCGCCATCGCGGACAGCCCCGGCGGCATGCTGATGGGCCCGCATGATGGTCGAGTCCACACTCACCTGCCAGCAGATACCGCCATTCGCATCGGCCAGTATCTGCAACAACTTCAGCAGCAACGCCCAGTTCCCCGCACGCTGCCACCGCCGGAACAACCCATACACCGTCTGCCATGGCCCATACCGATCCGGCACATCCCGCCACGGCGCACCCACCCGAGTGCGCCACCGAATCCCGTGGATGATCTGGCGTTTGCTCCACTTCGGCGGACGACCCGCCTTCTTGCCACGAGGCAGCAACGGCTCCAACCGCGCCCACTGGGCATCGGTCAAATCCGCTCGCCCCGCCACCGCTACGCTGGCCACGAGGTCTCCGGTATTCAGGTTCTGCTTGGTCGCTGAACCCATCTACCGGAGACCTCGCCCATCTCACGGCATCGACACACCCACTCCGGCAACGACTTTCAGCCTCAACCGTGACAGCGGCGATCACCCCTCAGCACTTATGAAACACGCCCTAGTCGACATTGGCACTCGATAGGCGGCCACCGGTACCCAAAGCAGCAGAAGGACACCCGAAACGTATGCGGCGTCAGCCAAAGGCTGATACATCGCTAGATAGCCAACCCCGGACACTGCCAGCGCAGCCGCGAGAGCCAAGCCTAGATACGCGACAACATCGCGGCGCCGCAGCGACGTGCCTACTGCCAACCCGGCCAGCGCAAACATCTTCAGCCCATCCAGTCGGGTGGTTAGCTCGAATAGCACCGGAGTCGCTGTGGTCGACAGCGCCACCTCGACTCCGAACTGTGTCAAAGAGGCGCCCACTGCTGCCAAACCTCCCGTTGTGACCATGTCTTTGGCAACGCCTGTCAATCGACCACGCAGCCCGATAACCACCACCGCCAGCAGCACACCCGCGAGCCCGTGCACGAAGAACGACTGCATTGCGAACCCACCAGGCCGAGCCTCGTAGGCGGCCGCAATTTCGGTGTTCGTCGCAGTTAAAGGGACGCTGGCCGGACCGAACGCCAGCCCGATGACCCACGCTGCCGAGTAGCAGATCGCGGCGATGAATGTAGAACGCATCATACCTCCGTGAGCATTGATCTTATTAGAGAGCAGCGCTCTCGGTGAGAGATGATCCACCAAGATTGCCTCGGCGTCAACAGTGGCGCTGTCCGTGGCGAGGCCTATTGACCATGAACGTCGGTAACAGCGTGTCGAACCGGCAAAGGCGAAGACCTTCAGGCGAAGTGCAAGCTGTTCAGCCACTGCTCACGTCCTGATTGCGTTGCGCGTTGTGGCTGACCGCTGCGACCGAGGGCTATCCGCGTGGAGGAGTTCTATGTCGCGGCACCAGTCGCTGATAAAGCGCGCCGGGAAGTTCGAGATCCGATGGCGTGGCCACGCCGATCCTATGCTGCTTGCACTCGAGGACACCGCCGAGATATTCATCGCCTCAGCCCATTTGCGCGCCGCCTGACCCTGCCGCGGCCCCCTGTTCAATATCGAGAAGGACACCGACACCCCGACCTTCGAAACGCTCGAGAAGATCATCAACGGCTACGGGCTCAACTCCATCCAGGCACGCCACCTACGCGAACTACGCGCCCCCGCCGAGGAACTCGCGCCCGCCGACAAGCTTCGCGAGTGCGTTCAGAACAACGTCGACCTGATCAGCCATCTCGACGACCTCGAGCGACGTGAAGTCCTCGCGGCCTGTGTCGACCCGCTCTGGAATGTGCTGGCCTGCAACGATTCGTTTCGAGCGGCGGCACCCGGCCTGGAGGAAACCGACTGCATCCCGGTGTGGATGTTCAGCGCGGCACCCCAGGCAGTCCATGTCCGGTGGCCGCACGAATCCGCCTACAGTGTGGCCACACTCAAAGCCGTGCTCGGTCGCTACCGCGACTCCGAGCAAGCCCACGACGTCATGCGCCAGCTCCGCCCGATCAAGGAATTCCGCCGCCAGTGGTTCTCCAGCATCGAGGTCTCCTACGGCCGCGACACCAGCGACTTGCTGCACGTGCGCGACCCCGCGACCGGCGAGCCGGCCTCCTACCGCCTCAGCGTCGCCGACATCAATCAAACCCAGAACGTCCTACTCCTCACAGCAATCCGCAAGCCCTACTCCGGCCCCCCGATCTAGCCGTAGATCCCAATAACGACACGTTTGCGCGACACGCCCGCAACGTCTTGATGAGGCGAGCATCAGCGATCAGACCGCTGATCTTCCTACGTAGCCCATCCCGCCCGAGTCGTGTCCGGTAACACTGGGCGAGATCGATGCGAGCAACACCACGAAGTAGGCGACCAATGCATGACCTCTATCACTAAACCGCGTCGACTACACCTGTTACCGGTAGCCGACTATGAGACCACGCTCCGGGACATGCTGACGAGCGTGAATACTCCCGATGAACAGCATGGATAGGCGACCGCGTGAGGGACGTATCGGTCCGCTTGGCTACTACTGGTTCCTCACCTTTGAGCACGCGCCGGACCTTCATGCAGCCGCCAAAGACTGCCAGCAGTCGATAGATACGAGGCTCTTCGACCTGACGCCGGATGACGGCCTTCACCTCACGCTCGACAGGATCGCCCATGACGGTGCGAGTACACCGGAGCAGCGAGCCTCGATCACTGAAGCTGCCAGAAGCGCGTGTGAAGATCAGGCCCCGTTCACCCTGACGATTGAGCGGCTGACCAATCTCCGTGGTGCGATCGGGTTTATCCTGTCGCCCGCCGAGCAGATCAATAACCTTCGAGACACACTGCGCGCAGCAACCCTGTCCGCCTTCCCTGATGCTCCGGTGAAGGACTCGTCCTCCGCGCCACACGTGACGATTGCCTACCCGATGTATGAGGGACTCTCGGCGGAGGCTGCTGCATCGGCGGCTGCTATAGACGCGCCGCTCGATGGCGTTGCTGTCACGGTTTCCGACGTGACAATGGTTGCGCTTGAGCGGCGGGGGTGCAAATACCGATGGGACGAGGTGGCATGCCTCTCGCTATCTGGCAAACGCAAAGAGTGAGTAGTGTCTGGCTATAGGACGAAGGCGACGCTTGACCGTGCCCGCGTGACTGCTACGTAGAACTTGGCACATCTCCGGCGTCATCATTCACCGATGGGTGGCGCGGTGATACTTTCCGGATCCCGCGTGTGCCCACGTCTGAGGTCGATCTCTATGTCGCTCAGATGCTCGCAGCTCACCTCTACTGCGACGCCATGTCGGATCGGCGACCGGCCTCGGCGGATCAGCGGATCACGAAGGGATTTCCCACGGGCGCACCGGAATTGATCCAGACCGTCTTGGTTTCGAGATATTCCCGGACGGCATCGATACCGTTTTCCCTGCCGATCCCGGAATCCTTGACTCCGCCGAACGGTGCCATGAAACTGACGGCGCGATAGGTGTTCACCCATACGGTGCCGGAGCGAATGCGTTCGGCCATGCGTAGTGCACGGCCGATATCACTGGTCCAGACGCCTGCACCGAGGCCGAAGCGGACATCGTTGGCGAGGGCGACGGCATCGTCTTCGGCGCGAAACGGGATGACGGCGAGCACCGGTCCGAAGACTTCCTCCTGCGCGATGCGCATCCGATTGTCGACGCCGGTGAAGATGGTCGGTTCGATGAACCAGCCGTTGCCGCATTCCGGGCGCGTCGCGGGTGCTCCGCCCAAAGCCAGTGTGGCGCCTTCTTTTTCGGCGATCCGAAGGTAGTCCAGCACCTTCGTGTATTGCGCCGGTGTGGTGATCGGGCCGACCTCGGTGTTCTCGGACATGGGATCGCCCATGCGGGCGGTACGTGCGAGTTCCACTACGCGCGCGACGAATTCGTCGTGAATGCTGTCCTGGACCAGCAGTCGCGATCCGGCGATACAGGTCTGGCCGGTGGCGGCGAAGATGCCGGAGACGACTCCGTTGACGGCGGCGTCGAGGTCGGCGTCGGCGAATACGATATTCGGGGATTTACCGCCCAGTTCGAGACTTACGTGCTTGAGGTCGCGGGCCGCGGCCTCGTTGATTCCGCGCCCGGTGAGATCGGATCCGGTGAAGGTGATCTTGCGGACCAGCGGGTGCTCGACGAGGGCGGTGCCGACGTCGGTGCCGAAGCCGGTCACCACATTGATCACGCCCGGTGGCAATCCGGCCGCATGGAACAGCCTGACCAGCTCGATGGTGGAGGCGGAGGTGAATTCCGACGGTTTGATCACCACTGTGCAGCCTGCGGCGAGGGCCGGGGCCAGTTTCCAGGTCAGCAGCATCAGCGGTGAATTCCACGGCGTGATGATGCCGACGACACCGACGGGCTCATGGCGCGTGTAGGCGAAGTAGCCAATCTTGTCCAGCGGCAGCACTGTCCCCTCGATCTTGTCGGCCAGTCCGCCGTAGTAGTAGAACCACTGCGGCAGATAGCTGAGCTGGCCATACATCTCGGCAAATAATTTGCCGTTGTCGCGGACCTCGAGCTCGGCCAGTCGGTGTGCATGCTCGGCGAGGGTGTCGCCGAGGCGGCGAAGCAGTGCGCCGCGACCGCTCGCGGTGAGTTCCGGCCAGGGACCGGAGGTCGAGGCCCGGTGGGCGGCCTGCACTGCGACGTCGACATCCTCGGCGCCGCCCTTGGCGATTCGGGCCCATGGTTCGCCGAGATACGGGTTGTCGGTGGGGAACCACTCGCCGCCGATCGGCTGATGGTCATGCCCGTCGATGAACATCGGATACTGCTGCATGGCGAACCTCGGTATCAGAAGACTCTGCGACCGATCATGAGTGATGATGAAGACAGTTGAGAAATAAAAAGAATTGATGCCTGTATTTCCGGACGGCATATGGCGCTGGTGCGTGACGCGATGGGCGTCTGCTCGACCCGAACCGTTCGACGGCAATCGATCTGGTCAATCCGCCGCGGTTTCGCTGCGGTCGACGAGTCGGGCCGAGGGCCAGCGCCCCTCCGCTACCGCGGTGCGTACCTGGCGGATGAGTTCGGCCGCAACGACTTCGGCGGCAGCGGGTACGCGGCCGGTGCGCGGTATGCCGAGGACGATCAGGCGCCAGACCTCCGGGTCGCACAGCGGTGCGGCGCTGAGCGTTCCGCTGGCGACATCGTCGGCAATGCCGACGCCGGGCAGGATCGTCCAGCCGTGCCCGCCGAGCACCAGCAGTTTCTGCATGCGCAGTGAATTGGTCTGGACGGTCACGTCGAAATTCACCTGCGTCCGCGCGGAGGCGCCGTCGATGAGGGCGCGCAACGCATGCCCCGGCGCGGGCATCACCATCGGATGGGTTGCGACCTCGGCCAAGGTGACGGGACGGTCGGTATGCAGATCGGCGCTCGGGGGCGCGACCACCCAGAGCCGTTCCCGCGCAAGCGGTTCGACATTGAGCGACGGTGTGCTGGTCAGGTTGTACAGCAGGCTCAGATCCAGATCGCCGTCGTCGAGCCAGCGCTGTAGATGTCCGGAATAGCCGGTGAGCACACGCAATTCGATGCCGGGATGATCGTGGGCGAGCGCCGAAACAAGTGGTTCGGCCAAGAGGTCGGCGGCGCTCTCCAGCAGGCCGACGGTGACCACCCCGGTAACGACACCGGGTGCCGGGCGGAGTTCGGCGCGGGCACGATCCAGTTCGTGCAGGGCCCGCCGCGCCCGCTCGACCATGACCGTCCCGGCCTCGGTCGGGCGCATACCCTGCCGGGTGCGCTCGAACAGTGCGACACCGAGTTCCTGTTCGAGCATCCGTATCTGCCGGGTGACGGCGGGTTGGACCAGGTGCAGCAACTCCGCGGCCTTGGTGACGCTGCCGACCTCGGCCACCGTGACCATGGCCTTCAACTGCTTGAAGTCCATCCGCTCCTCCTGCGCATCGCGAACCGGCATAGTGGTATCAGAACTCGGCATTTTACCCAGGTCTGTATTTACTCTCATGATGGTAGTGCGTGGGTCTATCGCCGAGGGTCGAGAGGAAGTCGTCGTGGACGAGCTCAACGAGGAAGAAACCGCGATCGTCGCGGTGGTGCGTGACTTCGTGGACCGGGAGGTCAAACCCGTCGCGCAGGAGCTCGACCATACGAACACCTACCCGGAGAAGCTGATCGACCAGATGAAACAGCTCGGGATCTACGGGCTGGCCATCCCGGAACCGTGGGGCGCGGCCAAGGTGTCCACACCGTGCTACGCCGCCGTCACCGAGGAGCTCTCGCGCGGCTGGATGAGCCTGGCGGGGGCGATGGGCGGTCACACGGTGGTCGCAAAACTGTTGCTGGACTACGGAACTCAGGAGCAGAAGGACAGTTACCTGCCTCGGATGGCGACCGGCGAGCTGCGTGCGACCATGGCGCTGACCGAACCGGGCGGCGGATCGGATCTACAGGCGATGCGCACGACGGCCCGCCGGATCGGCGAGGAATACATCGTCAACGGGTCCAAGACCTGGATCAGCAATGCCCGCCGGTCGGATCTGGTCGCCCTGTTGTGCAAGACCGATCCGGCCGCGGAACCCGCGCATCGTGGGATCAGCATTCTGCTGGTGGAGAGGGGGCCCGGATTCACGGTGTCGCGGGATCTGCCCAAACTCGGCTACAAGGGTGTCGAAAGCTGTGAGCTGACCTTCGACGATATGCGGGTGCCCGCATCGGCGCTGCTCGGCGGGGTCGAGGGCGCGGGCTTCGCGCAGATGATGCGCGGCCTGGAGATCGGGCGGATCCAGGTGGCATCGCGCGCGCTGGGCGTCGGTCAGGCTGCGCTGGAGGATTCGATTCGCTATGCCCAGCAACGGGAAAGCTTCGGCAAACCCATCTGGCAGCACCAGTCCGTCGGCAACTATCTCGCCGATATGGCGACGAAACTGACCGCCGCGCGCCAGTTGGTGCAGTACGCGGCGCGCCGCTACGACTCGGGCGAGCGCGCCGATATGGAGGCCGGTATGGCGAAACTGTTCGCCTCCGAGACCGCCATGGAGATCGCGCTCAATGCCGTGCGCGTGCACGGCGGCTACGGGTATTCCACCGAATTCGATGTGGAACGCTACTTCCGCGACGCGCCGCTGATGATCGTCGGTGAGGGCACCAACGAGATTCAGCGCGGTGTGATCGCCCGCCAGCTGATCAGCCGTAATCGGATCAACTGAGTTGTCCGGCACCGACGTTCCCGGAAGGCACCGCATGCGCCGCCCTCTCCAAGACATCACCGTCGTCGCGGTCGAACAGGCCGTTGCCGCGCCGTTCGCGACCCGCCAGCTCGCCGATCTCGGTGCCCGCGTGATCAAGATCGAACGCCCTGGTGGCGGCGATTTCGCCCGACGCTACGACCAAACCGTCCACGGGGAGTCGAGCTATTTCGTGTGGCTCAATCGGGGCAAGGAAAGCGTTGAACTCGACGTCAAGGATCCAGCCGACCGCCGGCTGCTCGATGTGATGATCGCCCGGGCCGATGTATTCGTGCAGAACCTGGTCCCCGGTGCCGCCGAACGGCTCGGACTCGATGCCGAAACGCTGCGCGCGGCCCGGCCCGAGCTGATCCACTGCTCGATCTCCGGCTACGGCCCCGACGGTCCGTATCGGTCCAAGAAGGCCTACGACCTGTTGCTGCAATGCGAGACCGGGCTCGTGATGTCAACGGGCACACCGGAAGTGCCCGCCAAAGCGGGCTTCTCGATCGCCGATATCGCCACCGGGATGTATGCCTACAGCGGCATCCTCACCGCGCTCTACGACCGGGCGCGCACCGGTGTCGGGGCGAGTCTGCACGTCGCGATGATCGATGCGCTCGGGGAGTGGATGAGTCAGCCCGCCTATTTCTCCCGCTACGGCGACGAACCACCGCGCCGCACTGCGGCGAAACATCCGTCGATCTCGCCATACGGTCCGTTCCGCACCGCCGACGGCACCGTATTCCTCGGTATCCAGAACGAGCGCGAGTGGACTGCACTGTGCGACGCGGTGCTGGAACGCACCGACCTGATCGAGGATCCGCGGTTCGCGACCAATACCGATCGGGTGGCACACGACGGCGAGTTGACCATGCTGCTGGAGCAGGCATTTGCCGCATTCGGCACCGATGAGGTCATCGAGCTGCTGGAACAGGCCGGTATCGCGAATGCGCGGTTGCGCACACCGGCCGAGTTCACCGAGCATCCGCAGCTCGCGGCCCGCGATCGTTGGCGGCCGGTGGATACACCCGGTGGGGTAATGCAGGCCATGCTGCCGCCGGTGGTGGGCGGCTGGGAACCGGCGATGGGAGCGGTGCCTCGGCTGGGTGAGCACACCGCGGCCTTGCGCGCGGAATTCGTATCGGCAGAACATGTTTCGAAGGAGTCGCCAGCATGACCGACGTGATCGAACGCACCGAATTGCTGGTGCCCGGTCCGGCGGAGGCACTGAGCGGGCTGCTCGGTGTGCCACTGCCCGAGCTCGACAAGGGGCTTCCGCTGCTGTGGCACTGGATCTATTTGCTGGAACGCCCCGCACAGTCGGATCTGGGACCCGATGGTCATCCGATTCGCAATACCGTTCCGGCGCCGCCGGGGCCTGGACGACGCCGGATGTGGGCCGGAGGGCAGGTGCGCACCCGCGGTGTGCTGGTGTGCGGCGAATCAGCGACGAAACGAACGACAGTGCTGTCCACACAAGAGAAACAGGGGCGCAGCGGCGCGTTGACCTTCGTCGTGGTCGGCCACCAGATACTGCAGGGCGATCGAATCGTCGTGGACGAACGGCAGGATATCGTCTACCGCGACGCCGTCGAGGCGAGCGGAGGAACCAGCGAACCGGAACCGGACCAGGCCGCGAAAGTGCCGCCCGCCGAGGACGAATGGACCATCGAAACATCCCCGACCCTGCTGTTCCGGTATTCCGCGCTCACCTACAACGGCCACCGCATCCACTACGACCGCGACTACGCCCGCGATGTCGAGGGCTATCCCGGTCTGCTTGTGCACGGACCGTTGCAGGCCCTGGCCATGGCCGAGGCCGCCCGGGCCCACGGATACACCGGTGACCAGGTCTTCGACTATCGGCTGCGGTCACCGCTGTTCGACCATCAAGGGCTGGTCGTCTCGGCGACCCCGCGCGACGGTGCACTTGCGACCGTCGCGCGGGACGGTTTCGGACGGCAAACCGCTACCGGGATATTGCATCCCGCCGACTGACGACGTGGTGGTCAGCGCCAGGCTGCACAGCGGCTAGGCGTTGGCCTTCTCGTACGCTTGGGCTACTTCTGCTGAAATCCGTCCGCGGGCTGACACCGCGATGCCTTTGGCGCGGGCCCAGTCGCGGATGGCGACGGTGCGGGCGCGGTCGTTGGCCGTGCGCGAGGTCTGGCTCTTGCCCCGGGCCGCGCGGCCGATTTTTCGAGCGCTCGAGGTCCACGGCTCGAAGATGCCGCGCAGCTGGCCGGCGTTGATGGTGGATAGGTCGATCTCGTATTCGACGCCGTCGAGGGCGAAGGCCACTGTTTCCTCGGCAGCGGATTTGCCGTCGAAGTCATCGACGAGCGTCACAACGACCTTGCGTGCCATGGGCATTCCTTTTCGTGGGTGGACAGCGGGCAGAGGATCGTAAGCAGAGGATCGTGATCATAACGAGCGGCCGCACAACGATCGAAGCTGCCCCGAATCGAACCCGGACGTGTGCAGGTCCTGGGATTCATTCCCGGNGATACGGTTTCGACAAGCGGTCGGTTCAGTGAATTGTCAGCGATCGGCGCCCTGATTGTTGA
>NZ_BAGN01000428.1 GCF_000308835.1 Nocardia vinacea NBRC 16497 | reverse complement strand
GACGGAGGATCCCCGGCAACTGCTCACCCTGCACGGCTGGGCGGCCTCATTGGAGGCCGGTCCCGAAATGGCCTCCGCATTCGGCCCGCTGCTGGCGTTCAGCCCGGCATTCCTGAGTGGACTCGGCCATGCGGGTCTGGCGCAATTGCGCGCCACGAAACCCGAACCCGGAACGCTGCGGCAGATCGAGGTGAACCTCGAAGTGGACATCCGGGACGAGCTGAGCGGTGTCGTCGCACCGACATTGGTATGTGCGGCGGCACTCGGCCCGCTCATTGCCGAGCACACCGACATCCCGGCGGGCGTGCTCAATATCGTCACCTCCGATGACCACACCCTGGGGGCGCGGCTGGTCGAGGATCCGCGGGTCGACATGATCACCTTCACCGGATCGACCCAAACGGGGCGATCGGTGATGGCGGGTGCGTCGGCCTCCCTCAAGCGCACGTTCCTCGAGCTCGGCGGCAAATCTGCCGCCATCGTCCTCGACGACGCCGACATCGCGGGCGCCGCGAGCTATACCGCGTTCTCGGTCGCCCTGCACGCCGGACAAGGCTGCGCGTTGACCACTCGCATGCTGGTGCCGCGCGCGGCCTACGACGAGGCGGTCGCCGCGGCGGCCAAAGCGCTGTCCGGCATCCGGGCCGACGATCCGACCAAGCCCGGGACCGTGTGTGGGCCTTTGATTTCCGCACGCCAGCGCGATCGGGTGGAGCGCTATCTCGACATCGCCCGCGCCGAGGGCGGGCGCATCGTGGTCGGGGGCGGTCGGCCGTCAGGCAAAGACCGGGGCTTCTTCGTCGAGCCGACGCTCATCGCCGGGCTCGGCAACACCGCCACCGTCGCCCAGGAGGAAATCTTCGGTCCGGTGCTCGTCGTGATTCCGTACGACGGTGACGCCGATGCGATCCGGCTGGCCAACGAATCGCCCTACGGTCTTTCCGGTTCGGTGTGGGGCGCCGATCCCGAACGCGTCGACCGGGTGGTCTCTGGCGTGCGCACCGGGACGCTGAGTGTGAACGGCGGGCTCTGGTACCACGCGGACGCGCCGTTCGGCGGCTACAAGCAATCCGGCATCGGCCGGGAGATGGGCGTCGCGGGCTTCGAGGAATACCTCGAAACCAAATTGATCGCCACCCCTGCCTGAACTCACCGACATCCAGCACGAGGAGCTGAACACACATGGCACGTTTCACCGGTCGCACCGCGATCGTCACCGGCGCGGCACAGGGCATCGGCGCGGCGTACGCCAAAGCGCTTGCCGCGGAAGGCGCGAACGTCGTCGTCGCCGACCTCAACGCCGAGCGCGGCGAGGAGGTCGCAAAGCAGATCACCGCCGACGGCGGCACCGCGGCCTTCCAGCGCGTCGACGTCTCCGATCCCGAATCCGCCACCGCGCTCGCGGAATTCACTGTCGCCCAGTTCGGGGCCGTCAATCATCTGGTCAACAATGCCGCCATCTACGGCGACATGAAGCTCGACCTGCTGCTCACCGTGCCCTGGGACTACTACAAGAAGTTCATGGGCGTGAATCTCGACGGCGCGCTCAATGTGACGCGCGCGGTGTGGCAGCCCATGGTCGCCGCGGGCGGCGGGTCAATCGTCAACCAGTCCTCTACGGCCGCCTGGCTGTACTCGGGCTTCTACGGTCTGGCCAAGGTCGGCATCAACGGCCTCACCCAGCAGCTCGCCACCGAGCTGGGTGGTTCGAAGATTCGCGTCAATGCCATCGCGCCCGGGCCGATCGACACCGAGGCCACCCAAACCGTCACCCCCGGGAACATCGTGAAGGACATGGTGTCTCGCATTCCGATCAAGCGCATGGGTACGCCAGAGGATCTAGTGGGCGCCTGCCTGTACCTGCTCTCCGACGACGCGGGCTGGGTCACCGGTCAGATCCTCAATGTCGACGGCGGGCAGATCATCCGATGACGACCGAATCCTCCAGCCTCCCCGTGGGATTCATCGGGCTGGGCAATATGGGCGCGCCGATGGCCAAGCGGCTGTTGGAATGGCCCGGCGGACTCACCGTCTGCGACGTCCGGCCCGAGGCGAACCTGCCGTTCACCGAGGCCGGTGCTCGCTCAGCCGCCGACCCGGCCGCGCTGGCGACGAAGGCGCGGGTGATCTGCGTGACCGTCATCGACGACGCACAGGTCATCGACGTCGTCACGGGCCCAGCCGGCATTCTGAACACCGCCGCGGCGGGCACCGTCATAGCCGTACATTCGACGATAAGCGACCGGACCGCGGAGAACCTCGCCGCCGTCTGCGCCGACCGCGCCGTCGAATTCGTCGACGCTCCCGTCAGTGGCGGCGCGACGGCCGCCACCCACGGCGGCCTGGCCGTCATGGTCGGCGGCAGTGATGCCGCGGTGGAGCGCGTCCGAGCGCCGTTCGGCTGTTTCTCGGATCTGATCGTGCACGCCGGTGCGGTTGGTGCGGGGACACGAATGAAGCTGGCGCGCAATCTTCTTCACTTCGTCGCGTTCACCGCGGCCACCGAGGCACAGCGACTGGCGGAGGCGGCCGGGCTCAACATCTCCGAACTCGGCGAGGTAGTACGGCACTCCGATGCCGTGACCGGAGGACCGGGCGCGATCATGCTGCGCGACACCACTGCGCCCATCGACCCGAACGACTTCTGGTTTCCCATTCTCGGCCACGTACGCAACCTCGGCGAGAAGGACCTGTCCCTCGCGCTCGAACTGGGCGACCGGCTCGCGGTACCACTGCCGCTGGCGCAACTCGCCCTGGGGCGACTTGCCGAGGGGCTCGGCGTCGGAGTGACGCTGCTCGACAAGGAGGCATCATGACTAGTGAAAATGCCAACGACGACAATAGTATCCGGCAGCGTGGACTGGCCAAGATGGGTGAAGTGTACGGCTGGGACTTCGCTGACGGCCCCGGCGACCTATTCGGTGTCACCGCGGATCATCTGTTCGCCGAAATCTGGTCTCGTCCCGCGCTGACGGTGCGGGACCGGCGGCTGCTACTGCTCGGAGCGCTCAGTGCGCAAGGACTGTTCGACGTCGCCGAGATCCAGCTCGGCGCGGCGCTACGCAATGGTGAACTCGCCGAGGAGCAATTGCGTGAGGTCGCGCTGTTCCTGTGTCACTACATCGGATGGGCGCCGGGCACCAAGCTCGACAACGCGGTCGGTGCGGTGCTGGCGCAGGAACGCCGCAAGCAATCGTGAGTGAGCCGGGCGTGAATCATATTGAACCCGAAGCGAGAGGGGCGCAGCCGACCATGTTTGACGCGAATGACCCACAGCCACAACGGGTATCGGATGTCTCCGAGTGGAGCGCCCGCGCGGATGTCGTCATCGCCGGTTACGGCATCGCCGGAGTCTGCGCGGCGATCGAAGCCGCTCGATGCGGCGCCGACGTCCTGATTCTGGAACGCACCGGAGGCTGGGGCGGGGCCGCGGCCCTTGCCGGTGGCTTCGTGTACCTGGGAGGCGGCACGCCGCTGCAGCGGGCGCTCGGATTCGACGACAGCGCGGAGAACATGGAGCGATTCCTGCTGGCCGCCGTCGGTCCCAACGCCGATCCGGCCAAGATCGCCGACTACTGCCGGGGCAGTGTCGATCACTACCACTGGCTCGTCGACTGCGGGGTCAGGTTCAAGGAGGAGTTCTGGGGCGAGCCCGGCTGGGAACCACCTCACGACGAGGGCCTCATGTACTCCGGCGGAGAGAACGCCGCACCGTTCAACACGGTCGCGACGCCCGCGCCCCGCGGTCACGTTCCGCAGATGCAGAACAAGCGTACCGGGGAGAAGGGCGGCGGCTACATGCTGATGAAGCCGCTGGTCGAGACCGCTGAAAAGCTCGGCGTCCGAGTGGAATACGACACCCGAATCCAGCGGCTGATCGTCGACGACGACCGGCGGGTGGTCGGCGTGGTCGCCCGCCGCTACGGTCAAGACCTCACGGTCGCCGCGGACCGCGGTGTCGTGCTTGCCACGGGAAGTTTCGCCTACAACGAGGAGATGGTCGCCGCGTATGCCCCGCGCCTGATCGGACGCCCGGCCGCCGCGATCGAGGAGCACGACGGCATCGGCATCCGGGTGGCACAGGTGGTGGGCGGGCAGGTGCAGGCCATGGACGCCACCGAGGTCGCCTTCTTCGGCGATCCGCAGATGCTCGCCCGCGGCATCGTCGTCAACGGCCGCGGACAGCGCTATATCGCCGAGGACACCTATCCGGGCCGGATCGGGCAGGCCACCCTGATCGAGCAGGACAATCAGGCCTTTCTGATCATCGACGACGAGGGGCATGAAGCGGCGCTGAAAACGGTGACCTCGACGCCGTTCTTCCGGCAGCAGCCAACCTGGGTCGCGGAATCGGTCGCCGAACTAGAAGCCGAGATTGGGCTTTCCGAAAACGCTCTGCAGGAAACGGTCTCGTACTACAACGAACACGCCGCCAAGGGCACCGATCCGCTGCTGGGCAAGAAGCCGGAATGGCTGAAGCCGATCGGGTCCCCGGTGGCAGCGTTCGACATGCGCGGGTTCACCGCGGGATTCCCGCTCGGTGGACTGCAGACCGATCTCGACGCGCGGGTCCTGGACGAATCGGGTGAACCGATTCCGGGCCTCTACGCGGCGGGCCGCTGTACGGCGGGCATCTGCACCGGCGGCTACGCCAGCGGCGCCTCACTGGGTGACGGCAGCTTCTATGGGCGTCGCGCCGGCCGGGCGGCCGCTCGCCGATGACCAAAATGAACACGAAAGAGGTAGCGCCCGTATGCGATTCGGAATAGTAATGTTCACCAGCGACCGCGGCATCACACCCGCGGACGCTGCCAAGGCCGCCGAAGAGCGCGGCTTCCGGTCGCTGTTCGTACCGGAACACACCCACATCCCGGTCAAACGCGAAGCCGCACATCCCTCGACCGGCGATGCCTCCTTGCCCGACGACCGCTACACCCGCACCCTGGACCCCTGGGTGTCGCTGGCCATGGCGGCAGCGGTGACCGAACGGATCGAACTGTCCACCGCCGTAGCCCTGCCGGTTGAGCACGACCCGATCACGCTGGCCAAAACCATCGCGACGCTCGATCACCTTTCCGGCGGCCGCGTCACCCTCGGGGCCGGATTCGGCTGGAACACGGACGAACTCACCGATCATGGGGTACCGCCGAACAAGCGGCGCACCGTATTGCGCGAGTACGTCGAGGCCATGCGGGAGCTGTGGACCCGGGAGGAAGCGAGCTACGACGGCCAGTACGTGAGCTTCGGTGCCAGCTGGGCCTGGCCCAAGCCGCTGCAATCCCACATCCCGGTGCTCATCGGGGCCGCCGGCACCGAGAAGACCTTCCAGTGGATCGCACGCAGCGGTGATGGCTGGATCACCACCCCGACCGAGACCGACATCTCCGCCAGACTCGAACTGTTGCACAAGATCTGGGCCGATGCCGGCCGATCGGGACGCCCCCGGGTCGTCGCGCTGGACTTCAAACCGGATCCGGACAAGCTCGCGCGCTGGTCCGCCGAGGGGGTCACCGATGTGCTCTACGGGCTCCCGGATCGATCCACCGAAGAAGTCCTGCACTATCTCGATCGCCTGAGCGCGAAGCTGACCGCCTTGGATCTGCCATAGCCGCCTGTGACGTACTGACAAGTCCATGTCGCCTGTGTGGAACACGCGGCAGTGAGGAGCGGAGATGTCCGAAGACCAGCTACTTGCCGGCCGTGGGGCCGTTGTCGTGGGCAGCGGCAGCGGCATCGGCCTGGCCGTCGCGAGTGAACTGGCTGCCCACGGCGCGGGCGTCGTGGTCAATTCGCGCAGTGAAACGGCGGTGGGCCGAGCGACCGAAACCATTGCCCGCAGCGGTGGAAGGGTGCTGGGCATAGCGGGTTCCGCAGCGGACGAGGTCGTCGCCGAACGGCTGGTCTCGACCTGCGAGTCAGCCTACGGTGGAATCGATATCCTGGTGAACTGCGCGGGAATCGCCGAATCGTTCGGATCTTCCATACTGACCGTGACCACCGCGGAGTGGCGCGAGCTTCTCGATTCGCACCTGACGACGGTCTTCAACACCTGCCGCGCGGCGGTGCCACTGATGGCGGCGCGGGGTGCCGGTTCGATCATCAATACCGGATCGTTCGCCTACCTCGGTGATTACGGGGGTACCGGCTATCCCGCCGGCAAGGGCGCGGTCGCGAGCCTGACCATGGCGATGGCCGCGGAACTGAAGGACTCCGGTGTTCGAGTGAATGCCATCTGCCCAGGGGCGAAGACTCAGCTGTCCTCCGGCCCCGATTACGAAGCGCATATTCGTCAGTTGCATCGGCGGGGTCTGCTCGATGAGTTGAGCATGCGCGGATCGCTGGACGCACCGCCACCGGAATACGCCGCTGCGCTCTACCTCTATCTGGCCTGCGATGTCGCTCGTGCCGTGACCGGTGAGATCTTCATTGCCGCAGGCGGATTCGTCGGCAGGTTCGAACGCCCGGTGACGACGCCGCTGGGTTACCGCGACCATGCGCACGAGCAGCCGTGGTCGGTGGAGGATCTGAACCACATGATCGGCCGGCGTTGATGCGGTACGAGGTATCGGCTACGTGCATCGAGAAGGCACTTCGAGGACGAGGTAATCAATTATGAGCGAATCGTCGTTCAAGCGGTCCCGGCGTGGGGCTGCGACCGATGCTGACTATGTCGTTGTGGGCGCCGGTAGCGCGGGGGCGATCGTTGCCGGCCGGCTGGCTGAGGGTGGCGCCAGTGTGATCCTGCTGGAGGCTGGGCGCAGGGACAACACGCGGTTGGTCAGCATGCCGGGATCCGTTGCGATGGTTCATACGGTTCCGCAGTTGAAAAAGCGGGTGACCTGGAAGCAGTATTCGACCCTGCAGAAATACGCGAACGGCAGGAAGATCCCGATGACCCGTGGCAAGGTCCTCGGTGGATCCAGCTCGGTCAACGGAATGCTGTTCGTGCGGGGCAATAAGGCCAACTTCGACTCCTGGGCCGCCGAGGGCTGCGCAGGCTGGAGCTATGCGGAGGTGCTGTCTGCGTATAAGCGTCTGGAGAATTGGGAAGAAGGGGCCAGCGAGCTTCGCGGCGCCGATGGTCCCATCGAGGTGACGCGGCAGCAGAATCTGACTCCGATCGCTCGACAATTCGTAGAAGCGGCCACCGCTACCTTCGGAGTCTCTGAGATCGCGGACTACAACGGCGAATCGCAGGAAGGCATCAGCACTTTCCAGCAGAGTGTGCGCCACGGCCTGCGCTACAGCTCCGCCCGCGGCTATATCACCGACCGGCCGAACCCGAATCTGACGGTCGTGACCGGCGCCCATGTGGCCCGGATCGTCATCGCCAACGGCCGGGCAACCGGCGTCGAGGTGATTGACAACAAGGGCCGTTACCAGATTCGGGCCGGCAAGGAAGTTGTCGTGTCCGGCGGCGTCATCGGTTCACCGCAGATTCTGATGCTGTCGGGTATCGGCCCGGAGAGGCATCTGCGTGAGCTCGGCATCGAGGTGCACGCGGACCTGCCGGTCGGGCAGAATCTGCACGATCACCTGTTCGTGCCGATGACGTTCGTGTCCAAGAAGGCCGTGCACCGCAGCACCCTGACTCATTTCGCGCCGGCGATCCTGCGTGAGTTCTACCACCCGGGCAGTTCCTGGTTCGGCCGCACCATGTTCGAGATGGTCGGATTCGTGAAAACCTCCTTCGCTCAGGACATCCCGGACCTGCAAATACACACGCTGCCGTGGGCGTATCCGGTGCCGAATCAGGACGAGGACAAACTTCACACGGTGGACCGGCGAGCGTCGCTGACGATCTTTCCCACCCTGATATACCCGAAGAGCCGGGGCGAATTGAGGTTGGCGTCGGCCGATCCGCTCGATTCCCCGCTCATCGATCCGGGCTATCTGACAGACCCTGCCGATACGGAGTTCCTTATCGAGGGATTGCGGATGATTCGAGAGGCGATGGCACACAAGGCGATTGCCGATGATCTCATCGAGGAGTTCACGCCCGGCCCGGCCTACCAAGACGAGACGGCATTGCGGCGGGAGTTGCCCAACCGGGTGCACTCGGTCTATCACCCGGTCGGCACGTGCCGGATGGGGGTTGACGAGCGCGCGGTGGTGGACCCGCAATTGCGGGTGCGTGGGATCGAGGGGCTACGTGTCGCCGATGCCTCGATCATGCCCAGCATCACGGGCGGAAATACCAACGCGCCGTCGTACATGATCGGCGAGAAGTGCGCTGAATTCATCACCGCTCCTTAGGGTCCAGCGCCGCGATGCGCGGCGGGCTCTACCAGCCGCTGGGTAGTGTCGTGAAGTCGGGTTCTCTGCCTTCGGCGAATGCTGCGAGTGCCTCATTGTTGGCGGGCCCGCCCATTAGTTCGACAAAGCTGTTGTTTTCGCGTTCGCGTGCGGCGGCGATCTCTTGGCGCAAGGGTGCGGTCATGCAGCGTTTGACTGCGATGAGGCTCGATATGGGTTGCGCGGCAAGGATTTCGGCGTGATTTCGGGTGGTTTCGAGGAGGTCGTCGGGTTCGCAGACCTGCCACGCCAGCCCCATGTGGTGTGCTTGTGTGGCGGTTATCCATTGCGAGGACAGCAGTATCCATGCCGCGTTCTGACGTCCGAGCAATTGCGGGAACAAGTAGGACGATCCGGCTTCGGGGGCGACTCCCAGGCTGGTGAACGGGCACTTGAGACAGGCGGTGGAGGCGATGAACGACAGGTCGGCGAAGCCGAGAATTGTGGCACCGATACCGAGTCCGAGCCCGTTGACCGCGCAGATGAGCGGTTTGGGGAAGGCGGTCAAAGCGTCGATGAGACCGAGGAATCCGTGTTTTCCCGCGACGAAGTCCGGGTTGGCGACGCGTTCGGCCATTTCGTTGAGATCGGTTCCCGCGCTGAATGCACGGCCGTTGCCGGTGAGCACGACGACGGCGACGGAGGGGTCGTCGGCAGCATCGTGGAGTGCTTCGGTGAGCGCGTCGTAGAGCGCTTCGTTGAAGGCGTTGAGCGAGTCGGGCCGGTCGAGGGTCAGCCAGCGCACGCGTCGGCTTGTGCGGGTCTGCAGAGTCATTGGGACACAACGCTTCCTGTGATCAGCGGCAGGTCGAGAGCGGTGCGGATGCCGGCGGGGGCGGCAACGACGGCGGGGATTGCGTTGACGATCCGGCCGGCCGCTGCCACGATCGCGGCGTGATTGTGGTCGCCGTGGCGGCTGGTGGGGCAGATGTCGACGGTGTAGGAGGGTTCGCCGACGATCTCGACTCGGTAGGACCCGCCGGGCTGCGCCGGCTGCGGCCAGTCGGGCCGCAGGTCTCCCCGCAGCCGGGTGGTGTGCTCGACGACGATGACGGGTCGTCCTTTCACCAGGCCGCGGATCTCGAAACGTATCGCGGCGACCGATCCCTCGGGGATATGTCCGGCTGCGATGTCGAAGCTCTTCGGCGCCGGTTCGCGTTCGTAGGAATCGGTGATTTCGTCGACAGTGATTCCCAAACCTGCTGCGAGTTGTCGGATCGTCGTACCCCAGGCCATACCCAGCACGCCCGGCTGCAGGAGCATGGGGACCTCGTCGAGGGGTTTGCCGAATCCCATAACGTCGAACATGACCGTCGCGCCGTCGTAGGTTGCGTAGTCGGCGATTTCCGAGCAGCGCACCTGTTCGATGTGCTGGCAGGTGCCGGCGAAGGCGAGGGGGATCAGGTCGTTGGCGAAACCGGGATCGATTCCGGTGATGAACACACTGGTCTTGCCCGCGAGCGCGGCCTCTTCGATGGGGGCGAAGTACTTGTCGGGCAGCACCTGCCAGGGGTATTGCAGCAGTCCGGGAGCGGAACCGACGATGTTGACACCAGCGGCGAGGATGCTGCGGCAGTCCTCCAGTGCTTCTACCAGCCGGGTGTCGCCCATGGCGCAATAGACCGCGCATTCGGGCTGAAGGGCGAGAACGGTTTCGAGGCTATCGGTGGCCTCGATGCCGGTGGTGATGTTCAGGCCTGCGAGCTCACCGGCATCCTTGCCGATTTTCTCCTTTGCCGATACGCACACTCCCACCAGTTCGAACTGCGGGTTGGTGAGCAGGCCGGCCAGCGCGAGTCGGCCGACATTGCCGGTGCCGATGTGCACGACACGGATGGGCATGTTTTCTCCTCGTGTGAACCCACGGCTGTCGCCGAGGGGCGGGTCAGCTGCGCGCAGCCGCGACCATCTCGGCTACCCGGGTGAACTTCATCCGCGGCCGTCCGGCCGCGGCGCCGGCGGCTTTCTCGGCGCGGTCGATCGCGGTCCACCCGTCGCGGTCGACGATGTCGGGGCAACGCTGATCAATCAACGCCGCCAACGCTTCTCGGTCCTGCCCTGGCGCGCTCAGTTGTCCGGACATGAAGTCGTCGACCAGGGCGCTCACCGTCTGCTCGGCGTCACCGCGGTTGCTGCCGATGACGCCACGCGGGCCGCGTTTTATCCACCCGGCCACATAGGTGCCCGGGGTCGGCGTACCAGCATCGACTACGCGTCCGTGATCATTGGGGACGACGCCGGCGGCCTCGTCGAACGGGACATCAGGGATGGGCTTCCCGCGGTAGCCGATGGCGCGCAAAACCAGTGAGGTCTCGATGGTTTCGACTTCCGCCGTCGGCCTCGCGACCAGACCGTCCGGGGTCGGGTGCATTTCGTTGCGCACGCAGTCGATGCTCCTGACCCGGTCAGGGCCGGATAATGCCGCGGGCGAGGTGAGGAATCGGAAGACGATGCGCTTGTCCGCACTTCGATCACGCTTGGCGTAGTCGGTGGCCAGGTCGAGTTTGAGACGCAGCGCGGAATCGGTGGTCGGATCATCGAGCGCCGCACGGACGCCGTCGTCGATATCGGTGGGATCGATGACGATCGCGGTATCGGGCAGGTCGCTCAAGGCCAGAAATTCCGGTCCCGAAAACGAGGCGTTCGCCAGTGGGCGTCGGCCGAGGAGAACGACCTCGCGAATGTTGCTGCGGCGCAGCGCCTCGATGGCATGAACGGCGATGTCGGTGGCCGCGAGCTGGTCGGGATCGGTGGTGAGAATCCGCGCCGCATCCAAAGCGACGTTGCCGTTGCCGACGATGACCGCTCGTTCTCCCGAGAAGTCGAATTCGTAGTCGGCGGAGTCGGGGTGCCCGTTGTACCAGGCGACGAATTCGGTGGCCGACCAGCACCCGGGCAGATCCTCGCCCGGCACGCCCAGCTGGCGGTCGCTGGACGCTCCGACCGCATAGATCACCGCGTGGCAGTGTGCCAACAGCTCGGCGTGCGAGATGTCCCTGCCTACTTCGACATTCAGGTGGAATCGCACCGCATCGCGTTTGAAGGCCGCGGCGAACATGTCGGTGACCCGTCGGGTCTCGAAGTGGTCGGGCGCCACACCGTAGCGGGCAAGCCCCCACGGTGCCGGAAGTCGATCGAACATCTCGATCTCGACGTTGCCGCGGCTGAGCAGATTCTCCGCGGCGTAGCACGCGGCAGGTCCGGTGCCGACGATCGCCACCCGAAGCGTTTCGAGATCCCGGGGCAGCCGCTGTGGCGGGTCGGCGGAGGAGACGGTTGTGTCCAGCGGATTCTGCGCGAAATACGCGGCATTTATCTCGGCATACCGCGCAAGCCGAGTCGGAAGGTCGTCGTCGGCGTAGATCGCATCCACCGGGCACGCTTCCACGCACGCACCGCAATCGATGCAGGTGCCGGGATCGATGTGCAGCATTTCCGCGGTAGCGAATTCAGGGTCTTCCGGACGCGGGCGAATGCAGTCGACAGGACATTCGGTGACGCAGCTGGCGTCGTTGCAGCACCGTTGTGTGATGACGTAAGCCATGGCTCTCCGATAGATCCGACGCCTTCACCACTGTGACGCGCCTCAGTAGCCGGGTTGCCCGGCCTGGACAGCGCATTCGTACGGGTGCGTCGGCGTTCATGTGTTTGGAGCTCTGCCCGGACACAGAGCTGGACATATGTATGGACAGTACTATGGCGGCATTGCAGTGACAACAGGCACCCCGGTGTCGTCGTGCGCTCGACGTTGGAGTTCTGGCAGTTCAGCCGGTTCGAAGTGCGGATCGACAGCGGCCGCGAAGGCGTGAATGCGGCTATCGCGCCCGAGTCCGCCGCCGGCTCGTGTGGTTCCGGGGCCGGTGCTGGATGATCTGCCCGGTATCCGACAAGATTGTCTAGTCATACACAGTGAACTGATGTGTATGATTATGTCTCGACAGTCAGGGCTACAGACAGTGAACAGAAACTCGTTCGATCTTCGCGGCGGCCCTGGCGGCGGCACGGTCATCCGGCGGGCAGTCATCTGCCCGCTGAGCGCGTCATGTGCGAAGGCCGTGCCGATATCGCCGTAGATCAGGAGGTGCATCGTGGCACAGCAATTACTACCCGCAGGTCTGGATTTCGCTGATCCCGACCTGTGGGCCGACAGAACGCCGGTCCAGGAATTCGCCCTGTTGCGGCGCACCGCACCGGTGTGGTGGAACGCGCAGAGCGACGAGATGAGCGCCCCCTACCGCGACGGCGGTTTCTGGGTCGTCAGCCGGCATGAAGACATCCGCGAGATTTCCCGGAAGCCGGATCTGTTCTCCTCCAACGCCAATGGCGCGATTATCCGCTTCCCCGGCGACGTGGAACCCGAGGCGTTCGAGATGACCAAGACCATGCTGATCAACATGGACCCCCCCAAGCACAGCCGGGTCCGCCGGATCATCTCGAAGGGTTTCACCCCGCGTGCCGTCGAGAGCCTGCGCATAGCGCTGACCGAACGGGCCGAGGCGATCGTGCACGCGGCCAAGAAAACCGGCGGCGGAGACTTCGTGGAGCAGGTCGCCTGCGAGCTGCCGTTGCAGGCGATCGCCGAACTACTCGGAGTGCCTCAGGCAGATCGGGGCAAGCTGTTCGATTGGTCGAACCAGATGCTCAATTTCGATGATCCGGAGTACGGCGACCCGGTCGCCGCTACCGCGGAGGTCCTCGGTTACGCATGGCAGATGGCCGAGGCCCGCCGGGAGTGTCCGATGGACGATATCGTTTCCCAACTGGTCACCGCCGATGTCGACGGCGAGTCGCTGACATCGGAAGAGTTCGGATTCTTCGTGATCCTGCTGACCGTGGCAGGTAACGAGACGACCCGCAACGCCACAACTCATGGCATGAAGGCATTCGTCGACCATCCCGAGCAATGGGAGCTCTACCAGCAGCAGCGACCACGCACAGCACCGGACGAAATCGTCCGCTGGGCCACCCCGGTCACCGCATTCCAGCGTACCGCCACCGAGGACGTGGAACTCGCGGGGCAATCGATCCAACGCGGCCAGCGGGTGGCAATGTTCTACAGCTCTGCCAATTTCGACGAGGAAGCCTTCGACGATCCCTTCACCTTCGACATTCTGCGCGACCCCAATCCGCACCTCGGATTCGGCGGCACGGGTGCCCACTACTGCGTCGGCGCCAACCTTGCTCGTTTGCAGCTGGATCTCGTGTTCAACGCAATTGCCGACGTGATGCCGAACCTGCAGCAGGTCACCGAGCCGCAGCGCCTGCGATCGAGCTTCATCAACGGCATCAAACACTGGGATGTCCGCTACCAGTGAGCGCGAACCCGAACCGAGGAGAGCCTCATGGCTATCGTCCGCCCACTCCCTGACTCCGTCGACGGTCACCGTCGCCTCGCGCTGGACAGCCCGATAGATCGACAGCCGATTGACGAGATCGAAGTCGGTACTACCGAGGACGTCGAACGTGTCGTGGCGAAAGCCCGTGTTGCACAGCCTGATTGGGCCGCGCTGAGTGTGCGTGAGCGCGCGAGGATCGTGCGTTCAGCGGTGCAGATACTCGTCGATTGCCGCGAGGAGATCATCGGCACTGTCTGTGCCGAGACCGGCAAGCCGCGGATCGAGGCGCTGATGGTGGAGATTGTTCCCGCCTGCGACTTCCTCAATTACTGGAGTCGATACGCCCACCGGGTTCTGCGGCCGCATCGGCAACGATTGCACGGCTCACTTCGCCCACTGAAAAAGCTCTACATCCATCACCAACCGCTGGGTGTCGTCGGGGTGATCACGCCGTGGAACGCACCGTTCGTGCTGTCGCTCAACCCGGTCGTGCAGGCACTGCTGGCGGGCAACACCGTCATCCTCAAGCCTTCGGAGGTGACGCCGCGATCGGGCGAATGGGTAGCGCGTATCTTGCACAAAGCGGGCGTGCCCGACGATGTGGTCCAAGTGCTGCACGGTGACGGCGAAACCGGCGCAGCGCTGGTCGACGCCGACATCGACAAGGTGTGTTTCACCGGAAGTGTCGGCACCGGGCGCAAGATCGCGGCCTCATGCGCGCCCCGGCTGGTGCCCTGCACCCTGGAATTGGGCGGCAAGGACGCCATGATCGTCTGCGCGGACGCAGACCTCGAACGCGCCGCGGCTGGCGCTGTCTATCTGTCGATGTTCAATACCGGCCAGGTGTGCATGAGCATCGAGCGGGTCTACGTCGTCGACAGCGTCGCTGACGAATTCATTCGGCGGGTAACCCAACGCGCCGCCGCCGTCACCTACGGTGCCGGCGACGCCGATATGGGGCCCTTGTTCTGGGATCGCCAGCTCGACGTCGTCACCCGGCATATCGACGACGCCAAGGCCAAGGGCGCCGATATCGCTGTCGGCGGTGCGCCCGTAGCCGGGAACGGTCTGTACTTCCAGCCCACTGTCGTCGTCGGCGCGACCCACGCTATGCAACTCATGACCGAGGAAACCTTCGGTCCGGTAGTGGCGATCACCCGCGTTCGCGACGAAGACGAGGCGATCCGCCTCGCTAACGACAGCCATTACGGTCTGAGCGGTTCGGTGTTCACCAAAGACAGCGACAAGGCGCGTCGAATCGCTGCGCGGCTCACCACAGGATCAGTTGTCCACAATGACGCGGCAGTGATCTACGGGGTACCCGAAGCGCCGTTCGGCGGGCGCAAAGACAGTGGCGTCGGCCATGTCAACGGAACAGACGCACTGCGCGGATACACCCAGCCCCAGCCGATACTGCTCGATCGCTGGCAGACCGAGCGCGGCAGCGTCTGGTATCCCTACTCGCAGAAGACGATCCAAAGCCTGGAGGCGGTGGTCAAGTACGGCTTCGGTACCAAGCTGGGACGGTGGCTCACGTCCTGATGACGCGCCGTGCGGAGCAGTGCGATCCAGCAATGAGGCGAATGTGCGGCCGAAAGGCTGAGGAGGGCAGTGGGGTTCGATTCCAGTGACATGAATGACCGCGGGACCGCCCATGGGTGGGAATCGCGAAGAGATGCACATATGGCGTTCCCGATCGGTTCGGAGAGTCAGGGTACCAGGCACAGGGTCCCGACTGCTGCCACCTCGGTCCCGCACACTGGTGATATGAGTCGACGACCGGCATGGAACGGATCGCCTCCACGCGATGACGCCGAGGCCAGGGAACGCATTATCGACGCAGCGATGCGGTGTATCGACAGACACGGTGCGCGCAAGGCGACTCTGTCCGATGTGGCGGCCGAGCTCGGGGTGATCCGGCAGACGGTCTATCGCCACTTCTCCAGCACCGAGGACCTGTTCGCAGCGGTGGGGTACGCCGCGGCCGATGGGTATCTCGATCGGCTGCTTGCTCATCTCGCAGGGATCACCGATCCTGCGGATCTGGCTGTCGAGGCTATCGCCTACACAGTTGAACGCGTCCCGCACGACCGATACCTCGGTCTTTTGCTGTCGACGGGCCGGCCGGCAACGTTCTCCCGGGTCGCGATGGGCGAGGCCGCCTTCGAGGCATGCCGCACGGTGCTCGACCGCTCCGACGTCGACTGGGCCGCATCCGGATACACCGGGGATTCGCTGACCGAAATGATCGAATACCTGCTGCGGATCCTGCTGTCATTCGCCGTCGACCCGATGTCTGGTAGTCGAGCCGGTGCCGAATTGCGTCGGTTTCTACGTCGATGGATAGCGCCGAGTATCGGCGTTGCTTCGCAGGTGGCCCCGGCCGCCGTAGATGAGCCTGCGAGCCAAGGAGGACACGTAATCACGGCGAACTCTTGACATCGTCGGCCCGCCACGAGTGCGACCAGTCCGGGCAAGGCGGATTGGGTACACATCGAAATTGTCGGGGCGGGAATATCGTCATGTCATTTGTTGCCGGGCAAGACGCTCGCGCGGGGTGCCCGATCGATGCGTCTGTTCTGTTCGGGTGGTGTCTGCACGATTGACTGTGGGGCCCGGGGGAGCAGGTGGCCCGCACCAGCGGGGGGTAAACGGAGCTGATCACTTTGCGGGGGAGGATTTCGCGGTCACTGCGAGTTCGTCTGGTGGGAGAAATTGTCGTGGCTGCTCCGGATTGTCCCGCTCGTGACAGCGATCTTCGCGGGTCGTTTCGTGGGACCGGAAGGTCGCGGCATCGCTGAGTGTCCGGCTGATGGTGGAGCGGCTCTTGTTCAGTTCGGTGGCGATGCGGGTGGGATTCCAGCCGTCGAGATGGTGATGGGCGAGTGCTCTGGCGACTGGGTGGACGTATGCTCGATCCCATCGCGGCCCAAGCCGGATTGGTTGACGCCACCGAAAGGGGCTACGGCATTGGAGATTACCGCCGGTGTTTGGTCCATGAGCCTGAACTCGAGGCGGTCGCCGACACGGCAGCGCACCCGCTGCGGATGCGTACGCCGAGATCATCGGCACGCAGCCCGAGTGTAATTGGCTGACCCGAGCGTCTTCATTGCGACGCAAGGCCTATGGATCGCCACCCAGGGAATATCGAAATCAGCTGCTGAGATCCGCGGCGTCGGTATCGATCTCAGCGCGTTGATTTCCCTGTCTGGGCGCTCCGGCGCGCAGACCGTCCATGACGAGGTCCAGGAGCCGAGCGGTCTTGGCTTGCCAGTCTCCGCGGGTATCGATCTGCCAGAGGCCGGCGATGGAGAGGATGAAGTCGTCGGCGGTCACCCCGGGACGGATGGTGCCTGCCTCGTGATTGGCCGCGAGCAGAGTCTCGATCGTCTCGACTACTCGTGCGTATCCCGGCTGTGCTGGGGCGTCGGTCGTGCCGATGAACCGACGCATGGCATCCGACAAACCGACCTTGGTGACGGCGAAGCGGGCGAGCCGCTCCATCCATTCACGCAGGGCCTGGTCGGGCACCCGGTTATCGAGCAATTCTGTCGCAGCATCGGTGAGTGGTTGCACCTCATGGCGGTAAATCTCCAGAACGAGCGCTTCACGGTTGGGGAAGTTGCGGTAGAACCTGCCTTGCCCGACCCTGCCTTTTTGGCGATCGAACTCAGCGGGGCATCCGCGTCGCGCGACAACTCGGCCAGCGCCACCGCCAGGATTCGCTCGCGATTGCGCTGTGCATCCGAGCGTTGCGGTCCGTCGTTCCCGGACTTCATTTCGCTCCAACCAGGTTTGGAGCCACAACCTCGCACGGCACCGTCCGAGAACCGGACATCAGTCCGATTAGCTCCACAATAGCGTCGGCTACTGCCGGGGACCGCTCGTGGCCACCCTTGTCGGCAGCGGTGCGCAGCACGCGGATTCGAGGCCGCCACCGGATCGGTCACCGGTGACTGTGTGGGCTCACTCTTGTGTCATGCGAGGTTGGAGAGATCTTCCGGGGTGAGGGTGATCGCCCCGGCAATGTTCTCGGCCAGATGGGGGGAGACCCGGTGCCGGGGATGGCGAGGGTGACGGGGGAGGAGGCGAGGAGCCAGGCCAGGGCGATCTGCGCGACGGTGGCGCCGTGCCGTTGGGCGGCCATGGCCATGCGGTTACCGGTGAGGTCGATCGTGCCGCCACCGAGCGGGAAGAACGGCACAAAGGCAATACAGGCTTCCTCACAAGCCCTCAGGAGCTCGGTGTCGTCGCGTTTCCCAGCGTGGAAATGGCTCTGCACGGCCGCGACGGGCGCGATTGCCCGGGCCTCCGCGAGCTGGTCGGTGTCGACGTTGCTGAGGCCGTGGTCTGCTGCAGTCCGCCCTCTGGGGTCTGCGCCGGGCCGACCTTGGTGGCGACGACCATGTCGGTCGGGTAGGGGTGAAGGTCTCGCGGATCGGGGCATTTGCGCTGACGGTGCCGTCGCTGCTGGCGTAGAACGCGGCAGTGGTCGCGCCCTTCGAGGGCTACACCGACGGCCGCTACAAGCAGATCATCGACGGGTACATGTCCACCGGAGATACCGAGTAAGGGATTCCGAGGGAGATGCCGCAAGCGAATATGCTGCGCGTCAATGGGCACGCTGGGGCCGCCGATCGCTGCCCAGAGGATAGCGAATCGAGGATTTCGTCCCAGTGTAAAACTGCAGGACAGGTATGCATTTTCGTCGTTGGATGGCGGCGGGAATCACGGCGCCCCACCCGGCGTCATTCGACCATCCGCGGTCATGGGAGCGCCGGAGTCAGGACCCGTTACCACCGCCGCAGGCGGCGGGTAGGCCTGCCGGATATCGTCCACTTCCTGTTTTTCACAGGGGATTTCGGCGAGTATTTGCCAGAGTCGTTCGATGAACCGCCGCGGGCGCATCCCGAATTTGATGAAGGTCTCCTCCTCCGGCAGACCGCCGAACGGTGCCCAAAGGCGGGCGAAAGCGAGGAAATCTTCTACTTCTTTTGGGTGTTTGCTGAGCTGTTTCAGGCGATATCGTTCGGCATCTCGTCGTCGTTCGCGCCGTCGACGGTAGCGCCGGATATCTGACTCCACCGGATCGAATCCGCTCGGTACAGCGGTGCCGGAGTGATCCGGGCTTTCCCCCAGGTGTGCCCCCTTGTTGCGTATGGACATTGGTTTCTCTGTTCGGCAGGCAGCTGGCTGTGCGGCCGGTCTGAGGTACGGAAACGGCCGGAGGGCGAGAGGGGTCGGCGCCCGCCCGCCAGGACGGGGTGCGTTCACGAACAATGGTCAGCCTGAACGGGTCCGGTGGGCGATCGGAGTCTGGTGAATTCTCTCCTTCGGTTCTGCGTCGGGAATCATGGTGCCGAGTACGCAACCGATCCGCTGCCAGCGATCATCGGTCCGAGGGCAGAGTCCGCATCCGGCACCGCACGGCACTAGGGCAGCCGTTGGGTGGTGCGGGCTTGTGGGTTGGCCAGGTGTTCGGGACGCAGGATGTCGCCGAGGTCAGCGGCGGTGAGCAGTCTGCGCTCCAGCACGAGTTCGGTGACGCTGCGCCCCTCGGTCAGGGCCTGCCGGGCGATGGAGGTTGCCGCGTCGTAGCCGATCAGCGGGTTGAGGACGGTCACGACTCCGATGCTCGCCTCGACCTGGAAGCGTAGGAAGTCCTTATTGGCGGTGATCCCGTCGATGCAGTGGTCGGCCAGGCTGGTGCATGCGGCGGTGAGAGAGGACAGGCTGGCGAACAGTGAACGCGCAATGATCGGTTCGAAGGCGTTCAGCTGCAACTGCCCGGCCTCTGCCGCCATGGTGACGGTGAGGTCGTTGCCGATGACCTCGAAGGCCACCTGGTTGACCACTTCCGGTATGACCGGGTTGACCTTTCCGGGCATGATGCTCGATCCCGCCTGTCGTGGCGGGAGGTTGATCTCGGCGAGGCCGGCCCGGGGGCCGGAGGACAGCAGCCGCAGGTCATTGCAGATCTTCGACAGTTTCACCGCGACTCGTTTGAGCATCCCCGAGAACAGCACGAAGGCTCCGCAGTCCTGGGTGGCTTCCACCAGGTTGCCGGCCGTCACCAGCGGCAGGCCGGTGATGCGTTGCAGGTGCGTGCATGCACGGGCGGCGTAGTCGGGATGGGTGTTGAGGCCGGTACCGATGGCGGTTGCCCCCAGATTGATCTCATGCAGGTGGACCAGCGCTTCGCGGATTCGACGTTCATCCTCATCGACCATCACCGCATAAGTGCTGAACTCCTGACCGAGGGTCATCGGCACCGCGTCCTGCAGTTGAGTTCTGCCGACCTTCACCACATCGTCGAACTCGACGGCCTTGCGCGCCAAGGCCAGGCGAAGATGGGCCATGGCGGCTGACAACTTTCGGGTGCCCTGGATGGTCGCGATCCGAATCGCGGTGGGATAGACGTCGTTGGTGGACTGGCCCATGTTCACGTCGCCGTTGGGGTGAATCCTGGAGTACTCGCCCTTGTCGAACCCGAGGATCTCCAGTGCGCGGTTGGCGATGACCTCGTTGGCGTTCATATTCGTCGAGGTGCCGGCGCCACCCTGGATGACATCGACCACGAATTGGTCCAGCAAGCGGCCCTGTTCGATGTCCTCGCAGGCCTTACCGATGGCGTCCTTCTTCACATCGTCGATAAAGCCCAGATCGAAGTTTGCCAATACCGCTGCATGCTTGATCTGCGCAAGTGCCTCGACGAGCAGTGGATACGAGGAGATCTCCGTACCGGTGATGGCGAAGTTCTCTCTGGCACGGAGCGTCTGGATACCCCAGTAGGCGGCAGCCGGGATTTCCCGAGCACCCATGAAGTCTGTTTCGATCCTGCGTCCATCGGCTTCCAATGGGGACGGTGCGGTCATCTGTGCCATTGCTCTCGGTTCTCGCGATGGTGGTCTCGGGTGAATTGGAGGGATGCTGCGGGTGGGTGATCACGCGATGTAACGGGCAACCGCCGGTGTGGCGCCGTATTGTGCGGGCCGCCGAATGCACCGAATTCAAGTAGCGGGGACGAATCCGAGCGCCTTGTCCACGACATTTTCCAGTGGTTCGCTATTGCAGAACCGGCATAGATTGTCGACGAAGAGTTGGCCGAGATCGTCCAGATAGTCTTCGGTGTCCCCGCTCATGTGCGGGGTGATGATGACATTGTCCATGCCCCACAGAGCGTGTCCGTCGGGCAGCGGCTCGGGATACACGACATCGAGGGCGGCGCCGGCAATCGAACCGGACGCCAATGCGTCGGTCAGGGCACCGGTGTCCACGAGTTCTCCGCGCCCGACATTGATCAGCCGTGCGGTCGGTGTCATGGCCGCGAGCACGTCGGCGCCGACCACTCCCCTCGTGTCGGCGGTCAATGGCGCCGCCAGCACGATGTAGTCGTACTCACCGGCAATCGTGGCCAAGTCTGCGGAGGAGTGGATCTGGTCGAAATCGGCATCACCGGGCCGGCGGGAGCGGGCGGCGCCGCTGACCTCGATACCCACGGCACGAAAGAGGCGGGCGATTTCGCGGCCGATGGACCCGGTGCCGACCACCAGCGCGGACTGCCCCTGGATCTTGCGGGTAACCCGGTGTTGCCAGCGGTTTTGCTGCTGCAGCCGGAACGAGGTCTGCGCATCCTTGGCCATATCCAGCACGAACCCGAGCGCGAACTCCGCGATGGCCCGGCTCAGCACGCCTCGGGAGTTGGTATAGACGATGTCGCTGGCGACCAGTTCGTCGAACAGAAGTTGACTCACCCCCGCCGCGGAGACATGGACCCACTGCAGGGATGTGGCGGCATCCCAGTTCTCGCGCAGTGTCGGCGAGAACGAATGCCACTGGTACAACACGTCCGCGCCGTCGAGGGCTTCGGCGAGACCGTCGGCTTTGGTCAACCGAACCTCGGAGATCTCCGCGATCTCCGCCAACCGGGGCGGCAGGGCCTCCCGGTAGAGGACAGCGACGACGGGCCGGGTGCGTTCGGCAGCGGTCGTCATAGCACCGTTTGTGTGGTGGCGGCCGCCGGATTCGCGGCGATGGCATCGATGGCGGACAGGACCGCGGACGTGAACTCGGACGTCGACGAGGTTCCACCGACATCGCGGGTACCGAAGCCCTCGCGCAGAGCCGACTCGAAGGCGGCCTGCAGGTGGTCGGCGGCCTCGGGGTGGCCGAGGTGCCCGAGCATCATCGCTCCCGACCAGATCTGCCCCACCGGGTTGGCCAGACCCCGTCCGGCAATGTCTGGAGCCGACCCGTGCACCGGTTCGAACAGTGACGGGAAGTCGCCTTCCGGGTTGAGATTGGCGCTCGGTGCCAAGCCGATGGAGCCGGTGACGGAGCTTCCGAGATCGGAAAGGATGTCCCCGAACAGGTTGGAGGCGACGATGACATCGTAGGTCCAGGGTCGCAGGACCAGATGTGCTGCCAGGGCGTCAACGAGTTCGCTGGTCAGGCTCACCTCGGGGTAGAGCCCCGCGGTCTCCGCCACGACTTCATCCCAGAACGGCATCGTATGGATGATGCCGTTGCTCTTGGTGGCCGACGTCAGGTGCCCTCGGCGAGAGGCAGCCAGAACGGCGGCGTAGTGCGCGACCCGGGTAACCCCGAGTCGGGTGAAGATGGTTTCCTGCACCGCGCTCTCGTGCGGCAGACCGCGGTACATCCGGCCGCCGACCTCCGAATATTCCCCTTCGTTGTTTTCTCGCACGATGAGCAGATCGATGGAGTGCTTCACCGCCAGCGGAGAGGTGACACCGTCGAGGGTTTTCACGGGCCGGAGGTTGATGTATTGCTGGAATTCCCGGCGGATGGGAATCAACAGGCCCCACAGTGATTCGGTATCGGACACCTCGGGTGCACCCACCGCTCCCAGGAAGATCGCATGGTGGTCGGCGAGCTGCTCGAGGCCGTCGGCGGGCATCATTCGCCCGTGTTGCACGTAGTATTCCGAGCCCCAGTCGAAATACGTGAACTTCAGATCGAGAGCATGAATTTTCGCGATACGCTCGAGGCAGGCGATCGCCGCCGGGACCACTTCCTGCCCGATGCCGTCGCCGGCGATGACCGCGATCTTGTGCGTGCTCATGAGGCTGTCCGCTCTGGCCGCCCGCCAAGCAGCTGCAGGCGTGCCTCCGATTCACCGAGGTTGACGATGGTGCTCTTGGGTTCGGTCATCGCGTGGACCGCGTACCGCACTCCTTCGCGGCCGACTCCGGACTTCTTGAAGCCGCCGAACGGCATCGAATCGATGCGGACATCGCTGGTTTCGTTGATGACCACGGCACCGACGTGCAGGTGCTCGGCAATGGTCAAAGCAAGATCCATCGACTGGGTGAAGATGCCCGCTTGCAGTCCGTACTCGGAATCGTTGGCCGCGTGGACGGCGTCGGAGACCTCGACGAAAGGCATGATCGTCACGACCGGGCCGAATACTTCGTCACGGATCACCCGGCACGCCGCCGGAACATCGGTCAGGACGGTGGGTTCGTAGAAGGCGCCCCGCCGCTGTCCTCCCGCGTGGAGCGACGCCCCCGCCGCAATGGCCTCGTCCACCCATTCCTCGACGCGCCTGGCCTCGGCCTCGGAAATCAGCGGACCAACATCGGTGCCGCGGTCGAACTTCGGCCCCATCCGCAGTGCCCGCGTGCCCCGGGTGACCTCCGCGACAACCCGCTCGAAGAGCGAGGTGTGCACGTACACCCGTTGCACCGACAGGCAGTTCTGCCCGGCGACCCCGAACGCCCCGGTGACGATCGCGTCGGCGGCGGAGACCGCATCGGCGTCGGCGCAGACGATCGTGGCATTGTTGCCGCCGAGTTCGGAGAGGACCTTCTTGGCACCGGCGGCGGCGGCGATCCGTTCGGCTGTCCGGGGTCCGCCGGTGAAGGTGATCAGGTCGATCTGATCGTCGGTCACGAGCGCTTCGGCCACACCGGGACCGCCGACGATCGCCGCGATCCGTCCCGACGGCACTCCCGCTTCGAGCAGTAACTGAACCAGGGCCAGCCCGCTCGTGGGGGTCTGCTCGGAGGGCTTGAGGACCACGCCGTTGCCGGCGATGAGGGCGGGGCCCAGCTTGTGCGCGACCAGGTTCAGGGGATCGTTGAACGGTGTGATCGCCGCGACGATGCCCACCGGTTTCCGGCTGTACCAGCCGATCTTGTTCGCGGCCGCGGTGCTGTCGTCGAAGTCCAGGGTCGATCCGGACAGTTCGCTGGCGGCGGCGGCCGAGAGTCGCAGCGTCTCGATGCAGCGGACAACCTCACGCTCGGCCTCGGTGATGGTCTTGCTGCTTTCGGCGGCAATGATGGTGGCGAATCGCGCGGACCGTTCGTCGAGCAGCCGGGCTGCCTTCTCGAGCGCCTGCCGGCGAGGGCGCAGCGGCCACGGATCGGTCTGCAGGTGGCGGTGGATGTGCGCGATCGCGCGCCGCACGTCCTGGGCCGTCGAGCTGCACACCCGGCCGAGCAAAACCCCGTCCTCGGGATCGCGCACGTCCAAGGTCATTTCGGCGGCCTGCCATCGGCCCTCGAGGAAGGCCCCTCCGGGCATAGTGGCAATTCCTGACCGACGAACATCTGGTTCCGGGAGCGCGTCAACGACAGTTGTGGATGAGAGCATGAGATTGCCTCCCTGCCTATTTGATGCGGTCGATGATCTTCGCGGCGCCACCGATGATCGGCAGGAACCACGGGGGCCCGAAATGTCCGGGGACGGGGGGATTCTTCAAGTCTTCCCAGACGTTCGCGGTCTTGTCGCCACTCATGTAGTGGACCATCTTCTTGCCCATGTGGGCGGCCATCTGGACACCGTGGCCGCTGTAGCAGAGGGAGTAGAACACTCCGTCGTGCACGCCGGCGTGGACCATCTGGTCCATGGACAGATCGACCAGTCCACCCCATGTGTAGTCCACCTTGGTGTTCGACAGATACGGAAACAGCTCGATCATGGCCTTGCGCAGAATCCTGCCGCTCTTGATATCGGAATCCGGGCTCGAGAGCGCGAAGCGGGCGCGGCCGCCGAACAGCAGCCGGTTGTCCGGAGTGATGCGGAAGTAGTAGGTCAGCATCTTGCTGTCGGAGGCCTGGCGGCGGTTCGGCAGAATTCGGTCGACCACCTCGCCCGGCAGCGGTTCGGTGACGATGATGAAGCTGCCCACCGGAATCACACGTCGCTGCAGCCACGGCGTCACAGCGCCCGTGTAGCCACTGGTGGCTACCAGCACCTGTTTCGCCCGGACGATGCCGCGGGTGGTGTGCACATCGTGCACGGTCCCCGAGACCTTGTGCAGTTCTGTGACCGCAGCGTTTTCACAAATGACAGCTCCGGCGGCAACGGCTGCCCCGGCCAGGCCGTGCGCGAACTTTCCGACGTGCATCCCGGCACCGAGCGGATCGAGCATCGCTCCGTGATAGAAATCGGAGCCGATCTCACTGTGAATTTCGGACTTCGGGATGGTGAGAACCTCGTAGTCGGCCAAGGCGGCCAGTTGCTCCTGCGACTTCAGCATTCCCTCGTAGTGGGAGGGATGAAAGGCCAGCGACAGTTTCCCGAACCGCTGGAAGTCGCAGTCGATGCCATAGTTGTGCACCAATTTCTCGATGGTGTCGATGGCATCGTTGTATTCCCGGAACATTTTCACGGCCCGGGTGCCCCCGTACCGTTTCACCGCGGTGTTGAAGCCGATCGCCAATCCCGTGGTCGCCATCCCTCCGTTGCGGCCGGAGGCACCCCAACCCACCGTATGGCGGTCGAGGACAACAACGCTCGCGCCGTGCTGGGCGAACTCGACCGCCGCCGAGAGACCGGTGAATCCGGCGCCGATGATGGCGACGTCGACCTCGTCGGGCACCGGCGTCCGGCGGTAGTCGCCGGAGGGTTCGGAGGTGTCCAGCCAGTAAGGGATGAGTTTCACGATTGACCTTTCGCCTTACCCGTGGTTCAGAGGCCGAGGAGTTTGTTGAGCTCGTCGAGAGAATCGACGGTGGTGTAGTCGTAGCCCGCGGTGATGGGGTCATAGCCACGGTCCAGCAGCACCAGGTTCCGGAAGCCCATATCGTGCATCGGCATCATGTCGTACCGCGTGTGCGAGGAGACGTGCAGGAAGTCCTCCGGCTTGGCGTTCAGGGTGTCGAGCATGTACTCGAATGCCTGGTAGCGCGGCTTGTAGGCCTGGGCCTGCTCGGCGGTATGGACGGCGTGGAAGTCGGCACCGAGCTTCGGAACGCTGATGTCCAGGAAGCTGTCGTCTGCGTTGGACAGGATCACCAGCTTGTAGTTATCGCCCATCGTCTTCAGCGGAGCCGGCACGTCCTCGTGGGCAACCCAGCCACGTACAGCCTCAGCGAACTGTGCGCCGGCGCCTTCGGTCGGCCCAATGCCCCACCGCTTGCACACCCGGTCAAAGGAATCCTGAAGGATCTGCTCGTAGGGCTTGTAGTCGCCGCAGACCTCGTCGTACCGATACCCGCGGAACACCTTCTTGAACGCGGGCCACTCGTCCTCATGAAGACGGTCCCCGAGCAGCCGACGGGTGGTGGGATCGATGTCGAAGTTGATCAGCGTGCCGTAGCAATCGAAAGAGACGTACTTCGGCCGGAAAGTCGTGTCTGCCATGATCATCCGTTTCATTGAAGGTGAGGGCGGCGACAGTTCGGGAAGCACTGCCGTTCCGGGGAGGATGCGGAGTTGCGGGCGGTCGTCGCCACCCTCACTCAGGACTCCGTTGCCTGCTGATTCGACCCTAAACCGCAGAATTGTCAATTGTCAACAGTTTGCTATCGGCGTAGTGTGACGCAGCACACCTCCGGCACGAACTGTGAAGGAGATAGCTGTTAACTGTCGACAATCTGGTGTGGAAGTGGTTGTATGAGCCCTATCCGGACGTGCAGATGCCCTGCACGCACACCCCGCCACCTGCGGCGACGGGATACCTGGCCGGGAGTCTGAGAACCCGCGATCCGTTCAGCGAATCTCTTTTCGCTGAGATCCTCGAAGGAAAACCATGAAGACAAGAACAAGAATCCAGGCCGCAGCTGTCGGCTTCGCCCTCCTTGTGACCCTGAGCGCGTGTGGCACCTCCGATAGCGATGGGGCCGCGGGCTCGACGTCGAATACGGGCGATATCTCCGAGGGCGTACAGCCGGACCCGGCCGCTGTCGCCCTGCTGCCCGCCTCCTACAAGGACAAGGGCGAACTGGAGGTGGCGATGGACCTGCACTACCCGCCGACCACTTTCCTTGCCGATGACAGCACCACTCCGATCGGACTCAACCCGGACGTGGCCCGCCTGGTTGCCAAGAAGCTCGGGCTCAGGCTGAAGTTCGTCAACACCAGTTTCGACACCATCATTCCTGGCATCGATGGGGGGCGATACGACTTCACCGCCACCTCCATGTCACCCACACCCGAACGGCTCGAGGTCCTGGACATGATCGACTATTTCAACAGCGGGGTCTCCGTGGCAGTGGCGGCCGGAAACCCGCTGGGCCTGAGCAACGACAATCTGTGCGGCAAGAACATTGCCGTGACGAAGGGCTCGAACGCGCAGCTCAAGCACCTGCCCAACATCTCCGAATGGACGTGCGTGTCGCAGGGCAAGCCGGCGATCAACGGCATCACCCTTCCCAATGTCCAGGAAGCGCTGACCCAGCTGGCCTCCAAGCGGGTCGACGGCGTCTTCTACGACACCTCCGCCCTGGCATGGGCACAGAAGCAGCAGCCCAAAGTGATCGCTGTCCTTACCCCGCAGGTCGACACGCGCTCGGATCACACCGTCACCATCGCCCTCAAGAAGGGATCACCGCTGACTCCCGCGCTGCAGGCGGCCGTTCAGTCGGTCCTCAACAGCCCCGAATACCAGAAGTCGCTCGCCAACTGGGGTCTCACCGCTGGGGCCGTTTCCGACGCCAAGCTCAACTAGGGAGACACCATGGGGCAATCGACTACCCGCGGAAGTAACCCGACGATGGACAAAATGGATCCCGCCCTCAAGCCGAGGCTGAGGCGCAAAAGTGCGTTCGAGTACGCGGCTTGGGTGATATGCATCCTGCTCGCCCTGGGCCTAGCCGTTTCCGTCTCGACCAACCCCAACTTCCAGTGGGATGTGGTCACCAAATACTTCACCAATGAATCGATCCTGCGCGGGCTGGTCCTGACGATCTATCTGACGGTCATCAGCATGGTCCTCGGTACGCTGCTGGGGCTTTTTCTGGCGATCATGCGGTCCTCGAGCATCAAACCAATTGCCGCAACGGCAGGGGTGTACATCACCTTCTTCCGTGGCACCCCGGTGCTGGTCCAGCTGATCTTCTGGTTCAACATCGCCGCGCTGTACCCGAACCTGTCGATCGGTGGCATGGGCATCGACGTCAATGCCCTGATCACCCCCATCACGGCTGCGGTCATCGGCCTGACGCTCAATCAAGCGGCGTACATGGCGGAGATCATCCGCGGCGGATTCTCTGCGGTCCCCACGGGCCAGATCGAGGCTGCCGACTCACTGGGCATGAGCGGCGCGATGAAGATGCGCAAGGTCATCATTCCCCAGGCGATGCCCTCGATCATTCCGGCAACCGGAAATCAGGTCATCGGAATGTTCAAGGAGACCTCCCTCGTCAGCGTGCTGGGCGTCGCCGAGCTGCTCCAGAGCGCGCAACTGATCTACGCCCGCACCTACGAGACCATCCCACTCTTGATCGTTGCCAGCCTGTGGTACCTCGTGATGACTCTGATCCTGAGCTACCCGCAATCCCAGCTCGAGAAGAAGTACTCCCGTTCGGCTTCCCGGCTTCCCTGGAAAGCGAAGCAGGTTGTGCTGACAGACCCGGAAGGTATTGCCCGATGATCTGCGACGGTACTATCCACGGTCGAGGAATCCGTAAATCCTTCGGCTCCAAGACAGTTCTGAAAAACATCGATGTCGATATCGCCAGCGGTGAGATCTGTTGCATCATCGGCCCCAGCGGCTCCGGAAAATCCACATTGTTGCGCTGCGTCAACGGCCTCGAGACCATCGATCTCGGAGTGTTGAAGGTCAACGGAGAACACTTCGGCTACTACGAAACAGACACCGCTTTCCACGCTCTGAGCCGCAAACGCCTGGCCGAGCAGCGCACCAAGGTCGGCATCGTTTTCCAGCAGTTCAACCTGTTCCCCAACATGACCGCCCAGGAAAATGTCATGGCCGGCCCCATACTGGTCAAGCGCGGCGACAAGCAACAGGCAGCCGAGCAAGCGCAGCAACTGCTGGCCAGCGTTGGGCTCAGTGGCTTCGGTGGGCACTATCCCGCGCAGCTGTCCGGAGGACAGCAGCAGCGTGTGGCCATCGCGCGGGCGTTGGCCATGGATCCGCAGATCATGCTGTTCGACGAGCCGACCAGCGCCCTGGATCCCGAAAAGGTAGGTGAAGTCCTCGCCGTCATGAAGGACCTGGCACAAAAGGGCATGACCATGGTCGTGGTCACCCATGAGATGGGCTTCGCACGGGAGGTGGCAGACACCCTGCTGTTCATGGACGAGGGATGCATCGTCGAACGCGGAGACGCCCGCGAGGTCCTCGCCAACCCGAAGGAACGACGGACCCAGGCCTTCCTGGAGAAGGTGCTCTGAACACATGGATGGACAGCTTGCCGTCATCGGCCTAGGCAGCATCGGAAGCATGGCATTGTGGCAGGCTTCCCGCTCGTCCCACTCGGTGGTCGGGTTCGAGGCACAAACGCCAGGCCATGCCCGCAGCGCCGTCGGCGGGGACACCCGCCTGTTCCGCATGCTGTATCGAGGAGCAACTGACTATTACCCCATCCTCGAACGCTCCCGCCGCCTCTGGGCCGAGCTGGAGGCCGACTCGGGTCAACACATTTTGACGCGGTGCGGCGGATTGTCCATCGGGACCGTGGACGGCCCCTATCTTCCGCACCTACTCGAAACCACCCGGGCGAACGGGGCGGACCACGAAATACTCAGCCGCGGCGCGATGACCGAGCGGTACCCACAACATCACCTCCGCCCGGACGACCTCGCGGTGTTCGATCCCCATGCCGGCGCCCTGCGGACCGACCGCGCGGTCACCGCGGCGGTGGCGGCCGCGCAGGCGAACGGGGCAACGGTCCTGGACCACACTCCGATCGACGACATCCGCGAAACCGACGACGGCGTGGTCGTCACCGCCGGCAACAATGCCTGGAAGTTCGAGCGCGTCATCGTCTCCTCGGGCGGCTGGTCCCGCCGCCTAATGCCCGACTACCTGAACGCAGTCACCGAAACACGGCGGATCTTCCTGTCCTGGTTCGTGGCCCGGGACCCCTCCGAATTCTCGCCGGACAGATTCCCTATCTTCATCCGCATCTCTGGAGATCGTTCCATGTACGGGGCCCCCAGCATCGACGGAGTGACCGTCAAGGCAACCCTGGACGGTCGCGGAGCACCCACCCCCCGCGCCGACGCGGTGCCCAGAGATCTCACGGCGGAGGAAATCGCGGAGACCACCGAGACGGTCACCGAGTTCCTGCCAGGACTTTTTCCGAACATCGTCCGCTCCGATGCCTTCCCGGATCTCTTCACCGCAGACAAGAACCCCCTGCTTGGCCGCCCGCGGGAGAACAGCAGAATCTACTGCGCCACCGGATTTTCCGGCGCCGGCTTCAAAATGGCCTCCGGCTTCGGCGAGATCGCCGCGCACGAGGCCCTGGGCACGCGGTCCTTCCACGGACTGGATTTCCTGCGGCCTCAGCGGTACCGATCATCCACAGCGCGCGACTGCCAGGACCCCACCGCCGAGGTGTCCGGTGGAAGCCGGCGCGTGGGGTCATAAGGCTCGACCTAGTCCCGATGTAATCCTGCGAGACAGGACGCGGCTGCGTGCCGCGCCCGCATCAAACCAGCCAGCAAATTGCCGATTGTTGACAATTAACAATTCAGTAGGAAAGTATGAGTCCATGGCAGCTCTCAGTCCCGTTCTCAAGCAGGCCACACCAGTCGTCGTCGACTATGCGGCCGGTAGTTGGGTGTACGCCACAGACGGCAAGAAGTACCTCGACTTCACCACCGGCATCGGTGTGACCAGCACCGGTCACTGCCACCCGGACGTCGTCGCCGCGGCCCGCGAGCAGGTGGGCAAGATTGTTCATGCCCAGTACACGACGGTGATGCACAAGCCGCTGCTCGAGCTCACCGACAAACTCGGCGAGTTCCTGCCCGCGGGCCTGGACAGCGTCTTCTACGCCACCTCCGGCTCCGAAGCGGTCGAGGCCTCAATTCGTCTGGCGCGCATGGCGACCGGACGTCCCAACATCATCTCGTTCCACGGAGGCTTTCACGGCAGGACCGTGGGTGCCGCCTCGCTGACCACCGCCGGCACCAAGTTCCGCTCCGGATTTTCGCCGTTGATGGGCGGAGTGCACATCGCGCCCTTCCCGCACGCATTCCGCTTCGGTTGGGATGAAGAAACGGCAGTTGCATTTGCCCTGAAGGAACTCGATCACCTCCTGCAGACGATCAGCACCCCCGCCGACACGGCTGGGTTCATCATCGAGCCGGTCCTCGGCGACGGCGGCTATATTCCTACCCCTCCGGCCTTCCTGCAAGGTTTGCGGGAACGCGCCGATCAGCATGGCGTCGTGCTGATCGTGGACGAAGTCCAGGCAGGTGTCGGACGGACCGGTAAGTTCTGGGGACACGACTGGGCCGGGATCCGGCCGGACATCGTCATCACGGCGAAGGGCCTGGCGAGCGGATTCCCCATCTCCGCGATAGCGGCCCCCACAGAGTTGATGGCCAAGGCATGGCCGGGCTCTCAGGGCGGTACGTACGGAGGCAACGCCGTCGCCGCCGCTGCCGGCGTCGCGACGCTGGGCGTCATCGCACGCGAGAACCTCGTGTCCAATGCCCAGCTCCGGGGCGACGAGCTGCGCTCGGGCCTGGAAAGCCTCGCGACCGAGTTCTCCGGAATCGGGAACATTCGAGGCCGTGGCTTGATGCAGGGCGTCGAATTCACCACCGCCGACAACACCCCGGACGCTGCCACGGCGCTCGCCGTGCAACAGGCCGCCGTCGACGCGGAGCTGCTGCTTCTCACCTGTGGTCCGTACGGAAACGTCATTCGCATCATTCCGGCTCTCAACGTCACCAGCGACGAAATCCGAGTCGGCCTCACGAAATTCACGCAGGCGCTGAAGACCGCAAACACCTAGACATCCCACATGGATTCCGCCAGACGACGAACTGATCCCCACCTGGGGAACCCGTCCCTCGATCACCGAAAGTGCGACAATGAGCTCCTCCCTTGACCCCACCACTCTGCACACCGACCTGTTCATCGACGGCTCCTGGCGGAAAGCAGCGGGCGAAGCCACCTTCACCGTGGAAAACCCGGCAACGCACGAAGTCATTGCCGAGGTGGCCGACGGTGGGCTCGACGATGCTCTCGAAGCCATCGCGGCAGCCGGTCGCGCACAGGCGACGTGGAGCAAATCCACCCCGCGCGAGCGCGCGGACATCCTGCGCCGCGCCTACGACCTCGTTATCGCCAACACCGACCGGCTGGCCGCCATCATGACCGCGGAGATGGGCAAGCCCCTCGCTGAAGCCAAAGGCGAAGTGGCTTACGGCGCCGAGTTCCTGCGGTGGTTCTCCGAGGAGGCCATTCGTATCGGCGGAGACCACACCACCTCCATCGATGGCAACACCCGAATCCTGATCAGCAAAGAGCCGGTCGGGCCGTGTGTATTGGTGACGCCGTGGAACTTTCCGCTGGCGATGGGGGCCCGCAAGATCGCCCCGGCGGTTGCGGCCGGGTGCACGATGGTGTTCAAGCCCGCCGAGCTGACACCGCTGACATCGCTCGCTTTGGTCGATATCTTCCGGCAGGCCGGACTGCCGGACGGGGTTCTCAATGTCGTGACCACCGCCAGCCCCGCCAGCGTGGTGGAGGCGTGGATGAACAGCGGTATCGCACGCAAGGTCAGTTTCACCGGATCCACCGAGGTCGGCAAGATCCTGCTGCGGCAGGCAGCGGAAAACGTCATGCGTGCCTCCATGGAACTGGGCGGCAACGCGCCGTTCGTAGTCCTGCCCGACGCCGACCTCGAACGAGCTGTCGCCGGGGCCATGCAGGCCAAAATGCGCAACATGGGAGAAGCATGCACGGCAGCGAACCGATTCTTCGTCCACCGTTCACTCGCTGAGGAATTCGGAGAAAAGCTCGCCAAGCGGATGGCCGAACTGCAGGTCGGCAACGGCGCCCTGGAGGGGGCCGATGTCGGCCCCCTCATCGAACAGAAAGCCCTGGACAAGGTCGAGGGATTGGTGGCCGACGCGCTCGCCAAGGGCGCTCGCATCCTCACCGGCGGCAACCGTCCCGAAGGCCCCGGATACTTCTACACTCCCACCGTCCTGACCGACGTTCCCCTCGATGCGGAACTGATGACAACCGAGATCTTCGGACCGGTCGCGGCCATCACCCCCTTCGACAGTGAGGACGAAGCGGTGCGCCTGGCAAACGACACGAACTGGGGACTTGTTGGCTACGTATTTACCGAGAGTGTAGACAAGGCAATGCGTTTCTCTTCCGAACTGGAAGTAGGAATGGTCGGCCTGAATACGGGTCTCGTGTCGAATCCAGCGGCGCCGTTCGGCGGCGTCAAACAGTCTGGCCTAGGACGCGAGGGCGGCAAGGTCGGCATCGACGAGTTTCTCGAATACAAATACACCGCAATAGCGCGTTAGGCGCGCTTTGCGTTCGAGAAGTGGTAAGGAAATTTCCATGGCGTCACCGGAGGGAGTGCTTGTATTAGAGGGACGACCCACAGCACAATTGATTGCCGATCACCTGCGGGAACAAATTATACAAGGGGTTTTCCGCCCCGGGCAGCAAATCAACGAATCCGTCCTGGCAGGTCAGCTGCACACATCCAGGGGCCCAGTTCGTGAAGCACTGCAGCGGCTGGCCCAGGAAGGGATCCTCGTCAGTCTGCGGAACCGCGGCGTCTTCGTGCCTGAATTGTCGATCGATGACATCAAAGAGATCTACGCGGTGCGAGAGGCCGTGGAATCAGCATCCGCGAATATCCTCCTGTCAACCGGACCGGAACAAATCGCTCGCACCTGCCGGTCAGTGGAAGTAACCCTGACAGAAATGGCAGCGCAAGTAGAATTATCGGACTGGCAAGCGCTCACCCGACTGGATATGAAGTTCCACACCTCACTTGTCGAAGGGACAGGAAATTCGCGTTTGATTCGGATTTACGACACATTGGCAGCCGAATCCAGAATGTGCATCCTCAACCTCCGAGTTTCCTATCCCCGAGTGGGTGCCCTAGTGCAGGAGCACCAGAATCTCCTGGACTTATTGGCAGCGGGCGACAGCGAAGGGCTGAAACAGGCCATCAGTCGTCACTTGCGCAAGGCCGTTGATGATCTCACCGCAATAACACTTCAGGAGTAGTCGGGCGAAAGCGTTGGTCATTGCCTGGGCGGGACTGATTCGCCGGTCGGTCCCCGCTCGGACGATGTCACCGGATCGGCTGGCCGGAAGGGGTTGCTGCCGTGCCCAAATCGAATAGCGAAAATTTAAGGGGGAGAAAGCGATTCCAGAACCGAGCTCTAGCTAGATTGTAAAACAATCGCACGGATAGGTTCCGTGCCACCCCAGCCAAGGCATGAGCCACGCGTACCCCAGAAACGGAGTAACCATGGGCAAGGCGACCGTCATGAGTAACGCAACAACCGAGAACCCTGGGAACCACATCCCTAAGGCCACATCCACGACGCCCGGTCAGACCGAAGCCTCCCTGCGGCTTTGGGATGGAAACGGTCTGCGGACAGGAATCTGGGAGGTCACCCCGGGAACGTTCACGAGCACCCGGGATGGCTGCAACGAGATCTGCCAGATTCTCAGTGGAACCGCCACCATCACCGAATCCAACGGCAACAGCTTCGACATCGGTCCGGGTTCGTTGTTCGTGACCCCCGCCGGTTGGGAGGGCACCTGGACCATCCACACGCCCCTCCGCAAGATGTGGGTTGTGCAGGACCTTTCGGGCGCGGTCGACTGATCAGCGAAAATAACAGCACATCGCCGGAGGGCAGCCCAGATCCCGTGGATCGCGCCTGCCCTCCGGCGGTGCATGCCTTGCCCCCAGAACTAGGTCGGCAGACGGAAAACCGACGGCACAGGGGGTGCAGGCGAAATCAGCAAGGGCCTCCCGCGAATCGAACTTGATTGAACGGATTGGGATCTCGGGGACTGGCTCTGCGCCGACGTATCCGCAGGTTGTGCCGCGGTGCGCGGCGGGCCACTGACGCCCTTTGGCGCTGAAGGTGTAATATCGCCAACTGTCAACAATTCACAAGTCAGCAATAGCCGTTCATCAGGCACGGTTGACGGTGCATTCGGGGAAAGGCAGCAGCAACACATGGCCGGCGTCGACAACATGGTCCCCATGCCTCTTCGGGTCACCTCTGCGGTGATCGCGGAGCAGCTGCGGGAACTGATCCTGGATGGCAGCTTCGCCCCGGGGGAGCAGATCAGCGAATCGCAGCTAGCCGCCCGACTGCAGATGAGCCGCGGTCCCGTCCGAGAGGCCGTCCAGCGCCTCGCCCAGGAGGGACTCCTGGTCAACCACCGCAACCGCGGTGTCTTCGTCATCGAGCTCGACATCAGCGACATCGAGGACATCTATCGTGGCAGGCGCGCCGTCGAGAAGGAAGCGGCGAGCACCGTGTACGAACGCGGGATTCCGGCCGAACTCGTGGATCGTCTCCAGGAAATTCTGCAAAACATCGCCCAGTACATGAACGCCGGCGACTGGAAAAAACTCGCCCGCGAGGACCTCCATTTCCACGAAACGATGGTTGAGGCCGCGCAAAGCCCACGGCTGAGCCGTATGTTCTCCACACTGGCCGCCGAGACGATGCTGTGCATGTCGGCTTTTGACGCGCGGTACATCCGGCCGCCTACGGCGATCGAGGAACACCAGCGGTTGCTCGACCGGTTGCTCGGGGGTGATCTCCCCGAGATGCTGGCAGAAATCGATCGGCACATGACCGACGCGGTCGACTCGCTGACAAGTGCACGCCGCGAACGGGACGGCGACGGGTAGGCCCTCGATCTCCTGCCGGGGCAGGGTCGCTCGCGTGTCGCTGGTTCGTCGTCGCAGCGAGATGGTCTCAATGGCGTCCAGCTCGGCGCCCACTCACATCCCCGATCTCCGATTTACCCGGACACACCCAACGACGGTCGGACCGAAGGTGTAGCTGAAGCCATCACCGCGGTCCGATTCGTACGCCAGATTGCCGGACGCAAACCCGGGCGTATACCTCCCGTCCATCGTTCGGCCGTTCTTCCGAATCTCCATAAGGCTCAAGGGATTCGGGTTAGACATGTCGGTCAGCTCTATATCGACACGGTCAGAGTCCCACTGGTGCGCTGAACGACTCACCAGCCGGCCACGGGCGCCACACCTCATCCTGACGGGCAGCAGACATGCCGTAATCCCGCACCCAAACCTCCACGCCGACATGGTCGTCCACGCGGCGATGCAGTGATCCCTCGAGCCCAAGATCGATTTTCGACAATTCAGGTGTGTTCGCCGGTTGCTTCCTACCGGACCGCCTTTGCCAACGCACCTAGGCTCATGTTTACGCCTCCAGTCGTTGACAGCCGACAAGCATGGTGCGTATTGTCGACAATCGACGATCTCGTCGACAATCGACGACAGCCGGACGAAGTAATGGAGGAGTCATGGCATTCGAAACCAAACCGAAGTTCGTTACGTTCGACATGAACGGAACGCTGATCCACTTCCGGATCAATGACGCGATCCGTGAGATCTTGGGCGACCGGCTGCCGGCCGAAATCGCCGATAACTACTTGCAGGCCTGCAAGGCGTACCGGATCGACGAGTGCATGGGCGACTACAAACCATTCCACCAGATCGTCGCCAACTCCATGGAACGCGCCGCCCGTAGGGTCGGCATCGAGTACCGTGCGCGCGACGCACGGGCGGTCTACGAGATCATCCCCACCTGGGTTCCCTACCCCGGTGTCACTGAGGCACTGAACCGCCTGGCCGAGGAAGTCCCGCTGGTCATCATCACCAACAGCGACGACGCGCATGCGACGGACCTGGTGGAGAACCTCCAGGCTCCGTTCGAAGTCGTGATTACTGCCGAGCAGATGGGCGTCTACAAGCCACGGCTCCGTGCCTTTGAGTACATGTTCGACAAGCTGGGCGCGGCACCCGAGGAGATCGTGCACGTCTCGGCGAGCCCGATGTACGACCACCGATCCGCGGCCATCATGGGTATCAAGAACAAGGTGTACGTGGACAGGGGCTTCGAGGCCGACGAGCACTGGCTCGGCTACGAACGGATCACCGACATCGCCGACCTCCCTGTCCTCTTCGGGCTCCCACGTCCTACCGCTTAGTGGATAAGTACCAATGATCGTGATCCACGCAAGGGCGGTGGGGGCGTGAGTCCGCCACTACCTCAAACCGTAAAGGGCGGCTCGGCTTCAGACCGGCTCCGAACCCTCGGTTTGAAGCTTCCCGTCCTCGAGGGTAACGCGTACTTCGTGCATCACCGGGCGGTGGGCTCCAGCATCCATATCTCGGGCCAACTGCCGTTCAAGGACGGTGAGCTGCTGGGGCAGGGCGTTGTCGGCCGGGACGTGGAGCTGGAGACTGCGCAGGAACTCGCGCGTCATGCCGCGCTCAACTGCCTTGCCGCCGCGGCGGAGGCGGTGGGAGATCTGGACCGGGTCCGGATCGTGCAGATGCTGGTCTTCGTGGCCAGTACGCCGGACTTCGGTCTGCAGTCGCGGGTCGCCAACGCGGCCAGTGATTTGCTCATCGAGGTGTTGGGCGAGAACGGACGGCACGCCCGCACCGCGATCGGAGTCGCCGGGCTACCGCTCAACACCCCTGTAGAGATTCAGATGGTCTGCACGCCCGCTTAGGCGGCACGCGGGGGCGTTGTGCGGGACCCGCTGTACGGGTCCCGAACTTGCGGCAATCGAGGGAGTGCCTACGCACTCTTTTACCACTCACAGACAGATTCATGAGGAACAGCGTGAACCGGCTCCAACGAGCACTCGACGCTCTAGTCGAGCGGGTCGACACCCCCGCACCGATTGTGCTGGTCGACGTGATGCAGGGCAACATCGACCGTATGCAGGGCCTTGCCACCCAGCTGAACGTGGACGTCAGGCCACATGTCAAGACGCACAAATGCGTCGAAATCGGTCGGCGCCAGGTCGAGGCCGGAGCGGTGGGAATCACCGCAGGCAACGTGGGTGAGGCTGAGGTCTTCGCCGCAGCCGGGTTCGACGACATATTCATCGCCTACCCGATCTGGCCCGCCGGAACTAAGGGTCCGCGGATCCGCCGACTCGCCGAGACCACCCGGCTGCGGCTCGGCGTCGACAACTTCGCTGCGATCGATGCCATCGCCGACGCGATGGGAGACGAAGCGGAACGGCTGCAGGTCGTGATCGAGATCGACTGTGGCGCACGACGTTCCGGTGCGCCGCCCGAAGTCGCGGGAGACCTCGCGGTCACCGCCCGCAAGCGCGGCCTGGTGCCGGTGGGCGTCTTCACGTATCCAGGTCACGGCAGCTCCAGCCGGGACGCTCGCAAGCGCGCCGCGCGGGACCAGGACGTCGCGCTCACCACCGCAGTGCGCAGCCTCAACGCGGTGGGTATCAGCGCAGAGGTGGTAAGCGCGGGCTCCACTCCCACCGTCGAGTTCTGCACCAGCAGCGTGATCACCGAGATCCGTCCCGGCGAGTATGTGTTCAACGACTTGAACAACACCCGGCTCGACGCTTGCACCGAGGATCAGATTGCTCTGTTCGTCGCTGGCACGGTCGTGAGCGACTGGATCGAGGGACAGTGCATCCTCGATGTGGGCACCAAAGCCCTCGGCCGCGAAGGCAGCCTCGAGATCGGCTACGGTGCCGTCCCCGGCACGACGGCCGTCCTGGCCAAACTCAACGAATACCACGGATTTCTCCCGCTGCCCCCCGGCGATTTCCGCCCCGGCATCGGCACCGTGCTTCCGGTAGTGCCAAACCACGTCTGCCCGGTCGTCCTCAATTTCGAGGAATTGATCATCACCGACAGCACGGGCACGTCGCTGGAGCGGTGGCCGGTCGACGCCCGCGGATTCCTCAGCTAATCCGTCCCGGAGGAAACCTGGACCGAGCAAACAACCCGAGCAACATATCTCACGAAAGGGTGTCTGACATGAGACTTGACAAGGCCACGGCCCTGGTCACCGGCGCCAGCAGCGGAATCGGGGAGGCCGTGAGTTCCCACTTCCGCCGCGAAGGCGCGCGACTGCTACTCACCGGGCGCAAGGAACGAATCGACAGTACCCAGCCTGAAGACCTGTACGTCCCCGGAGACCTCAACGACGAGGCGTTCGTCGAGGGCCTGGCCCGCCAGGCCGCCGAGGCGTTCGGCGCCATCGACGCCGTTGTCCTCAACCACGGTCTGCAGGTCAGTGGCCCGCTCACGGACATGGCCTACGACGATGCGAAGGATGTGCTCCACAGCAACCTGCTCAGCGCCTTCTTGGTGATGAAGCACTTCGCACCGCTGATGCCCGCCGCAGGAGGTTCGTTTGTCTGCGTCGGTTCCCGGCTCGGCATGGTTGGCAAGTCCGATGAAGTCCTTTACTCCGCGGCCAAAGGAGGTCTCATCATGCTCGCCAAGGGCGCCGCGATCGAATGGGCCTCACGCAACATCCGCGTCAACGTCGTCGCTCCAGGGCTGACCGCAACCCCGGTCATCCAAGCATCGTTCCAGCGCAGCCCTGACCCCGAGGCCCAGCGCCGCCGGCGCGAGGCCCAGATACCGCTCCAACGCCTCGCCACCCCCGAAGAGATCGCCGACGCCGTACTTTTCCTGGCATCGTCGGAATCGTCCTATATCACCGGCGCGGTCCTCCCTGTCGACGGCGGGTACACCGCCTTCTGAACACCACGCCGTCCAGCGGAGGACAGCCGGTACTGTGCCGAGGCTCTCTGGGCGGTGGCCCCGTCCGGCTATTAGTTCAACGGTGCCCACGCAGAGAGGACAAGATGAAAGCGCTTGCGGCAACACTCCGAAACGGAGAACTCGGCTACTGGATGGCCGGACTCGCGGACAAGAGGCCCGCCTACCCTCGTTTCACGGACCAGGATTCCGTGGACCTGGCAATCATAGGTGGTGGCTACACAGGCCTTTGGGCCGCGTACTTCGCCAAGAAAATAGAACCCTCACTCTCGGTCGCGGTATTCGAGGCAGAACAGATCGGCTATGGCGCGTCCGGACGCAACGGCGGCTGGCTGTCGGCGCTCATTCCAGGAAATCGAGCCACTTTTGCTCGCATATCCGGGGGCGGCGAGGAAGCGAGCCGTGCACTGCAGCAGGAGTTCATCGCCGGCGTCGACTCGGTGCTGGATATCCTTCGAGCCGAGGGCATCAACGCGGATCAGCACAAAGGTGGCACCCTTACGGCAGCCCACACCCGGGCGGGGCTCGGCAGGCTGGTAACCCGACGTGAAGCCGATTTGAAATATGGGTTGACCGCGGACGAGGTGCAACTGCTCGCCCGGGACGAGTTTCAAAGCAGAATCAACATAGCCACCGTCCATGGCGGTCTCTATTACAAGCATTGCGCGCGGCTCCACCCGGCGAAACTTGTCTATGGCCTTGCTGACACGCTCACAGACATGGGTGTCGGCATCTACGAAGGCAGCCGGGTCCACAGCATCGATGGGACGACGCTCAGCCTGGTCGGCGGGCGGGTGGCCGCGGCTAAAACGTTCATCTGCACCGAAGGATATTCGGGTCAGCTGCTTGGTCGCAGGACTCTGATACCGATCAATTCCTCGATGATCGTGACCCAGCCGCTATCGAAGGACGCGTGGCAGCAGATCGGCTGGAACGGCCTGCAGTGTCTCAGCGACTCAGCACACACTTTCATCTACGCCCAGCGAACATCGGACGGCCGTATCGCGATCGGCGGGCGGGGCGCGCCCTACCGCTACGCGTCCGGCACGGGCGACACCGGTTCCACTGCCCAGTCCATCATTGACCTGCTCTCTGCAAAGCTCGGCTCGTTCTTCCCCGGTATCGATTTCGAAGTGGACCACGCCTGGTCTGGAGTCCTCGGGGTTACCCGTGACTGGAACGGCGGGGTGCATTGGGATCCAGCGTCCGGGATTGGATCTTCTGCCGGCTACGCAGGACACGGCGTGACGGCAGCCTACGTCGGCGGGCGCACTCTGGCGGAGCTGGCTTTCGAACAAGAGACAGAAAGGACGACACTTCCCTGGGTCGGCTACCGCGCACGGAAATGGGAACCGGAGCCCATCCGCTGGCTAGGTGTTCACGCAATGTACCGGCTTTTTGGTCTTGCTGATCAATGGGAAGAGCGCAGAGATTCCCACAAGACGTCGCTCTTGGCCAGATTCGGCAGCAGACTCGCTGGACTTCACGAATAGTGCAACGAACCAGGCTTCCCGCAGCTGCGCGATGCGCTCGAGGTGCGCCCGGACCCGCTTGGGCTCGAAACAGGCGCCATCAGTGATGCCGAGATCGGCTGAGGGAGTAGACCCGTGCTGCCGACAGTTACCGATAGAAATGACGCTAAAATGAGTGAATTGGATCCTGCACTCGAGCCTGGGCTGCAGTCTAGAAGCATCTTTGAATACGTGGCATGGGGCGCCTTTTGCCCGCTTGGCCTGGGCCTCCGCTTTCCGTTGCGACCAATCCGAATTTCATGTGGGGATGCGGCAGCGAAGTATTTCATGCACGAGTCGATCCTTCGCGGCCTGTTGCTCACGATCCTTCTTGCCGACCGCAGAGAAGCCGCCTCGGATGATTTCCGCCTTGTAGGCGGCCTGGGGCAAACCGACCAATGCTGCCGTGATGGCCGCCATCAGGACATTGATGCCCAGTCGTTCCTGGAAAAGGTGCTGTAGAACATGGATGGAAAACTCGCTGTCATTGGCCTGGGCAGCATCGGCAGCATGGCACTGTGGCAGGCCTCGCGCCTGACCGACTCCGTCGTCGGATTCGAGGCACATTCGCCCGCCCACGGACGCAGCGCCGTGGGTGGGGACACCCGTCTGTTCCGCATGGTCTACCGCGGCAACCCCAGCTACTACGCCATTCTGGAACGCTCACGGGATCTCTGGGGCGAACTGGAAGCGGATACCGCACAGGACATCCTGACCCGCTGCGGCGGACTCTCCATCGGAACCGCCGACGGGTCCTACATCCGCAGCCTCCTCGAGACCACCAGAACCAACGGGGCCGCTCACGAAATCCTCACCCGCGGGGAAATGGCCGAACGCTACCCGCAACACAACCTCCGGACTGACGACATCGCCGTCTACGACCCCAACGCCGGGGCTCTACGCACCGATCGTGCCGTCACCGCCGCCGTTACCGCAGCCCAGGCCAACGGCGCGCAAGTCCAGACCCACACCCCCATCGACGCCATCCAAGAAAACACACACGGGGTGGTTGTGACTTCGGGTGAGAAATCCTGGACCTTCGAGAACGTCATCGTCTCCTGCGGCGGATGGTCCCAACGCCTCATGCCCGACCATCTCGCGGCTGCCACGGAAACCAAACGGGTCTTCCTGACCTGGTTCGTCGCCCGCGACGCAGCCGAGTTCACACCGGATCGTTTTCCCGTTTTCAGCCGGCTCTATGAGGACCGCTCAATGTATGGGGCCCCCGCCGTCGACGGGGTCACAGTCAAAGCCACTCTTGACGGCCGGGGGACAGCAACGCCCGACCCCGGCGGCGTCCCCAGGGAACTCACCACAGCCGAAATCACCGAGACCACCGAAACAGTCTCGGAATTCTTCCCCGGACTCATCCCGACGATCGTCCGCTCAGACGCCTTCCCGGACCTCTACACCGAGGACCGGAACCCGCTGGTGGGCCGATTCAGCGAGTCAAGCAGGATCTACTGCGCCACCGGCTTCTCCGGCGGCGGATTCAAAAATGCCACCGGGTACGGCCACATTGCCGCGTACGAAGCGCTCGGCAAACAGTCATTCGAAGGCCTAGAATTCGTACGCCCTCAACGGTTCAAGACGGGCTAGACCACTCTGTCAGTGAGTAGTACGGGTCTGGCATCGCACAGTGTTGCAATACGCCTGTGCTTTCCTCCGAGGACTGCGGGAATGGGCAGACCGGCACGGCCTCGTACATGTCCTCGACGAGGTCCAAGCCGGCGTGGGTCGCACCGGCAAGTTCTGGCCGACGACTGGGCCCTAACGGTATGCGGAGGGCGAGGAGGACAGCTCAAACGCTGCACTCACGATGTCGCTTTGGGCGAGGAGTTGCGGGGGCAGCATGCACTGCAATGCCCGACAGCGGCGCACGACACAGGTCCCACGACGTCGGGGGCCTGTATAGTCGACAATCGACAAAGAGAGGGCCCGATGGACCGCAAGTTCAAGTGGCAAGAGCAGCGGACCACGACGCCGGACGGCGTCTACCGCTTGCTGCGTACCGCCATCCTTGACGGAACTGTGCCTCAAGGCGGACAACTGCGCGAGACGCACATTGCTGAAGATCTCGGGATCAGTCGGTCCCCACTACGCGAGGCGCTGACCAGGCTCGAGGAGGAGGGGCTGGTCGTGAAGATCCCCTTCCGGGGGGCGTTCGTTGTGGAGGTGACTGCACGCGACGTCGCCGAGATCGCATCGATCCGGGTACTTGTCGAGCCGTACGCTGCTGAGCTCTCGGCCGAAAAGCTGTGTGGTCCTGAGCGGCCTCGGCTAATGCAAACCATCGAGGAACTCCACCGCGCCACGGACACGAACGATATCCCGGCCAGCATTGACGCTCATCTTCGCTTCCACCGGCTCTTCTACGACTCTTCGGGCAACGCCGCTCTGCGAAGTCTTTGGAATGGTTGGGAGACCAAGCTGCGTCTCTACCTCGCAGTCGACCATCGTACTTACAGCAACCTGCATGACATTGCCGTTGAGCACGAGAGACTAGCTGCGCTTGTTTTGGAGGGTGACATCGATGGCTTCCGTGAAGAGTTGGTCAGTCAAATGCAAAATGCGCTCCGAGCCCAACTGTAAACGAGACCGACTGTGAATCCGCCCGGTTAGTCCGGGGACTCTGATGTACCCCGGTTTTCGCGGAGTCGGGATGCTGGACTCTAGGCCACGGGTTGGATTGACGGTTGCATCATCTCGTACTCGATCGGGGTGCGCATGCCCAGGGACGAGTGGCGGCGCTGGCGGTTGTGGAAAATCTCGAGGTATTCGAAGATCGCGTTGGCCAGCTCAATTCGAGTTTTCCACCGCTGCCGGTTCAGCAACTCGGTTTGCATTCTGCCCCAAAAGGATTCGATGACAGCATTGTCGTAGCAGTCGCCGATGGATCCCATTGATGGCACCAGCCCGGACTTGCGCGCCCGTTCGGTGAAGGCCCATGAGGTGAACTGCTCAGCGTGATCGGAGTGGATGATCGTGCCCGGCTGCGGTGACCGGTTGGCGATCGCCATCCCGAGCGCGTTGGTGACCAGCGCCGACGTCTGAGTCGAATCGATCGACCAGCCCACGACCCGGCGGGAGTAGACATCGAGCACGACCGCGCAGAACACCTTTCCCTCGCGGGTGTGATGTTCGGTTATGTCGGTGACCCACAAGCGATTTGGTTCGGTCTGGGCGAACTTACGACCGATGAGGTCACCGGCAGTCGGGGTCTGGTGTTTCGGGCGAGGGCGCCGGTTACCGGGGAGCCCCTTGATCCCGGCGCGGGCCATCAGCAGCTCGATTTGGCCATGGCCGACCGCGATCCCGCGGCCGAGGGTCAGCTCGGCGTGCACCCGCAGCGCGCCGTAGGTGCCGCGGGAGGCGGCATGGATGGCGCGAATCTGTTCGAGCAGAAACGCGTGCCGCAATTCCCGCTGCGACGGCGAACGGTTCTTCCATTCGTAGTACCGAGATTCGGCGACTCCGAGTAGCCGACAGGCCCGCTGCACCGGGAGCCCTTCAGCGGCCATGGTGGCTATGGCCGCGTATCGCCTTTTGGGTTGGGCTCCTCCCGCAGCAGCTCACGAGCGCGTTTGAGGATCGCGACCTCTTGTTCGAGCTCCCGGATCCGCCGCTTCGCCGCGGCCAACTCAGCCTGTTCGCCGCGGTTCATCCCAGGCGCTCGGCCGGTGTCGATCTCCTCTTGCCGGCGCCAGGTGTAGATCGTCTGACCGCTGACACCCAGATCCGCGGCGACCTGAGCGATCGGTCGACCGGCCGCCACCAGGTCGAGCACCTTACGACGGAACTCTTCGGGATAACGCTTGGCCACGAACACATCTCCTTCGACGATGCCGTGACCCAGAAGTCAACCAAACCGACTCCGGAAAATCCGGGGTACATCAACCTGTTCACTGGCGGCCAGCAGTGTCGTGATCAGCAGTGCAGCAAGAGGACTGGTGAGGTCGATCGCCCATCGCAGTTCGATCGCCGTCTCGCGGGCCCGGTCGATCACCGATTCGATAGAGCGCTGATCGTTGCCGATCTTGCCCGCCCAGCATGGCTTGCCGCGGTCGTCGACCACGCAAACATGATGGCTGGCCTTGCCGACATCGATGCCGATCCAGACCCGTTGGCGCAGTGCCACTCCCACACTCCTGTCGTCGCAACCCTAGGCCCACGGACAACCCCGCCATCAGGTCCCTAAACAGCGACGATTCGCATCGGATCTCAATGAGTGGCCGGAGCGTCCAGTGCGGCGGGGCGGCCATTCCTTCAGAGCCACAACACCTGCGCGGAGTCGTCAGCCACACCCCACCGCCCTGGGCATCCGGAGCACTCACCCCGGACAGCTACAGAACTTAGGGATGGAGTCGTGTCGAGGAGGAAGTACCCGGCCGAACTGCGTGAGCGGGCCGTGCGGATGTTTGTGGAGATCCGTAATCAGCATGGTCGGAGTGGGCGGCGATGCGGACAGTAGCCGAGTTGTTGGGAATTGGCCACCCGGAGACGGTGCGGATGTGGGTGCGCCAAAGTGAGGTCGACACCGGTGCGCGTCCGGGTGTCCCGACCGAGGAGTCCGAGGAACTGAAGCGACTGCGGCGTGAGAACGCAGAACTCAAGCGCGCCAACGCAATTCTGAAAGCGGCTTTCTTCGCGTCAATGTAAGGATGATCAAGCCTGGCGGGGTTCGCTCGTTTTTCGCTGCCCCGGCTGTTTGATGCTGGTGGCTTGTCACGATGTGCGGCCCCGCCGGGTTCCGGCCGGTGGGGTTCGTGGCCTGATAGGAGCGCGCTCGATGCCCGATTGACGCGTGCCCGTCCTCACTCGGCTCGCCAGATTCCGAGCTCGTGGAGAGGATGAAACCCTTTGAGCCAGGTCGTTGTTGGTGTGGACGCCCATAAGCGGAGCCATACTTTGGTGGCCGCTGACGCGGTCGGTCGCTGACTCGCGGAGAAGACGGTCGGGACGACCAGCGAAGACCATTTGAAGGCGGTCGAGTGGGCCGCGCAGTGGCCGGAGGCGAAGTTCGCCCTGGAGGACTGCCGCCATGTGACACGCAGGCTCGAACGCGACCTTCTCGCAGCAGGATTCGAAGTTGTTCGGGTGCCGACGCACTTGATGGCCGCTGCTCGTCGTGGTGGCCGGGAGCAGGGCAAGTCCGACCCGATCGACGCCCTCGCCGTCGCGCACGCGGCGCTGCGCGAGCCGGACCTCCCGATCGCCCGCCTGGACGGTTCAGCACGGGAGGTGAAACTGCTGTCGGACTACCGGCATGTCCTGGTCACCGAGCGGACGGAGCTGATCAACCGGCTGCGCTGGCACCTTCACGAACTCGACCCCGGTCTCGAGATTCCGGCTCGTGGGCTGCGCCGCTACTGCGTCATTGACGACCTCGCCGAACGCCTCACCAGCTTCAACGGGTTGGTCGCCCAGCTCACGCGAGAGATGACTGGCCGCTGCCGCGAGCTGACCCGTCAGATCAACGATCTGGAACGGCAGCTGCGTGACCGGGTCCGGCTGCTGGCACCAGGCCTGCTCGCCGTCCCGGATGCGGGGTGCTTTCGGCGGCAGTGATCATCGGCGAAACCGCTGGGGCACAACGGTTCCGGAATAAAGACGCCTATGCGCGATTTACAGGGACCGCGCCGATCCCGGTTTGGTCGGGCAGCACGCCGGGCAAGGTCCGGCTCAACCGCGGCGGGAACCGCTGGATCAACTGTGCCCTGCACATGATCGCGCTTACCCAAGCCCGTGGCCTCGGCCCCGGCAATGACTACGTCGACAAGCTCACCGCTCGCGGCAAGACCGCGTCGAGGCTATGCGCCTGCTGTGCCAGCGGCTGTCCGATGTCGTCTACCGCGCTTTGATCACCGACGAGCGAGCCGCCGCTCAGTCGCCATCGAGCTCACGAAACCGGTTGTGTTGCAGGCGGCTTGACATAGGAGCATCGTCGAGATAGACCGGCGACAGCGCTGATAATCGGGTTCATCACCGAACACCAGGGCCGCCGCGAGAGCGGCGGCCTGCGGCGGGGCGTCGAGTCTCTCTGCGCCGGGCTCACCGAGCTCGGAGTGAAAGTCGCCTCATCAACGTATTGCGAATGCCGCAACCACACCGTCACGAGACAGGATCCATGGCCGCCCCGCTCGACACCAGCGGCATCCTCGGATAGAGGTCGGCGTGCTGGCGCCTTGTCTCCTGCTTGCTCGTGCTGACGCAAACGAGCCCCACCAATGCCATTTCGTGTGGCTCGCCTGTGTGCAGTTCCCGACGACGTGCGCGCGGAATTGCTCGTGCATGCGTCCGTCTCAGTCGTGCTGCTGCCCCACGTTAGAGAGGGGGCGAGCGGACTCCCGCTCGCGCACGCAGAGGTGTCGACGGTGACGGAACTGTGTGCTGCGAGCGGCTTTGCTGTCTGATCTCGGCCAGGTATGACTGCCTGAGCGAGGGCGAACGTGCGCGAGGAGGTGATCGAGCACGTATTTGCATCAAATTTGATGCAAATACGTGCTCGAGTAATGCGCGAGAGGGGACTTATAAACGCACTTCGGTTCGCACATGACACATCGGCGTGTTTGAGAATTATTGACTGTCAGCGCTCTTCGGAATTCGAAGAGCGTCGACAATTGACCCTGATCACGATAGGGCAGGAGCAAACCGAGGTCAAATATCTCTCCCTGTCTGGCTCACTTCATGTAATTGGTTGGTAGCATTGCGATTTGACTCTACTTCTGCGCGGACGTCGCGGACTATGTATCGTGCCTCGAGGTTTCCGTTATTGTGTGGCGAATTCGGGTCCGATGTTATGGACGTGCAAAACGACCAGGCCGCCGCCGAGGCATTCTCGCGCATCGGCGACCCATCTGATCATGTGCGGGGCACGGCCGAACAGGTTGCCGGTGACGTCGCGGATACCTGCGAGGGTCGCTTCGACCGCGCTGACCGGATGGACGGGAGTGGTGCTCGATCCGAGTCATGGAAGTCATCAGTGGCGGCGGGTCAGGGCGTGCGTTTCCGGTGCTGCCTTCCCGATCAACGAGGCGTATCCCACCTGTCGAAGACATCTTGTCGAAGCGACCGACCGTCCGCGTGTGCAAGGATCACGCGAGCCATCATGTCGGTCAGTTCCCCCTCCGCCGCGCGTAGTACGACTGCCTCCATTGCCCTCGTCACCGGCTCGTGACGTTCAAGGATCGCCTCCCGTTGTCCGAGGTCTACCTCACTTCGAATTGCCCACAGCGTGAGGCCTATGTATGTCCGCCATGGACTGAGGTGACGGCCATGATGCTCAACCAGCTGGTCCGCCAACGCCGATGAGGCGGTATGGATCGCGGCACCCGGGCTTACCTCGAGATCAACCTGCGAGAGAATTTTCGCAGCCGAGCCATATATTTCTCGCAGCAGATTCTCCTTCGAATCGAAGTAATAGTGGACCAGGGATGTCGGTACGCCGACCGCTTTCGCGATATCGCGCACCGAAGCCGCAGGACCTCGCGCCGCGACTATTTCGATTCCGGCCGCGACCATCGCCGATCGTCGATCGTTCTGTCGAACGGTGAGGCCGCTACGCAACGACGGCACCGAGCTGGCTCGCAGATTCAGACATGCGCAAGATCTCCCGCATGATCGGGCTGCTCCTCGGCTTGCGCACGCAGGCGCAAGTACTGCGCCGAAACCGTCACGACAGCGGCGAAGACGATCATGGCGATCAGCATGCCGATCGAGACCCAGAACATCCGGTCGTAGAGAGCGATGTCGCAGCGAATGATTGCTCGCCGGGCAAAGGTCATCGGGCTGATGTTCTCGAAAGGTTCGAATGCCGATGGCGTCGTCCCCGGCGGGAAAACGCCACCGAAGGCGAAGATCTGGAACATATAGAAGCCGAAGGCAGTGATGCTCCCTGCGAGGCGCCCCAGCAACACCACGAACATATGAGTAGTGACAGCGGCTGTGATGCCGACCAGAATCACGACGGCGATCATCGAAGGCCAATTCTGTGGCTCCCAGCCGACCGATTTTCCATAACCTGCCGCAGCAGCGGCGGTAACGATCCCGGCGACAACTCCTTGAAGTGTCCTGCCGCGTACTGTGTGCAACGCGCGATGCCGGATCGAGCCACCGATCGTGCTGCTGCGCAGCGGTTTCAGCAACATCCACACGACGATCGCAGCGAGAAACGTTGCGAGGATCACGATCACCGGACCCGCGCCGCCGGCGATGATCTTGCGGCTGCGGTCGCCACCGACAACCAGTTCACTGGGCTCCTGATTCCGAACGTCGATCGTGAATGGCTCGCTGAACATCATGGCGGAGGCATTCCTATCTACGACGTGTGGCGCGGCGGCCGACCCATCCCGCAACCCGACGTCCAGTTGTCGCATGCCGTCGTTCAGTTGTGCAGCCCCGCTTTGCAGTTGGTGCCCGCCGACGGAAAGCTGCCGGATCCCGGTGGCGAGTTCATTCATGCCGTGGTCGATCGCGGTCGACCCGTCGCGTAGTTGAGTCGCTCCGTTGGCCAGTGCGAGGACTCCTGCGCGGTAGTCGGCGTGGGGATCGGTCAGTTGTCGTGCGAGTTCGCGTGTTCCGTTGTGCAACTGGGCAAGCTGGGCGGTGATGCTGCTGGGGTCAGCTCGGCGGACCTGGTTGATGAGTGCCCGAAGCTGGGTAGCAGCGGCGGTCAGCGACGGATCGGAGCTGTTCGCCAGCTGATCGAGTACCGGCGCCAATTCTGTCGTGAGCTGATCCAGGGGATCGAGGACGGCGAGTACCGGCGTGACGATCTGGTCCACCCCGTCCTGTATCTGGACGGCGCCGGAGCCCAGTTGGTCTGTGCCACCGACCAGCTGAGTCGCCCCGGTCGCCAGCTGCGCAGTTCCGGCTCTGAGCTGGCCTGTGCCATCGACCAGAGTTGTCGCGCCGACGAAAGCCTGGTCCAGTCCGGTCGCCAGCTGAGCGGAGCCGTCGGCGAGCTGATTGCTGCCAGATGCTGCTTGGGATACTCCCTGCGACGCGTCACTGAGCCCCGCCCCAAGGCGGTTGATACCGACGAGAAGTTGTCCGGCATATTCACGTCCGATCGACGCGGTGATCTGCCGTTCGGCGTCCGCTACCACACCGTTGGCAACCGAGGGCCCCAGCGTTCCGTTGAAGTCGTTGTACCACACCATGATTCGCGCGTGGACCGGCTCGGGGTCTGTAATGGTCGAGATGTCGCGTGTGAAGTCGCTGGGAATGATGACGGAAAACGCGTACCGGGATTCGCGCAGTCCGTCCAGTGCCTCGGCGCTGCTGACGCGGTGGAACTGCAGATCGTTGCCCGATACGAGACTGTCCAGGATCCCCGCGCCGATGTTCTCAGGTTTACCGTCGACTACGGCACCGAGATCGTCGCTTGCGACCGCGACGGGAACCTGTCGCAGGTATACCTCTGGATCCCACATCACCCACATGTAAATGGCGGAAATCAGCGTCGGCAATACGAGCCCCAGAATTAACAGCACGCGGGCGGGGCCGGATTTGGGGAATGCTTTGAGCCAACTTCCGACTCGAGTTGCGAGTGAATTGCGCGCCATGACGGTCCTTTCTGCGCCCAAAAAACATGTGGGTTATCCGCGGTGCCCCGGCCCAGCAGAATGATGATCAGCCGACTGTTGGCGATTTTCGTCATCGGGCGCCATCGGACCGCCCACGACGCTAGTGACGCGGAACACCGGCGGGTGCACCGAGGACGCCATGTTGGCGGAACTGCCCCTCTCTGTGTCTCCTTTGCCCCTGCGGCGGATCAGAAGTCGTGGCCACCCGAAGATATGGAATCCGGCGCGGCTGCCGATTCGAGCTCGGCTCGCCGCTTTACGAGTGGGCTGCCCCCGCTTGGTATTCGCTCGGTTGCGAGATGTAAGGAAACCGATGCCAGCGTGAGCCAGTCGAAGCTGGAGTGGCGGCGGTGCCGCCTCACTGTTACCTGAATACGCGTGGGTGTGGTCGTCCCAGCATTTAGATCCCTGAAACGATCACTCGGTTGCCTACGGGTCGCCCGCCCCTTTCGTCAAAGAATTATTTCAAGGGCTCGTCGGCCGCCAATGCTGTTAAGTATCACGTGGAAGGCCCTGCAGGTCGGTGTACCGTCGCCGGAGAATGCGAAGCATTTGAGGTTCGATGGGGTTCAACGAGCAGTACAGGCGAACAGGAGATCGGTTCCTTTCCGGGTTCCTGAATCGCATATGACAGTGTGGAGGCGATGCGATGTCCGATATCCCGGCACCGGAATTCTCGGGTACCAACCGCAGCACCTCGGCCACGGTGCCGCCGACCATCCTGCGATACCTCGCCGTTACCGCCATTGAGGACGGGGTCGATCTGCGCCCGCTGTTCGCGAACGTGGGCCTGGACGAATCCGTGCTGCGCTCGCCCGCCTGGCGGGTCTCCTACCGGCAGGGCGCGGCGGTGATTCAGCGGGCCTTGGCGCTGACTGGGGATGAACATCTGGGTCTGCGGGTGGGTTCGGTGCAGGGTCCGACTTCATGGGGATTGCTCGGCTTCGCCATGATGGCCTGCGATACGTTGGAGCACGCAATCTCGGTCGGCGTGAAGTATCAGAATCTGTCGGGTGCGATGCTTATGTGGTCGGCGTCCTGGGAGTCCGATGGGTTCGTGGTGCGCGTGGAATTGCCCGATCCGGCCCTGTACCCCGCTGTGGCGGTCTTCCTGATCGAGGAGGCATTCGCCAGCGCTGTCGCTCTCGCGCGACTAACGGTGGGCCCACAGTTCAGTCCGCGGCGCGTTGGCTTCACCTTCCCGACCCCGCGCGAGACAGAGCCATTCAGCCGGTTGTTCGGCTGTCCGGTGGAGTTCGGAGCGGCACACAACCGCTTCGTGTTCGGTCGGGCTTGGGCTCGCATGGTCCTGCCGGGCCATGACCCGGTCACCTTTGCATCGACGCTAGAGCTTTTGGACGCTGAAATGGCTGCCCGCCGCGACCGCCAGGAATTGCTGGAGCTGCTGGAGGTATCGATCGCCCAGTCCTTGCCGACTGTCCCCTCGTTCGCCGAGCAGGCTCGCCGTAACTCTGCCAGCGAGCGCACGTTGCGCCGGCGGCTGGCCGAGTGTGGTACGACCTACGAACAGTTGGTGGACGGGGTCCGGCGGGAACGGGTGGAGTTGCTGCTGCGCCGACCGGAGCGCACGCTGCGCGAAATCGCCCACCAGGCTGGGTTCTCCGACGAGCGGGCGCTACGGCGGGCGGTGCGGCGGTGGTACGGCATGGCACCCTTGGAATTGCGCAGGCAGATCCAATAATCGGACCGAAAAGCCAAGCCGCGGTGCGTGATTCAGCGAGTGCGGATCCAGACCGTCTTTTCCCTGGTCCATTGATCGAAAGCCGTCGTGGACTTCTCCACGCCCCCGAATCCGGATTGCTTCCAGCCACCGAAGGGCGCCGTGATGTCGCCCTCGCTGTAGGCATTGACGGAAACCATGCCAGCTTCGATGCTCCGCGCCAGGCGCAAAGCGATGTCGAGGTCACGAGTCCAGACAGAGGCCGCCAAGCCGTACGCGGTGGAGTTGGCCAAGTGGATCGCTTGGGCTTCGGAGTTGAAGGTCTGCAGGGTGACCACTGGTCCGAATAATTCGTCGGTGAGAACCGCGCTGCCGTCCGGAACCTGGGTCAGGACAGTCGGTGGGTAGTAGGCGCCGTGTGGGTGCAGACCGTCGGGCAGCTCTTGTGCGTGGACGTCGGCTCCGGCGGATCGAGCTGCGTCCACCGCTGCCGCGACCCGGTCGCGGGCGGCTCGGTTGATAAGCGGTCCGATGCGGGTCGTGGGGTCCGCGGGATCGCCGATCGTGAGTTCCCCGGCCGCTGTGACGAACCGTGCCAGCACCTCCTCGGCGATGTCCCGGTGGACCAGGATCCGCGAGCCAGCGGTGCAGTTCTGGCCCATCGTCAGGAAGGCCGCCTCGATCATGTTCTCGATGAGTTCGTCACCGAAGTCGAGCGCATCGGCCATCAGCACCTGGGGACTCTTGCCACCCATCTCCAGGGATACCCGCTTGAAGTTGGTGTCGGCGGCTTCGGTGAGGATGCGCCGTCCCGTCGCGGTGGAGCCGGTGAACGAGAGCGCGCCGACCAGGGGGTCTCGGGCCAGGGCGGTACCGGTGACCGGCCCGGGGCCAGTGAGAACGGTGAGCACTCCGTCGGGGATTCCGGCTTCGGTCGCCAGCCGGGCCAGGTGGAGCGCGGAGCGGGGGGTTGCTTCGGCGGGCTTGAGCAGCAGGCTGTTACCCGCGGCCAGGGCCGGTCCGATCTTCCAGGCCGCCATGGCCAGCGGATAGTTCCACGGCAGGATTGCCGCGACTACGCCCATCGGCTCCCGGGTGACCAGTCCGAGATGCTCCGGTCCTGTTGGAGCGATGCGGCCGAACAGCTTATCGGTTGCTTCGGCGAAGAACCGGGTCGACTCGATCGCGCCGGGGACATCGCCCACGAGGCACTCGGTGATCGGCTTGCCGGCGTCCTCGCTGTCCAGCCGTGCCAACAACTCGGCATCGCGTTCCATGAGTTCCGCCAGTCGCAGCAGGACCGCGGCTCTTTCCCTTGGCGGACGCCAGGACCAGACCCCCGAGTCGAATACGTCTCGGGCATGCGTGGTTGCCGCAGCGACCTGTACGGCGTCGAATATGGGAACGGTGGCCATGACTTGCCCGGTGGCCGGGTTGACAACATGCATCCCGGTGGGATCGGCTGTTTGTGCCGGGGTCATGCTTCCTCCACGAGTTCCCAGCGTCCGTCGGTCTGGCGGGCCAGCCCGCGGCGGCGCAGTTCGTCCAGGTAGCGGGCCATTCCGCGCGCGCCTTTCTTGCGAAACAGTGGGATGAGCCGTGGTAGCAGGTTTGGTTCGAGCATGGCCAGGCGCACCAGGTAGGACTCGCTCGACTTGGGGTAGACCTCGAGCACGGGGCGGTCCAGCAGCCGCTGCACTGCCGCCACGACGTCGGAGGGTTGCTGGGGCGGGTCCTGGAACTGCAGGACGTTGCCGCCGTCGACGGCTTCTTCGCGCAACATGCGAGTGTCGGTCGCAGACGGCAGTACCGATCCGGCTGTGATCCCTTTGTCCCGCAGGTCGAGAGCGATCGAGAGCATTGCACCGCGCAAGCCGAATTTGGAGGCGCTGTAAATAGGAGTTTCCCCTTGCGGGAAGATGCCGGCCAGCGAGACGGTAGTCACCACGCGGGGGTCGGGTGCGGCGCGCAGCAGCGGAATCGCGATCCTCGTTGTGATCAGCGGGGAGAGCAGGTTCAGCTCGATCTCCTGCCGGATACTCGCGACACTTCGCACGTCGAACCGTTCGGCACTGGTCATGCCCACGTTATTGACGAGTACGTCCAGTCTGCCGTGGGCGTCCGATACCTCGTCGAACAGCCGCTCCACCGCCGTCTGGTCCAGAAGGTCACAGCCGATCCCGCTGTGCCCGCCGCCCGGTAGTCCGTTCGCGATCCGCTCGGCGCGGGCCTGGTCGATGTCGACAACGAGGCACACCGCCCCCTGGGTGGCGAATCGGTGACATAGGGCGCTGCCTATACCACCGGCGCCGCCGGTCACCAAGATCACTTTGCCGCGGAATTGGTAGGTCATGGCGCGACCACCAGTGACCCGGCCGGTTGCGCCGAGGGCGCCTGCCCCTGTGTGCGCCAGCCCATCCGCGAGGCGACCTTTGCCAGGTACTTCACGAAAGCGCCGCTGTCGACGTATCCGGTGTGCCGGGGTGAGTCGACGAATTTCAGACCGCTGGTCAGGTCCGGGCGGTCGGTACGGATCATCTCGGCGAAGCGGCGGGCGCCGGGCCGCTGGTGCCGCTGGTCGTCGATAAATCCTGCGATCAGCTGAGCCTGGGTGTCGAACAGTTGGTAGGCGCCCGAGTTGGTCTCCACGAAGCCCCCTCCGAACAAGCCCTGGTGCTCACGGGAGAACGCCGAGAGGTACAGGTCGGGGTGCTGCTCGCCACCGAAATACTTCTGAGCTACCGGCACCTTGTGGACATAACCGGTGGCCAGCAGGATCAGGTCGAACTCGTCACTGCTGCCGTCGGTGAAGTAAACCGTGTTCCCCGCGGTACGCTCCAGGCCCGGCTTCGCGGTGATGTCCCCATGCTGTAGGTGATGGATCAACAGTGAGTTGACGGCCGGGTGCGTCTCGAACAGTTTGTGATCCGGCTTCTGCAGCCCGAGTCGGAGAGGATTTCCGTTGAGCAGACGCAGCAGAGCGCCGAAGACACGCTGTTCCAGCCACATCGGAAGCTTCGGACCGACATGCGCGAGCGTATCCACCGGGCGGCCGAAGACGTGCTTGGGGATGAACCAGTAACCGCGGCGCATGCTGATCACGGCGTGGTCGGCCGACCGCGCCGCGTCGCAGGCGATGTCGCAGCCCGAATTGCCGGCACCGACAACCAATACCCGCTTGCCGCGCAACTCGTCCGCACTGCGGTAGGAGGCTGTATGCCGAATCTGTCCGGCGAAGTTGCCGGGCAGCTCAGGAACGTTGGGATGCCACTGCGCGCCGGTGCAGACCACGACCTGCCGGTGCACGGTTACCCGGCCGTCGTCCCGGGTCACCGTCCACGTGGAGTCGGCGTTCTTCTCCACGGACCGCACTGCGACCCCGAACTCGATCCGCTCGGTGAGCCCGTAAGCATCGGCGAAGGACCGCAGATACTCAATGATCTGCTGCCGCGGCGGATAGTCGGCGAAGTGGTCCGGCATCGGATATCCACCGAAGCCTGACAGGGTTTTGCTGGAGATGAAGTGAGCCGACTCATACATCGGGCTGCCAGGGTTTTCGATGTCCCACAGACCGCCGACACCGGTGTGACGCTCGATGTGGGTGTAGGGGAGATTCCGCTCCGCCAGAGCCCTGGCCACTGCCAGTCCGGCCGGTCCCGCCCCGATTACGCAGGTGTCATACGTTGGGTCCGACATCGTCCCCACCTCCTTCTTGCTGTGCATTCGGATGTGGGATGACTTTATGTACGCGACGCCGGGAGAGAACTGGCTCGCGCGGCCACTCAGGGGGCCTCAGCGGCCATTTCCCTGCCGACACCCAGCAGAGGGGCATCTCAGATCGGCGCGAACATCGACCATCCAACCGATCACCGTTGGGTCGATCGAGTAGTCGTTACCCAGAACACGCAAGTAGGCGCGGCAGGTGAACTCAACCGCTGGGCCAATCGGCGGCAGGGCCGTCATCGCGGCTCGGTCAGTGTCGACCAGTTCGGTCGGACGCGTCGAAAGTCGCCGGACGCGACGGGAATTCGCGATCGGCAGCCAGTAAGTGAGCTGGATGTTGAAGTCGGCCGGGGAATCGAATGACCGGCCCGGCAGAAACCAGGTCTCGAGTTATCCGTTGACCCGCTCCACGATGCCTTTCGAGAGCAGACCGAACCCGTGGCTTTGCCTAGGGTGATCTGTTACGATCTGGTCAGGCGACCAGTTGGCTGGCAAATGCTCGCGGATTCGTTGCCGACGGCATGCGGGAGGTGCATGCTGTGTTCCGCGCCGCGCCCTCCGAACAGGTCGGGGCCGTCGACGCGACCAGCACCGACAACCGACGCAATGGATGCTGTCGGCACAACGCAGGTCCTGCCAAGGCTCGCGTAGACACGCCAAGAGCCAACACTCTTGGCTCAACGTCCAAATGGCTGCCGACATCCGAGGATATCGGGGCCATGCTAGAACCAGGATTCCGCATATGCCGAGTCGCAGCCATACCACGAACGTGGGCCTTCGCCCGGACGATGACCCGACCCTGCACGACGCACGAATCCCCCCGAGCGTTATCACCGGCGTCCTCGATCTCGGCGAACAGCGGGAGATGAACACAGAGTCGTGGTTCGCCGGAAGCGGATTCACACGTTCTCAGTTCGACCTACCAGAGACTCGTCTATCGCTCCGCCAAACATTGATGATCTTGCGTCGCGCACTGCGCGCTCTGCCTTCCGGGCCAATAGGCGTCCATATAGGCACTCGCGAAGTCTTCAGTCAATGGGGCCTGCTCGGTTTCGCCATGCGGTCAGCGGGATACGTCGCAGAAGCCGTCGACATCGGACTACAACTACATCAAGCCTCAGGCAGTCTGCTCAACTACGAATTCGAGCCGGACACAAGGGAATTCGCAGTACGAATCGACGAGCGGACTCCTCAACCGGAGTTGCTTCCTTTCTTGTGCGAAGATACGTGCTGCTCGATGCTCGTGTTGGCGCGGTCGATCTTCGGTGGCCAAGTTGCGCCGACCCGGCTCGAATTCGCTTATCCCCGAATGCCGTATTCGGATGTGTACAGCCGATTCTTCCAATGCTCAATTCGATACAACGCTCCGGTCACGCGCATCTACTTCAGCACTGAGTTCCTGAATCGACCGATTCCGACGGCCAATCCTGCTCAACTCGCCATAGCCATCGAGGCGGCCCGCCTCATCGCCGACCCCGGCGGCCACCGGCCAGATATTGTATCGGCGGTGGAGGGCGTACTTCGTCAGAATCTGCGTCAACCACTGCCAATGGCACTCGTTGCGGAACGGTTGATGATCAGCGAACGCACGCTACACCGACGGTTAGCCGAAGCGGGCCTGATGTTCGGCGAGATCCGTGACCGAGTGCGTCTGCAGCGGGCGAAAACCCTGTTACGCGAATCGAGTCTTCCTGTCGCAGTGGTCGCCGCCGAAGTTGGATTCAGCGACAGCCGCGAGTTCCGCCGTGCATATCAGCGTTGGACTGGTCAAGCCCCGAGCGCCGAGCGCGGCACACCTTCCTTCCGAGGAACCGGCATGCTGCGCCGCAACGTATTTGAGCAGTTTCCGGTCCAGTTGCGACATCAATCTGACACGGATACAACTGATTCCGCCATCCGCTCGGCGGTTGGACCCTGACCGCCCACTTGTCGTTCTCCATCCGATACTGATGCCGGTCGAGTGCACCACGCAGGCCGCCAGGGACGAGCACAGGCGAATTTTCTCCCTGATGGCTGACAATCACCCGGCCGCAGCCGCGCCGCTCAGCAGTCCGTTTCGCCCATGAGCGCATCGCCCGTCAGTGACCGATATAAATAACGCCCTCAATCAGGCTGGCAGTGAGTACATGCTCGGTGCCATCGCGGGCACCATGGCCGACGCAGTGATTGGACTCGTCGACAGGTGCATCGTCGGCGCGATTGTCGGCACAGTCGGGGCTGCTTGCCTGGGCGCCGCTCTGGGCCTCATCATCGGTGGGTCAGTTGTCAGCATCCAGCGGGGATCGCCGGGCTGATTCAGGCGTGCAACACCCCTGCACGATGCAAGGGCGAACTCTTCACTCACGTCTTTGGTCAGCTCGACTCGGCGGCCAGCACGCCGATCAGCGACGGGCACCACAACGTGGACTGCCTCGCCGGAACGGTGCTCTCAAACCTCGATATTCGACCTCAACAATCCGAATTGTTGCGATTCAGAGCACCTTTCGCCATTGCAGGGCCACTGCCGACTCATCTTGGGGCTGGCTGAGGTTGGCGCCCTCAAGTGTGTACTGATCGGCTCCGTTCGGCGACCCAGGCGGCGATCTGGGCGCGGTTGGTGAATCCGAGTTTGGTCAGGATGTGTTCGACGTGTCCGTCGGCGGTGCGCGGGGAGATGTGCAGTCGGGCGGCGATGGCTCTGTTGGTCAGGCCGTTTGCGACGAGGTCGGCCACCTCCCGCTCCCGGGTCGTCAGATCGGATGGACCCGGACCGCGAGCCGCAGCCTGCCGTTGCTCGCCCAGGGCATAGCCGATCGCGGCGTCGAGATCCATTGCGGCGCCTTCGCGATAGGCGACTTCGAAGGATCGCCGTCCGAGCGTGCGACGGGCCGCTCGTTCGCAGTCCTCGCCATGGACCACCAAGCTCGGGAAGAATACTGCGGAAGTGCCTGCCAACTGGTTCATTGCGTTCGTCGCGCCCAGCAACACGGCGGCGAGCCGCGCGCTGCCGGCCTGGACTCCCACAATCCACGCCAATGTTTCCAGGGCTGTCGAGGCCATGAGCGGGTCTTTCTGCTGCCTGATCAGTTGCAGCCACTGCCGCAGCTGCCGCAGCGCACCGTCGCGATCACCGTGGTGCCACGCGGCAACCGTCGTGCCCCACAAGGCATATGACCGATATGCGGAATCGCCATATGATTCGGTGATCGCGAGGGCCTTCCCATGGTACGAGAGAGCCGCTGCGCTGTCTCCCTGCGATTCGTGCGACCATCCAAGCCCGAGCAGGGCAAAGACCTGCCCGTGGACGTCGTCCTGCGCAGTGAACGACTCGAGCGCGGCTTCGAGAGGTGCGCATGCTTGCCTCGGGTCGCCGCTGCGAAGCGCATGGAGGCCGAGAGCAAGATTCGCGAATGCGTGCACGATCGGGCGCTCGGTCCGTTCGGCCAGCGCCTGCACCTGTGCGACCAGTGCGGACGCCGCGGTGCGGTCGTTCTGGGCTTCGGCCACCAGGACGGCACGCCACAACCCCTTGGCGTGCACGGCAGTAGCGGTAGTGGGCCGCCCGGCGAGGGCGAGGTCGAGCCAGTGCCGCGCCTCACCGACCTGGCCTCGGGAGAACCAGAACGGTTGCAACGCAGACGCTATCGACAATGCAGCGTCGGATTCCGCTTCGGTGTCGGTCAGGCAGAAGTCCAGTGCCTGGCGCAGGTTGGGTTGTTCGCGGTCGAGGCGGGCGATCCAGTCGAGTTGGCGGGGGCTGATCCAGTCGGCGTCGGCGTCCAAGGCGAGCTGTCGGTACCAGTCCAGATGTCGGCGCCGCAGGTCCGTGTACTGGCCCGCTTCATCGAGTTTGTCGAGGCCGTAGTCGCGCACCGTCTCGAGCAGCCGGAATCGCACCACCGAATCCGACTCCTCTCGGATCAGGATGGACTTGTCGACCAGGGCGGTGAGTACATCGAGCAGGTCCTCCGCTGCGAGGTCATTCCGGCACACCTGTTCGGCGGCGTCGAGTTCGAAGCTGCCGGCGAACACCGACAACGGGGCCCACACCTGTTGTTCGGCCGGGGTGCACAGCGAGTAACTCCAGTCGATGCACAACCGCAGGGTCTGCTGGCGGCTCGGCGCGCTGCGGCTGCCGCGGGTCAGCAGTGCGTATCGGTCGGTGAGCCGCGCCAGGATCTGTTCTGGTGACAGAGCCCGCAGCCGGGCCGCTGCAAGCTCGATCGCCAACGGCAGCCCGTCGAGCTGGCGGCAGATCTCGGTCACCGCGGCGACATTGTCCTCGGTGAGCGCAAAGCCCGGCACCGCGGCGGCGGCCCGTTCGACGAACAAGGTGACCGCGTCATAGCGGGCCGCACTTCGCAGCGAGGGCTGCCGATCCGGATCAGGAACGGTCAGCGGCCGCACCCATAGTAAAAGTTCCCCGCCGACACCGAGAGGCTCGCGGCTGGTGGCAAGGATCCGAAGGCGCGGGCAGGCGCGCAGCAAGATTTCGGAGACCTTCGTTGCCGCATCCACTATTTGTTCGCAATTGTCGAGCACCAGCAGCAACTGCCGCGAGGCCAGGTATTCGATCAGCATGTCGAGCACCGGCTGCCCTTGTACGCGCACCCCTAGAGAGGCAGCGATCACCCCCGGCAGCAGCGCGCCGTCGTGCAGCTGCCCGAGTTCGATCAAGCGCACCCCGTCGGCGAATTCTCGTTGCGCGCCGGTCGCCGCTCGTAACGCCAGTCGGGTCTTACCCACTCCACCGATCCCGGTCAACGTCACCAGACGGGAACTCGCCAGCAGATTCTTTGCCTCGGTCAACTCGGTACGGCGGCCGATGAAGCTTGTCAGCTCGAGGGGAAGCGGTCCGTTTGCGCTGACCGACGAACCGACCGGCGGAGCGTCGGTGTCCCGCGGAAACAAAGGAACCGGCGCATTTTCTTGCTGCTCGGCACTCGCTGCCGGCCGTACCGCCATCTCGTCGACCGGCCACCCGCGCCCGGCCTGCAGATTCTGCAGCTGCTCACCCACCGCCGCCGCGGAGGGCCGCTGCTCGCGCGGGCGAGCCATGGCATGTTCGATCACCGTCGAAAGGTCCTCGTCGATGCCTTCCTCGCGTAGATCCGGGACCGGCTGTGTGGTGATCCGCAGAAACTGGGCTACGACCTGTTCGCCGCTGCGCCGCTCGAACGCCGCGTGCCCGGTCAACGCGGCGAACAACGTCGCGCCGAGCCCGTACACATCGGCTGCGGGGGTGGGTGGCTCCCCGGCCAGGACCTCCGGCGCGATGAACGCCGGCGAACCGGTAACCGTGCCGGTAATGGTGTGGAATTCATCGGGGACGCGCGCGATCCCGAAGTCGGTCAGTGCCGGTTCACCGTAGTCGCTGATCAGGATGTTGGCGGGTTTGACGTCGCGATGCAGGATACCGAGTCGGTGCGCGGCCTCGAGGGCCCCCGCAAGCTTCACCCCTAGCCGCACCGTCTCCGGTACCGACAGGGGACCGTGCCGGCGGATCCGGGCGTCGAGGGAGTCCTGCGGATAGTAGGGCATCACCAGATACGGCAGCCCGGATGTGATGGTGCCGACCTGCAACACTCCCACGATGTTCGGGTGCCCCGTCAGCCGGCCCATCGCCCGCTGCTCCCGAATGAACCGCTGCCGGTTTCCCTCCTCCAGGGCTGCGGTGAGCACCTTGATCGCCACCGTCCGGTCCAGGGCCGCCTGGGTGCAGCGATACACCACACCGAACCCGCCGCGCCCGATCTCCTCGGCGTCGGTGAATCCTGCTTCTGCCAGTTCCGCCGTGACCGCCGGGATCACGGCGCGCTGAGTCTTCAACGGGTCGATGTCGCCCATACGCCGGTCCTGCTCCGTGATGTTCTTCACGATACCGCCGGGTCGGCTGCGGCAGTATTGCCCTGTGGTAATCGCTTCCAGCGAGACAGCCCCGCCAGCTGCGACTTCACTACACCGGTGGCAAACCGATGATCACATTTTGCACACCCCGGCCCGGGCATGCTGAAGCGGCAGGTTCCTGCCCAGTTCTGACATCGACGCCAAGTCAGTGACTACCGCTTACGCCGGTATGGTTCGGCAGGCACAGTCCCTGATGCGGTTCCCACCCGTGGCCTGCCGACCGACTGCGCCTGCACCAGGCGTGTGCTCCGGCGGGTTTTCCCCCCTGGGTGGCCGACATTCCCCTATGGCTCGGGACATATGGCTGATTGAATTTCGCGACAGCAAACCTCGAGCCGGATTCCTTTAACGGCACACGAAGCCCGACACACCTACTTGAAGTCCAGCGCCTATCAGGCGGCCTGCGACTTTTCGGAATCAGCTCTTTCGACGACTTCTCATCACCGTAACTGGTATTCACACGGAGGAAATGTTTCGTGAATCACACAGCTCGAACACGCCTGGGAATTGTTGCTGCAGCGGCAGCGATCGCCGTTGTCTTTGTTGCCGAAAACGGGACCGCGAACGCTACGACTGTGGATCAGGAACCGATCACTGTCTTAGCGAGGTCTGAAGGCGCCCCGGAGCAGGGCGCGCCGACGACGCCGCTCGCCCCTGTCGCCGATGCTGCCAGCTATCAACTGCTCGACGCCGTGGCGGCGCCCATGGAGCTCTTCCCCATTGCGACGCCCACCCCTCAGGTCCCCGTCGCGCCTGCAACCGCTACACCTGTGGATGCGCAAACCGACATCAATAATGCTCTCAATCAGGCCGGCAATGAGTTCATGCTAGGTGTCACCGCGGGCAGCATGGCCGGTGGCGTCATCGGGCTCGTCGGCGGTTGCATCGTCGGCGCGGTGGTCGGCGCGATCGGAGGGTGCCTGCCCGGGCTGGCGCTGGGCGCCGCTCTGGGCCCGATCATCGGAGGGGCTGTCGTCGGCATCCCGGCCGGGATCGCGGGACTGATCCAGGCGTACAACACACTTCACGACGCCGGGGAGATCAGCGCGTCGATCCCGGCCGCGTCCTGACACGGAATCCCGCCCGGCGTGCCGGCGAGCCGCGGCTCGCCGGCACGCCGCCTTCAATTGCTTGCTCGGGTCGGCCCGAAATTCTTCCGACCTATCCGGACCAGGCTGTATGTCCCCCGTTTCCCGCCGGGGACTCGTTGGTCACTGAGCGAACTGCGCACCATCTCGCACGACCGAAAGACAGCAATGAACGACATGCATATCCCGGCCGCAGCCACACCGGACCGAGCCGATATCGCGCCAGGTGCCGCTCGAGGCCCTGATCGACAAGTCACTGTCGGCTGGATCAGCGCTTTCGCCCTCGGGTGGCTCGGAATCTGGATGGCGCAACTGACGTCGTTCCAGCTGATCCTGCCTGAGCAACTGAACTCGGCGCTGGGCATCGGAGCTGTTCTGCGCCAGGATAATTGGCAGCGCAGCGTGGTCGACTTCGGTATTATCTCCGGCTTCGCCGCGCTGTGTTCCGCGGTCGCGTTCCCCGCGGCGGGGGCGCTCAGTGACCGCACGACTAGTCGTTTCGGTCGCCGTCGGCCGTGGATCATGGGTGGAACCCTCACCTTCGCGGCCGCACTCGCGACCCTGAGTGTCCAACACACCACAACCGGGGTCGCCATGTTCTGGTGCCTTGCGAACATCGGTTTCAGTGTCGCGTCCGCAGCCCTGACCGCGATGATCGGTGATCAAGTGCCGAAGTCCCAGCGCGGCGTGGTGTCCAGCTGGATCTCGGCACCCCAGGCGTTGGGGCTCATCCTCGGAATCGTGCTGATCTCCGTCCTGGTGCTCGACGTCGGCCCTTCCTATCTGCTGATCGCGGCGCTATTGATCGTATGCATCGCACCGTTCGTCCTGATGACACCCGATCCGCCGGTGCGAATCGACCACACGGGACGGCGGTCCGCGCTGCATCTGCTCGCCGTGCACGACTTCCGGTGGACATTGATCGGACGTGTGCTGGTCAACCTCGGGAACGCGGTCGGGACGGCGCTCACCCTGTATTACTTGCAATTCGGGCTCGGGGTTCCGCACCCGGATACCGCACTCCTGACATTGACCGGTAGCTACATGATGTGCGTTATCGGCGTGTCAATCGCCAGCGGCTGGTTATCGGATCGTATTCAGCGCCGCAAACCGTTCGTCTTCGTCGCGGCGATTCTGCAGACCATCTCGGCCATCGTCATCATCTGCACCGGAACGGTGTCAGGGGCAACGATTTCCGGGGCGATTACCGGTGCCGGCTTCGGTTGTTTCATGTCGATCGACCAGGCTCTGGCCGCCGACGTCCTTCCCGACGGTGAACATAACGGCCAAGAACTCGGAGTGATGAACATTGCGATGGCTGTCCCGCAAGCCCTCGGTCCGCTGGTCGGGGCGTGGGTGATCGAGCTGAGTGGCGGCTTTTCAGGACTGTTCGCCGTGGCAGCGATCTTGACCACTCTCGGCGGTTTCTCGGTGATGAAAGTGAAGAGCGTTGCCTGATCAATCGTGCTGATCGGCTCGCCGACAACAACGAATACGGGCTTGCCGCATCGGTATGGACCAAGGACATCGATGTGGCTCTCCGCCTGGCGCGGGGCGTGCAAGCCGGTGGGGTTTCGGTGAACGCCTACGGAAGGCGACATCACCGTGCCCTTCGGCGGCTGGAAGCAGTCCGGGATTCGGCGGCGCGGAGAAGTCCACGTCCGCCTTCCACCAGTGGACACGCGAGAAGACTGTCTGGATCCGTATTCAATGATCCCCGGGCCCTTCAATCGCCGGCCAAGGGTTTCCGGGCAGAGCTGGGAGACAGCTGGGGGGGGCAGCTTTCCGACATGACGCAGGGATAGGTATGAACCAGTGACTGTTAGCGTTTTCGACCTCTTCTCGGTCGGCATCGGACCTTCCAGCTCTCACACCGTAGGGCCGATGCGGGCGGCAGGTCGGTTCGTGGACGAGCTGACAGTGACGGGCGGGCTTGCCGCCACCGCAATGATTCGGGTGGACCTCTACGGCTCGCTGGCGGCGACCGGTCTCGGCCACGGCACGTTTCCGGCGGTCATGTTGGGGCTGGAGAGATTCAGGCCCGAGACTATCGATTCCGAGCAGAGGGAGGCGCGACTCGCGACGCTACGTGTCGAGGGCGTGATACGTCTCGGTGGACTCGTGCCAGTGCCGCTGACCGAGGACGACATCGTCTTGCATCCGCTGACAGTGCTCGATCGTCACCCGAACGCCATGAGGCTCACGGCCTTCGACCAGCATGGTCGCGAACTGTATGCGCAAACCTACTTTTCGATCGGGGGCGGGTTCGTCGTCACAGCCGACGAATTCATCGATGGCCCGGGAAACCGAGGTATTCGGCCCCCGATGGCATTCAACTCCGCATCGGAGTTGCTGCGGCTCACCGCCTCACATCGGATGGCGATCAGTGACGTCATGCTCGCCAACGAACTCATCAGGCATACCGAGCCGGAGATCCGGGCTCGGCTGCTGCACATTCGTGACGTGATGGTGGCGTGCTACGAGCACGGCATCTCGCGGGACGGATTCCTGCCCGGCCCGTTACGGGTGCGCCGCCGTGCCCGAAACTGGTACGAACGCCTGTCCAACGAGGATCCGAGCCGTGATCCGGCCAAGGCCGAAGACTGGGTGAATCTGGTTGCGCTGGCGGTGAACGAGGAGAACGCCGCAGGTGGGAGGGTGGTGACCGCGCCGACCAACGGTGCCGCAGGCATCATCCCGGCTGTCCTGCACTACGCGACGAATTACACGCGAATGGGTCAACAGGATCCGGAGGAAACAGCCGTCAGATTCCTGCTCACTGCTGGCGCTATCGGGTCGTTGTACAAGGAACGAGCTTCTATCTCGGGTGCAGAGGTCGGTTGCCAGGGCGAGGTAGGCTCAGCGGCCTCCATGGCTGCCGCCGGTCTGGCCGAAATCCTGGGCGGCACATCGGAACAGGTGGAGAACGCTGCTGAGATCGCGATGGAACACAGCCTCGGCCTCACCTGTGACCCCATCGGTGGACTGGTACAGATTCCATGCATAGAACGCAATGCGATCTCGGCGGGCAAGTCCATCAACGCCGCCCGCATGGCGTTGCGCGGCAATGGCATTCACCGCGTCAGCCTGGACGATGTCATCGAAACGATGAGATCCACAGGCCGGGACATGAGCGCCAAGTACAAGGAAACATCGACCGGCGGCCTAGCCGTCGTCGTCACGGTCAACCATGTCGAATGCTGACACCGCCCCTACAGCCGCCGACCGGATTCCAAGGTGCCTTGACTCGCAACCAGTGGCGTGGCGTCATCGACTTCGCCAGCGCGATAAACGCCAAAATCGTGTCGTCGTTCGTCATCAGCGACGGCGTACGCGACGAATCAGGTCGGTCACCCGAGCAAGCGCAGCGCTGGCTGGAGTTCACCCCGGTAGGTGGAGCGCGCGACCCGATCGCCTTGCACGCCAACCGTTCCGACATGCTCAACACGCCTCGAGCATGTCCACGGTGCAGCGCTTGGCGGCCGGGCTCAGAATTTCCTTCGCCACCTGTTAGAGGAGTGCGGAAAATTCACTCGAACGCCTCGCGGTGCCATCGGTGACACAAACGCGTGCGTCTAGCGGCGTTGCTGTCTTGTCTGCGCCACGCCTCCGGGGGCCCGAGTGAGCTGGAACGTCGTCTCAGAGGGTGTTCGAACACGGATTTGCGTCATGAACCGCTCCATGCACATCGAGGCTGGTGGCCGGGGTGGGTCAGGCGATGGAGACGATGATCGCGCTGTGGATGACGGTGACGATGAGACCGGGCAGATGCTGGGCAATCATCGCGACGATCGGCTGAATATGGCGATCGCGGCGGGCCACGACGGCGACCGTGCGCGAATCGATGACGTGGATGGAAGCCAGATCGCCCACCGTGGCGGCCCGGACGGTGTCCCCCGGGAGGAGCGGGGCAGGCAGCGCGCCCACCGCAGCCGGCACCGGGGTGATCACACCGGCCTCACGCGGTCGGGTCCCGGCGGATCGATGGATGGCGGGCGGGGAGAGAGTCGCAGAGGTCGTCATCGCATTCCTAGCAATCGCTGAAGGGAACTTCGAAACTGGCAGATGTCTCAACTGACACCCGAATGCAGAGCCGCACCAGAACACTGATTCAGCTACCGCATATGCACAGCCTGTCCGACGGCAAACGCGCAGGCCAGGGCAATTCGGCCCACATCGCAGGGGACCTATGTCAGCTGAAATCCGTGCCGCGCATGGATACGATCCAGGGCGGAAGGGCCCACCGGGCCAATAGATAAACGGGACGTCACTCTCATCCTGGATGACCCCAACAGGCGGTCGGCGACGCGCTGGGAGGCAGCGAACCAGAAGGACTGCACGATGCGGTCGATGTTGCGATTGTCGCGCGACCGGGCCACGCAAACGGGGCGGTTGAGGTCAGGGCCCCGCGGGTTAACGACAAGCGTGTCGATGCGGAGACAGGCGAGCGCAGGCGGTTCTCCTCGGCGATCGTGCCGCCGTGGTGCCGCAAGTCTCCGAAGATAAGCGAGGTGCTCCCGCTGCTCTACCTCCACGGCCTGTTCAGCGGGGATTTCGTACCTGCCCTCGCCACGGTCACCCGGCTCACGCAGCAGTGACAGGCCGACCACAAGGCGTTCGGCGAGCGCGACCTGTCTGTAACCGACTACGTGTATATCCGGGCGGACGGCATCCATCTGCGCATACGTCTGGTCGAGGTCAAGTCCTAGGTCCTGGTGCTCATGGGCGAGCGCGCCGACGGCGCCAAGGAGCTGATCACCATGGCCGACGGCTACCGCGAATCGGCCGACTCCTGGGCCGACCTTCTGCGCGATTGCCAGCGCCGGGGCATTCACGCCCCCGTCCTCGCCGTCGGCGACGGAGCCCTCGGTTTCTGGAAGGTTATCGCCGAGGTGTTCCCCGAGGCCCGGCATCACAGGTGCTGGGTTCACAAGACCGCGAATGCTCACACAGCTCGACCGGGTACTTCCTCCTCGACGACACGACTACATCACAGAAGACCAAGTCCCCGGACTCACGGGGGGACTCAATCTGCGACCAGACCCAGGGCGTGCGACTGCTGGAAGCAGCGTTTGCTATGCGGATCCGAGCCACTATCCCACTAGTTCAGCCGTTCGCTGGAGATACGCTGTTATTGAGGAAGTGTGGACACACGTGCTACCCGTTACGGGGGAACACGCCTGCGAATGGTGTCGAGCCGATGAGTGAGGACGATCCGGTGCGGACAGTTCGTGAGGTGTCTACGCATGTCACTGAGGAGTTGAGCGCGGCCGGGTTCACCGATGCCGAGGAGATCGGGCGTGGCGGCTTCGGTGTGGTCTATCGTTGCGCCCAGCCCGACCTGGATCGGACGGTGGCGGTGAAGATCCTCACCGCCGATCTGGACGAGGAGAATCTGAAGCGGTTCTTCCGGGAACAGCGAGCGATGGGCCGGCTGACCGGGCACCCGAACATTGTCACAGTGTTGCAGACGGGTACCACCGTGGGCGGGCGGCCCTACCTGGTGATGCCGTATCACCCGCAGGATTCGCTGGATGCACGGATCCGCGGGCAGGGCCCGCTGCCGACCGAAACCGTGTTGTGGATCGGGGTGAAGATCGCTGGAGCGCTGGAGACCGCGCATCGGTTGGGCATTGTGCATCGGGATGTGAAACCGGGAAACGTCCTGCTCACCGATTACGGTGAGCCGGCATTGACCGACTTCGGCATTGCGCGCGTGCCAGGGGAGTTCGAGACAGCCGCGGGTACTGTGACCGGGTCGCCGGCGTTCACCGCGCCGGAAGTGCTCGAGGGCGAAGCTCCCACCCCAGCTGCGGACGTCTACGGGCTGGGTGCCACCCTGTTCTGCGCGTTGACTGGGCATGCGGTGTTCGAGCGGCGCAGCGGTGAGAACGTGGTCACCCAGTTCCTGCGCATCGCCACCCAACCGGTACCGGACCTGCGCGAGCACGGCATCGCCGCCGACGTGTCCGCGTTGGTGGCGACGGCGATGAGCCGCGACCCGAGCCAGCGGCCCTCGGCGGCAGCGCTCGGGGAGGCGATCCGGCAGGCGCAGCGCCGCCACGGGTTTGCGGTCGAGGAGATGGCACTGCACACCGAGTCGGCTCGTGAGCATCCCGGTCCGAACTCGTTATCGCAGGTGCGGCACCCGCCGGCGGCGCCGGTGATAGTTCGGGGCGGCGGTCTACCGCTGGAGTTGACCAGTTTCGTCGACCGTCGTACCGAGGTGGTGGAGGTGAAGAATCTGCTGTCTGCGGCCAGGCTGGTGACGCTGACCGGGACCGGTGGTGTCGGCAAGACCAGGCTGGCGCTGCGGGCCGCTGCGGCCGTACACCGGAAGTTCGCCGACGGGGTGTGGCTGATCGAGCTGGCCGAGGTCTCCGACCCGGAGCTGCTGATCAACGTGGTGGCAGTCACCCTCGGCCTGCGCGACGGGGCGGTGCGGCCGTTGCATGAGGTGGTGGTGGAGTTCTTGTCCGCGCGCGAGTCGCTGCTGGTGCTGGACAACTGCGAGCAGTTGGCAGCCGCGGTGGCGGAGCTGGTCGAAACCTGGCTGCGCGCCTGCCCACACTTGCGGATCATGGCCACCAGCCGCGAACCATTGGACATCGGCGGCGAGGCGGTGTTACGGGTGCCATCGCTGACGGTGCCGGACTTGGATCGTGAGCCGTCACTGCGCGGACCGGCCCGGTACGACGCGGTGACATTGTTTGCCGACCGCGCCACCGCGGTGGTGCCTGGCCTTGAACTCTCTGACGACGACAAGGTGACCGCGGCTCGCATCTGCGCCCGGCTGGACGGATTACCGCTGGCGATCGAACTCGCCGCGGCCCGGATGCGCACGATGTCACCCGAACAGATCCTACGGCGCCTCGACGACCGATATGCGCTGCTGACCCGCGCCAGCCGCACCACGCCCACCCGGCAGCAGACCCTGCGATGGTGTATCGACTGGAGCTACGCATTGTGCACTTCCGCGGAGCAGCGGATGTGGGCCTGGCTGTCGGTATTCGCCGGGGGCTTCGAACTCGACGCCGCCGAACAGATCTGCGGTGCCGATCCGGCTTGTGGGAGTCCGGTCGATATGCTGTCCTCGCTGGTGGACAAGTCGATCCTGATCCGCGGCGAGTCCAATGGCGTGGTGCGGTTCCGGATGCTGGAGACGGTGCGCGACTACGGTTGGCAGAAACTGCGGGAGTCCGGACAGGAGCACCATGTGCGGCGCCGACACCGGGACTGGTGTCAGCGGCTGGTACTGGACGCCGAGGACGGCTGGATCAGCGACCGGCAACTCGACTGGCTCGCCCGACTCGACCGTGAGCAACCCAACCTTCGCGAGGCACTCGAATACTGCCTGAGCCAGGATGACCAGGAGGCGGCCGAAGCCGGGCTGCGCACCGCAAGCGGACTATTGATCTTCTGGATGTTCCATGGTCTGGTCGATGAAGGTCGACGCTGGCTCGACCGCGTCCTTGCCCGTCCGTGCGCCCGCTCGATACCCGACCGCGTCAAGGCGCTGCACGCCGGCACCGTGCTGGCGGCGATACAGGACGACCGCCAAGCGGCGACCGCTTTCGTGGAGGAGGTGCACGCGCTCGCCGGACAGGCTCGCACCCCCGTGGCCAACGCGCTCGCCGCTTACGCCGATGGTGTCCTGGCCTTCATTCATGGGGATCTTGCTTTGGCGTCCCGTTCCCTCGAACGTGCTGTCGAGGTGTTCGGTGCGAATCGGCCAGCGTGTCTGCGCATTGCTGCACTCTCCCTGCTTGGTTGGGTACAGGCTATGCAGGGCGATACACAACGGGCGATCGAGGTCAACGAGCAGGTATGTTCGGTCACCGAGCGGTGCGGCGAACCGGGCTTCCGGTCGGCCGCGCTGTGGGGCCTGGGCATTACGGCATGGCGGCAGGGCGAGCAGCAACGGGCACGAACGTTGATCGAGGAAGGATTGCGGGTCAACCGGCAGGTACACAGCCCTGTCGTGGCCGCCTTCGGGCTCGAGGTGCTGGCCTGGGCCGTCGTCGCCGACGGTGCCGCCGAACGCGGGGCCGTGCTGGCCGGGGCCGCGCAACAACTGTGGCGGTCCGGGGGTAGCGCTGAGCGCATCCTCCCAGGACGATCGCACTATCACGACGAATGTGACCGAATCGCGCGGGCGACCCTCGGTGCACGCAGGTTCGAGGCGGCCTTCCGGCGCGGCCAGGCGATGACGTTGGACGTCGCGGTGGCTTACGCCCTCGGGGAGCAGTCCGCGGACACGACCCCCACCCCAGGTTCGTCCGTGGGTCTGACCAAACGGGAGCAGCAGGTCGCAGACCTCATCGCGCAAGGCCTCACCAACAAACAGATCGCTGCCGAACTGGTGATTTCCCAACGCACCGCCGACGGCCACGTAGCGCACATCCTCACCAAACTCGGATTCACCTCCCGCGCACAAATCGCGGTCTGGGTAGAACAAGGCACCGAACACCAGGATCGTGGCACTGTCTGATCAGGACCCAGGGTGCAGGCCGACCAAAGCGCCCGATCCCGACGCTGCGGCCCAGATAGCCTTCGCCGCGGGTTCCTCTGTTCTCGTCCTTCGGGTCATCTACCGCCCCGGATTCGCAACCTCGATCACCGCTGACACCCTCATGGAGGGTCCTACGGCGCTGGTCCAGTGCTATCTGTTCGCCTGTGCGGTGATCTCTCAGCGCGCGGTGCCGAGCCCGGCGAAGGTGTCCGCGACCCAGTCGGCGATGAAATCGCGGACGTGCGGCAGGTGGTCCAGGCCGATGTGCTCGGTGCCGCCCTCTTCTGCGGTGAAGATGCGCAGTTCCCGTTTCGGGCTGTTGACCGCCTGGTCATAGGACCGATGTGCGTATTCGACCGGGATCTGCCGGTCACCTTCGCCATGGCAGATGAGGAACGGAGCCGTGATCTGGTCGACCACGCCGTCGAGGTGGACGCCATCCGCGTACGCGATGAATTCGTCGAGATCGTCGAATCCCCAGACCCACAGCACGTGTTCCCAGTAGTGCGGTACCGGACGCTCGCCTTCGCGTTCGAGGCGGCGGCGCTGGACAGCACCCCAGTTGTGGTTGGCGCCCCAGGCGACCACCAGGGCCAGGCGCTTCTCGAATGCGGCCGCGCGGGGGGCGTAGTAACCGCCCAGCGACCAGCCGGCCAGGCCGATGCGTGCTTCGTCGACATCGTCGCGGGTCTCCAGGTAGTCGACGCAAGCCGTCGCCCAGCCTTCCGTCGCGATCCGTGCGGTCAACCCACGCAGGCGCAGTGCCTCACCACTTCCGGGGGTGTCGACGATGAGGGTGGAGATGCCGCGGGCGGCGAATTCATCCTGGACGCCGGAGGCGTAGCCGTGTTCCTTGGTGCTGTCCAGGCCGTTCCACAAGATCATCACCGGTGCGGGGGCGTGGGCGGCGGCCGGCGCCTTGGTGAAGTAGCCGGGCAGCGTGGTTTCCTCGAAGGGGATTTCCACCTTGCTGGTGCGCGGGTCGTCGTTGTCGAATGCCTTCTGCTGCAATTCCAGCACGCGACGGTAGGTGTCCAGGCGCTGCGGGGCGGAGGCGTTCTGCATACGTTCGGCCTGGCACAGGTAGTTGGTCGCGCGTCGGTACAGTTGCCCTGCGGTCCGGTGGTGGCCAGCCTTTTCCGCTGCCTGGGCCTGGCCGACGAGCAAGTCGGTCAGGTCGGTCCAGGCCCGCAGGAAATCCGCGGTCCCGGCGTCTTCGCCGCGCGTGGCGGCCTCACGGATCGGGCGGCAGGCGCGGTCGACCTCGTCGATCGTCCCGCCGCTGTTGAGGGTGGCGACGACGCTGAGGTTCCAGACGTAGTTTCCGGGGAAGTATTCGAACATCAACATTTCCTTCGGTGGGGAGGAGTGCGGGGATTGGGTCTCACGATCCACGCAGCGCATCGCTAACGGATTTGACACCGCCGTGCGCGGTCATTCCGCCGTCGATGGGGATTTCAGCACCCGAGATGAACGACGCGGCGTCGCTTAGCAGAAACGCGACCAGAGGCGCCACCTCGGCCGCGGTGCCGCCGCGGCCCAACGGCGTCTCGGCGATGTTGGCGGCCCGGAAGGCCGGGTCGGCCGACTGCGTCATGGCAGTGTCGATATAGCCAGGATGCACGGTGTTGACGCGGATGCCGTATGGTCCCAGTTCCAGGCAGGCTGCCTTGGCCAGGCCTCGCAGCGCCCACTTGCTGGCGGTGTAGGCGAGCGGGAAGTGACCGGTCAGCGCGGCGGCCGAACCGACCACCACGACCGATCCACCGGCACCGTGCGCCCGGCCGGGCGGAGCCGTCGCTCGCATGAGTGGCGTGACGGCCTGGATCGCCAGCAGCGTGCCACGTACGTTCACCGCGTGCACCCGATCCAGATCCGCGGGTCGCAGTTCGGTCAGCCGGGCTCGCCAGGTGATACCGGCATTGGCGACGAGGCCGTCCACCCGGTCGTGGCGGTCGGCAAGTTCGACGGCCAGCGTGGCCCAGCCGGTCTCGTCGGCGACGTCCAGTTGTCGGTACTCGATGCCATCGAGGGGCTCGGCCGGTTCCGAGGTGCGGTCGAGAGCGACGACCACGGCCCCGTTGTCATGCAACAGCCGGGCCTCGGCCGCCCCCATGCCGCGACCGGCACCGGTGACCAGCACCACCTTCCCGGCGAGCCCCGGTGATGTTCCCGAAAGTGACTGTGCCATAACGACTTACACCGGCGGGGCGATGAACAGGCCCTTGTCGGGGTCGTTGAACGACTTGCGGGCGACGAATTCGTTCATCTCGTTCGCGGTGCCCCACTGGTCGGTGACCTCCGGCGCGGAGAAGTCGTGCAGGTGGGGATGCCAGGTGTCCTCGTCGATCAGTTCGAGTTCGGTGGTGTACTCGACGGTGTTGCCGTGCGGGTCGAGGAAATAGCTGAAGGTGTTGTTCCCGGCCAAGTGCCGACCTGGTCCCCAGACCTTCTCCACGCCGGCCCGCAGCGCGCGGCCGGTGCCGCGCAGGTATTCGTCGATGCCCCGCATCTCGAAGGAGGCATGGTGCAGCGAGGGGTGCGGGCCGCGCGCGATGGCGAGGCTGTGGTGCCAGGCGTTGATGCGCAGGAAGTACATCATCTCGCCCATGCGCGGATGCATGAGGATGTCGGAAAGCTGGAAGCCCAGGTGCCGTTCGTAGAAGGCTCGGGTCTCCTCCGGCTTGGGCGAATTGATGACGACATGCGACAGCCGCACCGGAATCGCCTCGCCCGCTTCGATTTTACGGTGCGCACGGGGGGCCACGTCGGCGCTGATCTCGAGGGTGCGGCCCTCGTTGTCGAAGAACCGGAACCCGTAGCCGGCGCCGGGGGTGGCAAGCGTGCCCGGTGCGCTGATCAGCTGGACACCGTCGGTTGCCAGCCGGGTCGCGAGGGCGTCCACATCGGCGGGTGTGGCGGCGCCGAAGGAAATCAGGTCGATGCGTTTGTCGGCGGATTGCCGCACCCTCACCACGTACTGTTCGGGTGAGCCGGCAGCGGCTAGGAAGGCGATCCCGGTGTCGGTGTGCTCGGTGACCAGTCCCCAGGTGCCCGTGAAGAAGTCGAGTTGGCGGGCGAGGTCGGGTACGGCGAGATCGACGTGCCGCAGATGGGTGATGAGCCGCTCGGTGGTGAACGGGGTCGGGGTGGCGAGTTCAGCCATGGTGAATTCCTTATCGCACGGGGAGATCAGGCGGGTATGGTGCACAGCCGGGCTACGCCGTCCATCAGGCCGGGCACATCGCCGCGTTCGTGGGCGAGTAGCCAGCTGCCGAGCTGGTTGGAGGCGTCCACCACTGCCTTGGCCCGTAGATAGCGGCGGGCGGTCAACGCCGACCACAGCCGATTGTCGAGATTTGTTGCCGCCAGCAGCAATTCGCTGAGCACGGCGGCATCTTCGAGTGCTTGTGCGCCGCCCTGGGCGAGGGTGGGCGGACAGGTGTGGGCGGCGTCGCCGATCAGCACCACGCGGCCGCGATGCCATGGCGGGGGCAGCACATGAGTTTCGAAGCGGGTGTAGTGCACCGTGCTCGGATCGACCAGAGTCTCCCGGATGTCGTCCCACGGGCCGTGATAGGGGGCCGACAGTTCGCGCATGATCTTCAGGCGCTGCTCAGGGTCCTTGTCGCTGCGGTCCCGGGCGCGTTCGACGATGTAGGCGTAGAGCGAGTTCTCCCCAGTGGGGCTGTACCCGGCGATGTAGCTCGGGCCACCGTAATAGAGATCGGTCCGGGTCACCGATGCCGGGCGAGGCCCGAAGACCCGCCAAATACCCATTCCGGTCTCGCGGGGCTCGAGGTCGATGCCCACCAGGCTCCGGGTCGCCGAGCGGACGCCGTCCGCGCCGACTACCAGATCGAATCGTCCGGCGGTGCCGTCGACGAAGACGACGTCGACACCATCGTCGTCCTGCGTGAGTATTGTTGCGGTACAGCCGAATCGGATCGTGACGCCGACGGCGGCAGCCTGCGCGTGCAGGATGCGGGCAAGCGCGGGGCGTGGCATGCCGAAGGTGGCGGGGAGGTTCGGGCCGCCCATCCGGGCGTCCGGCATCTCCATCAGCAGGGTGCCTGTCGGGTCGGGTGCGCGCAGTCCGAGACTGTCGAAGGCGTAGCCGTGCGCGGATACCTCGGGCCAGACGCCGAGGCGGCGGAGTTCGCGCAGTGCGTTGCCCTGCAACGTGATTCCGGATCCGACCGCAGCCACGCCGGCTTTCGCCTCGATCAGCTCGACCTCGACCCCACCGGTCGCGAGCGCGATTGCCGTGGCGGTGCCGGCCAAGCCGGAGCCGACCACGAGGACCTTGTCGACTGCTGTCACAAGGGACTCCTTCGTCCTGGAAAAGAGGTAGGGAAGGTGGAAACCGGCGAGTTACTTGACGGCGATGGGCGCCACCGGAGCGCCGACCGCGCCGGTGACCGGCAGCGGCGTTGCGGTGAGCCAGAACTCGAACACGCCGTCGGCGGCGCAATCGTCGGCCAGTGCGTCGAGGTCCCACATCTCGCCGATGAAAAGGCCGATGTGCGGGATCGCGACCTGGTGCAGCGGTTGGAATGCGTTCTCGAACTCGGTCGGCCGAACCTCGAAACCCCAAGTGTCGGTGGCAATTCCGGCGATTTCTGTGCCGTGTAGCCAATCCGCCGTGGTGAACGACAGACCGGGGGCGGCGCCACCGGCGTACTCGCCCCACCCCTCCCGCCGGGCCCGGGACAACTGCCCGGTGCGCACCAGCACGAGGTCACCGCGGCCGAGGTGGGCGGTGTCGCCCTGCGCGGCGATGGTGGCGTCCAGGTGCTCGGGAGTGATCGCGAAGCCGTCGGACAGCTCACCGTCGGCGCCGATGACCCGGCCCACGTCGAGGAGCACTCCCCGACCGGCAATCAGTCCGGCGGTGGTCTCGATGCCGGTGACGCCGTCACCTTCGCTGGTGACCACGTCGCCGGCGCGGCGGCCGTTGTAGGCGAAGCCGTGGTCGAAGATGTGGCCCAGGCCGTCCCATTGAGTGGATGCCTGCAACGGCATGAAGATTACGTCGTCGGCGCCGCCGATGCCGTGCGGGAAGCCCTGATTGCCGCGCTCGGCGTCGACCCCGGTGTCCAGCATCGTGTGCACCGGATTGGTCCGGCGCCGCCAGCCCCGCTGCGGGCCATTCATGTCGAACGACTGTGCCAGCGAGAAACTCGCACCCCGGCGGACCAGTGCCGCGCCCGCACACCGATGCTCGTCGTCGATAAAATTGAGAGTACCCAGGACATCGTCGTTACCCCAGCGCCCCCAGTTGGAGCAACGCTTCGCGGCGGCGGCGACGGCACCCTCCGGATCCTGCGGATCGAGGGATTCGGGAGAGAAGTAGGTCAAAGTTCCTCCTTGAGACACGCATCACTGTGGCCGACTGGCCTTCTATCAGGGAATACGGATCTGATGATGCATGGTATCCATGTGATAAATACTTGCCGATTCCTCAATGCCAGGCGTGGGTAGTCGACCGGTCGGACCGATCCGCATGCACGGGCGTGCACGTCAGATAAATGCAGGCGATTCCTCGTATCAATAGAATTTGTTTCCCAGATCATGTACGGCGCGTCATAGTGAACGGCGTCTCGTACCGGCGACGCCCGCAGGCGGCGGACCTCATCCTGAATCCGGCACGGGGTTACCGAGAAAGGAGCACGTTGTGAAATTTGCGCGGCACATGACCGCGAACGGCCCTCGGGTGGCCGTTCACGACGACGCGGGTGACCTGGTCGACCTCGCCACCGACCGGCAACTGCCACAGTTGTTGGCCGAGGACGGGCTGTTGGTCGACATGGGCGGGGCAGCACTGCGGCGGCGTGCAGTGGTCACTGCCGAGGCCGATGCGCGGCTATTGGCGCCGTTGGATCCGCCCACGGTCCGTGACTTCTCGACCTTTCCCGAGCACACGGCGGGAATCGTGAAGCTGTCCGACTCGAATGCCGTGGTGCCCCATGAGTTCTGGGAGATTCCGACCTTCTACTTCTCCAACCCGTACGCGATCACCGGCCCCTACGATGATGTGCCGGTGCCGCCAGGTTGCGTACAGTTCGACTTTGAACTGGAGGTCGCGGCCGTGGTCGGACGCGCCGGCCGCGACCTGTCGGTGGACGAGGCCGAAGACCATATCGCGGGATATGTGATCCTCAACGACTTCTCCGCGCGTGACATCCAGTTCCACGAGATGCGGCTGCGCCTCGGGCCGGCCAAGGGGAAGGATACGGCCACAGCGCTCGGCGCCCTGTTCGTGACCGCCGACGAGCTCGCCGACCGCCGCCGTGGATCCTCCTTCGATCTGCGCATGCGGGTGTCGGTGAATGGTGAACTGCTGGGTGATGATTCGCTGCACAACATGGCTTGGAGCTTCGGCGCGCTGGCCGCCTACGCCTCCCGCGGTACCTGGATCCGGCCGGGTGATCTGCTCGGCTCGGGTACCTGCCAGGGCGGCTGCCTCGCCGAACTGTGGGGGCGGTATGGCCTGGGCTTCCACTCGCCGCTGCAACCGGGCGATGAGGTCCGTACCGAGGTGGAGCTGCTGGGTGAAACCCGCAACCGGATCGTCGCGGGCCCGAAGGCCCGCGACATCCGCCCGTGGCAGGCATGAACCGAACAGTGATCGGCGACGGCGACAGCGAGCATCCTGCCGATCCGAGAACCCGTCCATCGTGCAGGTGGATCTGCTCGATGGCGGTATTCACTGCCTGGATAAGATCGATGAGTGAACTTGGTTCGCCTGGACCTCAACCTACTCGTCTCCCTCGACGTCCTGTTGCAGGAACGTAGCGTGACGAACGCTGCCGCGAAGCTCGGCCTGAGCCAGCCCGCGGTATCCGCGCAGTTGGCCCGGTTGCGTCGGCACTTCCAGGACGAACTGCTGGCCAGAATGGGCAACCAGTACCGGCTGACCCCGCTCGCGCTCCAGCTCAAGGATCAGGTCCGGATCACGCTGGGCGGGGTCGAGCGTATCTTCGCCGCCGAACCCGGATTCGATCCCTCCTCGAGCACTCGTGAATTCTCGATGCTGGTCAGCGACTACAGCGTCGCCGTCCTCGGCAGCCGCATCGGCGCGATATTGGCCGCCGAGGCACCTGGTTGCCGACTACGGCTGACGGCCAGTACGCCGCGGCTGATCGACATCGTCGAGCAGGTCCTCGTCAGTACGGACCTGGTACTCATGCCGAGGGGATTCCTCGACAATCTGTCGTATCGCGACCTCTACCGAGACGAGTGGGTGTGCTTGGTGTCCGCGGACAACGTCGAGGTAGGCGACGCACTCACGGTGCGCCAACTCGAGACAATGCCGTGGGTTGCCACCTACTACTCGCCGACGGCGTCCACACCAGCGGCGCGACACATGCGCATGCTCGGGATCGAACCACACGTGCAGGTTGTTACCGAGCACTTCCTCACCGTGCCGTCCCTTGTAGCCGGTACCGGCCGGGTTGCGCTGTACCAGCAATTACTCGTCGACCTCATCCCCGAGACGTTGCGGGTCCGCGCACTGCCATGCCCATTTCCGGCCGGCCCGCTGCTCGAGGCGATGTGGTGGCATCCGCTACACGACGAAGACCCCGAGCACCGCTATCTCCGAGAGGTCGTGGTCCGCGCCGTCGCAGACCTCGCGTTGCCGGCCAACATATAATTTCGCCGATACGGATTACCACATTTATCGATCTCACATTCACGCCGTCGAGGCGACTCCTAGATCTTCAGTAATCCGTGGTGCTGTTCGACGGCTTTGATGGTGCGCTCGATGTCGCCAGCGATAATGGATTCGACCAATTCGCTGTGGATGGCCACCCGGTGCTGGTAGTAACCGGCGTCGTCGGTGGGAGTTTCGGGGTCGGCATGTGCGGATAGGTCTTTGATGCAGGCTGTCATGCTCAGGTAGACCGCGCGGGCCATGTGGTTGGTGGTGATCTCGGCGATGCGTTCATGGAGTTGCCAGTTTGCGCGCATGAACGCGTCGACGTCGGAGGTCGCTTGCTTGAGCTTGGAAAGCAGGGTGCGCAAGGCGACGATGTCGTCGGGGCCGCGGTGGCGCGCGGCGTCGGTGTCGACGAGGAGTTCGAGTGCGTCGCGGACAGCGATGGCGTCGGCGACGGTCGTCGGCTGCTCTCGGACGGTCAGCAGGGTGTGCCGCAGACGGACGACCGGGCTGAGATTGGCGACGAACAAACCGCCGCCGCGTCCGGGCCGGATCTCGATGTTGCCTCGGTCGGCGAGCAGTCGCACGGCTTCGCTAACGGTGGAGCGCGTCAGCGGGAGCGCCCCGCTTCCGTCGGGCACATCCTTGGCTATCGACGCCGACGGCAACGTGGTCGGAAACGTCTCCGGTGGATGTGTGGAGGCCGCGGTGTACGAGACGTGCATCGAACTGCTCGCCACGGGCGGTCCGGCCGTGCGCACCCGATTCGGCTACTCCGATTCCGACGCCTTCGCCGTCGGACTTACCTGCGGCGGCGAGATCGACATCCTCATGCACCGGATGGATTCCTGGGCACTCGCGCAGCTCACCGCTGCCATCGCTGACTGGGACCACCATGTTCCGGCGGCTCTCGTCCAAATCGCCGATGGCCCAAACGAATTACTCGGCCGCACCCTCCATGTTCGCGCCGATGGCAGCCACAGCGGCACGCTGCGCGATCCCAACGCGGACCGCGCCGTTCTGGCACACACCGTGGCCATGCTCCGGGCCGGCCGGGCCGGGCCGATGCACATCGGCGGTCCCGGCGACGACTGCGCCCCGCTGGCCGCCCTGGTTCACCACCGCCCGACCCGCCCCCGCATGCTGATCTTCGGCGCTGTGGACTTCGCCGCCGCCCTGAGTGAAGTCGGCCGATTCCTCGGCTATCACGTCACCGTGTGCGACGCCCGCGCCACCTTCGCCACCCGTGCCCGCTTTCCGCATGCCGACGATGTGATCGTCGACTGGCCGCACCGCTACCTGGCAGGCGCCGACGTGGACTCCCGCACCGTCGTCTGCGTTCTCACTCACGACGCGAAATTCGATGTCCCGCTGCTGGAAACCGCCCTGCGCCTGCCCGTCGGATACGTCGGCGCCATGGGTTCCCGGCGCACCCACGAACACCGGCTGGAACTCCTCCGTGCGGCGGGTGTATCCCCGAATCAATTGGCCCGCTTGCATTCTCCGATCGGCATGGATCTCGGTGCGGCCACACCCGAGCAAACCGCGATCTCCATCGCCGCGGAGATCATCGCCGTGGCCAACTGCGGCAGCGGCAGACCCCTGAGCCGGATCTCCGGACCTATTCACAAGACATCCCGCCAAGACATATCGCGCACCGAGAGCGCTGTTGCTTGAGATCGGCGACTGAGGCTGGGGCGCCGGCTCGCTCGGATGACCAGATGCTCTGAGGGGTGCCGACAGTACCCCTCTGACCGCCGCCTCCCACGTTCCTCGATCGTGCCGTTGCATGGTTGTCGACCAGGAATCCCCAAAGCGACAAGCAACGGAGGAAGTGGCGATGCCGCTGCGAGACGAAGGGGCGCCAAACACTCGGATGCCCGGAGTGGTGTACGTGATCGGCGTCGGCATTTTCCTGATGGGGACAACCGAGTTCATGATCGCGGGTCTGTTGCCTGAAGCGGCCGCTGACCTTGGAGTGGATGTCGCGCGGGCCGGGCTGCTGGTCACCGCCTTTGCGATAGGGATGATCATCGGACCGCCGGTGATGGCGCTCGCGACCTTGCGGCTGCCCGCCCGAGCCACTCTGGTGGGCGCGCTTGCCGTGTTTGCCGCCGGGCATGTCGTAGCTGCGGTCAGCGATTCATTCGCTGTTGTGGCCTCTGCTCGGGTGATCACGGCTCTGGCCACCGGCACCTTCTGGGCTGTCGGCGCGGTGGTGGCCACCACGGTCGCCGGGCCGGGAGCCAGTGCGCGTGCGCTGGCGGTGATGTCGGGCGGACTGAGCCTGGCGGTGGTCGCCGGAGTGCCGTTGGGGACTTTCGCCGGCCACCTCGTCGGCTGGCGAGGCCCGTTCTGGATGCTTGCCGTGCTGGCACTCGTGCCTATCGGAGCCGTCTGGTGGCTAGTGCCCGTAACCCCGAAAACCTGCGCGCAGGTGTCGATCCGCGCGGAGCTTTCGAAAGTGCGGCCGTGGCGGATGTGGGTGGTGCTCGGCGCGATCGTGCTTGCCCAAGCCGGGTTCCTCGGGGCGTACAGCTACATCAGCCCGTTGCTCACCGATCGCGCCGGAATCCCGGTGCCGATGGTTCCAATGGCACTGGCAGGCTTCGGGATCGGCGCCTTGGCCGGAACCGCGCTCGGTGGCCGCGTCGGTGACCGGCGACCGCTTGCCACCATCGTCGCCGCGGTCTTGCTCACCTCGACCACCCTGCTGGCCCTCGCGGCTACCGCCGGTCACTCAGCGATCGTGGTCGGGCTGATCGTGCTGCTGGGCGCATCCGGGCTCGGCGCGAACCCGGTGCTGATCGCCCAGACGCTGCGCCTTGCCGACCGCGGCTCGACGCTGGCGTCATCGCTGGCCACCGCCGCATTCAACTTCGGCACTGCCGCCGGATCGGCACTGGCCGGAGCCACCCTGTCCACCTCGCTCGGTGTGGTCGGCCCAGCCTTGCTCGGCGCGGCACTGACCGGATCGGCACTGATACCAGTAGCACTGCTCACTGTTACCGCTGCAAGGCGATCCACCACCGAGGCAGCCGATTGCCGCGCCGAAGAAGCTGTCCGAGCATTCGCCCGCGCTGACTGATCGGCGCGACGAAACCACTGTTGTGCCACAGTGGGTTGTCTCGTACGTTGGCAGCCATGCCTTCGAGCAATAGCAATGTGGGTGCTGGGGTGCGCGGAATGCATTGTCGGGCTGTGTGTGTCGCCGCTCGGCACTCGGGCGTCCGCGTTATCGCGGCCTCGACGCGACTTCTTGGATGAGGTGCAGCAGGGCGCGAACAGCAGTCGGCGTGAGGTCAGGTGGACCCTCCGGGACGATAACCTTGAGTTCCATTGAACTCGCGCTGCCATGCGATGGGTGTGGGGGAGTCGACTGGGCGGTCTGGACCGAGGAGCCAACCGGGCGAACGTTCTGCATACGGCCACCTTATGATCGGTGTGGCGAGTGGGGCCGCATCTCAGGGGAGGGCCTCGACCGATATCCGCAGAGCTGGACAGACATCCGTGACATGACTGTCCATGATCCGCCGGGTCGACGCGCCCGCTTCTTTGGATTTTCTCAGCTGAACCCGAATTGAACCCCCACAGGGCCTCTACCTGTGGTTCTGCACTAATGCGGCTCAATGCCATCACCGACCCTTCCTGCATAACCGCAGGTAGAGCGGACGACGTAGCGTACTGGTTGTGTCCGGAGGGGGACTTGAACCCCCACGCCCGATAAAGGGCACTAGCACCTCAAGCTAGCGCGTCTGCCATTCCGCCACCCGGACCGGTGTTGCTGAGCAAGGGTAACGGATGGGTGGGGAAGTGTTGAAATCGGTTGGGTCAGTGGGTGCCGGCGACTCGTTCGATCACTGGACGCCAGGACTCGACGGAGACGATTCGAAGGCCGACCACCTTGCCCGCGTCGTCGGCGCGGCGGAGGGGCTCGCCCGAACCCGGTCCGCGCGGCACCGGGTTCCGAGATCGATGTGGCAGGCTGGCCGCATGCGTGTTGCCGTTGTCGCCGGGCCGGATCCCGGCCATGCGTTTCCGGCGCTGGCGCTGTGCGAACGCTTCCTGGCCGCCGGTGACGATCCGGTGCTGTTCACCGGACCGCGTTGGTTCGACGCCGCCAAGCAGGCGGACATCGCGGTGCGCAGACTCAAGGGGCTCGCGCCGCGCACGGTCGACGACGACAATGATGCCGGTCAGCGCATTCATGAGCGTGCGGCGCATATCTCGACCGAAATCCTGCCCGATCTGAGCGCGATGCTGCCGGAGCTCGTGGTGTCGGATGTGCTGACCGCGGGCGGCGGGATGGCTGCCGAGCGACTCGGGGTGCCGTGGGTCGAGCTGTCGCCGCATCCGCTGTATCTACCGTCGAAAGCGTTGCCGCCCATCGGAAGTGGCCTCGCGCCGGGGGAGGGGGTGCGCGGCCGCCTGCGTGACGGCGTGTTGCGCACCATGACCGCCCGTGCCGTTCGTAACGGTCTGCGTCAGCGCGAGCAGGCCCGTGAAAGCGTCGGATTGCCCGGCACCGATCCGGGCCCGGCGGCCCGCCTGATCGCCACCCTGCCCGCCCTCGAGGTGCCGCGCCCCGACTGGCCCGAGCACACCCACGTCGTCGGCCCGCTGCTGTGGGAGCCGACTCCGGAAATCCTCGAGCCACCGCTCGGCGATGAGCCGCTGGTCATGGTCGCACCATCGACCGCGCATACAGGGGTCGCGGGCATGGTCGAAACCGTGCTCGCCGCATTGGACGGAGCGGGCGTCCGGGTGGCCATTTCCATGCTCGACACCCCGCCCACCGACCTGCCGCCATGGGCAACGGCCGGACTCGGCCGTCAGGACGAACTGCTCACCCACGCGTCGGTCGTGGTAGGCGGCGGCGGCCACGGTCTGCTCGCGAAAACCCTGCTCGCGGGTGTGCCTATCGTGACGGTCCCCGGCGGCGGCGACCAATGGGAGCTCGCCAATCGCGCTGCCCGCCAAGGCAGTTCGATCCTGGTCCGCCCGTTGACTGCCGATGCGGTGCGTACCGCGGTCCTCGATCTGCTCAACACCCCCGACTACACGGCCGCGGCGCAACGAGCGGCCGTAGGTATCGGGCAAGTCACCGACCCGATCCGTATCTGCCACGACGTTCTCAGCGTGCGGACCCACTAGCGGGGTTTGGCCTGTTCGCCCATTCCCGAGCTGATTCCGCGGAATTCGCGCAGGAAATGGGCGCTGACGTCAATCGAGCGGCCCGAGTGAAGGCCCCCAGCGGCGCGAGTATCTTGAATACGGTGCGGTTGACCGAGTTCCAGGAGCTGTTGCACACCGAGTTCGGTGTGTCCCGCGGCGATGCGCTGCTCAGGGACCACACCATCCCGGCATTGGGCGGGCGGACGGGCGCCACCGCCATCGAGGCGGGCATCGACCCGCGTGACGTGTGGCGCGCGCTCTGCGCCGACTTCGACGTACCGAGAGCACGCTGGTGAGCGATCACGGATACCGCTTCGACGAGCGGCTGCGCATGATCCCCATCGATCATGCGCAGCTGGCCGCTCGCGTTGCGACCGCGCGGCCCGTCGACTTCGCCGAATTCCGCAAGATCGGTATCGAGCTGATGCTGCTCGGGCGCTACGCCGAGGCCCTCGATCACCTCGATCGCGCCCTCGAACTCGCCGATAGTGACTATCGCCGGATGTCGGTCTGGATCAACCTCGGTGATGTCTACCGCTATTGGGGTGACACAGTCACCGCCGAAGCGCTGTATCGCCGAGCTGTGGACCGAGCCGGCGACTCCGAGGTGCTCTCCTTCGCGCTGCAGCACCTGGGCAAGGCCCTTGCCGAACAGGGCAGACTCCCCGAGGCCAGGGCGCGGCTCACCGAGGCGTTGAAACTGCGCGTCGTCGAGGGGGATGCCGAGCTGATCGAAGCCACCCGCTCCACCCTCGACCTGCTCGATGACCTGCCGACGACCTTGCCGCCGAAGGTTGCCGCGGTGCTGGGTGCGGACCCCGCGTGGTCGGAGGAACACGAGGGAATGAGCGGCGGTGTCGCGCACGTCGACGGCGCGTATTGGGTGAAGCGGGGACCGAGGGCCGTGGCCGAGTATGCGCGGCTGAATTGGTTGCGGGACAAAGGGATTCAGGTACCCGACGTTGCTGTGTTCGAAGAGGATGTGCTGGTTCTCGCCGACGCGGGTCTGCCGAGTCTGGCTGCTGAACCCACCGAATCGGTGGGCGCGGTCATGGGCGCGCTGCTGCGGTTTCTGCACGACATTCCCGTTACCGAGTGCCCGTTCGACGGCAGGTTGGATGTGATGCTGACCCAGGCGCGGCGCCGCGTGCTCGAGGGTTTGGTCGATGTCGACGACTTCGACGACGACAATCGAGGGCAGACGCCGGAACAGATCCACCAACGACTGCTCGCCGAACGTCCGCCGGACGAGGATCTCGTTGTCGCGCATGGTGATTTCACCCCGTCCAATGTGCTGGGCGGCGGTGTGCTGATCGATGTCGGCGGTTTGGGTGTTGCGGATCGGTACCGCGACCTGGCCCTGGTCGAGCGCGACCTGCGCGAGGACTTCGGTTCCGACGAATTGAGCGCGTTCTACGCCGCCTATGGGCTCGCCGAGCCGGACCGGCGGCGACTGGACTACTACCGACTGCTCGACGAGCTCTTCTGAGCTCAGGCCTTTTTCGCGTAGTGGCGTGCGGCCTTGGTGCGGTTGCCGCAGGTCGCCATCGAATGCCATCGGCGGGTGCCGTTTTTCGAGGTGTCGTAGAAGAACAGGACGCAGTCCGGATGGGCGCACTGGCGGATCCGGTCCGGCGCCTCGGCCAGTAGCCGCAGCAGGTTGTCGGCGGCGAGCCAGCCGGGGAGCCAAGTGGTTTCGGGTACGTCGACGATTTCGGCGGGGCCGGTGTCGGTCAGCATGCGTCGGATCCTGCCGTGGTCGAGGACCTCGTTGAGCGCGGTGTGTGAGGTGTGTTTCACGGTGTCGTAGATGGCGGTGCGCGCGGCGAGTACCGCCTGCAGGGTCCGCTCGTCGGCATTCGCGCGATGGTCGAGTCCGGCCGAGGTCAGCCATATGCCCAGGCCTGCGACGTCGGTGAGCAGATCCTGCGGTCCGTCCTGGATCCACCGGGTGTTCAGCAGGTCGAGTGCCAGCGGTTCACCGAGGTGGGGGCGTGGATCGGGCATACCTGAGGGTAACGATCTTCCGTTCGTTGCCAAGGCAACCACCGCCGTTCTAACCAGTTAAATCAATTTTAGAGGTTGAAGTTCTTCTGGCTTCTAGCTATGTTCTAACTGGTACAGCTGCTTAGAACGGTTACAAATTCCGAGGAGGATCACGATGACCACAGCCATCGCGCCCCAACTGGCCACCGGACACATCGGCCTGAACGTCTCCGACCTGGACCGATCGGTGGACTTCTATCGCCGCGCATTCGGTTTCGAGCAGCTCGCGGCCAGCGCCGACGACGACGAAAAGCGGTGGGCCTTCCTCGGCGCAAACGGCAAGCTCGTGCTGACCCTCTGGCAGCAGTCCGGCGGCGCGTTCTCCACCGAAACCCCTGGTCTGCACCATCTTTCGTTCCAGGTCGACACCATCGAACACGTGCGTTCGATCGAGGCGCTGCTGCGCGAACTCTCGGTGAGCTTCGCCCACGACGGGCTGGTGGCGCACGGCGAGGGTGTCGCCTCGGGTGGCATCTTCTTCGTCGACCCCGACGGTATCCGCCTCGAGATCTACGCACCCACGGGCGCCGAATCCGCTCCCGCGCCCAGCGGTGCCGCCCCGACGTGTGGATTCTTCTGAGCCCGGACGCTGTTGAACACTGTGATGTCTCATTTTCATGCGGGCGAGGCTGCCGTGCAGCAGCGAATGGGCCAGGCGCATATCGCCGACCGGGTGGGACGGATGATTCGTACCGACATCCCGGATATCGCGGCGGGTTTCCTGGCGGAGCAGCCGATGGTCGTGATCGCGGCTGCGGACCTCGACGGACGGATGTGGGCAGGCGCGGTGGTCGGGTCGCCGGGATTCGTGCACGTCGTCGATGCCGAGACGATCGCAATTGATGCATTTCCGGCAGCGGGAGATCCGCTACACGAAGCACTGACCAGCCCTGCCCGGATCGGCATGATCGCGCTGCAGCCTGAGCGGCGCAGGCGAATGCGCGTCAACGGATTCGCGGCTGCGACGGAGGCGGGACTACGGATTACCGTCGAGCAGGTGTATTCGAACTGCCCGAAGTACATCTCGCGCAGGCAGATCGAATCGTATCGCCCCGATATCGCCCTACCAGCGCCCCTGCATGGCACGGAACTCGATGCGCGGCAGCGTGCACTGATCACCGTGGCGGACACCTTCTTCGTCGCCACTGCGGATGCCGACGGCAATGCCGACGCCTCCCACCGTGGCGGGAATCCCGGCTTCCTACAGGTGCTTTCGCCGACTCGACTGCGATGGCCGGACTACCAGGGCAATTCGATGTTCATGACACTCGGGAACATAGCGGTGAACCCACGCTGCGGCATCCTGATCCCGGAGTGGACCACCGGCGGAACACTCCAACTCACCGGAATCGCCGAATTGTCCTGGGCGCCGGAAACCTTCACCGCCGGAGCTCAGTGCTCGATCGACTTCACCATTACGGAAGTGATCGAAATCCACGGCGCGGGCCCGCTCCGCTGGGGTCCCGCCGAACTTTCCCCGGTCAACCCCTGACCCCGATCCCCGAGAAGAGAATTGCAATGCGACCTCCGCTGCCACCATTCGACCTGGAATCCGCCAAGGCCAAGGTGCGCGCCGCCGAGAATGCCTGGAACACCAGGGATCCCGAGCGCGTCGCCGCCGCATACACCGAGGATTCGGTGTGGCGCAATCGTGACGAGTTCTTCACCGGCCGCGCCGCCATCGTCGATTTTCTCACCCGAAAGTGGTCCATCGAAAACGGTTACGCACTGCGCAAGGATCTCTGGGCATACGAAGGCAACCGCATCGCGGTCCGCTTCCAGTACGAATGGCATGACGAATCCGGCCAGTGGTGGCGCAGTTACGGCAACGAGCAGTGGGAGTTCACCCCGGAAGGCCTGATGTCGCGGCGCGAGGCCAGCATCAACGACGTCCGCATCGACGAATCCGAGCGTCGCATCCCCGGCCCGCGCCCGGAAGGCGACGAATCCGTTCTGCCGCAGCAGTAACCGGCAGGTACCGGGCACCCGTTGCCCGGCCGGGCACCGCGTGTACCGGGTGTCCGGTTGGTATACGGGGTGCCCGGCCATGCCTGATGGTCGCGCCGGTGGGGCTCAGGCGGCGACGGTCTCCGGCTGAACCGCGGCATCGGCAGCCTGTCGCTGACGGTGGAACAGCCCGAATGCGATCACCCCGAATACGATCCCGACTCCCGCCGCGACACCGAATGCCGCATCCAACCCATCCACGAACCGCGACAAGGTCATCGGGTGACTGTCGTCGGCGACTTCGCGGAATACGGTGCCCAGCACCGCGACTCCGAGAGCGAGGCCGAGCTGTCGTGCGGTATTCACCGCGCCCGCGGCGATCCCGCCCTGCTGCGGCGGCACCGCCGCCATCCCCACCGCGACCAGCGCAGGTGCGTTGACGCCGATCCCGGCGCCGATCACCACGAATCCAGGAACCAGTGCGGCCCAGGATGATTCGATATCGATGATAGTGAGCAGTCCGGTGCCGATGCCGACCAGCACCAGACCCGCTCCGATCGTCCACTTCGGCGAAACGTCGTGCAGCAGTTTGCCGAATGCCCCGGCGACCACGAACGCTGTCGCCGCCATCGGCAGCATGGCCAGTCCGGCGTGCATGGGTGACATATGCAACTGCTGCTGCAGCCAGAGCGAAATCAGGGGTGTGGCGGCGAAGGCAGCGAACGTCTGGCCGGACGCGGAGACAAGGGTCGCCCCGAAGTTGCGATTGCCGAGCAGTGCCAGCGGGAACATCGCGGCCGCACTGCGGGATTCGACGAATACGAAGGCCAGCAGCGCGACCACACCGAGCGTCAGGGCGAGCAGCGTAGGGCCATCGGACCAGCCGTGTTCGCCGCCGCGGATGACGCCGTAGGTGACCGCCGTCGCGGCGGTCGCGAACGCGAGCATGCCCGGCACATCGATGGCCCGATCCGCCCGCCGCGGCGACGGCTGGAACACGATGGCGGTCAACACGATCGCCAGTACCGCGATCGGCAGATTGACGAAGAAGATCCACCGCCACGACAGTGCCTCGGTGAGCACACCGCCGAGCACCACACCGATTCCGGCGGCCGCACCCGACACCGCACCCCAGACGCCGAAGGCGACACCCCGATCACGGCCGGTGTAGGTGGAGTGCAGCAGCGACAGTGTGGTCGCGAACATCGCGGCCCCGCCGATGCCCTGAAGTGCGCGCGCCGCAATGAGACTCGCCGAGGTGTCGGCGATCCCGCAGATCAGCGATGCGATCGCGAAAACGACTAGTCCGGCGAGATAGGCGCGCTTCGCGCCGACCCGATCGGCCAGCGAACCGAGCACCAGCAGCAGCGCGGCCAGTGCGAGCGCGTATCCGTCCATCACCCACTGCAGTCCGGACAGACCGGTGCCGAGATCGGCGGCGATGTCGGGAAGCGCGACATTGACGATGGTGACGTCGATGAGCAGCATCAGCGTGCCCAGGCACGCGGCGAACAAGGGCAGCCATTTTCTCACGGGAGCCTCCGAGGCGATTCGAACGATATCGACACTCAGGGTGCGGCAGGCGTTGATATCCACATAGTCACGTGGCCATATGCGTTAGATTCCTCCTATGCAATCCGAAGACGGCGCGGATTCCTCCGTACTCGATGTCCTCGAGAAGCAGATCCTGCACGCGCTGGTGACCGATGCGCGCATCCCGTTCACCAAGCTCGGCGCGATCCTCGGGGTTTCGGAGCAGACGGTGGCGCGGCGCTACCGATCGCTGCGGCAGCGCGGCATCCTGCATGTGGCGGGACAGGTCAACGCGGTGCCGCTCGGGCATGCGCGCTGGGTGATCCGGCTCCGATCCACTCCGGACAAGGCGGCGCGGCTGGCCGAATCGCTGGCCCGCTTTCCGGATCTGAGCTGGGTCACCCTGCTGTCCACCGGATCCGAGGTGACGTGCGTGAGCAGGCCGCGCTCGGTCGAGCGGCGCGACAAGTTGTTGATGCAGACGTTGCCCCAGGCCAGTCAGGTGATCGGACTGACCGCCCACGAGGTGATCCACCGCTTCCCGCTCGACGAGGAATGGCCGCATTTCGGGCACCTGTTCACCGCAGCGCAACTGCGCGAACTCGGCCCGCGGCCGCTGTGGCGGGCCGATACGGGACCGGAAGCGCCGGTGGAACTTTCGGCGCAGGACGAGGCGATGCTGGCACTGCTCGGTCGCGACGGTCGCGCGCCGTACGCGCAGATCGCCGCCGAAATCGGTTGGACCGCGACGAAAGTGGCGCGTCGCATGGCCGAATTAGTCGAATCCCGGGTGCTGTACTTCGATCTCGATTTCGCGATCGAACGGATGGGATATGCCGTGCGGGCGGCGCTGTGGCTGCGCACGCGACCGGCGGATCTCGAGGCCGTGGGCACCGCGATGGCGACCCATCCGGAGATCGTTTTCATCGCCGCGACCACGGGGCCGACCAATCTGATGGCGTCGTTGATGTGCCGCGATACCGCACACCTCTACCGGTACGTCACGCAGCGGCTGGGTGCGCTCGACGGGATCACGGATGTGGAGGTGACGCCCGCGTTGCGGGTGTACAAGCAGGCGCAGACGTTGCTGGACAGTGATCGCATTTCGCTGGGGCGGTGATGGGGGTCTTCGGCGCGCGGAAAGGGGCTGCGAGCAGCCGTAGCGCGGCGGTTGCCGTGTTCGGGAAGTTCGCGGCGCGTGTTGTCGGGCGCGTCGCTTGACTCGAACATCTGTTCGTCTAGGCTGGTCGCCAGAACTTGTCGGTGCCGCCCTCTAATGTGGGCGCCAACCAAGAACGAGACTTACCCGTCGAGAAGGGGATCAGGATATGGCACCACAGGCGTACGACCGTGATAAGGCGCTCGAGCTGGCGCTGGCTCAGGTCGAGAAGAGCTTCGGCAAGGGCGCGGTCATGCGTCTCGGCGAGGAGGCCCGCCAGCCCATCTCGGTGATCCCGACCGGATCCATCGCCCTGGACGTGGCGCTCGGCATCGGCGGTCTGCCGCGCGGCCGCATCGTCGAGGTCTACGGTCCGGAGTCCTCGGGTAAGACGACCGTCGCACTGCATGCGGTGGCCAATGCCCAGGCCGCGGGCGGTGTCGCCGCCTTCATCGACGCCGAGCACGCGCTCGATCCCGATTACGCCCGCAAGCTGGGTGTCGACACCGACGCACTGCTCGTCTCCCAGCCCGACACCGGTGAGCAGGCGCTGGAAATCGCCGACATGCTGGTGCGTTCGGGCGCGATCGACATCATCGTCATCGACTCGGTGGCCGCGCTGGTACCGCGCGCCGAAATCGAGGGCGAGATGGGTGACAGCCACGTCGGTCTGCAGGCGCGCCTGATGAGCCAGGCGCTGCGCAAGATGACCGGTGCGCTGAACAACTCCGGCACCACCGCCATCTTCATCAATCAGCTGCGCGAGAAGATCGGTGTGATGTTCGGTTCGCCCGAGACCACGACCGGTGGTAAGGCGCTGAAGTTCTACGCCTCGGTGCGCCTGGATGTGCGCCGCATCGAGACGCTCAAGGACGGTAGCGATGCGGTCGGCAACCGCACCCGCGTGAAGGTCGTGAAGAACAAGGTCTCGCCGCCGTTCAAGCAGGCCGAATTCGACATCCTCTACGGCCAGGGCATTTCCAAGGAGGGCTCGCTCATCGATATGGGTGTCGAGCATGGCTTCATCCGCAAGTCCGGCTCCTGGTACACCTACGA
>NZ_BAGN01000429.1 GCF_000308835.1 Nocardia vinacea NBRC 16497 | reverse complement strand
AGCTCGGTTGCAAGGTGCAGGACACGGTGGAGTTGGCATTCGACAATGTGCGCGTCCCGGTGGCGAACCGGCTCGGCGCGGAGGGGCAGGCCTTCGCCTATCTCGGCCACAACCTCGCCCAGGAACGGATAACGGTTGCCGTCGGATCGGTGGCGCAGGCCAGGTCCGCGATCACCGCCACGATCGAATATGTGCAGCAGCGCAAGGTCTTCGGCCAGCCGGTGGCGGCCTACCAGAACACGAAATTCGAGCTGGCCGCGCTGTCGACGGAGGTGGAGGCGGCACAGACCATGGTCGATCGCGCGGTGCTGGAATTGGTCGAGGGGCAGCTCTCGGGTGCCGATGCCGCGCGGGTCAAGCTTTTCTGCACCGAGGTGCAGGCGCGGGTGGTCGATCGCTGCCTACAACTGTTCGGCGGCTACGGCTACATGACGGAATATCCGATCGCCCGGCTCTACGCCGATGCGCGGGTCGCCCGCATCTATGCCGGTACCAGTGAGGTGATGAAAATGATCATAGCCAAATCTCTCGGCCTGTGATCCAGCCCAAAATTTGGACTATCTGAGATCCTTGTCACAGTCTCGAAACCAACCTACTGTGTCTTAAGTAGGTTGATCGAACGAAGGAGTTCGGTGTCCGATCCCGAAGCCGGTACCCCGCGGCCATATGAGACGTTGCTGGCCAAAGGCGAGTATCGCAAGCTGCAGATTCTCGCCGTCGCACAGCGACTGCTCACGCGCAACGGTTGGCGTAATACGACGCTGGCGCAGATCGCGCGGGAGGCCGGAGTCAGTACGGCCGGGGTGCTGCATCACTTCGAGTCCAAGGAACAGCTGCTGCATGCGGTACTCGAGGCTCGCGACACCGACGACGAACTCCATTCCGACCGCCGAGGCGATCTGATCGAGCAGGTCGAACACGTCGCCGACCGGTTCCGGCGTTCGCCGGATCTGGTCGGCATGTTCACCGTGCTGCTCGTCGAGAATCTCGACCCGGATGCGCCGCTGCACGATCGCCTGCTCGGTCGGTACCGAGCCGCCGTCGCCACCATTGCCGGCGGCATCCGACGCGGTCAGCGCGCCGGCCGATACCGCACCGATCTGGACCCTGCCGTCAAGGCTGTGGAGATAGTCGCATTTCTCAACGGGATGGAAACCTCATGGCTGCTCGACCCCTCGATACCACTGAACCGGGTATTCACGGAGTACGTCCGCTCGCTCGAGCGCGAGCTCATGCCCGCAAGCACCCTCTGAGATATCGGCTGGCGGTCATCGCCCCCGATATCACCGATGTGGTGCGGTACTCGGGAGGTTGGCTATTCGACCGCGCGATGGCCGGGTGGGAGGTGACGGTCTGCGTTGGCGACGTTGCCGATATCCGACCGCTGCGGATCCTCGGGGCAACCGTGCTGGATCTGGAGACCTCGATGGCATCGCTATCGGATGCTGGTGTGTGGCCGAACGGAATGGCGATCGCCGCAGAGCTTTTCGAATCCGATCCGCGGGTCCGCCAAGGGGTGCTGAAGAATATCGAGGATCGGTCATTCGAGGTGACGGTGTGGGGCGCTGCCTGTCCGAGTGAACTCGATTGCCGGACCGAGGGAGTGCAGCACCGGCTGAGCGTGGCCGCGCGAGCGTTCAAGGCACGGGCGCTGGCGGCGTTGGGACAACCGGTCGACCTGCTCGAGGATGTGGAGATGTTCCGCTGCAGTGAAACCCAGGATCACCTGGCGGCTGATCTGCTTCCGGTGGGGTGAGCTGAAAACGGAAAGCCCGGTGCTCTCGCACCGGGCTCTCGGCTTGTTCGGACGGATTACGCCGAAACGTCGAGCAGGATTTTCCCGATTGCCCGGCCGTCGGCGACCAGGCGTAGTGCGGTGGCGGCCTCGGCGAGCGGATACACCGCGCTGATATGCGGAAGTACCCGGCCGGTGGTGAGCAACTCCCGCAATTCGTCCTCATTGCGGCGGAATTCGCCGGGATCCAGATCCTGGAATTGGAAGCCGAGTACCTGTATTCCCTTGACCAGCACCAGATTCAGCGGAATCCGCGGAATCTCGCCGGAGGCGAAGCCGACGGTGACGAACCGCCCGCCGCGGCGCAGTGACCGCAGCGCGGGCTCGGATAGTCGCCCGCCGACCGGGTCGACGACGGCGTGGGCGCCGTCGGGCAGTGCTTGCTTCAGCGCCGCGCGCAGGTCACCGCCGGTGTGGTCGATCAGCCCGCTGGCACCGTGAACGGCTGCGGCGCTGAGCTTTTCGGCGGAGGACGCGACGGCGGTGACCTCGGCTCCCAAGTGCACCCCGAGTTGCACCGCCGCAAGCCCGACTCCGCCACCGGCCCCGAGTACGAGCAGCCGGTCCCCGGGTTGCACCCGGGCCACCGAACGCAGTGTGTGATACGCCGTCCGGTAGGCGACACCGAACGCGGCCGCGCGATGGTCGTCGACTTCGTCGGGGATGCGGCCGAGTCCCGCGGCGGGCACGGTGACCTCTTCCGCGAACGCTCCGACGATCCCGGTGCCGGTGACCCGGTCGCCGATGGCGAATTCGGTGACGTCGTCGGCGGTTTCGGTGACCGCACCGGCGAATTCGCTGCCGGGCACGAACGGTGTCGGCACCTTGATCTGATATTCGCCCGCGATCACCAGAACATCCGGGAAATTGACCGCGGCCGCGCCGACCCGCACCCGAACCTGTCCCGATTCGAGTGCGGGCGCCACACGGTCTTCGATGCGCACGACCTCCGGCGGCCCGTAGGCCGGGCAGATCACCGCGCGCATCTACCGGCCTCGCCAGTTCGGCGTGCGCTTCTCGGCGAAGGCGCGGGCGCCCTCCCTGGCGTCTTCGCTGCCGAATACCAATGCCTGCCACTTGCCGAGTCGATCCGTGGCCGCGGCCGCATCCGAAACCGCCAGGCGGGCAAGCTCCTTCGAAGCGGCCAGCCCGAGTGGCGCGTTGGCGGCGATCCGCTCGGCCATGGCCAGTGCGGTCGAGAACACGGCATCCGGTTCGGCCACCGCGTTCACCAGACCGATCCGCTCGGCGCGCTCGGCGTCGACGAGATCACCGGTCAGCAGCAGTTCGAGTGCGATGCCGAGCGGGATCCGGGTGCCGATGAAGGTACCGCCGCCACCGGCGAAGAGTCCGCGCTTGACCTCGGGGAAGCCGAATCTCGCCGCCGTGGACGCCACGATCAGATCGCAGCCCAGCAGTAGTTCCAGTCCGCCGCCGACGGCGCTGCCATTGGCCGCGCCGATCACCGGCACGCTCACCTGTCCCTTGGCCAGTCGGCCGTAGGCCTCGGCTTCCGCGCCGCTGCCGAAGTCCTCGCCACTGGCGAAGGCGCGCAGATCCATTCCGGAGCAGAAGGCGCGATCGCCGGTGCCGGTGAGCACCACGGCCCGTACCAGCGGATCGGCCTCGGCCGCGATGATCGCCGCGCCGATTCCGCGCATCATGGTGCCGGTCAACGCATTTCGCGCATCCGGACGGTTGAGCCGGACGACCATGACCGGGCCGTGCCGGTCGAGTACGAACTCCGCGTCGCTCATCATTTGTACTCCGTACTCTCGGCCAATTCGGCGGCGGCGCGCATGGTGTCGACCACGATCGGTCCGAAAGCCGCCAGCTTGACGTCACCCTTGGCGCGTTGGAAACCGCGCTCGAGCACGATGGCCAGCTTCCACTTGGCCAGGATCAGGTAGTAGTCGATATCGTCGACCTGGCGGCCGGATACCTGCGCGTAGTGCGCGAGCATCTGGTCACGCGAGGGCATGTACTGCATATTGGCGTAGCCCTTGGTGGCCACGGCCGGGTCGCTGGTGTCCTCCGGCCACCCCTGCAGCATCCAGCCCAGATCGAGCTTCGGATCGCCGACCGTCCCCATCTCCCAGTCCACGAGCGCTGCCAGCCGCGCCGGGCCGCCGTGCCGGAACATCACATTGGCGAACTGGTAGTCGCCGTGCATCAGACCGGGGATGTAGTCCAGTGGGCGGTGGGTGCGCAGCCATTCGGTGGCCACGTCCATGCCGTCGAGCGTGCGGGCGCCGTCGATCTTGTCGTAGAAACTCAGCCACCGCGATACTTGTCGCTCGTGGTAGCCGTCCGGACGGCCCAGATCCTGCAGGCCCTTCGCTTGCCAATCCACCTTGGACAGCAATGCGATTCCCTCGGCCAGCTGGTAGCCGAGTCCGGCCCGCGCTTGCAGATCGGAGTCGAACGGCTCGGGCCAGACGCCGCGATGGTCCATCGGCGACCAGCCGTCGACGAAGCCCATCAGGTAGAAGGTGCGGCCGAGCACCGAGGAGTCGGTGCAGACTCCGACGGCTGCGGTATGCGGGACGTCGGTGCCGTCGAGGGCCTCGATGATCCGCCACTCGCGCAGAATGCCCGCATCCCGTTCGGCGGGCGCCTCGGCAGGTGGGATGCGCAGAACGCTGACGTGTTCGCCGCGCCGGATCTGATAGATCTCGTTCTGGGTACCGCCGGACAGGAAGCGGGTTTCGAGGGGTTCGCCCTTACCGGGCAGGCCCTGGCCGTCCATCCAATCGGCGAGCCGGGTGGTATCGATGCTCACTGGTTCCCTACTTCGTGCTCGAGATATTCGGCGAACTTCGCCCGGGCGGCTTCCTGCTTTCCGGGAATCCATTCGGTGGGCCACATGCCGTCGGTGGGCTGGTAGTCGCGCAGCACCTGCTTGGCCACGGTGGTCTTGTGCACCTCGGTCGGCCCGTCGGCCAGCCCCATGACACCGGCGCCGTGGATCATCCGGAAGAACGGCATCTCGTTGGTGGTGCCCAGGGCTCCGTGCACTTGCATTGCGCGCCAGGCGATATCGTGCAGCACCGTCGGCATGACGATCTTGGCCGTGGCAATGTCCTTGCGGACCTTCTTGTAGTCGTTGTACTTATCGATCTTCCAGGCGGTGTGCAGTACGAACAGCCGGAACTGGGCCAGCTGGGCGTAGGAATCGGCGATGTAGCCCTGTACGAACTGCTTATCGGCCAACCTGCTGCCCGCGGTGGTACGCGACAGCGCCCGCTCGCACATCATGTCGATGGCCTTCTGCGCGAGGCCGATGGTGCGCATCGCATGGTGGATGCGGCCGCCGCCGAGGCGGGTCTGCGCGATGACGAAGGCCTGGCCCTCGCCGCCGAGCAGGGATTCGGCGGGCACGCGCACGTTCTCGTAATGGATGAGTGCGTGGCTGCCGTCGTTCATCGGCTCGCCGTAGAGGCCGACGTTGCGGACGATATTGATGCCCGGGGTGTCGGCAGGCACGAGGAACATCGACATGCCCTGGTAGGGGCTGACGTCCGTATTGGTCACGGCCATCACGATCAGGAATGCGGCGGTTCTGGCGTTGGAGGAGAAGTACTTCCAGCCGTTGATGATCCAATCGTCGCCGTCGCGCACCGCCCGGGTCTCGAATCGGGTCGGATCGGCGCCGGCCTGCGGTTCGGTCATCGAATAGCTGGAGAACAGCTCACCGTCCAGCAGTGGCTGCAGGTAGCGCTGCTTCTGGTCGGCCGTCCCGTAGTGGGCGATGATCTCCGCGTTGCCGGTATCGGGCGCCTGACAGCCGAAGACGATCGGCGCCCAGGACGAGCGGCCCAGAATCTCGTTCAGCAGGGCCAGTTTCAGCTGTCCATAGCCCTGGCCGCCGAGGTCCGGGCCCAGATGCGTGGCCCACAGACCCTGACGCCGCACCTCCTCCTTCAGGGGCTGGATCGCCTTGCGCCGTGTCCCGTCGAGGGGCACGAACTGCTCGTGCTCCCAGACCAGATCGAGTGGTTCGACTTCCGCGCGCACGAACTCGTCGGCCCAGTCCAGCTTTTTCTGATACTCCGGGTCAGTCTCGAAATCCCATGCCATTGCATCTCCTCTCGCATGATGAGAATATGCTTCTCGTGATACGGAATGCAATTCTTCTAGGAATTTCGAGCCGAATGGAGGTCGTGTCGTGAGGGCCGAGGACCAGTTCCATATCGGGATCGTCGCGGCGGACTTCGAGGCCACCGTGGCGACGCTTTCGGCCGTACTCGGATACGAGTGGGGGCCGGAGGTCGGCGGGCCGGTCTCGGTGGACCTGCCCGACACCCGGACGGCTGTCCTGGAGTTGAAATGCCGATACTCCACGACCGTGCCGCGCCTCGAGATCGTGCGCAGCGTCGCGGGCACACTGTGGGAACCTGCGGGGGCAGCCGGGCTCCACCACGTCGGGTACTGGTCCGACGACGTGGCCGCCGATGCCGCCGACCTGGTGCGGCACGGCTACGTCACCGAGGCCACCCGGCCCGGCGTCGACGGGCGGCTGTTCTTCGCATTCCTGCGCGGCGCGGACGGCTTTCGGGTGGAACTGGTCGACCGGGCCGCGGAATCGGGCCTGGCGCAGTGCTGGGCCGCACCCACGACCGCGAGGAGCGACACATGACAACAGTGGGTATAGCGACCGGCGCGGGTCGCGGTATGGGCTACGCCTGCGCACAACGACTGGCCGAGATGGTCGACGTACTGCTGCTGGTGGATCGGGACGCGGCCGCCGCCGCTGCCGCACGGGAACTGTTGGCCGAAAACGGCGGTGCCGCAGTCGAAGCGGTGGAGCTCGACGTCACCGACGCCGAAGGGCTGGCGCGGCTCGCCGAGCGGGTGGATGGGCACGGCACACTGCGAGCTGTCGCGCATGCCGCTGGTATCTCTCCGACGATGGGTGACTGGCGCCGGATCTTCACCGTCGATCTGATCGGGACGGCGCTGCTCGCGCAGGCGCTGCGCCCGTTGGCCGTAACCGGCACGGCCATGGTGTGTTTCGCTTCGATGGCGCCGCTGCTCGATCCTGTCGCGCCGGACCCGGCCGGCCTCGCGGCTGTGGACGATCCCCTCGATGAGAAGTTTCTCGAGCGCATCCACGATGCGCTCGGCCCTGCCGTCGAGGATCCCGGTCTCGCCTACAGCTGGGCGAAACGGGGCGTGCACCGCTTCGTGGCACATGAGGCGGTGCGCCTCGGCCCGGTCGGCGCGCGCATCTGCTCGGTCTCACCCGGCATCATCGACACTCCGCAGGGCCGTCAGGAAGCCGACAATCATCCGAGCATGGCGGCGCTGGTGCAGCGAACACCGTTGCGGCGCAGGGGTTCCGCGGACGAAGTCGCCGCCGCGGTCGCGTTCGCGCTGTCGGACCAGGCGAGCTTTCTCAACGGTATCGACCTGCTCGTGGACGGCGGCGCTATGGCGGCGGTGCGGACAGCCGGTTAGTCTCCGTTGCCCGCGCCGCAAACAGCAACGCGGGCAACGGGATTGCTACACCTTCAGCAGCCGGGCGAGGTTGCCGCCCATGATCTTCGCCTGGTCGTCCAGTGGGAGATCCTTGATCTCGTTGACGTAGCGGGCGGGTTCGGCCAGCCCCTCGGGATGCGGATAATCCGATCCGAACAGCACGTGGTCGGCGCCGATGAGATCCGACAGCGCGACCAGATCCTCCTCCCAGAACGGGCTGACGTGGATCTTCTTGACCGCCTCGACCGGATCGCCCGGGAAGCCCTGCGGGGCCTTCTTGTAGACCTTGGCGAGGGTCTCCAGCAGTCCGGGCAGCCATTCGGCCCCGTTCTCGATGACCGCGATCTTCAGCTCCGGGAACCGGAACAGCGCGCCGTGGCAGACCCAGGACGCCATCGCGTCGCGGATCGGCTGCCACTCGTTGATCATCTTGAAGGTGTTGGTCACGAACGGCAGCATCTCCTGCTGGCGGCCGTCCCATTCGGAGGCGAAACGGGAATATCCGCTGTCGGAGGAGTGCATCGTCACCAGCACGTCCAGTTCGACCACGCGCTTCCAGAACGGATCGAATTCCGGCAGTGCGAACGAGCGCGGTCCGCGCAGGCCGGGCACCGGTGCAGGCCGGACCAGGATCGCCCGGGCGCCGCGCTCGACGACCCACTCCAGTTCCTCGATCGCCTTCTCCACGATGGGCAGGCTGATCACCGGCACGGTGAAGATGCGGTCGGAGTAGTTGAACGACCAGGTCTCGTGCAGCCACTGGTTGAGCGAATGCACGACCGCGTGGATCAGCTCCGGGTCGTCCTTCATGCGCTCCTCGACCAGACTGGCCAAGGTCGGGAACATCAGTGCGCGGTCGATCTGGAGCTCGTTCATCAGCTCCAGGCGGGGCGCCGGTTCGCGGAAGGCGGGCGTCGAGCGGATCGGCTTGCCGAAGATCTCGCGCATGCTCTTGCCCTCGGGATTGCCGTTCTTGAAGTACTCCTCCATCGCCCCGGGAGGCGCGACCACATCGAAGGTCGGGTTGGGGATGTATTCGCTGATCTGGCCGCGGATCGCGATTTTGGTGCGACCGTCGACCTCGACGTACTTGACCGCGTCGCGGTAGTGCTTGGGAAGGTAGGTGGTCAGCGCCTCCTTCGTCTCGTAGAGGTGGTTGTCGGCGTCGAACAGCGGGTAGGGCAGATCCCATTTGGGCATGAAACTCTCCTTCGCATTATGGGAGAATTTTATTCTCACGACTGTGGGGCGTTCAACAGTTGAGGCGAAGTGATCGGCCTTCGCTGGCGATCCGCGCCGCCTACGGCTGTCGGGCGGTGGTCGTCGGCTATCTCATCGGCGAGGGCCACGTTTCCCGCAGTGGGGTGGAGTCGAAGATGCACACCTGCGCGTAGCCCTGCCAATTCTGTCAGGTCGGCGAAATTCGGAACCGGCGACAGGCTGCAGGGCAGTTTGATATCAGCTGCTTGTTGAGGGGTGAAAAACGTTCGAAGGATTTTGTCGAAAAGGCCGGAGAATGAATTCATGAAAGCAGGATTCGACGCTCTCGGGTGAATTCGACAGCTGCCCACTCGGGCGGTGTAGAAAGCGGGCGATCGGAGAAATGATCCGCTACTTCTGATATAAAATTTCGGCATCACAACCAGCGGTCGCCGGTATCTGAACTGATGAGAATTCAAATATCCTTGAAGGAGAACGTTACTCTCGGCGGGCCAACTTCGGCAAGGCCTGGATCAGGCCCGGTACGGATTCCATTGATCCGGTGCCAGGAACCGGGCCGACCATGTGCCCGACCTGGTCAGGCGCGCGGCTTCCTCGCGGAGCACATCGCCGATCTTGAATGCGAACTCGCGGGGGAGGTCCATGCGCGCCGAGGCGGCCACGACAAGGTGCTGGGTCAGCGTCGGCTCGACCAGTGGCGCGTAGCGGAGCCGTTCGGTGGCGATCTCCCGGCCGCAGGCGGATATCGGCAGCACGGCGTAGGCGTCTCCGCGTTCGACGAGACCCATCATGACCTGCAGCGAGTCGGTGGCGATCCGGGAGTGGATACGACGTTTGAGCCGCAGCGCCGTGTTCTGGACGGCGACGGCGATTCCGATGGGCGATGCGGGAAGTACCAGCGGCAGGTCGAGCAGCTGGGCGAAGGTGACCGGCCGGTCGGACCGCAGGTCCGATTGCGGCCCACCGACCACGATCAGATCTTCGACCAGCAGGTCGCGCACGAAGAGGCGTTCGTCGGAGACCTGGTTGATCACGGCCGTGTCGATCGTGCCGCGCAGCATGGCCTCGATGAGCGCATCGGTGCCGGCGACCGTGACGTCGAAGCTCACCTTCGGGAAGGCGGCGCCGAGGCTGGTCAGCAGTGGTGCGGCGAGGACGGCGGCGACCGTCGGGGGCATGCCGAGGTGCAGTCCCCGCTCGATGCGCGCCAGGGGGGAGCCGGCGTACTGGACGGCCAGCTCGAGCTGGCGCAGCGGCGCGGCGGTGGAGGCGCGCAAACGTTCGCCGTCCTCGGTGAGCTGTACACCGCGCCTGGTCCGGTGGAACAGCGAAATGCCGAGGTCCTCCTCGAGTAAGCGGATCTGGCGGCTCAGCGCGGGCTGTGCGACGCCGAGCACGGCCGCCGCCCGGGTCATCGAGCCCTCTTCGGCGATCCGCAGGAAGTACTTGAGCCGGTGCGTGTCCATCGTCGCATCAGAATACGTGGCATAACCAAGTTGTATGACTGAATGACGAAATCAGTATTGGTCTGCGAAAAGTCCGGAGTCCTAGTCTTCTCATGCATGGGCGAATCCGCAAATGCGGTGAGCCGATCTGGATGCGCTCCGATGGTGGAGCGGAGAGGAGGTCCCGGATGGACACACAGGACCAGGACTGGGCTCGAGTATTGGGTTTCGACCGGCTGCCATATCACACCGTCGACAAACGCGTGACCGATCTGTTGGATTTAAGCGGGAAGAAAGCGATTGTCACCGGTGCCGGTGGTGACGGGCTCGGGCAGGCGATCGCGAATCGGCTCGGTGGCTGCGGCGCCGATATCGCGCTCGTCGGCCGGACATTCGAGAAGGTGCAGCGGCGGGCCGCGGAGGTCGAACAGCGCTGGGGCGTGCGGGCGGTTCCGATCAAGGCCGATATGTCGGACTGGGATCAGGTGCATCGCGCGGTCGCGGAGAGCCGGGAAGCGTTGGGCGGCTTGGACATCATGGTCAACAACCCGGTCATGGTCTCGGCCGGGGCGTTCGAACGGCACACCAAGCAGGAGATCGACCTGACGGTGCTCGGCAGCCTGACCATGATGATGTACGGCGCGCACGCCGCGCTGGAATTCCTGCTCGAGCAGGGCTCGGGCAAGATCATCAACATCGGGGCCGTGGCGGGCCGGGTGCAGCAGAACGGCCTGACCGTCTATGCGGCATGCAAGGCGGGCGTCATCGGGTTCACCCGTAACCTCGCCTACGAGTTCGCCGCGCGCGGCGTGAACGTGCTGGCGGTGGCTCCCGGCATCATGATCAAAGACGATATGAAGCGGTACCTGATCGCGCCGCGTAACGATGCGGAGCGTGCGGGGCGCGATTCCGTCGCCGAATCGATCACGCAGCGGGTGCAACTCGGTCGCGCCGCGCTGCCCGAGGAAGTAGCCAACGTGGTGGCCTTCCTGGCCTCCCCGGCCGCGGACTATATGTGCGGGCAGACCATCGACGTCGCCGGCGGACAGTGGATGGGCTGAGCCGATGCCGACCATCGATGACATGCTGAAAGCCGCTGTCGCACAGACCGATCTGGACGATTTCGGGGAAGATTCATTCCGCGAGGGTCTCGGCGTCCTGCTGGATTCGCTCGAGCGCGAGGCTCGGTTGAACTCCGCCGGGGAGGCGTTCTTCTACGACCGCATCGTCAAGTACCTGAGCCAGCGTCTGCAGGTAGAGGACTGGTATCGGCGTCATCCGGAGATCGACGAGGTGCCGATCGTCGCGCCGTTGATCGGATTGGGATTGCCGCGCACCGGATCCACGGCGCTGTCGCTGCTGTTGGCGCAGGACCCAGGGGTGCGATACCTGCGACGCTGGGAGTCGTCGCAACCGTGCCCGCCGCCTTCGACGGTGGTCGGCGTCGATCCGCGGATCCCCTCGGACAAGGGCGAGATGGTCGGCACCCGCCATCATGTGCCCGTCGACAAGCACGGGCCGATGGAATGCCACGAGCTGATGGCGCTGGACTTCAAATCGCACATCTTCCATTCGTTCGCGCAGATCCCGGCCTATTCGACCTGGCTGGTCACCGACGCCGATCTCACCTCGACATTCGCGTATCAGCGGCGGGTGATGAAGTTGCTCCAGTGGGGTGAGCCGACCCGGCCGTGGCGGCTCAAATGTCCTTCGCACGTCCTGTTTCTCGAGCATCTGGACCGGGTGTTTCCCGATGCGCGGTTCGTGATGACCCATCGCGATCCGACCGACGTGATTCTGTCGGTGGCCGAACTGTACGCCGATATCACCGGCCGGTTCACCGACCATATCGACCGCCCCTATATCGGCAGGCTCAATGTCGAGCATTGGACGTTGGGAATGGACCGCGCGGTGCAGTTCCGTGCGGCCGGTGCCGAGGACCGGTTCTACGACATCGATTTCCGTGCCATGCAAGCGGATCCGATCGGTGAGGTGCGGGATCTGTACGCGTGGCTGGCAGAACCGGTGACCGGCGAGTTCGAACAGCGGATGCACAGCTGGTGGACCGCGGCCGCGGCCGAACGCGAGCCCAGCCACAAGGCCGATCCCGTCGAGTTCGGAATCGACCTGGATCGGGTGCGCCCGGCGTTCGCATGTTACGTCGAATGCGCCGAGCGCTGGACCGCGCACTGAAATACGTTGCTATGAAAGGAATTTCCATGCCTGTGGATCTGACGGGTGGCATCGGTTCCGCACGCGAGCATGTGTTCGCGCAGCGTCCGGAGAATCCGGAGATGCGGGACTCGGTGAGTTTCTGGGTGTCCGACGACCGCGGCGAACTCGGCTTGCCGCGCATCGGGATCGAGGCGGTGAGCGCCAACTGGGAGGCCCACGATATCCAGGTCAACGTCGCGTTCCCGGACGGGCGCGCATACCGGTTGCGCGAAACAGCAGCGGCCTTGCCCGCGGCGGGACCGGACGGGAAGCCCACGGTGCTCGGTGCGGGCGGGCTGAGGTTCGAATGCGTCGAACCGTTCCGCACCTGGGTCATGACCTACGCCGGAAAGGCCGTGCAGACTTCGTCTTTCGACTTGGCCGCCGGGAAAACGGACGGCCCGCTGGTCGATATCGAGTTCCGGGTGGAGGCAACCATGGCGGTGCCGCCATGGGTGCAGGGCGCCCTGCGCAACGACGCCGGTGACCGGCTGAAGAATTCGGTCGAGGGCGATCTCATGGGCGGACCCCGCTACGAGCAGTTGTTCCGCGCGATCGGCTCGGTGACCGTCGACGGTGGTGAGCAGCGGTTCAACGGCAGTGGGCTGCGGATCCGCCGTCAGGGCGTGCGACGGTTGGCCGAGTTCTGGGGGCACTGCTGGCAGTCGGCGGTATTTCCCAGCGGAAAGGCCTTCGGCTATATGGCCTATCCGCCGAGGGCCGATGGAAAGCCCACGTTCAATGAGGGTTTCGTCTTTCTGGGCGAGGGAGATCTCATCCCGGCGCGGGTGGTGCGGGCGCCATGGCTGACCCGATTGCAGGCGCTCGGCGAGGATGTGTCACTCGTACTGGAAACCGCCGAGGGCACAGTGTCCATCGAGGGCGAGACGGTGGTCTCCACCCACGACGTGCACCACAACGACAAGACGTACTCGGTCGACTCGCTCAAACAGGAACAGTCCGACTTCCCGGCCGTTCAGCAGGCCGGCGTGCGCTACCGCTGGGACGGCGAGGAGACCTTCGGCATGCTCGAGCGGTCGAATCCGCTCGACAAGATCGCGCGGGAATAGCCCGGATGCTTTCGCGGCGACCGCTGTATGCAGCCCGGCGACCGCGAATCTTGGTATCCGGTCGGAGAATTCGTGGAGAAACACAATGCGTGGATTGCGTGAAAAGACTTTTATCGTCGCCGGTGGCGCGACCGGGATCGGCGCGGCGACGGCCGAGCGGCTGGCCGAGGAGGGGGCGTTCGTCACCGTCGGTGACATCAATATCGCCGGGGCGGAGGCGACAGCCGAGCGGGTAGCACGGGCGGGCGGCCGGGCTATCGCCGTCGAATTCGATCTGTCCGACGACAAATCGGTACAGGAGCTGGTGAATCGGACGATTGCCGAATTCGGTGCCGTGCACGGTCTGCACAACGTGGGTGCGGATCTGTCGCCCGGCAATCTGGGGCGCGACAAGACCCTGCTGGAGACCGAGCTGGACGTCTGGCAGCGCACCCTGGACGTCAACCTGCTCGGCTATGTCCGCACCAGCCGTGCGGTGCTGCCGCATCTGCTGGAACAGGGTGGCGGCAGCATCGTCAACACCTCGTCGGGGACCTCGGTGGGCGGCGATCCCTCCCGGGTCGCCTATGGCGTGTCGAAGGCCGCGGTCAATCAGCTCACTCGGCACATCGCCATCAACTGGGGCAAGCAGGGCATCCGGGCCAACGGCGTCATGCCGGGGCTGGTGATGGGGGAGACCGTGCGGAACCAGAACGATCTGGCACTGCAGGAGTCGTTCCTCGCCGTCGCCCGCACCACGCGCCTGGGCGAGCCGGGGGATCTGGCGGCCGTTGTGGCGTTCCTGCTGTCGGACGACGCCGAGTGGATCAACGGCCAGGTGTGGTTCATCGGCGGCGGCGCGCAATTGCGCAACTGAGCCGGCCATGCGGTCACAGGGAGTAGAGAGATGACCATTGCGGCACAACACGATTCCGATCACGCCGTGGGTTTGACCCATCTGCAGCGGTTGGAAGCGGAAAGCATACAAATCATGCGGGAGGCCGTCGCCGAGAGCGAACGCCCGGTGATGCTGTACTCGGTGGGCAAAGACAGCTCGGTGCTACTGCATTTGGCGCGCAAAGCCTTCTACCCGTCGCGGCTGCCGTTTCCGTTGCTGCACGTGGATACGACCTGGAAATTCCGGGCCATGTACGCGTTCCGGGACGAGGTCGCGGCAGCGGACGACTTTGGACCTGATCGTGTACCGGAACCCGGAATGCCTCGAGCGCAGCATCAATCCGTTCGATCACGGTTCCGCGCTGCATACCGAGATGTGGAAGACCGAGGGGCTGAAACAGGCTCTGGACAGCCATGAATTCGATCTGGCATTCGGTGGCGCGCGCCGCGACGAGGAGAAGTCGCGGGCGAAGGAACGGGTGTTCTCCCTGCGTTCCGCGCAGCATCGGTGGGATCCGAAGCGGCAGCGCCCGGAGTTGTGGCGGCTGTACAACACTCGCAAGCAGCCGGGGGAGAGCATGCGGGTTTTCCCGCTGTCGAATTGGACCGAGCTGGACGTGTGGCAGTACATCCTGCTCGAGCAGATCCCCATCGTGGATCTGTATTTCGCCGCATCCCGCCCGATCGTCGAGCGCGACGGCGCGCTGATCATGGTCGACGACGAGCGAATGCGGTTGCAGCCCGGTGAGATTCCCGAGCAGCGGATGGTGCGGTTCCGCACGCTGGGCTGCTACCCGCTGTCCGGTGCGGTGGCGAGCACGGCGACCACGTTGCCGGCCATCGTGCAGGAGATGCTGCTGACCACCAGTTCCGAGCGGCAGGGCCGGGTCATCGATCGTGATTCGACCGGTTCGATGGAGAAGAAGAAGCAGGAAGGGTACTTCTGATGGCGCACACCATGAATGATCTCGTCGCCACCGATATCGAGGAGTATCTGCGCAGGCACGAACGTAAGTCGATGCTGCGGTTCATTACCTGCGGCAGTGTCGACGACGGTAAGTCCACGCTGATCGGGCGACTGCTCTACGACTCGAAACTGGTGTTCTCCGACCAACTGGCCGAATTGGAGCGCGACTCGAAATCCTTTGGCACCCAAGGCGGTGAGCTGGACTTCGCGCTGCTGGTCGACGGTCTGGCCGCCGAGCGTGAACAGGGCATCACCATCGATGTCGCCTACCGGTTCTTCGCCACCGAAAAACGCAAATTCATCGTCGCCGACACCCCGGGCCACGAGCAGTACACCCGCAATATGGTCACCGGGGCGTCGACCGCCGATCTGGCCGTGATCCTCATCGACGCCCGCAAGGGTATGCTGACCCAGACCCGCCGCCACAGCTATCTGGTGTCACTGCTCGGTATTCGCCATATCGTGCTGGCGGTGAACAAGCTCGACCTGGTCGAGTATTCGCAGCAGCGGTTCGGTGAGATCGAAGCCGAGTATCGTGCATTCGCCGGGAGTATCGGCCTCGGCGATATCGTCTGCATCCCGATGTCGGCGCTGCGCGGTGACAACATTCTGCAGCCCAGCCCGAACACCCCCTGGTACACCGGCCCGAGCCTGCTCCCTCACTTGGAGACTGTGCAGGTGACCGACGAGCGCGACAACGGCCCGTTCCGGATGCCGGTGCAGTGGGTCAATCGGCCGGACCTCGATTTCCGGGGGTTCTCCGGCCAGATCGCCGGTGGCACAGTGCGTCCCGGCGACAAGGTGCGGGTGCTGCCGTCCGGTCGTGAGAGCACCGTGGCGCGGATCGTGACCGCCGACGGCGATCTCGCGACGGCGGTCGCCGATCAATCCATCACCGTGGTGCTCGCCGACGAAATCGACGTCAGCCGAGGCGATGTCCTCGCCGCCGCCGAGAATGCGCCCGGCCTGGCCGACCAGTTCGAATGTCAGCTGGTCTGGATGAGCGAGGAGCGGATGCTGCCGGGGCGCACCTATCTGCTCGAGCTGGCCACCACCACCGCCGTGGCCCAGGTGGCGCAACCGAAATACGCCGTCAATGTCGATACGCTCGAACATGTCGCCGCTCGCACACTCGGATTGAACGAGATCGGTATCGCCAATCTGCGTCTGGATCGGCAGATCCCGTTCGATCCGTATTCCGACAACCGGGATATGGGCGCGTTCATCCTCATCGACCGCTTCACCCAGGACACCGTCGCCGCCGGCATGCTGCGCTTCGCGCTGCGCCGCGCGAACAATATCCACTGGCAGTCCGTGGAGGTCGACCGGCAGGCGCGATCCCGTAGCAAGGGACAGCTGCCCGCGGTGGTGTGGTTCACCGGTCTGTCCGGCGCGGGCAAGTCCACCATCGCCAACCTGGTCGAAAAACGCCTGCACGAGCAGGGATTCCACACCTACCTGCTCGATGGTGACAACATCCGGCACGGATTGAACGCCGATCTCGGTTTCACCGACGCCGACCGGGTCGAGAACATCCGCCGGGTGGTGGAGGTCGCACGGCTGCTCGCCGATGCCGGGTTGATCGTGCTGGCCTCGTTCATCGCCCCGTTCCAGGCCGAACGCACCCGGGCCCGCGAACGCATCGGCGCCGAGGTATTCTTCGAGGTCCATGTCGACGCACCGCTCGACCTGGTCGAGGCCCGGGATCGAAAAGGCTTGTACGCCAAGGCGCGCCGCGGCGAACTCGTCAACTTCACCGGCATCGACTCACCCTACGAGCCGCCGGAATCACCGGAACTGCACCTGGATTCCAGCGGCACGCAGACCCCGGACGAACTGGCCGACCAGGTGATCGAACACCTGCGCCGGGCGGGCATACTCGCCACTGCGGCCGAAGGATAGCTATGGACGACCACGATCTCGCCGCCACCCTCGCCGAGGCTGCCGGGAAACTTCTGCTCGCCATCCGATCGCAAGGCGGCGCGGCCGGTGACCGGCAGGCCAATACGCTACTGCTGGACCGGCTGCGGCAGGCCAGGCCCGGCGACGCCGTACTGTCCGAGGAAAGCCCGGACGACGCTGCCCGCGTCGAACATTCGCGGGTGTGGATTGTCGACCCGCTCGACGGTACCCGCGAATACGGTGAGCCGCTCCGGCAGGACTGGGCGGTGCATGTCGCCCTCGCGGTGGACGGCCGCCCGGTCGCCGGGGCGGTGGCGCTACCGGCCGCGGGATTGGTTTTGCATACGGGGCAACCACCCGAGCTCGCGCCCGCCGTGCCCGGACCCATTCGGGTGGCCGTATCCCGCAGCAGGCCTTCCGAACAGGTGAAACAGCTGATGGAAGCGCTGGCGGCGACGCCGGTCCCGATGGGGTCGGCCGGTGCGAAGGCGATGGCCGTCGTCCGTGGCGCCGCCGACGTCTACGCCCACTCCGGCGGTCAATACGAGTGGGATTCGTGCGCCCCGGTCGCCGTCGCCGCGGCCGCCGGGCTGCACGTATCCCGCCTCGACGGGACACCGTTGCGTTACAACCGCCCCGATCCCTACCTGCCCGACCTGCTGATCTGCCGACCCGAATTGGCCGACACGGTGCTGCAGACACTGACCGGCGACTGATCCGCCGCATCTGGGGCCGACCTGATGGTGGTCATCGTGGCCGCAACCGCGATCGTGGCGCTGGTGATCGGGGTCCCGGTAGTAATCGCCGAAAAAACAACGGATATGGCGTAGCCGCTGGTGAGAGCGCTAACGCTACGGCGCTGGACGATTGAGGTGGCGATAGATAGTCGGGCGGGTGACGCCGAATTCAGCCGCGATCCGGCCGACGGTGTAGCGGCGTTTGCCCTGTTCATCGAGTTCGTCGTACATCTGCCGCGCCAGGGCCACCTGCCGGGGACCGAGTTTGGGTTTCTGCCCGCCGGTATGTCCGCGTGCGCGGGCGGCGGCCAGCCCGTCACGAGTGCGTTCAGACATCAGGGCGTGCTCGAATTCGGCTATCGCGCCGAGGATTTGGAAGAACATGCGGCCGACGGCAGTGGAGGTGTCGATGCCCTGATCCAGCACTACCAGGTCCACGCGCCGATCCTGGAGGGTCTTGGACAGTTCGATCAGGTGCTCGAGGGAGCGGCCGAGCCGGTCGAGCTTGGTGACCACGAGTTGGTCTTTGGGTCGGTTGGCGACCAGCAGCGCCTTGCTCAGTTCGGGTCGGGAGGCGAGCTTGCCGGAGGCCTTGTCGAGGAATATCTGTTCACATCCGGCCGCGGTGAGTGCGTCGTGTTGGGCTTCGGGATGTTGGTCGCGGGTGGAGACCCGCCCGTAGCCGATTCGCATGGCGCGGAGTGTATTGCGAACCTCCGACAGGTTGACGTTGGCGCGTACACGGCAAGCTTGACAGATCTGGCCTGCGGAAACCTGCTGCGGCCGAGTGTGTCTCGTGAACGATCGTTTTCGAAACGTGCGATTGCACAAAGCGGAGGGAACGCTTCATCGGGCCGCTGTCACGGCGTGTGAGGCGTCCAGTGCCTCACACGCCGACCGCGCTATCGAGCGTCGTTTTGCGCGGACTGGATCGTGGCTGTCAGTGAAGCTCAGGGAGCCGTGGACTCACCTGGGATCGTGAGGAGGACGCGGCCGCGGCCGCCCGCATCCACCCGGTCGTGAGCTTTGGCGATGTCGGTGAGCGGGTAGCGGTCGCCGACATCGACGGTGAGGGCGCCGACGGCGGCTGCGGAGGTCAGGTCGAGGGCGGCCTGTCGCTTGGCGGCGGTGGGGAAGTCGTCGCTGCCCATCAGGCGCAGGGTGACGTTGTTGAAAAGCAGGGTCCAGAAGGGGATTTCGGTGCGGTCGGCGCGAGTTGCGTACGCGGCAATGGTTGCGCCGTTCGCCGCCACGGCGTTGTCCAGGTCGGCGTTGTCGGAAAGAGATACCTCGATGATCCGGTCCACTCCCTCTGGGGCATGGGCGTGGATCTCGGCGGCGGGATCGTCGCCGTCGAGGGCGACGGCGTGGGAGACGACCGCCAGATCGACTCGGTCCAATTCGGCGGCGCGGCGGACGGTGCCGATGACGGTGGCCCCAGCCCAGGCGGCGAGTTGGGCGGCCAGCGACCCGACCCCGCCGAGGACACCGTTGACCAGGATCACCTTCCCGGCGACCGGGCCGTCGGCGAACACGGTGCGGTGCGCGGTGATGCCGGGGATGCCCAGGCTCGCGCCCAGATCGTCGCTGAGGTGGTCGGGCAGCGGGACGGCCAGGTGCGCGGGCACGACAGTGTACTGGGCGGCTGTGCCGAAGGGCCGGTAGGACTGGGCGCCGTAGATCCACACACGCTGCCCGGTACGGCGCGCCTCGACGCCCGCGCCGACCGCGTCGATGACGCCGGCGGCGTCACTGTGCGGGATCACCCGTGGGTAGGGCATACCTGACCCTGTCCAGCCGGCGCGTTTCTTGGTGTCGCCGGGGTTGACACCCGAGACGGCGACGCGGACCCGGACCTCCCCGGGGCCAGGAGCGGGGTCGGGCACCTCGCCGACCTGCAGCACTCGAGCGGCGGGGCCCTGTTCGTCGTACCAGGAAGCAAGCATGGTGGCGCCTTTCGTTGTCTGCAGCTCGCCGATCCGCTCAGCGGCGAGGCGATCGTGTGGGTTGGGCCCTAGGGGTCTGGCTGGGGATTGCCGTCGCCGAGGATCTCGCGGATCCAGATGCGTTCAGCTTGGCTGGTGGCGCGGGCGGTGAGCAGCATGCCGCGCCGGTAAGGGTCACTGACGTCCTCGGCGCGCAGCGGCCTGTCACCGTCGTAGAAGAAGCTCGCCGATTCCTCCAAGAAGGCCAGCCGACGTCGGAGTACCGCGTGCTGGTCGGCGACGTCGGGCAAGAGGGACAGGAACGCCAGGATGGTGAACCAGCGGGAGAAGTCGGTGAGCTCGTGCGTGGCTGGCTCGCGCAGGCGCCGGAGCATGTCCTCGCGGCCCGCCTCGGTCAGATTCAGCACATACCGGCCGGCCCCCGCTTCCGGCGCGGGTCGCCGCTCGATCAGTCCCGCCTTGACCAGGCGGTTGACCGCCGGGTAGAGGGTGCCGTCGCTGACCGGCCGGCTGTATCCGGTGAGCTGCGTAATGCGACGGCGCAGCTCGTGTCCCGCAAGGGGGCCTGCGGCCAGGAATCCGAGGAGAGAGAGTTCCAACACTCCTCCAGTATCGCACATCGATTCGATGTGTACATCGAATCGATGTTATGGTGGCGATGGTCCTGCCGGTTCGCTTCGAACACCACATCGCAGGCGGGGAGAGAGAAGGGCTAAATGTCGTCGAAATCCGTTGAATCAGTGATGCATCGCTTCGTCGAGTTCATCAACACAGCCGATGAGGATCTTGCCCGGGAGGTCATCGCTCCCGACGCGGTGTTCCATGCACCGAGTCACGCCGAACCCTTGCGGGGCCCTGCGGGCTATCTGGAGATCATCGCGATGATGCGTGGCGCGTTTCCTGACGTGCGATGGACGCTGGAGGAGAGCGTCACCGAGGGAAGCACGGTGGCCGCGCGGTTCACCATGCGCGGAACCCATGAAGGCGAGTTCTTCGGGGTCCCTGCCACGGGCAATAAGATCGAGGTCCAGGCCATGAACTTCTATTACCTGGCAGACGGCCGGATCGTCGAAGAGCGTGGCCTGCCCGATCTGCTCGGGGTCATGCAACAGATTGGCGCCCTGTCAGCGCCGTGAGGCAGCTTCTAGAGCGGGGCTTGCCGGGGGTCAGAACAGGGTGTCGCGGACCCGCAACGGTCGGTACCCAGTGGGGCCGAGCTGGGCGAGTTCGGCGTCGATGTCGACCTCGATGGCGCCGAAGAAGTTGATGTTCTCGCTGTGCGCTGGGGAGATGTGCGCCAGCACCTCGTCGTCGATGCGCCGTCCTTCGCGCCGCATCTGTTCCACCGCGAGCCCGTAATACTCAGTCGTTCAGGCGATTACGGCATTCGCGGCCAGAGTCAGGCACCAAGCTTGCTCGGTCTGGGACTCCAGATGCCGCGCCCGGATCATGCCCTCGTGGGCGTACAGCAGGTCGCGGCGTAGTGCATGTAGGGATTCGCCCTTTCAGCCTTGAGCGCCACCGCTTCGGTGGGCACGTCCTCCGCCGTCAATGGCGAGACCACCAGGTCCCCGGCTTCGTCCAACCGGACTGGGCCGTTCCCACCGGCCAAGACCTGTTCCAGTTCACCGACCGCCTGGTGCCATTCGTCGATGACGTCGGCCAACGCGCGGGCCGGATCGGCGGATTTGCCGACCAGACGGCAGAATTCGGCGCGTTGCGGAGCCCATTGCTCGGGAGTGAGTAGGTAGGCGGCAGGGTCGGCGTAGCGCCGTGACCCGGGTACGTAGACGTCGCCGCTGCGCAGCCCGTCCCGCAGCCCGAGCAACACGCACAGCTCCCAGTAGTGGCGATACGCGGTAACGCTGCCGGACTTTCGGGACTCTTCGAGGTATCCGCGCCACTTGGTGCGTACGAAACCGGTCGGCGCATCGTCGAAAACCTTGCGGGCGTTGGTGGCGTTGAGCTCGCGCAGCATGTTCACCGCGATCAGCAGTTCCGTCGCGGCGGTTCCACCGCCGAACCGCACGGTCGCCAGCACTACCGGGGTGAACTGCCGTAGGTAGCTGTACGAGGAATCGAGCGCGGCCAGGTGCCCGTGATCGCGCGGCAACCGGGGCTTGGCCTGCGCGATCGCCGCGCGCAGCCGCTCCCACCCGATCTTCTCGCCGCGGATCAGGCCACCGATCTCCTCGTCTGTGATCTGCGAATCGATGATGATCTCTAGGAGATCATCCAGTAGCGCCTGGCGGTCCTCACCGGACTTGCCGCGGTCGGCCAACTCCTGCTGCATCCGGCGTTCGGCCGTACTGAATTTCGCCGAGCTCAGATACTGCGCGACCAGGCGCAGATGCTCGGTGCGGGTCTGCGCCCGCCGGCCGTACGAACGGATCTGCGTGGCATCGACTTTCAGCTGATCAGCCAACCGAGTTACCACCACCAGCGGCGCGGAGGACACCTTGTCCGGCACGAACCCAAGCCACGGCAACGAGCACAACGCAACCGCCACTCCCAACCGATCCGCAGGACCGCGCCCACGTCCGGGGTCAACGAACGCGAGGTCGGCCGGGGTGAGCGTGAAATACCGGAACAGCTCCTCACGACTGATCTCCGGGAACTCCCGCAGCCGCACCAATTCCTCGTCTGCGAACACCCGCGTCGCCACGAACTCAGACCTCCGCCATGCCGATCAACCCATCGGCCGCAACCCAACCACCAACAACCCCGCCCCGCAGCTGAACCCACGAATCCATCACCTCAACAAGGCATTACGGCATATCCGTTGTTTTTTCGGCGATTACTACCGGGACCCCTGATCGCGGTGCTGATGCGTCACGGCCGCATACCCGCCACCGGAGGCGGGTAGTCGATCGGCGCGGTCAGCCGCTGATTCGTGCTCCCGAGTCGAAGCCCCACAGTGCCAGCGTCATCAGCAGGTTGACGCAGATCATCACGGTGATGCTGGCGCGCATCGCGCGACCGGCGGCAATGCCGACGCCCACCGGACCGCCCGCGGAGTAGTAGCCGAAGTAGCACTGGATGGTCGTGGTGATCACGACGAAGACGACCGCCTTGGCCAGCGAATACCCGATGTCGGTCGCACTGAGCACCATGCGGAAGTAGTGGTCGTAGGTGCCGGGCGATTGGCTGCCCGCGATGCCGATGGCCACCTCGACCGCGACGAAATTCATTGCCAGACAGACAAGATAGAGCGGAACGATGGCGGCCACCGAGGCCATGAGCCGCGTTGTCACCAGGTAGGGGATGGACCGGATGGCGAGTGTTTCCATCGCGTCGATCTCCTCGGCGATGCGCATGGCGCCGAGTTGCGCGGTGAATCTGCAGCCCGCCTGGGATGCGAAGGCGATGGAAGCCATGATCGGGGCCAGTTCGCGAGTCGACGCGGTCGCGGACACCAGACCTGTCGCCGGGCCGATGCCGAGCAATTTCAGTGCGCTGTAGCCCTCGATCCCCACCAGCGCACCGCCGCTCGCGCCGAGCACGACAATGATGCCGGCCGTACCGCCGCCGACGATGAGAGACCCATTGCCCCAGGTGATGTCGGAGATCAGGCGCAGTAGTTCCCTGCGGTAGTGGCGCAGGACAATAGGAATGGAGGCGAGCGCGCGAAGGAAGAATATGGCCATGTGCCCGAGGCGCATGGCCCCGTGCAGCGGCGCGTCGGCAACGCGCAGCACCTGCCTGATGTGCAGCGGATAGTACGGCGCCGCCATCTCAGAGCGCCTGCCGCGGGAAGAGCATCGTGTACATCTGGGTGAAGCCCACGTTCACCACCATGAGCAGCACGATCGAGGCCACCACCGTGGCATTGACCGAATTCGCGACACCGCCGGGACCGCCCTTGGTGCTCAATCCCTTCTGACATGCGACGACGGTCACGATGAGTCCGAACACCACGGCCTTGACCACCGCCAGATACATATCGCCGATGCGCGCGAACGAGGAGAAGGTGGCGATGAAGCTGCCGGGTGTACCGCCCTGGACATAGACATTGAACATATATCCGGCGAGGAATCCGACGAAGGCGCTCAGCCCGGTCAGCCCGACCGCGACCAGCACTCCGGCGGCCACCCGCGGCACCACCAGCTTGCGCAGCACCGAGACACCCATCACCTCGAGTGCGTCGATCTCTTCTCGGATGGTGCGCGAGCCCAGGTCGGCGCAGATCGCCGAACCGACCGCCGCCGCAAGCAGCATCGCCGTGACCACCGGCGCCGCCTGGCGGATGACCGCGAGACCGCTGGCCGCGCCGGCCAGCGAGGTCGCGCCGACCTGACCGGCGATCAGTCCGAATTGGATCGAGAGGGTCGCGCTGATGGGCAATGCGACCGCGACGGTCGGCAGGTAGGAGGTTTTGATCATGAAAGCGGCCTGCCGCACGAACTCCTTGAATGCGAAACGGCCTGTCGCGATGTCGATTACGAGATACTGCACGGCACGCACACCCAGAATGAACTGGGCGCCTACGGTATCGAGCGATGCGACGGGATGACGGTGCAGATAACCGCGTCCCCAGTTCCTTATCCGGGTGACCGATGGTGCGGACGATTGATCGATCACATCACACCAACTCCACTTTGCCGGCCAGCCAGCTGTCGCCGACCCGTTCCATGGTCATGACCATGCGGCTGCGATCGATCCGCGGATCGGGGCTCACCGAGTTGGTGACCTCCTGATCGACGAACAGCATCACCTCGACGCGGTCCTTCGTCGCCGACTTGATACTGGAGCCCACCACCTTCCCCTTGCTCACCGCGTTGTTCTGGACCAGCAGCGTCTTCAGTTGGTTACTGGACTGGGTGTAGGTGTCCTTGAATTCACCGGTCGCACCGCTGAGGACGGCGGCGAAATTCTGATCGATGTGCTGGGAATCGATGCTGGTCAGCGTGATCGCGTAGTTCTGCGCGGTGGTCGCGGCCTGCCGGGCCGCGGCATCGACCTCGTCGCGGTCGTGCAGTTTCCAGCCGAGCACGCAGGCCAGCACCGAGGCCGACACCGCGACCAGGGCGATCGCGCCGACCGCGGCGCGCGGCACCCAACGACGCCGCCAGAAGGGTGGTGCGGCGTCCGCGCCCACCGACGATACCTCGGCCACCTCGTCCGAATCGGTTGTCTCGGTAGCCGTTTCCTTCTCGTGCGCGGCCGATTCATCGGTGACCGAGTCCGATTCGGTTGTCTCGGTAGCGGTTTCCGTCTCCAGCACTGGTTGCTTCATCGAAACTCCTGGCCTTCGTTGTTATTTGCTACTTCGGCGGCACATATGCCGGAACGGGTGCGCCGCCATATGGTGTCGGGATCGACAGCGGGCCCTGCGGTGTCGGATCGGCGGTCGTCAGCGGATCGACTCCGGCCGGTGGGTGTGCGGTGTCGTCGCCGGGGGGCCGCGGTGCGTTGCGCGCGCCGCGCGGCACCAGGGTCGGATCCGGGTCGGTGCAGTAGGCGTACAAGTAGGGTTCGGGATGGTTCGCGAGGGTGATGGGCAGGCGCGGCAGGTTGTAGTCGCATTGCTTTCGCGGATAGATGCTGGCGATCGCCCACACCGCGCCGTCGTGGAATGCGGTGCCCAACGCGTCCGCTGCCGACCCGGCCCGATGCGTGGGGAAGAACAGATCGTTCATGGCAGGCACGTGTACGTACGACATCTGGGCCACGGTCGCGAGATTCCCGAGCAGTTGGACCATGGTCGGGGAATTGTCGGCGATGATCTGGTCCATGGTGCGCAGCATTTCCGGCGCGGTGTCGAGCAGGGTTTCGAACCCGCCCGTCATCGAATTCACGCCCGCGAGAGTGCGTTCGAGATCGGCCGCGGTAATCGCGAGGCCCGGTCCGAGGTCGCGTGCGGTGCCGAGCACCACCTCGCTGTTGCGCAGCAGGCTGACGGTCTGCGGGAGTACCGCACCGAGTGTGGTGATCATGAAGGCGCCGCCATCGATGATCGCCGCCAGCTTCTCCGGCGCCGCCGAACTCGCGCCCAACTCGTGCACGATCGCCTGAAGCTTGTCGGGATCGAGTTGTGCGATGGTGCCGGTGAGGTCGCCGAGCAACTGGGCCAATTGCACCGGCACCGTGGTCCGGTCGGCGCCGATGACCGCACCGGCGGCCAGATACGGGCCGCTGGAGGTGGCGGGGACGAAATCCAAGTATTGCTCACCGGCCGGTGAGAGTCCGGCCACCCGGACCGTGCTGTCGGTCGGGATCCTGGCGCCTGCCTCGATCGATGCGACCGCGACCACGTCGTTGCCGTCGAGATCGACCGAGGTCACCCGGCCGACGCGGACACCGCGCACGGTAACGTCCCGGTCGGGCAGCAGACCACCGGATTGGGCCAGGTGGACCCGGATCTGATAGGTCGAGGCGAACGGGTTCAGCTCGAGCGATCCGAACACGACATACGTTGCCCCCACAATCAGCGTGGCCACCAGGGCGATCAAGGAGACGACCAGCCGATGACGGACCAACCGGTCGGTGACCGCGAGGGCCACGCTCGCCGCCGACTCCACGCGCACCTCGAAGGACCGATTCGGCTCCGGGCGCTTCATCGTCCCGGCCCGATCACTCGGCCGTACAACCGGCCCAACGTGTACGCCAACGAACCGGCGAAGTCGGCCCAGTCGGTCTGGTCGGGCACCCGGGCTTCCGGGTTGCCCGGGAAGTTCGGGTCGGGCACCGCGCCGAGCGCTATCTGGTAGATATCGGCGTCGGCGCCGGCGGCGGTGGAGTTGGCCACCTTGCCACCGACAAGGGCCAGGGTGTAATTCAGCCCGTCGAGGCTGGCTCCGGGGTCGGTCGCGGCGGTGTTGAGTCCGGCGGCGAGATTGTTGAGATCGCTTACCAGGCTGCGCTTTCCGGTGCCGTTGATCGACGGGAACTTGGTGAGCTGGCCGGCGATCCGATTCAACTGGGCGGCGATATCCACGATGTCCTGAGTGCTGGCGGCCACGACATCCAGGGCCGGGCCCGCAGCGGCGACTACGTCGTTCACCACCGACTGTTGCGCCGCAACGGTGGCGGTCAGTGCGGCGGTGTCGTGGACCACCGCCCGGATCTGGTCCGATCGTGCCGAGAGGGTCTGGACCAATGCGGTCGTCTGGGCGATCAGCTCACCCATGCGATCACCCCGCCCACCGAATTCGGCGCCGAGACCGTTGATCACCTTCGTCAGATCGCGGATCACGCCGCCGTTGACCAGCAATGCCGCCCGCGTGAGCACTTCCTCGATGGTGGCCGCCGCCGAGGTCGACGATTGCGGAATGCTGTCCCCATCGTGCAGCACACCAGCACCGGGAGCCGGATTCGGTGGCGGGTCGAGTGCGACGAACACATCGCCGAGCGGTGTGGCCGAGCGCAGTTCGGCGGTTGTGCCCGCCGGTAGCACGACCTCGGATCGGATCCGCAGGGTGACGACGGCGGCATAGTCGCGTGCTGTCATGGACTCGACCTCCCCGACATCGGCGCCGTCGACCTTCACCTTGGCCTTGGTCGGCAGATTGAGCGCGTTGGCGAAGGTAGCCGTCAGTGCGAAGCTGTGTGATCCGACCGATGGCGCGGGCAGCGGCATCCGGTCCAGCCCCACCGAACACCCGCTCGCCGGAGCCGCGGCCACGAGTGCGACGGCGGCAGCGGTGAATGTTGTTTTCCTGGTGCTCATTTCGGCAAACCCGCGATTCCGGCCAGCATGGCCACGATGCCGAAGTCCGGCCCCATATCGGACATCTTCCCGGTGTTGCAGCCGAGCTGTTTCAGGTCGAGCAGGTTGCACACTTGCTTGACCATCTGCCCGTCCAATGCGACCTTGTCCACATTCACGTGCACCCGGCCGGCGCCCACATTCGGGTCGATCACGGCATAGGCGTTGTCGACGACCAGCGGGAACAGGTCCATGAATTCCGCTACGTTGCGGTTGTAGTCCGACAGACTCTGGAAGATGACGTTGGCTCCGCTCGCCGTACCGGCCAGCGTGCCGCGATTGCGCTGCATGAGATCGGTTGTCCGGGCGATGATTTCGTTCAGTTTTGGGCCGGTGTCGCCGGTGCCGAGGTTTTGTTCGGCGAGCAGGTCGCTCAGCTGGCGGACTCCGGCGCCGAATTCGCGAATCGTCTGGTCGTTGCTCGCGGCCGCGGCGGTCAGCGAATCGAGGTTGTGCACCAGCGTGGTTATGGCGTTCTTGGTGGCGGCGCCGTGATCGTCGCCCATGCGCATCGCGCGGGACAGTTGATCCAGCGCGGCCTTGATCTGCTCGCCGTTGTCGGTCGCCACCGCCGCACCGACATCGACCGCGTCGGCGATCGGGCCGTGCCCCTGCCCGTCGCCCTGCAGTGACGTGGACAGCTTGTCGGCCATCGCGAGCAGACTGTCGAATTCGACCGGAGTCTTCGTCCGATCGGTACCCAGCGTCGCCCCGTCCGCCAGTGTCGGTCCGCCGCGGTAGACCGGAGTGAGTTCGATGTGCCGGTCGGTCAGCACCGAGTCCGACACGGTCACCGCCGTGACGTCGGCCGGAATCCGCACCGAGGCATCCACGTTCATCGTCACTTCGACATAGGAGCCGCGTTGCGCGATGCTCGCCACTTCGCCGATCCGCATGCCGAGTACATCCACCGGATTCCCGACGAAAACACCGGCGGCACTGTCGAAATGCGCTGTCACGGTGACTGTTTCGCGATTCAGCAGGGAAAGCGGAGCGCTGGCCGCGCCGACGATCAGCGCGGTGGCCGCGAGGATGAGAACCAGCTTGAAGGGACGGGGTAATGATCTCATCGACAGTCCTCCGAATAGGGCGGCAGCTGGACCTGCGCGCGGCCGACCAGCGCGCACATGAAGGAGTCGACGAACGCTCCCGAGGACGCGTTGGCGTCCAGTTCGGGCCCGGAGCCGGTCACGTCCGCCCAGCTGCGCCAGGGAACCGGAAGGATCTGCAATATGTTTCGCAGCAGGTCGTCGTGCCGGCTGAGCATCTGCACCAGCTGGCTCAGGTTGTCGAGCAGCGATTGAATTTCCGGCTGGTCGTCCACGACGATCGGCTGCAGCGTCCGCACCACATTGCTGGTGGCCGCGATGAGAGCCGCGATGGCCTGCCGTTTTGCCGCGACCTCCCGCAGCAGGTCGCGGCCCTGGTCGACCAGCACGCCGAGGCCGGCCCGCTGGTTCTCGATGACCGTGGTGAGTTGGCTCGTGCTGGTCAGCAGTGTGCCGATCTGCCCGCGACGCTCGGCGATCACACCGGACAGCGTCGTGATGTTCTGCATCACCGACGGAATCAGCTGCGGCAAACCGTGCAGCTGGGTGGACAGTTCGGTGAGCGCCTGCCCGACCTTGTCGGCATCGACCTGATCGAAGGTGGTCGTCGCGTCGGCGAGGGCCGACTGCAGATCGTAGGGAACACTGGTCTGCGCCAAGGGGATTCGGCCATTCGGCAGTGCACCGGCACCGGCCGGTGCAAGTTCCACGTACCGATTGCCCAGCAAGGTGGTGAGTTTGATCGCCGCGGTCGTGGCGGGGCCGAGTGCCACATTGTCGGCGATGCTCAGCATTGCCGTCACGTGGTCGCCGGCCAAGCGCAGCCCGACCACATGGCCCACCGGCACCCCCGCCACGGTCACCTGATCGCCGGCACCGAGCTGCGCGGCCTGTGCGAAGTCGGCCTCCAGGCGGCGTTCACCGATATCGAGCGAATTGACGACCAGTGCGGCGACGACCGCGACGACCAGGAGGGCGATCGCGGTGAATCCGAGCCATGGCCTGTTGAGGTCTTCGAGTTGCCGACGCCCGATTCGCGTGCGGCCCTTGTGATTCCACGGTATACGCATGTGGTCACCTGCACTTGGAGGTGTGTTGGGCCACCCCGCCTGGGGTCACCGCGTCGACTATTTGCGGAATCAGCGGTGTCAGACCCGGGACGATCGACAGGGTCACATCGCAGACGTAGGCGTCGATGTAACCGCCTGCCTGCGATATGCGGGCCAGCCCTTTGAGGATCATCGGCAGGTTGTAGCCGAGGTACTCGAACTTCGCCTTGTTGTCCAGGAAGTGCTGCGCGAATCCCGGTTCCCGATTCAGGAAGTCGACGAGGGTGGGCTGGTCGGCGGCGACGATCTCGGACGCCCGGCCGACCACCGTCGCGATCCGGTCCACGGAATCGAACAATGCCTGCTGATTCTGTTGCAGGCCTTCGAAAACGGATCGGGTCCGGTCGATCACGGTGGTCAGATTCCCGCTCTGCTGGGCGAGGTTGCCCACGATGGTGGCGAGGTTCGAGATGACCTGGCCGAGTACCTCGTCCGGCCCGGCGAACGATTCCGCGAGCCGGGTCGTCTCGGCGATCAGCGTGGTGATCGAGCCGTTGTCGCCCTGCAATGCCTTGATCAGGGCGCCGGTGATGTTGTCGACCGCGGTCCGGTCCAGCGTGCCGAACAGCGGCTCGAAACCGTTGAGCAGCTTGGAGATATCGAACGACGGCTCGGTGTGGTCGACGGGGATTTCGGCGCCCGGTTTCAGTACGGTGGGGTCGCCGTGGTTGCCCATCGCCACACCGAGATAGCGCTGACCGATCAGGTTCTGATACGTCACCGATACGGTGGTGTTCCCGGTGAGCACCTGATCGCTGTGGATGCGGAAACCGACCCGCGCGAGCGTCCCCGCCAACTCGACCGATTCGACCCGGCCGACCCGCACCCCGGCCATCCGGACGTCATCGCCGACGCGCAGGCCGGATACGTTGGTGAACAGTGCGGAGTACCTGGTGGTTTCGCCGCTGATGCCGCGCTCGAGGGTGACGGCGACCGACCAGCTGAGCAGCGCCGAACTGATGAGGAAGGCGATAAGCACGAGCAGTGATCCGCGGTAGTTCATCGGGTGCCTTCGTTCGGGTCCGGCGTGATCGCGACGGTGGCGCCGCGGGCGAGCGGACCGAACAGGATGTCCGCGGCGGCATTGGGTTCGCCGCCGAGGATGCCCGCGATCCGCTCCTGTTCGGCGGCGCTGCCGACCGGCCCGATATCGCTGCTCAGCAGGGAGTTCGGTGGCTGGAAGCGGCGTGGATCGAAGCCGGGCGGCAAGCCTTCGGTCGAGGCGGGTGCCGTGGGGACGCTCGCGCAATTGGGACCGGCCAGCTCGCCGTAGCGGGGGCAGTCCGCCGACGTGTACTGCCGGTTGGGTGTCAGCTGCAGAATGACGCGCGCGTTGATCCGCTGTGTTTGCGGATTCCACAACTCGTTGAACCGGCCGGTCATTCGCGTGAGCGAAGTACTGATCTGCGGAAATTTGCTCGCGCCGTCACCGAGTGCGCCGAGGGCCGGTGAAATATGCGTGGTGATATCGATGATCTTGTCGGTGTTGTGGTCGAGTGCGGTGCCGACGGTGCCGAGCGTGTTCAGGCCGCCGGACAGCAGCGCGGTGAGTTTCGCCCGCTGCTCTGCCAGCGTCTGCAGCGGGACTATCGCGTGGTGCATGGCGTCGAGCAGATCCGGTGCCGTCGACTGGAGTTCACGCATCGCGGCCGAGAGCGAGTCGAGCGTGGACGGCGCCGCGTCCACGGAGACGACCTTGTCCAGTTCGACGACGATATCGCGCAGCCGTGCCGCCGCATTCTCGATGCCGGCGCCGCGCCCCTCGGTGGCCTCGGCGAGGGTTGCCAACATGCCCACCGCGTTGTCGGTGTCCTCCCGACCGACCGCGGCGATGATCCGCCGCAGCTGATCGAGCGAGGTCTGCAGGCGCACGGTCGCCAGGCTGTGATCCTGGCTGATCCGGGCATCCGAACTCAGCGGCGCCGCCGCACCGTTGTAGACGAGTTGTACCGACGGCACCGCGAATACGTTGCTCGGCACCACCCGCGCGGTTACCGTGCCCGGAATCGCCTGCGCGAAGTGCGGACTCAGCTCGATTCGGACATCGTTCATGCCGGTGACGGCGGCCGGCGTCACCGCCGTCACGAACCCGACCCGAACCCCTTGGAATTTCACATCCGACTTGGTGGGCAGCCCATCGCCCACATTGGCCATGACGGCGGTCACCGTCACGGTCTTGCGAAGTGCCCCACGGGAATTCGCGACCATCACGGTGGCAGCGGCCGCGATGACGACGGCGCAGCAGACACCGGTCACCAGCAGACGAACCGAGGAGGGGCCTCGGCCGTCGGGTTCGAACATGATCGACACGAAAACCAACTCACTCTCGCGGCGCGGATGCGTCTCGTGGCGTGAACCGGATGTGTAGATCGGTGAGCCCGCGCAGGATGTAGGTGGGCTCGTAGCGGTAGCGGCGATCGTCCGCGGGACCGTGCTCGTCGGCATCGATCGTGATGTCCAGCATCCGATCCAGGATGCGTTCGAGCGATACCCGACCCTCCACTCGCGCCAGCGGACCACCGGGGCAGGAGTGCACACCACGGCCGAAGGCCATGTGCTCGCGGAAGTTCGCGCGATCCAGACGGAACTCGTGCGGGTTCTCGAACCGGCTCGGGTCGCGGTTGGCCGCACCGGGGCAGACCATGAGCGTGGATCCGGCCGGTACGTCGACGCCGCCGACTTCGGTGTTCCGGCGGGCGAGCCGGAAGCCGCTCTTGACCGGGGCGTGCATGCGCAGCGTCTCCTCGATGAATACCGGGATGCGGCTGCGATCGGCACGCAGCGCCTGCTGCAGCTCCGGATCGTCACCGAGTACGCGCACGGCGGCGGCGAGCAGCTTGGCGGTCGTCTCCTGGCCCGCGGCGAATACGAAGGTCGCCGAACGGACCACATCGATGACCTCGGGGGTCGACCCATCCGGATATTTCGCCAGCGCCAGCGAGGTCAGCACATCGTCGCGCGGCTCGCGTCGCCGATCGCTGATATAGCCGCTGAACTTTTCGTCGAGCCACTCCAAGGGATTCATGCCGACCGACACCTTGTCCAGCGCACCGACCTGGCTGCCGGGCCGATCGGCGCCGAGCACGACCCGGAACTCCTGGTGGTCCTGCTCCGGAACGCCGAGCAGGTCGGCGATCACCAAGAGCGAGAACGGTTTCGCGTACTCGGCGACGAATTCGGAGCGGCCGTTGGCCAGGAATTCGTCGAGCTGGCGGTCGGCCAGCCGCCACATGAACTCCTCGTTCTCCTTCAGTCGCACCGGTGTCAACAGCCGGTTCAGCACCGACCGTGCATAGGTGTGCTGTGGCGGATCCATCGTGACCATGTGCTCGTACATGGGCAGCTGGGTGCGGTGTTGCTCGATCTGCGCGCTGATGTCCTCGCCCTCGGGCTCGAACGGCAGCGGTGGGAACGGGCCACCTACCGCGATGCACGAGGAGAACGTGTCGGCGTCGCGCATGACCTGGGAAACTTCCTCGTATCCCGTCACCGCGAGGACGTTGTAGTGCGGTTCCCGCGTCACCGGGCACTTGGCGCGAAGGTGGTCGTAATACGGATAGGGATCGGGCACGAGTGCCGGATCGGTGAAGTAGTCGATGGTGTCGAAATCGGTCATCGTCGGCTCCTGGGTCGGGAGGTCACGGGTATTCCACGGTGATCGAGGTGGTCTGGGGAACGGCCTGGCAGGTGAGGATGTAGCCGGCCGCGACGTCGTCATCGGTCAGCGCGTCGTTCACCTTCATCACGACCCGCCCGTCGACGAGGGTGGCCATGCAGGTTCCGCAGTTGCCTGCCTCGCAGGAAAACGGTGGTGTCAACCCGGCCCGGCGTGCGGTTTCGAGCACCGTATCGCCGGCTCGGCCGGGCTGTGATGTCGTGGCACCGTCCAAGTGAATTGTCACAATTCCATTTGCCACCGCATTGTGAGGTAGCCCGGGTTCGGCCGGCGCGGGAGTGTGCGGGATCAACATCGATCGCGAAATCACTTTCGTGGGATTATGGTGGCAGCGCAATGCGGAGAAAGCTGCTCGAAATCGAATCCGGTCTTCCGATCCGACTCGCTACGCCGATGATTGTGCGCGCGGCCACAGATTCGGTCAATAGGTGCGAGTAAATATTTTTCGCGGCTGCCGATTCGTATTTCGGGTACGCTGAGTCGCACCCGAACCGCGCGGTAATCGGAGGGTGCATCGAATTCGGGAACCGATAATTTCGGTCACCCGTTCACGATAATTTCTATTTCTGTTCAGTGATCGGATTTACGATCAGAAATACCACCCCCCGTTACCACTGGGGCGCGGTGTTGCCGCGACCCGGCGGACGGTAGGGCAGTGCTCGGGATCTGTTAGCCCGCGTTCGGTCGAGGCACGGCGCCATCCTGCGCCGCCGCCGATGCGTCGGCGTTCCGGTCGTATATGAACGGCGCGGCGACCTCCGGACCCAGCACCAACGGCTCCGGCTGGTCGGTGGCGCTGCGCCGCTCGCGTACGGCCCGGTCCTGCGCCGTGTTGTCCGCGGTGAGCCGTCGCACGGTGCGCTCGAGTATCGGCAGGATCTCGTCGACATCGAGAGTCTTGTCCGCGACCCGCCCGATCAGGGCGTAGACCATATTGGGCAGTATCAGTGTCATGTCCTCGATGTAATCGGGATCGGCACCTTCGAAGATCTGCGCGGCTACCGGTAGGACAGTCGCGAACCCATCGATGCTCAGGCGCGCACCGCCCGGGGCCGAGTTGGCCCGGTAGAACGCTTCGAGCATGGTGGGGTTGCGCTCCCACGGTTCGAACACATGTCGCAGGATCCGTATCACGCCATCGCCGATCGATTCCTCGGGTATGGGCGGGGCGATATCGGGATAGGTGTTGGTGGCCATCCACTCGTGGACCGCGGCGATGATCAACGCGTCCCTGGTAGGGAACAGCTTGTACACCGTGGCGAGCGATACGTGGGCGCGTCGCGCTACCTCGCGCAGTTGAACGGCGTCGTAGCCGTCGGTCTGCAACAGGGCGAGCACGGTCTTGATGATCTTCTTCGACGGAATCCGTGCTGCTGTCCGACTCACGCGAGAACTGTAACACGGTTACTATGGTAACCGTGTTACTGAGTCGATGGAACGCTTTCGAGATCGAATCTCGAGGTATTCGGTCGGCGGCGGCCCGGCTCCGCGGCGGGATGGATCGGCCGATCAGTGGCGTGCAGTGGCCGCGTCGATCCGCCGTGCCGGACCGCGACGATCTCTGCGCCGATGGCGACGGCGGCCTCGGCGGCGGTCCGCCCACCGAGATCGAGGCCGATCGGGGAGTGCAGGCGAGCCAGCTCGGCATCGGTGACTCCGGCCGCGCGCAGCCGGGTCCGGCGGTCGGCGTCGGCGCGCCGCGAACCCATGGCGCCCACGTAGGCGATCGGCAGTCGCAGTGCGATCTCCAGCAGTGGGATATCGAATTTCGGGTCGTGGGTGAGGACGCACACCACGGTTCTGGCGTCGATCGGAGTGTCCGTGAGGTAGCGGTGCGGCCAGCGGACGACGACCTCGTCGGCATCCGGAAAACGATCCCTGGTCGCGAATACCGCACGCGCATCGCACAGCGTGACCCGATAGCCGAGCAGGCCGCCCACCCGGCACACCGCCGCGGCGAAATCGGTTGCCCCGCAGACGATCATCCGTGGTGGTGGGGCGAAGGACTCGACGAAGATCGTCGATTCCCCCTCGTCGCAGCCGATCCGGCGTACGCCGGTGGCGCCGATGTCCAACATGGCACGGACCTCGGCGGCGACGCCATCGTCCAACGGCGCTCCCACGGTGCGGTTCGGATCGACCGTGGTCACCGCCCCGCTGTCCAGATCGCGAACCAGCGCCACCCGGCCCGTTCGCAGCGCCGCCTCGACGATCGGATAGTCGACCGGGCGCACCCGATGGACGAACACATCGATAGTGCCGCCGCAGGTCAGGCCGACCGCGAAGGCGTCGGAGTCGGCGTATCCGAAACTCGCTCGCATCGGTATGCCCGAGCGCAGGACTTCTCGGCACAGATCGTATGCGGCGGCCTCGACGCAACCGCCCGAGATGCTGCCGACGACGGTTCCGGCGGTATCGACGGCGAGCGTGGCGCCGGCCGGTCGGGGCGCGCTGCCGGTCACCCCGACGATGGTCGCGAGCGCGTATTGCGTATCGGTCGCATGCCAGCGCAGTAATGACGCGGTCAGTTCCCGCATGCTCGACCCTCTCGACGACATCGGCGCGGCGGTAGGTGCTGTGGAAGAACCATAAGTGCCCAAGATAAGATCATAATTCTCAGTTCAGGCATATTACACTCTTGACACCGTTATAGGCGCGGTGCTAGACAATTCCTCAGCGGCGATGAGCGGCTCCGAGGGTGCCGGCTCGCAGTGATCTCGAACGGAATGCGATGCCCTTTTTCCCTGCTCCCAGATTTTCATCCCCGTAGTGCATATTTCTTCCGGCGGCGCGTTTCCGAACCCCCTTACCCGGTGGTGGCGGCAACGCTCCGCACAATGAATGGGAGGGCCGCCTGATGACAGATATCGGGCTTCGTCAGGTGACGGAAGCGCCGTCGGCCGGATTCGTCGGCACCCGGGTGCCCAGGGTCGAAGATCTCCGATTGGTGACCGGCGCGGGCAGTTTTGTCGACGATGTGCATCGGCCGGGCATGCTGCACGCCTGCTTCGTCCGAAGTCCGATCCCACGTGGCCGCATCGTCGCCATCGATACCGCGGAGGCTTTGGCGCTCGACGGGGTGTATGCCGTCCTCACGGCCGCCGACCTGAATCCGGAAGTGCACCAGTTGTCGTACTCGCTGGACGCCCCCGGACTGCCGCCGGTGCCGCGGCCGCCGCTGGCCGAGGGCGAGGTGCGGTTCGTCGGTGATCCGGTCGCCCTCGTGGTCGCCATCGACCGGTATGTGGCCGAGGATGCGGTCGAGTTGGTGATTGTCGACTACGAACCGCTCGAGCCGGTTGTCGACTACCGCACGGCGCATGAAACCACCGAACTGGTGCATGCGCAGTGTCCGGGCAATCTGGCCGGCGCGTTGAGCGGGCGCCCGGCGGCGGAGCTGGACCCGATCTTCGGTGCTGCGGCACATGTGGTGCGGCAGCAGATCTTTCAGCAGGCCTACGCGCCGGTGCCGATGGAGACGCGGGGCCTGATCGCGGAATGGTCTGCGCCGAGCGGGGAGTTGACGGTCTGGGCATCCACGCAGGTGCCGCATGAGATCCGCGGTTTCTGCGCCCGGCTGCTCGGCATCGATGAACACTGCGTGCGGGTCATCATGCGCGATACCGGTGGCGGCTTCGGGCTCAAGGCGGCGCCATTGCGTGAGGACGCCTGCGTCGTGCTGGCCGCCCGCAAGCTGCCGGTGGCGCTGAAATGGATCGAGGATCGGCAGGAGAACCTGATGGCGGGCGGGATGGCCCGGCATGAGCACGGTGATGTCCGCATGGCCTTCGACGCGGACGGCGCCATCCTCGCCGCCGCCATCGACTACGTGCAGAATGTCGGCGCGTACCCGACGCCGTCACCGCTGACAGCCGCCATCCCGGTCGGGATGCTGTTCCCGGGACCGTACCGGGTGCCTGCCGCGACTTTTGATGTGCGGCTTATGTATTCGAACACCGTGGGACGTGTCGCCTATCGCGGTCCCTGGCAGTTCGAGTCGGTGGCCCGCGAGGTGCTGTTGGATACCGCGGCGCGCCGGATGGGGATGGATCCGGTGGCACTGAGACGACGAAATATGTTGCGACGGGATGAGTTTCCGACATTCAACCCCAACGGCATGCCGTATTCCGATGTGTCGCCGTCCGAGACCTTCGAGCAGGCACTGGCCATGCTCGACTACGACGCCTTCCGCGACCAGCAGCGGCGCGCCCGAGCGGACGGACGCTATCTCGGGGTCGGCACCTGCACCTACCTCGAACCGACCACCGGCGGCACGCCGTTGCACAGCACCGAAGGCGCGACCATTCGGATCGAACCCTCCGGGAAGGTCAATGTGTATGTCTCGGGCGGATCGTCGGGAAACAGCTTGGAGACCACCGTCATTCAGCTGACCGCTGACGCGCTCGGTGTGGACATCGCCGATGTCCACACGATTCAAGGTGATACCGCACTGACACCGTTCGGCGGCGGCACCGGCGGCAGCCGGTCGGGTTCCATGCTGGCCGGGGCGATCGCGGAGACGGCCGCCGTGCTGCGCGAGCGGATAGTGGCGATTGCCGCGCACAAACTGGGCGCACCCGTGGCGGACGTGGAGTTGACCCTCGGTCGGGCGTGGGTCCGCGGCGTGCCCGAGGTGGCGATGACGCTGGCCGAGATCGCGGATATCGCCTATTTCAACGGATATGACCTCCCGCCGGGCGTGCCCGCGGGCCTGGAGGCCAGCGGCCGATATCGGACGCCGCACATGATGATCTGGGCCAACGCGACCCATGTGTGCACCTGCGAGGTCGACATAGAAACGGGTGCTGTGACATTGCTGCGTTACATCGTCAGCGAGGACTGCGGGCCGATGATCAATCCGGATGTGGTGGAGGGTCAGATCTTCGGCGGCACCGTACAGGGCATCGGCGGCGCGCTGTACGAGCACCTCGCCTATGACGACAGCGGGAATCCGATCAGCACAACCTTCATGGACTACCTGCTGCCCACCGCGACCGAGGTGCCGGTCATCGAGGTCGGGCATGTCGAGACACCGAGCCCCGGTCCCGGCGGTTTCAAGGGTGTCGGCGAGGGCGGTGCCATCGGGTCCGCGCCCGCGGTGATCAATGCCGTGGTCGATGCCCTGGCGCCGTTCGGCGTGGAGGTCGGCCAGCTGCCGCTCTCGCCCGCGGCGATCGTGGCACTGGTGGACCAGGCGCGCACCGGTCTAACCGGGGCGGTGCCGGCATGAAGCCCGCGCCGTTCGAATATCACGCGCCGACCTCCACCATGGCGGCCGTCGAGCTGCTCGCCGAACTCGGTGACGATGCGAAGCTCATCGCCGGTGGGCAGAGTCTGGTGCCGATGCTGGCATTGCGGTTGGCGGTCCCCGAGCATCTGGTCGACGTGCGCCGCATTGATCAACTGTGCGGTATCGAGTCGCGCGTGGACTCGGTGTGGATCGGTGCGGGGACCACCCACACCACGGTCGGCCGGTCCGCGGAAGTCAACCGAGCGGCGCCACTGCTGGCACGGGCCACCCCGCTGATCGGTCATCCCCAGATCCGAAACCGCGGCACGATAGGCGGCTCGATCGCGCACGCCGATGCCGCGGCCGAATATCCGGTGGTGGCCATGGTTCTCGACGCGCGAATCGAGGCTGAATCGCCGCGCGGGCGCCGCACCCTGTCCGCATCGGACTTCTTCACCGGCATGTGGAGCACCGAACTGGCCGCCGACGAACTGTTGACCGGGATCGTCTTTCCGGCGCGGCGCGGCCGGTGTGGCTTCGCGATCGAGGAATTCGCCCGCCGCAGTGGCGATTTCGCGTTGGCGGGCGCTGCCGTGGCCGTCGGCCTCGACGCCGACTCCCGCATAGACCGGTGCGGTATCGGTCTTTTCGGACTCGGACCCGCCCCGAGCAGGTCCACCGCCCTCGAGGCGGAACTGATCGGCCGCGACATCGCCGAAGTCGCTCCCGACGAGGTCGGTCATGCGGCGACGGGACCGTTGGACGCGGTGCCGTCCGATCTGCACGGCACCGCCGACTACCGCAAACGGCTCGGGGCCGTCATGGTGGCGCGCGCCTGGCGCCGCGCCGTTGAGGAGGCAAGCAATGACTGACATCGATATCGAGGTTCGGGTCAACGGGCGGGCCCGGCGCCATCGGGTGCCACCTCGGCTGACGCTGGCCGACTACCTGCGCGAAATATGCGGGCTGACCGGGACTCACCTGGGCTGCGAGCACGGGGTGTGCGGTGCGTGCACGGTATTGCTGGACGGGCAGGCGGTGCGTGGCTGCCTGGTCCTGGCCGTGCAGGCCGACGGTGCGGAGGTGACGACCGTGGAGGGGATCGCATCGCCGGACGGCCGCCTGTCCCCGGTGCAGGCCGCGTTCCGTGACTGTCACGGACTCCAATGTGGTTTCTGTACACCGGGGTTCATCACCAGCGTGACCGCATTCCTGCGGGAAAGTCCGGATCCATCCGATGACGAGATCCGAGAAGCATTGTCCGGCAATGTCTGTCGGTGCACGGGATATCAGGGGATTGTGAAAGCCGTTCGTGCGGCCGCGGAATCGATCGCGAAGGAGTCCGCGTGAAGTTCGAGAACACCTTCAGCATACCCGCCCCCGCCGCACGAGCCTGGCGGGTGCTGCTCGACCTCGAGCGGATCGCCCCCTGCGTCCCCGGAGCCACCATCACCGGGCGCGACGGCGACGATTACCGCGGCAAGATCAAGGTCAAACTCGGGCCGGTCACCCTGTCCTATACCGGCACCATCAAGATCGCCGCGCAGGACGAGGCGGCCGGGATCGCCGTGCTCGAGGGCGGCGGGCGAGAGGCGCGCGGCAACGGCACCGCGAAGGCGACGATCACCTGTCGACTCGTCGAAAGCGGAGGCGTGACAGAGGTTTTCGTCGACACCGACCTCGCCGTCACGGGTAAACCGGCCCAATTCGGCCGAGGCGCGCTCGCCGAGGTCGCCGGCACGCTCATCGGAACGTTCGCCACCAACCTCGCGGCCGAGATCACCGCCGGGGTGCCCAGCGAGCCCGAATCCGCTTCGGCTGATGGGCAAGTCGAGCACAGTGCCGAATCGGGGATGGTCGCCGAGCCTCGCGTGTCCGCAGCACCGATCGATCTGCTCGCCGCCAGCGGAATGAGCGGTGCGGCGCGCTACGGCGCGGTCGCCCTCGCCGCCGTGCTGCTGACAGTTCTGCTGTTGCTGCGCCGTCGGCACCGGGTCGGCGGCCATGAACCCAGGGAGTGATACCGATGACCGGACGAGTCGAGGGCAAGGTCGCCTTCATCACGGGTGCCGCACGCGGCCAAGGTCGCAGCCATGCCGTGAAACTGGCGCAGGAAGGCGCCGACATCATCGCCGTCGATGTCTGTAAGCAGCTCGACGGTGTCACCATTCCGATGTCGACACCGGACGACCTGGCCGAAACGGTCGCGCTGGTCGAGGCGACCGGCAGGCGCATCGTCGCCGTCGAGGCCGATGTGCGTGATCTGGAGACCATGCAGGCTGTGGTCGACGACGGTGTCGCACAACTCGGTCGCCTCGACATCGTGGTGGCCAATGCCGGGTTGGCCAGCGATGGCGCCCCGATGGACAAGATGAGCGAACAGACCTGGCGCGACATGATCGACGTCAATATGACCGGCGTCTGGATGACCACCCGGGTCTCGGTGCCGCATATCATCGCTGGCGGTCGCGGCGGATCGATCGTGCTCACCAGCTCGATCGGCGGCCTGCGCGCCGTCCCGAATATCGGCCACTACGCCACCGCCAAGCACGGTGTCATCGGCATCATGCGCTCACTGGCAATGGAGGTGGGGGACAAGAACATTCGCGTCAACTCGATCTGCCCCACGAATGTGGCGACGCCGATGCTGCTCAACGAGCCCACCTTCCGCATGTTCCGGCCGGATCTGGAGAATCCGACCGTCGACGACTTCATCCCCGTCGCGCAGATGTTCCACGTGCTGCCGATCGCCTGGGTGGAGCCGGAAGATATCAGCAATGCGGTGCTGTTCCTTGCTTCCGACGAGGCCCGCTACATCACCGGGGTGGCATTACCGGTCGACGGCGGCATGATGCTCAAGTAGGGCAGGATATGGACTCCACCGCGACACGTTTGTCCGTCCTGCAGCGGTGGGCGCTGCTGCTGTCCTGTGCCGCGGTGGCGCTGGTCGTCGCTTCGATGGCCGCGCTCTACACCGCGTTGCCCGAGATCGCCGCGGTCACCGGCGCCACCCAGCAGCAGCTGACCTGGATCGTGGACGGCTACACCCTGGCGCTGGCCTGTCTGGTGCTGCCCGGCGGCGCATTGGGGGACCGGTACGGACGCCGCAGGATGCTGCTGATCGGTCTCGGAGTGTTCGCACTGTTTTCCGCGGTGCCGCTGCTGTTCGACGGTCCGATATGGCTGATCGCGGCTCGGTCGGCGGCCGGGGTCGGCGCCGCCCTGGTGATGCCGTCGACGCTGTCGCTGCTCACCGCCGGATTGCCGGAGAGCAGGCGCGGCGTCGCCGTCGGCATGTGGGCCGGTGCGGTGGGTATGGGTGCCGTGGGCGGGATCCTCGGTTCCGGCTTGTTGTTGCAGTTCTGGTCCTGGCTTTCGATCATGGCGGCGATGAGCGTGTGCAGCGCGCTGCTGGCCGCCACGGGATGCGTTATCCCCGAATCGATCGCGTCGTCGCGGCCCGGTTTCGACCCGTGGGGAACGGTGACCTCGGCGATCGGCGTCGGCATGATCGTGGCGGCAGCGACCGAGACACCGCAGCTTGGCTGGTCGCATCCGTTGGTGATCGGTGCCGCAATCGGTGGAGTCGTGGCGGTCGGCGCATTCGTGCTGATCGAATCGCGGGTGGCCCATCCGTTGCTCGACGTCCGGTTGTTCGCCGACCGTCGATTCGGCACCGGCACCGCCTCCGTCGCGATTCAGTTCCTGGTTTCGTTCGGCATGTTCATGCTCGTCGTTCAGTTCCTGCAATTGATTCTCGGCTACCGTCCGCTGATTTCGGCGCTGGCCATGGCGCCGATGACGATCCCCTTCGTGACCGTCTCGCCGATCTCACCGTGGCTCGCGGAACGAATCGGATTGCGGCTGCAGACCTTGTGCGGCCTCGCGCTGCTGGGCGTCGGGCTCTTGGCAGTCGCTCGATTGTCGGTCGATGCCACCTATTTCGATGTTGTCTGGCCGCTGTTGATCGTCAGCTTCGGCATCAGCTTGTCGGCGGCACCCGCCACGACCGCGATCATGGCGGGTGTGCCCGCCGACCAGCACGGCGTGGCGGCGGCGGTGAACGACGTGGCGCGCGAGGTAGGCGCCGCGATCGGAATAGCACTGGCCGGTAGCGTTCTCGCCGCGGGCTACAGCAATCGGGTCGCGACGATCCTGCCGATACTCCCACAACAGTTGCGCGGTCCGGTCTCGGGCTCACTGGTCGGCGCACTGACCGTGGCCGAACATCTAGGCCCGCAAGCGCAACCGCTCGCCGACGCGGCCAAGGCCGCATTCGTCCACGGCGTCCGCCAAGCGGCTGCCATTCTCGGCGCTCTGACCTTGGCCGCCGCACTCGCCATCAGCGCATTGGCACCCGGTCGGCTCCGAGGCCGGACCCCACCCGCTGCCGCACCGAGTCCAACCCGGATGGCCGAGCCGGACCAGCCGGATAGCCGGGCTCGACGCCGCTACCAGGGTTGGTTGGCAGCGTGATGCCGCACTGGAGGCGATTCGAGCGCACAACGCGGTGTCGACGGAGCGGATCATGCCCGCACATGTGACCGCGCTGATTCGGTTGGCGCGTCCGGTGCCGTTCGCGGCGAAGTTCCAACCCGCGTTGACGGTTGCGCCGCCCGCGTCGGAGGAAGCCCGTTCGGCCGCAAAGGCTTTGTTCGCCTCCAAGGCCCGAACGCAGGAACCACGGAATAGGCCCCTGCGTCGACGCAGCCGGCCGGAACCGCTACTGGACGGGGGTCCGAAGGTCGGACCGGAACCGCAGCGGGCGTTCACGGGCGATCTGGGGCGTGTCCTCGGCAGGTTGCAGGCGAACCGTGGCGAATAGGCGGTGAGGCTGCCAGGATGTCGGCGTGAACACAGGGGCGGCAACGGTTCTCGCGATCGAGTGGAAGGACTACGGACCATTCGTCCAAGGCACCGGAGCGGTGATCGCGGCATGTGTCGGCGCGCTCATCGCTGGCAGGTACCTGCTTCGCAACTCGAAAAAGACTCCATACGAACACCTCGACCTGCTGACGAAGGCGCGTGCTGCCTGGCCGGATGGACGCGACGGGCTCGACTCGATAGACAGGTCAATCGACTATGCCCTGGCGCAGATACGAGCGGCCGAAGGTGACACGGAAGACAACGATCCGAAACCGACACGGACCGCTGAGGAGTTGAACGCTGACCTGCGTGTTGCTATGGCAAGCAGACGCCTGGCGCGATCTTGGCTGATGCTTGGTGCCGGAATTAGCTTGGTGTACGTGTTATGGATCGGGCCTACTTGGACTAAGGCGTACTGGTGGGGGGAGATGGACTGGGCATTTGCGTTCAGGACCACCCTCAATTACGCGCTGCCGTTACTCGCCATATGCACCATGTCCCTGTATCCGGCATTCATGGTGCTGCGGAGGGTGAGACGACAGATAGCGGCTATTAACGCAAAGCAGTCCGATGATGAGACACCGCCACAGCTATTCGACTATTAGTCGGGATCAGCGGCTCGGCTCGCGGTATGTGCTCCCATTCGGTGGTGGAATGTCGGTGCCGTCCGCGAAGATCTTCGCCATGGCATCTCAGACGATCATGGCCCCGAGTGGCGAGGGTTCTGACGACGAAGACGATCGCAATCCTGACGGCCTTCCCTACAGTGGCGACCCGTCCGGTCCCCGCCCGCGGTGCGGTCGGATCAGCAACTTCAAGGTGTGCGACCCGGTCCAGATCCGCAAGAAGACTCCCGTTCGAACCGGGAACGAAACCCGGTATCTACCGCCGCAGCGAGTTGTGCCGTTGACCTGCCACGGGTGCGAGCAGGGGACCGTCGTCGTCGAAGAAATCAAATCGCGTCCGAACAGTTTGAGGCAACGCCGCTGCACTGGTGGCCCACACCCGGCAGTGCCACCGACATGGCCGACGTTCCGGATGACATCGCTGATGCCTTTCATGAGGGCCTGCGCTGCCTTACCGTCGTGGCCCCGAACGCGGCCGTGGCGATGTTCCGCAACGCACTGGCCCACATTGTCAAGGACAAGGGCAGCGCCGCCGCGCGAAAAGCGCTCGACGGAACCCTCGCCGCTGGGATTGCGCAGATGGTCACCGACGGGGCACTCATCCCGAGCTTCGGCGACTGGGCGACACATATCCGGGTTGTGGGCAACGCCGGTGCACATCAGGAGGCCTACGAGGCGGTCTCGGTCGTGGAGGCCCAGGAGCTGCAAAACCTCGTGCTGGGGTTGATCAGGTACCTCTATATCGAGCCCGCCAATCTCGCCCGCCTGCAGAAGCCGAAGCAGCGTCCTAAGACTCCGTGAACAGCTGAATCCGTGTTCTGACCCTCGATAACGGTTGTTTATCGGCGGTCAACATGTGAACGGGTGCAGCGGAAACAAGTTGGTCAGGACCTCAGTGGATGCGGGAGGATCTACACATGGGAAACGGGCAGGCGGGGCGATGTGTCTTTTGTGGCTCGACGGGTCTTTCGAAGGAGGACATCTGGCCTCAATGGATTCGCCGCGCCACTTCCCATCCGGGAGGCGATAGCTCGTCTCAGCTGATCACCCACGCGTTAATCGCTGATGCCGCTGCGGTTTCCCCCCGGAGCATCGGGTACGGCAAGGTCCGACTACCTCGCGAAAGGTGCGGAAAGTCTGTCGAGATCACTGCAACGGCGGCTGGATGTCGAGGCTCGAGGAGGCAGCGAAACCGCTGCTCTTGCCGATGATGAAAGACGCGTCAAAGCATGTGCTGTCGGTTGCCGACCAAGAGACGGTCGCACGCTGGGCGGTGAAGACCTCGATCATGATGCAGTTCACCGATGAAAGCACCAAAACTTCCCGCCCGGATGACGACATAGCCTTCTATCACGCCCGTAAAGCATTGAGTATGAACCGGGTATGGCTCGGTAGGCACGAAGGCACGCGATGGGATCGTCGGTCCTACCACGCGAAGGCGGATATCTCTGACGCGACAGGGCAACAGATCGTCAAGTTGGGCACGACTACGTTCGTGATCGACCGCTTGGTCGTGCTGGTGCTTTGGGATCCGCCGGGCCTCGTTTCTCCCTCGTTTCCGTACTCGTCGGAAATGGTATGTGTGTGGCCAACCGTGAACGAGGTCGTTTGGCCGCCTGCCGGTACGTTCACCGACGAAGCTCTGCAGCAAGCCGCGCTCTGGGTGCAGAGAGCTGCCGGACGGGCCATTCGGAGCAGGGAGCAAGCGTAATCGGTGGTCAGAATCGGGATCCGCTGAAGTTCCACCGCCGCCGAGACCGGTCGATCCTCTCAGCTTTCGCGCGGCACGACACGAAACTGAGGCGTATGGGATACACGAAAGTATGTTCGAAACATCTCTCGCGTTGGGCGACCGGGTCACCTGGTGGTCGGACACGCATGGGCGCGGTGTCGAGCCCGCGGATCCAGCGGCGGTGCGCCGTACCGGAATCATCGCCCAGGTGCACCGGAGCCCGAGCGACCCCAGCCGAATCGTGGCCTACGGCGTCGCCTGTTGCAACACCCTCCGGGAGTACCTCGTGACCCTCCGTCCCGACTACGGTCACCAGCCCACGCGGACGACGAAGTAGGGTCCTATCGGCTTTCGCGTGCTACGGCCGAAATGCTCCGTCCGTCACGGGTGTTCACGTAGACGCTCGGATCATCATCCGCGCGCGCTCGAATGACGGCGAAGACGAGACCGTCATCGGTGACGGATGCGACGGCTTCGTCGAGTCCGGAGCCCATTGAGACCGACACTGCGTCATAGGCGGCGAGACCGGTCACGGCTAACCAGCCTTCGCCGCCCTCGCCGTCACTGTGGAACCTGACTCGCAAACGTTGGAGCGGCATGTTATCCGGTGAGCGGTCGCTACGCGGCCCGGCCGGTCGCGGCGCACCGAACGTGGTGCCCTCCACGAACCATTCGCCGTCGCGCGGATCAGCGAACACGATCCATCGGCCCTGCACGCCGTCGATGAGGACGGCGGCGACATCGTCGCGGATGACGGCAGTGACCGGGCTCAGGTCCCGGTCACTGCCCGCGAGGGCTTGGGTTGCCACTGCGACCGCTGGGTGTTGCTCGAGAGTCGTCATCGGCTACGCCCTTCCGTTGTTGTCAGCAGATTGCCGCGATGGTGCTGCTGTTGTCGGGTTCGCGGTCCCAGTTGCCATTAAACGCGTTCACGATCGCCTCGGTGTGGAACTGGTAGAGGATCCCGGCCGACGAGCATGATGCCGAGTACAGCGTTTCGACGTCGGGATCGGTGCTCGTGTCGTTGCGTTCGGAGTGAACGTAGTGCTTGCCGTCTGTCGGGTCGTAGCGCCACAGCTTCGTAGTCACGTTGCGCAACGCGGGCTTTCCGGTGCAGTGCACCTTGAACCCGAAGTTGATTGGGGCTATCGAGTTGTGGTCGGTTTTCCATGGCTCGATCGCGTGGATGAAACACGTGATGTTGTCGGCCGACGCGGTACCAGCGCCACCCCCGACGAGCGTTGAGCCGATGCCGAATCCGGTGAGCAGCGCCACCCTGATCAGATTCCTCATCACTTCCCCTATCTATCTACTGACCGCTGTCTGCGGGTCAGAAATCGCCTGTCGCGCGGTTGGATTCCTCCGCTTCGACCCGCTCCCGGATGGCGTCCACGGTCCGGTCTTTTGGGATGTGCTCGGGCCATACGATCACCGCAACCACAACCCCCAGCGGCAGGCCGATTGCCAGCATCATCCCGAGCATGATCCACCCGTCGCTGATCATCGAACCTCGTTGTCTCGCACGGAGATCGGCTGTATGTCGATCACTGACGGCATGGACAGAAGGCCCTGGCGGACTTCGGTCAGAAGGTCTACATCGATCGGTTCGACCGTCGCAGCGGCAATCGCGGCTGTGGCGTCGGCGTGGAGTTCGCTGAGTTCTTCGGGATCAATCAGCCACCCGTCTTCGTCGACTAGATCCCATGATCCGTCGTCGTGCTGGAGGTAGCGCGGGGCGCCCTCCGGGGCGAGCGCCAGTTTCCGAGCGTCTTCGTCGTCGCGTCGTACGGGAAGGTTCATCTCCCGTCCCTTCGGTCGTCCGGTCGGTGAGCGCCCACCGCCGAGGACTGCCGCCCACTCGGGCCATCCCATGCGGGCGAGTGGTTCACCGGATGAGGGGGCGGTGTGGCGTCGACCCGACGGCGGGGCCACGAAAGACGCTATGGCGCAGGCAAACAGCGGCGACACAGAATTGCGGCAGATTGCGCGGTAATCCTCTGCAATCGTCGAGGTGACCAGGGAGAATTGCGGATGCACACACGTAGAGTTGCGCGAACAAGGAGTAGGCGATGACCAACGAACTGCGATTGCTCGGGTCGGGATCGAAAGATGGAGGTTGCCCGGCGTTGTATGCGCTCGGCCCGGACGCTTTGATCGTCCAAGGACTTCACACCCGCGACGGGCACGCCGTCCTCGTACCTCATGCCCTTCTCGACTGGGCTGAGCCCGGAGCCGCATTGCGTGTCGAAACCACCAAGACCCCCGGTCTGCTGCTCGTCGCCGGAACCCCTGTGCCTGACAGTATTCGGGCGAAGCTCACCCTGGATCCCGACGAGACCGCTGTGGAGGTTCCACGATGCGCGCAGTGAGCGGCGAACTCGCGGGCGAAGGCATCTACGCCGAGTACTTCCGGGCAGCGAAGGTGTCTGCCGTGCATGTCGAAGTGCAGGATTCCTACCAGGTGCCGGACGAGTACGAACCGCTGGTGCGGTGGCGCGAATCCCGCGACATCGTCGAGACCGACGGCGGTCGCCAGTGGTGCGCCCTGGTCGCCGAAACAGTGGCGCGCGGTGTGACCGTGGCACGGGTGCGAGTGGTGTCGGTGCCGCACACCGAGTACACGGCGTGGCTGCTCGATGCGTGCGCGCCGAATGCCGCAGCGGGCGAACAGATCCGGTATCTCCCCCGGTATCTCGTGACCGGCCACATCCCGCAGGATGACTACTGGCTGTTCGATGACGAACGAGTCGCGTTCAACACTGTCGACGAGACAGGCGACGCGGTCGGCCTCGCCGTCACCACGGATCCGGACATCGTCGCGGTAGCCGGTGCGGGGTGGCGTCGGCTGTGGGAGCAGGGCATCGACCGCGCCGACTACCGATTGGAATACGCGGCACAGTGAGTGGCAGCGTCGGGCAGGCAAGGGCGGCTCTGGGGGCTCGCTTGCGCGAGCTTCGCAGGGACGCCCGCCTGTCCGGCAAGCAGCTCGCCGAAGCGTGCGGGTGGCATCCCGCGAAGGTGTCCCGCATCGAACTGGGCAAGCAGCAACCCAGCGAAGACGACCTACTCGCCTGGTGCCGCGCCACCGATTCCCCTCTCGTCTACGACGACCTGGTGGCCACCCTCCGCAACCTGCAATCCATGTACCTCGAGTGGCGGCGCGTCGTCGCGTCCGGCCGCGCCCACCGACAGCGGCAATCCCTCGAGATCGAGGGCCGTGCCCAAAACGTCAGGTGGTTTGAATCGTGGGTAGTGCCCGGACTGCTCCAGACACCGGAGTATGCGGCGGCGATGCTCACGACCTGCCGCACGCTCGTCCCCGGTGGCCGCGACGACATCGCTGAAGCGGTCGCCGTACGGATGTCCCGACAGCGTGTGCTACGCACAGGTCGACGCCGATTCTCGTTCGTCATCGGCGAGGCTGCTCTGCATCAGACGGTTGGATCGTCGGAGATCATGGTCGAGCAGCGCCGCGCCCTGATCGAGCACGCAGCCAATCCGCGGGTCGACTTGGGGATCGTCCCGGCGACTGTCGATGCGTCGGTCGGCTCGCACGGGTTCGCGATCTTCGACGCCGAGCGTGTGATGGTCGAGACCATTTCAGCGGAGCTGACGATCACCCGCCCGTCGGAAATCGCGATCTACGTAGATGCTTTCGCGATCATGCACGGTTTGGCTCGTCATGGTGCGGGGGCTGTCGATTTGATTGCGCGGATCGGCGTCTGAGAGCTGTCCGCGTCGTGTTGTCGTGTTGTCGCGTCCTTTGGAGGAGGGACCGCCGGCGACGCAGCGGAGGCAGTCCGGGGCCATCGAGTTGGTGTAGCAGTGCGGTTCGGCCACCGACGCGCAGCAGCGAAGCGGCCGCCGACCCACGAACTTCAGCGCCTTGCCCTCACATCCGATCGATGTCGGTGGCGCGCAGGCGAATTCCGCGCAGTCGGCCGAGTGGTACGAAGCCGATCTGCCAGGGTCCGGTCAGGAAGTTGAGCAGATTCGGAATCCGCCGCCGCTCGTCCGGACAACCCACCCGATGATGGGCACGTGATATGTGTCGACGAATTCGGGTTCCTGAACCCTGCAGCTGCACCCCGGTCGCGGCTGGCAGCGTTGTCGTAAGCCGAAGCGGCAGCCGCGACCAACCGTCGCACCCGGGGCGTACGCCACCTGTTCGGCGCCCTGCATCAGGCGACCGGCCACATCTGATCAGAACACCGAACCCAAACGCGACTTCGCCGTAGACTCCAAAATCCGACTGCCGAATTACCTACCGTGCGTTGGTTGACGCGGCACTAGGTCAACGATTCTGCATAAGCCCGAGCGTCAATGGCTTCCAGGGTGGCGATCTCGGCGTCGTCAATTGCCATCAAGGCGTAGTCGATCGAAGCCGAGGCATAGCCCTCTGCGTCATCGGCTCGGCGATTTGCGACCTTCAGGTCGTGAGCGTCTTTCTTGGTCGCAATAGTGTTCTTGATTTTCTCGACCCGCTTGTTGTGCTCCGCCTGGAGTGTTTCCCAGTCGGAAGCCGCGGCGGCCTTCCTTGCTGTGACATTCGCCTTGAATTTATCCTGCCTGATTTTCGCCTCCGCTTTGGCGGAGCTGATAGCGGCATCCACTTTCTTCCCAGTTTCTTTCTGGGCCGCCGCTATCTCCTTCTCCGCGTGCTCCGCGTGGTCTCTAAGTTCATGGACCTTTTCCGAAATCTTCGTCATGATTCTCTCCTTTCATTTCCTGATATATCCACAGAATACAATTATAATTATAGCTCGTGGTGTACTGGAGCGACAAGGTGAGGCGAATGTGTATCTCGATTCCCGAATACCGCCGGGCAACAGAAAAGAAAATTGCAATTGGTGACGGTCTGGCCGGCGTATCGTCGTTTCTGGCGTATTTCATTGCGGCACACTGTGTTCATGCCGCAGCCGCCCTATGGGCGACTTGCCGAGTCGGTGGTTGCCCGCCGCGGCGATAGCCACGTTGACGGCTGGATCGTTGTGCGGGACACGCGTATCGCGGAGCCGGAACGCCGGCTAGTCGTCGGCCCGAATACCGGGCGGCGCTATTTCCCCGGACCCGCGAACGAGAAGACGAGTCGGGATCACCTCGTGCCGGGGTGCGGAGATGTCGCCGTCGAGGCGGGTGAACAGGATTTCGGCGGCGGTGCGGCCGATGCTCGATGGGTTCTGGGTGACCGCGGTCAGGGCAGGGGAGAGGAGTTCGGCCAGGGGGAGGTCGTCGAAGCCGACGAGCGCGATTTCGGTTTGCAGGCCGCGCTTTTGGATGGCGCGCAGCGCGCCGACGGTGACCAGGTTCTGCGCGCTGAACAATGCGGTAGGGCGGTCGGGGCGAGACAGCAGGGCGTCCGCGGCTGCCTCGGCTACTTCCGGTGAGTGCAGGTCGGCGCAGATCAGGGTGGGGTCGAGCGGGATTCCCGTGCAGGCCAGACCCTCGACGTAGCCGGCGTAGCGTTCGGCGGCGGTCCAGATCGTCTGCAGGTCACCGAGATACGCGATCCGCCGGTGCCCATGGGCGGCCAGATGCTCGATCGCGCGACGTGCGCCGTCGTGGTTGTCGACGGTGACACTGTCGATTTCAGCGGTGGCCGGCGCGCGGTCGACGAAAACGATGGGCGTGCCGCGCCTTTGCTCGTGGAGCAGCGCGCCGTGGTCGGCGCCTACCGGCATCACGATCAGCCCGTCCACGCGCCGGGACAGCAGGGCGTCGAGGACTTCCCGCTGCCGGTCGGGATCCTCGTCGCTGCTGACCGCGAACACCAAAGTGCCACGGCCGTGCGCGAAATCCTCGACCGCGCGATGTAGTGCCGACGCGTAGGGGTTGGCGACATCCATCAGCACGAGGCCGATCGCAGCTGTCTTCTGGCCGTGGCCGCGTAGCGTGCTGGCGGCGAGATTGTGCCGATAGTCGAGCATTGCGGCGGCATCGGTTACCCGTGCGGCCAGTTCCGGCGAAACGCCACCCTCGCCGCGCACCACCCGCGACACTGTCTTGATACTGACCCCCGCCAGCGCGGCGACCTCGCGCATGGTGGCGCTCCGGCGCGGCAAGCGGTCTGACAACGCTGACATTGCCACCTTCTCCTATGGGTCGCGGAACGCTGCTGTTCTCGGCCAACATCTTAAAAGATCCCCCTAGACGTGAGCTTGATCACGTTCTATCGTCATGACAACGTTGTCATACCAGTATCGCAGGAGCACATCGATGTCCTCTCGTGCCGTCCGCCTCGCCGCCGTCTGTCTGGCCGTCAGCGCCCTCGCCCTCTCTGCTACCGCGTGTGGCAAGGGCTCCAGTTCCGGGCAGATCACGGTCGGCCTGATCACCAAGACCGACACCAACCCCTTCTTCGTCAAGATGAAGGAGGGCGCCCAGAAGGAGGCCGATGCCGCGGGCGTCAAACTGCTGACCGCCGCAGGCAAATTCGACGGGGACAACGCCAGCCAGGTGACGGCTATCGAGAACATGGTCAACGCCGGCGCCAAGGGCATTCTCATCACCGCCAGCGACACCAAGGCGATCGTGCCCGCCGTCGAGAAGGCGCGCGCCAAGGGGGTGCAGGTGATCGCGCTGGACACCCCGACCGACCCGCAGAGCGCCGTCGACGCCCTGTTCGCAACCAACAACTTCACCGCGGGGCAGCTGATCGGCAAGTACGCAAAGGCTGCCGAAGGCGACAAGCCGGTGAAGATCGCAATGATCGACCTCAACCCCGGCGTCACCGTCGGTGTGTTGCGGCACAACGGTTTCCTGTCCGGCTACGGCACCGCACAGGCCACCCAGGACATGACCCAGGACGTCACCGCGCCGAATGTGGTGTGCGCGCAACCTGCCCAGGGTGACCAGGCCAAGGCGCAGACCGCCATGGAAACCTGCCTGCAGAAGGATCCCGACATCAACCTCGTCTACACCATCAACGAGCCGTCCGCGCTGGGTGCGTACACCGCGCTGAAGACCGCGGGCAAGGAGAACGCCGCCCTGATCGTGTCGGTGGACGGCGGCTGCAGCGGTGTGCAGGCGGTCAAGGACGGCAAGATCGCGGCGACCTCGCAGCAGTACCCGCTGAAGATGGCCAGCGAGGGCGTGAAGGCGGTCGTCGATTACGCCAAGAACGGCAAGAAGGTCAGCGGCTACACCGATACCGGCGTCACGCTGATCACCGCGAAACCGCAAGCGGGCGTGGACTCCAAGGACGTGCAGTACGGCCTGGACAACTGCTGGGGGTGAGCGCCGCGGCCCCGCCGTCGTAACCGCAAGGAGCAGCAAGGATTCACATGAGCACCGCCACCAGCTCGCAGGCGCCGCCGCAGCCGAAACCGTCGGCTCTCACTCGCTTGCTCGCCATCCCCAACTTCGGGCCGATCGCGGCGATCATCATCGCCGTCGTCTTCTTCGCCGCCCAGTCCGATCGATTCCTCACCGGCGGCAACTTCTCGCTGATCGTGCAGCAGGTGATGGTGGTCGGCACGCTGGCGATCGGCCAGACACTGATCATCCTCACCGCGGGCATCGACCTGTCCAACGGCGCGGTGATGGCGCTGGGCAATATCGCCATCACCAAATTGGCCGTCGACGCCGGGCTGCCGCCACTGGTGGCGATCGTGCTCGGCTCGCGCTCACGGCCGGGTTCGGTTTGCTCAACGGCTCTTTGGTGAGTCTGGTGAAGCTGCCGCCGTTCATCGTGACCCTCGGCACCTACGGCATCGCGTTCGCCCTCACGCACATCTACTCCGAAGAGCAGACGATTTCCGGTCTCCCCGGGACGCTCACCTACTTCGACAAGACGTTCCCGCTGGGCGACACCGATATCACCTACGGTTCCGTGGCGATGCTGGTGCTGTTCGCGCTCGCCTGGTATGTGCTGCGCCAGACCGCGGCCGGGCGGCACGTCTACGCCGTCGGCAACAATCCGGAGGCGGCACGGCTGAGCGGAATCGACACGCGGCGAGTGCTGCTGGGCGTATATACCGCGGCGGGGCTGATCTACGGCCTCGCGGCGCTGCTGCTGGTGGCGCGCACCGGTGTCGGCGACCCGAACGCGGGGCAGACCGACAACCTCGACTCGATCACCGCGGTCGTGCTGGGCGGCACCAGCTTGTTCGGCGGGCGCGGTAGCGTCATCGGCACACTGCTGGGCGCGCTGATCGTCGGCATCATCCGAAACGGGCTGCAGCTCATGGGAGTTCCGTCGATCTATCAGACCCTGATCACCGGCATCCTGGTGATCGCGGCGGTGGCCGTGGACCAGTTCAACCGCGGGAGGCAGAAGTGAGCGAACAGCAGGCTCCGGTGTTGCAGGCGAAGGGATTGGTGAAGCGCTACGGCCACGTCACCGCTCTCGACGGGGCGGATTTCGAGCTGTATCCGAACGAGATTCTCGCGGTGATAGGCGACAACGGCGCCGGGAAATCCACCCTGATCAAGGCGCTGTCGGGTGCGCTGATCCCGGACGAGGGCGAGATCTACCTCGACGGCAAGCGGGTGCGTTTCCGGCGGCCCGTCGACGCTCGCCGTGCCGGCATCGAAACCGTCTACCAGGATCTGGCGGTCGCGCCCGCGCTCGACATCGCCGACAATCTGTTCCTGGGCCGGGAAGTGCGCCGCCGCGGCATTCTCGGATCGGTGTTCCGGATGATCGACAAGGACCGCATGGTGCGAGAATCCCAGCAGCACATGGCGAATCTGAAGATCGGCATCCGGTCCATGAAGCAGGCCGTGGAAACGCTGTCCGGGGGACAGCGGCAAGGCGTGGCGGTCGCGCGCAGTGCGGCGTTCGCCCGGCATGTCGTGATCATGGACGAGCCGACCGCGGCGCTTGGGGTCAAGGAGACCGGTATGGTGCTGGACCTGATTCACGAGGTCCGAGACCGCGGCCTGGCCGTGATCGTGATCAGCCACAATATGCCCAATGTGTTCGAGATCGCCGACCGCGTGCACATTCAGCGACTCGGCCGCCGGGTGGCGGTGATCGAACCACACGAATTCTCCATGTCCGACGCGGTCGCGATCATGACCGGGGCGATGGCCGGCACCGAGGTGGACACGCACCGTGTCCGCAGCTGAGCGGATCGTCGCGGTCGCCGGTGAGGCGCTCGTCGACCTGATGCCGACCGGGGTGCCGGGGCAGTTCCAGGCGGTGCCGGGCGGCAGTCCGGCCAATGTCGCGGTGGGTCTGGCGCGGTTGCGCACGCCGGTGCGCATGCTGGCTCGCCTCGGCACGGATCCGCTCGGGGGGCGGATTCGAAAATACCTGCGGGACAACGATATCAGCCTGGACCATGTCGTGGCCGCGGCCGAACCGACCTCCCTGGCGGTGGTCGACGTGGATGCGATGGGTATAGCGCACTACGACTTCCGCATCGACGCCACCGCGGACTGGCAGTGGACCGACGCCGAATTGGCGCACGCCGTCGACGATGCGGTGGTAGCGCTGCACACCGGTTCGCTGGCAATGATGCTCCCGCCCGGTGCGGCGGCGCTGCTGCGCCTGGTGGAACGGGCCCGGCGGACGGCGACGATCTCCTACGATCCGAACTTCCGGCCGCGCTTGATGGCTCGCACCATCGCCCGCGAGCGTATCGAGGTGCTGCTGCAGCTCGCCGACGTGATCAAGGTCAGCGCCGAGGATCTCGCGTGGCTGTATCCGCACACTGCGCCGGAGGACATCCTGGTGGACTGGGCTGCGCACGGACCCGCCCTGGTGGTCGTGACCCTCGGCCCCGACGGCTGCCTCGCCGCGACCGGCGCTGACCCGACGCCGATGTACCGGTCGGGCAAACAAGTTCCGGTAGTCGACACCGTGGGCGCCGGTGACGCCTTCTCGGCCGGGTTGCTTGCGGGCCTGTACCGGCGCGATCTGCTCGGTGCCGATCGGCGGAATGCCTTGCGCGACATCGCGAAATCGGAGCTCGCCGATGTCCTCGATCACGCCACCACCGTCGCGGCGATGACCTGCGCACGTCGCGGGGCCGACCCGCCCACCGCGTCGGAGGTCTGCCGGAAGCCGGCCTGAGCGGATACTTTCGCCCCTTGTGCGCATTTTTCGCCGCGTCGGATCCGGAAAGTACCTGCGGAGGCCGGGCGACAGCCGGTCCTGCCTTCTCGTATGGACTGTGCGTGGCTGCGGCTCAATTGGTGGAGCCGTTCGGCGTATCCATGCCCGGCACTCCGCCCTGCTGTCCGCCCATACTCACGGATCCGCCGAACTAGCCGGACAACCGGCGGCGCAGCAGTGACAGGCCGGGGCCGTCGAGCTCGTGCAGCAGTGCGGTGCGGCCACCGACGCTCATGAGCAGAGCGGCCGCCGACCCACGAAGCTCAACGCCCCGCCCCCACGCCCGGTCGATATCGGTGGCGCACAGGCGAATACCGCGCAGTCGGCCCAACGGCACGAAGCCGATCCGCCAGGGTCCGGTCAGGAAGTCGAGCGCCAGACCAGCCCGCCGCGGGTCCGGAGCGAAGGGCAGGCCGAGCGGGATCCTGATGTCGCCGCTGTGCACCACGATGTCGGCCAGCGGGTCGAGTGGCCCGAACAGTGGCGGACTGATCGGGCGATCGGCACAGCGACGCAGTGTGTCGGCGATCTCCGCGGCCGGTTCCCGCGCGCGACGCCGTGCCAGCTCATCGATCCCAGCGGCCAGACTCCGGTGGCGCACTGTCCGCCATTGGAACGTCCAGAAACTGTCTGCGAGCACACTGACCAGGTGTGCGGCCACCGTCTTGATATCCCAGCCCGCGCAGAGGCTCGGCGTCGCCAACTGTGCTTCATCCAATTCGTCGAGCAGATCCGCGATTCGCCGCCGCTCGTCCGCGACCGCGGCGAAGACGAACTGCTCCGTTGCGTCGGCTTCGCTCATCGTCTACCTCGATTCGGGGCTGGCCGCGCGTACGGTGACCACCGCCGACGGGGCCCGTGCTGAGCATGTGCTCAGCGAGCAATGCTGAGCATATGGTTAGCATGTTGGGTTCGGCGTAGTCAACACTTGCGGGCGAGGTCGACGTCGAGTCGATGACGAGGGTTATGGAGGTTGTTGTGATGGCATCGCCGAGGAGGATCGGTACGCCCGATGCGAAGAATCGCGCCGTACTGCTGGATGCGGCCGAGCAGCTGATGCTCGAAGAAGGCTATGCCGCAGTGAGTTCGCGCAGTGTCGCGCGCAAGGCCGGACTGAAATATCAGCTCGTCTACTACTACTTCCGCACGATGGACGACCTGTTTCTCGCGGTTTTCCAGCGGCGCGCCGAAGAGGGGTTGAAGCGCCAGGCGGCCGCCCTGCAGTCGCCGGATCCGTTGCGTGCGCTGTGGCAGTTCAACCTGGAGGCGGCGGCCAGTGGTGCGCTGACGACGGAGTTCGTCGCGCTGGCCAACCATCGAAAAGTGGTGCGCGCCGCGCTTGCCGACTATTCGAGGCGCTTCCGGGAGGCCGAGGTCGCGGCGATGGAGAAGCTGCTCGAGCGCTACGGCGTCGACTCCGCCGAGTGGCCCGCCGCAGTGGTGGCGTTCGTGATGGCGAGTGTGTCTCGAACCATGGTCCTGGAGAACGGGTTCGGGATGACGAGCGCGCATGCGGCGATGACGGAGTTCGTCGAACGGCAGCTGGACCGGTTCGGTCCGCTGCCTGTGCCCGAGTAACCCCGCCCGCTGATCGCCGACGGCAGCCCGCGCACTGGATGCATGCCTTGACCGGGCTCGGCCGCGCGTGCTAAGCATGTGCTCAGCAATTGATGCTGAGCACTTGGTTAGCATGGCCTCGACCGGCGGGGATGTCCTCCCGTGATGGCCGGTGGGCCGTGCGGTGCTTTTCTCGCTAGGAGCCTGCCGTGAGCATGTCCGACGAAATCGATTTCTTCACCGACATGTCGACCGTTGTCGATCCGCACCCGTACTTCGACGCGTTGCGTGCGCAATGTCCGGTTTTTCGCGAGCCACACCACGGCGTCGTCGCGGTGACCGGCTACGACGAGGCGGTGGAGGTGTACCGCAACCATCAGGTGTTCTCGAGTTGCGTGGCGCCGACGGGTCCCTTCCCGCCGCTGCCATTCGAGCCGGCCGGTGACGATATCGGGCCGCTGATCGAACAGCATCGGGAGAAATTCCCCCTGCACGAGCACATGGTGACCTTCGACCAGCCCGAGCACACCGCGCAACGCGACCTGTTGAAAACCCTGTTCACGCCGCGGCGGCTGAAGGAGAACGAGGAATTCGTGTGGCGGCAGGCCGATCAGCTGCTCGATGAGTTCGACACCCGCTCCGAGCTCGAATTCCTGCGCGAATACGCACAGCCGCTCGCGATGCTGGTGATCGCGAATCTGCTCGGTGTACCTGAACGCGACTATCCGGACTTTCGGCAGGCACTCGCGTCGCAGACACCGCCGGGAGCCGTGCAGAGCGAAGCGATGGTAGGCAATCCGCTCGAATTTCTCGCCGACCGGTTCACGTCCTACATCGAGGAGCGCCGCCGCAATCCGAGTGGCGACGTGCTGACCGCTTTGTCCTCTGCGAAATTCCCGGACGGTGCACTGCCCGCCGTCGACGAACTCGTCCATTTGGCCGCCTTCCTGTTCGCCGCCGGTCAGGAAACCACCGCCAAGCTGATGACATCCGGTCTGCGCATACTCGCCGAACGGCCGGACCTGCAGCAGATACTGCGGGAGGACAGTTCGGCCATTCCGGGTTTCGTCGAGGAGTGCCTGCGCATGGAGGCTCCGGTCAAATGCGATTTCCGATTGGCCCGCACGACAACGAAACTCGGCGGCGTCGACCTTCCGGCCGGGACCATGGTCATGGTGGCTCCTGGTGCTGCCAATCGGGAACCGAGCCGGTTCGAGGATCCGCACGAGTTCCGTTACGACCGTGCGAACGCGCGTGAGCACATCGCATTCGCACGCGGCATCCACACCTGCCCCGGCGGCCCGCTCGCCCGGATGGAGACGCGCATCAGCTTCGAGCGGATCCTGCAGCGCTGGCGCGATATCAGGATTTCCGAATCCGAGCACGGCCCGGCCGACGCCCGGCGCTACACATATGAGCCGACGTACATCTTGCGCGGGCTCAGCGCATTGCATGTGGAATTCGCCCCGGTCGGTTGATCGCATTTCGCATCGGTGAGGAGCAGTGATGACACAGGACACAGCGAAACGAGTTGCCGTTGTGACCGGAGCCGGGTCCGGGATCGGGGCGGCAGTAGCTCGGCAATTAGCCCGAGGCCCGCACCGCATGGCTTTGTTCGACCGCGATGTCGAGGCGCTCGGCGAGGTCGCCGCGGAATTGCGGTTTGTCGGCATCGAGGTATTGACCTACGCGGTGGACGTGGCCGATGAAATTTCGGTCGCCGAGGCGATCGGGAGCGTTCGCAGCGAATTCGGTCCGGTGCAGATAATCGTCACCAGCGCGGGTGTTCAGGAGCACACCCCGGTCACCGACATCACGAGAACACAGTGGGAAAGAATTATCGCGATAAACCTCACCGGCACCTTCGCATGCATTCAAGCCGTCGTCCCGGATATGATCGAGGCGGGGTGGGGCCGGATTGTCACGATATCGTCGTCCAGTGCACAATCCGGTGCCGCAAATATGGCTCACTATATTGCGTCCAAGGGCGGCGTGATCGCCCTGACGAAGGCGTTGTCCGCCGAGTTGGCGCCGAAAGGCATCACGGTGAACTCGATTCCGCCGTCCATCATCGATACACCCATGGCACACCAGGCGACGAAGGCGGGCTGGTTCCCCGGTCTGGATGCGATTGCCGCGGTGACGCCGGTGCGTCGCGCCGGAACCGCCGAGGATGTGGCCGCCGCATGTGAATTCCTGTGCTCCGATCAGGCCGGTTTCATCACCGGGCAACTCATCGGCGTCAATGGCGGCTTGTACGTCTGAGCACAAACGCTTGGAGATATGTATGAAAATATCTGTCGATCCGCAGAAATGCGAAGGGCACGCGCTGTGCGCGGCCATCGCGCCGACCGTTTTCGAAGTCGGTGACGACGACCTGTCCGAAGTCATCGATCCGGCACCCGACGACAAGGCCTGGCCGGACATCCGAGCGGCGGTGGCTTCCTGTCCGACACTTGCCATTACGGCATCCGATGACATGGCCGATCAGGAGTAGGAGCCCGAATCATCGTCCGGTAGGCTCGGGCAAGTGAGAGTCGGGCACGGGGTGAAAACGAGCGTCGGTGCGTTGTCGACCGATGGCCGCCGAAAGGATGAAATTCTCGAGACGGCCTCTCGCCTGTTCGCCTCCTCCGGCTTGCGCACCTCGCTGCAGGAAATAGCGGATGCATGCGGTATCAAACCGCAGAGTCTCTATCACCATTTCGGTTCGAAAGAAGCCATCGTCGTCGAGTTGGTTCAGCGCTATCACGCCGAAATCGATCTCGTGGCGGAGACGGCGCTAGCGGACCTGAAAGGTTCCCGATTCACCCCGGATAATATCGTCGAATTGGGTAAGGCGATCGCACAATGCGCCGCCCGAAACAGTGCCGCCCTGCAGTTCACCTTCTATGAGCCGTCGGCGGGCGCCGGGCTCGAGCTGGTGCGGTTGACCAGCCGTGGTGCGACGGCGATCGAATTCGCCGTGCTGGAGACGCTGCGCGCCGGGCGGTCGATCGGATTCATTCGTCCGGGTATCGATCTGGTGACGCTAGCCGATCGAATGTGCCAGACGTTTCTGCACGTGGGCCTGTATTTGTTCCACCGCTACACGGCGGTCGATCGGGTGGCCGACCTGTTCTGCGAGATCCTGCTGTACGGTGTGGCCACGGCGTCGCCGGAGAACGGCGAATTGGATAAGTCGGATGCTTTGGTCGCGGTCGATCGAGTCATCCGACTGTGGAACGAGACGGACGAGGCCGACGCGGAAAGCAAGGTTGCCTTGATCCGTCAGGTCGCGCGGACGGAATTCGGCCGCCGCGGCTATGAGGTCACCACGATCCGAGATATCGCCGCGGCCGCGGGCATGAGCATCGGGTCCGTCTATCGGGCGGTCGGCTCCAAAGAGGAACTGCTCGCCTCGATCATGAGCTCGTTTTCGAGGAAGACCGTCGCGGGCTGGGAGGCCGCGCTCAGCTCCGATTCGACCGCTGTCCAGAAGCTCGACGCGCTGGCCTGGCTGCACATCAATGTCGTGGACCGGTTCAATGACGAGTTCAAGATCCAATTGACCTGGCTACGTCAGTCGCCGCCCGAGGTGAGCAATCCCGGAATGTCGTTTCCGGCGGTGCTTCGGCAGTTGCGGACCCTGCTCGGCACCGGTGCCGAGCAGGGGGAGATCCGCCTCGCCAACCCGGCGGCCGAACTGACCGCGCGATGCGTCCTGGAATTGACCTGGATGCCCGAGGGAATCGTCCGCCGGATAGGTAAGCGCGCCGCGCTCATTCACGCACGCGATACCGTGCTGCGCGGTGTAGCCGTCCGTTGACGGCCCCGGGCGACGTGTGATCCGATCTCCCGCAGGTACCGGTCTGGTCCACCGAGGAACGCGCTCCAGCTCAGTAGCCGCTCCAGGTAGAGATGGGCGTCGTGTTCCCAGGTGAAGCCGATGCCGCCGAAGATCTGGATCGCGGCTTCGCCGACGGTCGCGAGTCGGCCGGCGAAGGCCTTGGTGCGGATTGCCGCCAGGTGCCGGTGCTCGTCCGAGGCGAAATCGGCGGCCCACAGTGCGCGCAGCACGCCGCCGCGAGCCAATTCCACGGTTTCGAACATGTCGACGCACAGGTGCTGAACCGCCTGGAATGCGCCGATCGGGCGGCCGAATTGCTGACGGGTCCTGGCATGGTCGACGCTCAGTTCCAGAATGCGTTGTGCCGCACCGAGAGCGTCGGCGGCCGATGCGATGAGAACGTCGTCGATCACTGCCGCGAGGCCCGCCGTCGGCGCGGTGCCGAGGTGTCGAGCGGGCGTGTTCACCAGAGTCACCCGAAATTGCTTGCGGGTCCGGTCCACGGTGGGTTGGGGCGTGATTTCCAAGCCGGCCGAAGGTATTTCGACGACGAACAACGATATGCGCGTTGCCGTCGGGACGGGTACCAGCAGCACGTTCGCGGCCGCCGCATCGGGTACCGCGGTGAATGTGCCGGTCACCAACGAGTCGGTGCCGAGCGCAGTCGCGACGACGTCTTGTGCGTGCGGCAAGCAGACCGTGGCGGTCACCGATCCGTCGGCGATGCCTGTCAGCACATCGGCCGCGTGCTCGGTCGCGTTGAGCCGGGCCAGGGTTCGGGTCGCGGCGACCGCGGTGGATTGCCACGGCCCCGGATCCAGTGCGCGACCCATTTCTTCGAGCACGATTCCGGCTTCCACCATGGTGGCGCCTGCGCCGCCGTAATCCTGCGGGACGAGCAGGCCGGTGACGTCGAGGTCGGCCAGGCCCTGCCACAGCGGCTGCGTGGTGCCGGTGGGATGGTCGAGCATCGTGCGCACATGTTCGGTGATCGACGCCTTTTCGGAAAGGAAGCGACGAACCAGGTCGCGCAAGGCCACTTGCTCTTCGGTGAATTCCAGGTTCATCGGTGCGGCAGTCCAAGGGCGCGAGTTGCGGTGATGTTCTTGTTGATCTGTGTGGTGCCACCCGCGATGGTCAGGGCGCGTGCGGCCAACCGCATTTTCGCCCACTTGCCGCCGGCGGCATGCGGACCGAGCACATCGAAACCGAGCGTGGCCAGATCTTGGCCCAGCTCGCCCCATACGGTCTTGGCGAGGCTGGCCGAACCGATCGCGTCGCTGCCTGCCATCGCCGCCGAAACCGCTCGGCGGCAAAGGTCTTCGAGAAATGCGATCCGCACCGCCACCTCCCCGAGCCGATGCAGGGTGGTCGGATCGTCCAGCGGGGCGTCGCCATCGCCGCCGGTCTCGTCGAGGTCGGTGACGAGATCGTCGAGCCGGACCTGCAGTTCCGAATACAGCCGGGCGGCATTGGCCCGCTCGTGGCCGAGCGTGGTGGTGGCCACCTGCCAGCCCTGGTGCACCGGACCGAGTAGGGCGGTGCGCGGCACCCGTACCTCATCGAGGAATATCTCGGCGAATTCGGCCTCGCCGGTCAGCGTGGTCAGCGGCCGCACCTTGATTCCGGGCCGTCTCATATTCACGATGAGGCACGAAATGCCTTGGTGTTTGGGGGCTGCCGGATCGGTGCGGACGAACAGCTGGCACCAGTGTGCGCGCTGGGCCAGCGAGGTCCAGATCTTCTGACCGGTGACCACGTACTCTTCGCCCACGCGCAGCGCGCGGGTGCGCAGTGATGCGAGGTCCGAGCCGGAGTCGGGTTCGGACATGCCCTGGCACCAGATATCGTCCGCGCGGACCATGCGCGGGAGCAGCGTTCGTTTCTGCTCAGGTGTCCCGTAGTGCATGATCGCCGGGCCGATATTGTTCAGGCCGATGATATTGACGGGCAGCGGAGCACGAGCGTGCACCGTTTCTTCCACATAGACCAACTGCTCCAGCGGGCCCGCCCCACGACCGCCGTACTCTTCCGGCCAGGACACGGCGCCCCATCCGGCGTCGGCCATGGTGCGATTCCAGTCGCGCACGATCTCGAACGCGGCGGGGTCGTCGCCGATGTGCTTGCTCGCCGCCACGATGTCATCGGTCAAATGCTCGGCCAACCAGGTGCGCAGCTCGTCTCGGAATTCCTCGACGTGCGCGGGCAGGGAGAAGTCCACGCGGACCTACCCGAACAGCACTGGCAGTGCGGTGGGCGAGCGGAACACTTGACCGCGGATATGGGGGTCGTCGCCGTCCGGGTCGAGGCGCAGATCGGGCAGGCGATCGAGCAACCGATTGAGCGCAACACGCATTTCCGTGCGCGCCAAGTGAATTCCGAGGCACAGATGTGCGCCCTGACCGAACGACATATGCGGCCGCGAGGCGCGGACGATATCGAGGCGGTCCGGATCCGGCCAGCGGTTCTCGTCCCGATTCGCCGCGGCGAGCATGAGCATGACCGTCGACCCTGCCGGGATGGGAACACCCGACAGCACGGTGTCCTGAGTGGCCAATCGAGTGATATTCAGCAGTGGCGTCTCATACCGCAGCACCTCCTCGATCGCCCGTGGCACGAGCGCGCGATTGGTGCGGATCGCTTCGAGTTCGGCCGGGCGCGACAGCAGTGTCATCAGCATGTTCCCGGTGGAGCGGTAGGTCGTCTCGACACCGGCGGGCAACAGCAGTCGCAGGAACGAGAAGATCTCCTCGTCGGTCAGGCGCTCACCGTCCAGCTCGGCGCGGGCCAGATCGCTGATCAAATCCTCCCGCGGGGACCGGCGCCGTTCATCGAGAATTGTGGCGAGGTATTCCTTGACCTCCTGTGCGGCCGCGACGGCCCGCTCGCGCTGGGTGTGGAAGCTGAGAATGGCGATCGACCAGCGCTGGAACTGCTTGTAATCCTCACGCGGCAGCCCGAGCATGCCCGCGATCACCTTCGTCGGGAACGGGAAGGTGAATTCCTTGACCAGCTCGGCTCGACCGCGGTCGGCGAAGCCATCGATGAGTTCGTCGGCGACGGGGCCGACGAGTTCGGTTTCCCAGCGCGCCAACGCTTTCTGCCGGAACGCGGTCGATACCAGCCCGCGGTAGCGACGATGTTCGGGATCGTCCATTCCGAGCATGATGTGCTTGCCCATGATGTCGCCGAGCAGCATGTCGATGATGTGCCCGGAAGAGAACTTCGCCCCGTCGCGCAGCACCTCGAGTATGTCGTCGTAGCCGTAGACGAAGAACACCGCCTGATTGTCGGCGTGCGGCATGTTCGATGTGTCCAGTCGCTGCACCGGATTGGTTTGCCTGGCGCGGGCCAGCTCCGGGTACGGGTCACGGACATCGCCCGCGACGGCATCGTCGAACACTTCGAAGTCGCTGTCGTCGCCGGCGCGGCGATCCTGGTCGGCATTCGCATCGTCGGTCGTGGTCCGAACAGGGGTGTCCACGGCTTCTCCTCGCATCTGACCGAATATTCGTTCCGGGTCAGCGTAGGTGAGTCGAATGGTCGCGTCAACGGTCTCTGCGGACGATCGAGGCCGTCCGACCAGGTCAGGTGCAACGCTTGGGAATTGGCATCAAGCAGGCCTGATCGATCCGTTGACGGCGCCGGAACCGCTACGTTACATTCTGAACGAATTTTAGGTTCGGCCTGAGAATGGCCGTGCGGACGGAGAGTGACGTGGCCTACGAAAGCACTGCCGAGCCGATCAAACTCGGTTATCTGTTCGACTTCCGACTCCCGGAGGGCTATCCGCCCGAGATGCGCGCGGATCTGACCCGCCCATTCGATCTGGTCTTCGAACAGGGCCGCGGGCAGGGCATCATCGACCGCCCCGTCGAGATCGTGTTCCGCGAGGTGGAGGGGTTGCCGAAGGGCTCGGTGAAGGCGGTGATCGACGCCTACGGCGAACTCGTCGACGAGGGCTGCCTGGCGGTCTTCGGACCGCACATCACCGACAATGCGGTCCCCACCCGCGAGGAGATCGAACGGCGATTCCGCGTTCCGGCGATCAATGTGTCCGGGACCGACGACTGGCTCGGTGAGTGGACATTCGCCTTGCCGCAGGGCTCGATGACCGATGAACCGGTGTTCTGGGCACATCTGCTGGCCAAGGGCGGACACACCGACGTCGGCGCACTCGTCGAACAGTCACTGGTCGGCGAGAGCTACATCAAGAACTTTCGCCGCGTGTGCCGGGAGCAGGGCATCCGGATCGTGGCCGAGGCGCAGATCCCGCAGACGGCCCAGGACATCAGCCCCGCGGTGCGCACACTGCAGGAAGCCAAGGCGAGCGCAATTGTGCACTGCGGCTTCGGATTCGGCGTCACCATGGTCACGCCCGCGCTGCACGCGCTCGACTGGGACCCGCCCCGCTTCATGGGCACCGCATTCCAGAATGCCTGGATCAATCCGCTTCTGTGGCGGGCGTTCCTCGGCTGGACGGGTGTGGATCAGTACGACGAGGGAAACGCGGTCGGACAGCGGTTCCTGGACGAATACGAGACTGCCTACGGACGCCGTCCGCAGTATTGCGTGCCGGTGATGAACCGGGATATCGCGACCGTGCTGCTGCACGCGTTCGCCGACGCTCATCCGCTGTCGCCGCGCGGGGTGAAGGAGGCCATGGAGCGGGTGAAGATGCTCCCCGCCGCCGCGGGTGCACCCGGGACCCGGCTTTCCTTCGGGAAGTGGACTCGGCGGGGCTGGATGGGCGCCGGTTATCTCGTTGCCCGCAAATTGGATCCGGACGGACAGAATTCGCATCTCGTCGCGCGATTCGGTGAGGACTGAAACCATGACATCGTCGAAATCGGATACGAGCGAAATATCGACCGGCACAACGGATCCGGCCGCAGGAGGGCAGGCGGCACGAAGGTGGCCGCCGATCGCAGTGGTGGCGGTGATCGTTGTAGTGATCGGATTGATCGCCGCCAACGCCCGGCGCGGCGCCGACGATCCGCGCATCGCGAACCCCGAAGTGAGCGGTGCGCCCCGTCCGGTGCGGCCGCTGTTCGGCTGGGACCACTGGATCACGCTGCACGAGATCGGGACCGTCGTCATGATGGTCGCGCTGATCACGGTGGTGGTGGTCATGTGGCGGCGCCATCCGCGCCACCCGGTGCTGTTGATGGTGCTGGTGACAACGGCGATCGTGTGGCAGGACCCGATCATGAATTGGGCGCCGTACGCCGTCTACAACCCGCAACTGTGGCACTGGCCGCCGCATTGGCCGCTGGTATCGCTGTCGCCGACGGTCGAGCCGTTCATCGTGATCGGTTACGCGACTTTCTATCTCGGACCGTTCTTTCCGGCAATCTGGCTGCTGCGACGAATTCAGGCCCGCCGGGCGCCCGGCTCGTTCATCTGGCGGCATCCCCTGATCTGCTTGGCCGCTTTGATTCTCGCTATCGGGTTCGTCTTCGACGCACTGCTGGAATGCTTTCTGGTCCGGACTCAGCTGTACATCTATTCGCAGGTCATTCCGTTCGGTTCGGTATTCACCGGTGAGTCGTACCAGTTTCCGCTGATCTGGGAGTCGGCGCTCGTCACGGTCGTGATGATCCCGGCGGGCGTGCTGCTCTATCGGGACGACACCGGTCGTACCGTCGCCGAGAAATTGGCGCTGCGCGTGCGACTGTTCCGCGGCAGGCCCGCGCTGGGTGCGTTCATGGTGATGTTCGTGATCGTGAACGTCGCGTACTTCTGCTACGGGGCTGGTTTCACGCTCATTCGCGATACGCGAGTCGCCACATCGGTGGCCTGTCCATGGCCGTTTCCGGAGGCGAAAGTGTATGACCCGCAAGGCTTCTACGAGAAGGCCGGACAGCCCGGCCCATACTCCGCCGGGATCTGGGCCGGCTGGGAGAGCGCGCAATCCGGCCGCCCCGCCGTGACCCCGCCCGCGGATGGCGGCCGCTGCGGAGTGAACAATGGCTGAGGTCGGCGGCGAGCTCGGCCTGCCGAATTCGCGTCGGCGGCGGGACGAGCCGTGGGAATCGGATGATCGCGGTCGGCCCTGATCCCGGGCGGCACCCGGACCGATTCGGATTGCTGGCTTCAGGTATCGCCGGTCGGCCGCTAGAGGTGGCCTCGGCACAGGCCGGCGAACTCGCCTGGACCGACGGCAGCCGCGTCCACCTCGATCCGGCTGCCCCGATCCGGGAGCAGATCACGGCTGTCGCCGTGCTGGCATCGTTGCTCGCCGCCGGTAGCCTCGCGCCCGAAGTCGTTCGGCCACTGGCCCGTCGGCCCGCGCTGGCCCGGCGATACCTGGCGATCGAGGGCCATCGGGCCTTGGCTGTCAACAGGCTCGCGCTGCCATGGTCGGTGCAGTCGCTCGTCGACGCTGAACTGGCTGGGCGCGTCGGTTCGGCTGTGGCATCGTTGGCCGTCGCGCGTGGAGCCGATCCGCTGCCTGATCCGCCTCGGAGCTTCGGCGCTATCCATCCCGAACGCCTGACGGTGGCCTCGGAAAGCCCTCCGGTCGGCGCGGCGGCTCTCGGGCAACATTCGGTCGACGACGAAACCGCTCGCCGGAAGCCCGAATCCGAAACCGAAGACGATTCGGCGGCCCCATCGTTGAGCATCGACCTGGTCGGCGGTCGAGGGGCACTATCGAGGCTGTTCGAGCGCATGATCGGATTCGGCCGCACCTCGCAGGGCGGCGCCACCGGTGGGGACCGGCCGCGAGTCATGCGGGTCGCCGCGGCGCGTCTGCGCGGCACCGGACCGGTGATCGGTACCGCCGCGCTGCGTGCTGCGGTACCGGCGATCCGACGTCGCGGTATCGCGTACCCGGAATGGGATCTCGGCCGCAGACGCTACCGGCCCGACTGGTGCACCGTGACCGAGCTGGATCCGCGCGATCTCGGCACACCGGTCGTGGTCACCGGTCCCGGACTGTATCGACCGCTGGCCCGCTTGGGCCTGAGCCTGGAGCGCCGTCATCGACGGCCGCAAGGTGACGATCTGGATGTGGACGCGGCCGTCGAGGAGCGGGTCGATGCCCTGACCGGGGCGACGCCCGACGGTGCGGTCTATATCGAAAGTGTCCGGCGCAGACACGATCTCGCGGTTCTGGTCCTGCTCGATGTCTCCGGCTCGACGGCCATGCCGAGCACCGGCGGAGCGTCGGTGCACGAACTCCAGCGAGCCGCGGCCGCGTCGCTCACCACCGCGCTCGACGGTCTGGGCAATCGAGTCGCACTGTACGGCTTCTATTCCCACGGGCGATCCGCTGTCCGTTTGGTGCGGGTGAAGAGGTTCGACGATCGCCTCGACCTGCCCGCGCTGCGCCGTCTAGGCGCGCTCGTGCCGGGGGCGTATACGCGCCTGGGTGCGGTAATCCGGCACGGCACCGCACTATTGGAGGCCTCCGGTGGGACGACTCGCCGCATATTGGTCGTGCTCTCCGATGGATTCGCCTACGACCACGGTTACGAAGGCCCGTATGCGGAGGCCGACGCGCGGCGTGCCTTGGCCGAGGCCCGCGCGCACGGCACAGGTTGTCTGTGCCTGAGTATCGGTGCCGGTGCGGAACTCGCCGCACTTCGCCGGGTCTTCGGAACCGCCGCACATGCGACCGTGCCCGGGCCGGACGATCTGGTGCCGGTTATCGGTCCATTACTCCGCGACGCAATTCGTGCGGCAGACCTTCGGCAGCAGACAATCTCGAGGAGACCCCCATGACAGTTTCGCTACGTCCCTACTATGTGCCGGTCGGTACCGAGGAACAGGTCTTCAGGGCGGCATTCCGGCAGGGTTTGTCGGTCATGCTGAAGGGGCCGACCGGTTGTGGGAAAACGAGATTCGTCGAGGCGATGGCACACGTCGTCGGGCGGCCGCTGATCACCGTCGCCTGCCACGATGACCTGACCACCGCTGATCTGGTCGGCCGCTACCTGCTGCACGGTGGCGAAACACGTTGGGTGGACGGACCTTTGACGCGCGCGGTGCGCGAGGGCGCGATCTGCTACCTCGACGAGATCGTCGAAGCCCGACAGGACACAACGGTCGTGCTCCATCCACTGGCCGACCATCGCAGACAGCTACCCATCGATCGGCTGGGCGTTACGCTCGACGCCGCCGAGGGTTTCTGTCTCGTGGTGTCCTACAACCCCGGATACCAGAGTGTGTTGAAGGATCTGAAGGATTCGACGCGCCAGCGCATGGTCGCCATCGAGCTCGGCTTCCCGCCGATCGAGGTGGAGGAGAAGATCGTCGCCGCCGAAGCGGGTGTCGATCCGCAGACGGCCGCGCGACTGGTGCAGATAGGTCACGCCATCCGCCGCGCCGACGGTGTCGGGCTCCGTGAGGTCGCCTCGACCCGGGTGTTGGTCACGGCCGGCCGACTCATCGCCGAGGGACTGGACCCGCGCGGTGCGGCACTGGCGGCGATCGCCGGTCCGCTCAGCGATGACCCCGCCGTGACGGCCGGACTTGTCGAACTCGTCGATGCCTATCTCGGTAATTGATCACGGTCGCGGTTATGTCGGTTTCACTTGTGAACCGAATATTCGTTCCGTAAGCTGACTAGTCAGATGGGGGCATCGAAATCGAAACTGTGCGAAGGGAAATCGAGATGGGGCGTGTTGCAGGCAAGGTCGCATTCGTCACGGGTGCGGCCCGCGGCCAAGGGCGAAGTCACGCGGTGCGACTGGCGGAGGAGGGCGCCGATATCGTCGCGGTCGATCTGTGTCGCGATATCGAGACGATCCGATACGCCTTGGCGCGACCGGAAGATCTGGATGAAACCGCCCGGCTGGTGCAGAAGGCCGGCGGACGCGTTCTGACGATCCAGGCCGATGTGCGGGACCCGGAACAGATGCGTCGAGCAGTCCAGCGTGGTGTCGCCGAATTCGGCAAGCTCGACATCGTGGTCGCCCAGGCGGGTATCGCCGGGATGAGGGGCGAACCGCAGGATCAGGCGTGGTGCGACGTGATCGCCACCAATTTGATGGGCACCATCAACGCCGTTCAGGCGGCACTGCCGCATCTGGGGGAGGGCGCGTCGGTGATCGCGACCGGCTCCACCGCGGGCTTGATGGACACGAAGAAACTGGACGTCCCCGGCAGCGATCCGGGCGGTATCGCGTACCCGCTGTCCAAACGCCTGCTGTCCCAATACATGCACGAGTTCGCGGCACAGTTCGGCCCACGCAAGATTCGTGCCAATGTCATTCACCCAACCAACTGCAATACGCCGATGCTGCACAGCGAGCCCATGTATCGCGCGTTCCGTCCGGATCTGGAGAATCCCACGCGCGAGGATGCCGAGGTGGCCTTCCCGGTGCAGCAGGTGATGCCGGTGCCTTATGTGGAGCCCGAGGACATCAGTGAGATGGTGGTATTCCTCGCATCGGACGAATCACGCTACGTGACGGGTATGCAGATGCGGGTGGATGCCGGTGGCTACCTCAGGTGGTACGACTACCACATCTGACGCGCGGCCCGGGTATCACCGGCTGACCGCGGGGGTCGCCACGCCGACCTCGACGCGGACCCGATCGTGATAGAAACCGATGTGGCCGCTCAATATCGCGACCTCGGCATAGGGCTCGGCGTACTCCCAGGCGATCGGATCCGGACCATCGGCCGGACGCCAGTACCGCGCCGTGCCCTTGAACGGACAGCGCGAGGTCTGCTCGTGGGGGACGAGCAGGTCGAAGCGTACATCGGATGCGGGCAGGTAGCACACGATGCCGTGATCCTGTTCCGCGACAAGCAGACTCGCGGTCGACTCGCCGAGAATCCGATCGCCGTAAGTGACCCGGACCAGATTGCGGATGCGCCGGATATCGACGCGGTAGTCCGGCCGGTCGAGATAGCCCGATGGCTCCAAGAGGTCTCCTGTGGGTCAGAGCAGTGTGACGGAGGACGTGGCGCGTGGTTCGAGGCCACGCACCATCGCGTGCACGCTGTAGGAGGCGACCACGGCCCCCTCTTCGGTATACACCTGGCCCTCGCTCTGGGCGTGGCCGCGCCCGGCGTAGGTGACGCGGGTGGCGTACAGCAGCCACTGCGTCACGTCGACCTCGTCGTGGAAAGTAATAGTGGCCATCGTGATTCCGGTCGAGATCGACCGATGCGCCATCGCCTCACCGAAACCCGCGTGCGGGCGCAGCGCGGCGGCCACCGTCCAGTGGGTGCTGGACTGGGTCAGTAGCGCGGCGTGGAGGTAGTCGTGCTCCGGTGTGTCGCGAAATCGCGTCCAGACGAACAACTCCGGCGGGCCGACCCGATTCGGATCCGGATCGTAGGCGTCGTCGACCGCCCGCATATCGCGGCCGTCCACCTCGGTGCCCGGAATCGCGAGTGGGCGCAGCCGATCCGGCGGATCGACTCGCGGCATCGGGGCCGCCGAGCGAATCAGGTCGGGCGCACCGGAATCGAGCAGCACGATCCCAGCGCAGCGCGGCGAATCGTGCTGGCGGATGGTGACCTGCGCGGTGGTGAAGGTGCGCCCGGATCGCAGCGCAGCGACCTCGATATCGAGCGGGGCCGTATGTGCGGCCGCGCGCGAGAAGATCATCGATGCCGAGGTAACGCGTTGGTGCGGTATATGTTTGGCCGCCGCCACCACCGCGTCGCCGAGTATTTGTCCGGCTTCGACCACATCGCGGGCCGTCGCACCGTGGGCCGGGGCCAGATATCGGCCGGCGCCGCACGGCTCGACATCCATCAGGCGCTGTAGTTCCGCCTGGGTCCATGCAGGTGCGGCGATGCCCGCCTGCTTATCGCTGCTCAGCATGTGGCTTCCATTCAGTCGCCGCTTGCAAGATCTGGGATAAGTCGGTTTCGGGCGACTCCGACTGAACGCAACGCATAGCCATCAGCGTGTAGGCTCCGACGATTAATACCAGGTCCAAGCTTCATTTCGTCGAATTCGCCGTGGCGCGGTCGCGTAAATCGCTCCAGACGGAGTTGACGGCGAGAGCTACCGGCAGTTCTCCTTCCTGATTCTGAGAATATCATTCTCGTCGAGGGTTGACACGCTCAGTCGAATGCGTGCCGCGGAAGTGTTGTCGGCATATCGAGGGAGCTGAGCAACCCGGCTCGCGCGTCCACCACGTAGGAGATGGCGTTCACGACGCGCATCGCGGTCGCCGTCATCGCGGCGTGCCCGGCTCCGTGCCCGGCGGCGGCACCCAGGTTCATCGCGCAGTGGATATCCGGATCGCCCTCGATGTCGACCCGGTAGGTGGCATCGAATTCCGATGTCGCCCAGTCCGGTGCCGCATCGCGAGACATCCGGATGATGTGCTCGATCACGATCGCTTCGCGGCCGTTCACGACGCCCGCGGCTCGGGTGCGCACGGCGCCGCAGGTTCCGGCTTCGATCGTGCCGAAAGCGACCTCGATATCCCGCTCTGTGGTTTGTCGATCGAGTGCTCCGTGCACCTGCTCCACCTCGACGCCGAGCCCTTCGGCGATCAGGTAGATCGGTGCCCGCCAAGCCATTTCGATGAATCCCGGGGTCGCGAGCATCGGTTCGAAATCCAGCGGCCTGCCGAAACCCATCCCGTCCATCATCACGTCGGCCACCGGGTAGTGGTCGTTCAACGCGACTTCGGTCGCCTTGACGCATCGGATCGTCTTGGACTGCGTGGCCAGTAGCAATGCCAGGTGATCCGACCCGAATCCCGGAAAGATGCCGGACGCATAGAACGACGCATTGCCGGACTTCGCGGCGGCCTCGAGTTGGTCGCGCCATTCGGGCGAGTAGTACGCCGGGGGATACACCAAGCTGGTGGAAGTCGTTGATACAACATTGATCCCCGCCGCGAGTAACCGGACGTAGTCGGGAACCGCACCGGCGTCGCGTTCGGGTCCGCTTGCGGCGTACACGACGCAGTCGGGTCGCAGCGCGATCAGGGCGTCGGCATCGTTGGTCGCCGTGATGCCGAGTGGTTCGCCGCCGATCAATTCGCCGACATCGCTGCCCACCTTGTCCGTGGAATGGACCCACACGCCGACGAGTTCGAGATCCGGCCGTCGACGGATGGCGTCGATCGCGATCGAGCCGACGCCGCCGGTCGACCAGACAACTGTTCGCAGGGGAGTTGTCACGGAGACTCCTAAACCTAACATTTGTTCATGTCAGACCCGCCAGTGTGCCGGGCTGCTGGTTCTCGCGAATCAGCCCGCTCGGTCGATGACGCCGCGCAACACGGTGTCGCGGACGTGAATCTGGGATGCGTGAGTCCCGATATCCCGCAGGATGTTCTCCGGGATCCAACCCACGGCGATCACGCAGCGGGCGAGCATCTCGTTCGACGGACTGTCGACCTTGATCTCATTCGATCGAATCGCTTCGGCGAGCAATGTTTTCATCTGTCGCAGCCGCTTTGTGAAGAGCCAGCCCGGATTCGGGGTGTCGGGCGGCGACTGCCGCATCCACGCCAGTTGGATGCGGAACTCGTCACCGAAACGCTCTAGCGCGTTGGTATTGATCCAGCTCAGCGCATCCAGCTTCTCGACCGCCGAGGCATCCGACCGCAGGACATTCGTCCAGCCGAGGCCGATCTTCTCGCCGAAGGACTGCATGATCGAGGCGAGTAGCTCCTCCTTCGAGCCGATCAGCCAATACACGGTTCCGGTGCCGAGTCCCGCGGCCGCCGCGATATCGCGGACGGTCGTATTCTCATATCCGCGGCGACCGAATTCGGCTCGCGCGACCGCGCGGACACGAGCCGCCTTGTTATCGGGCTCGCTCTCCTCGGACCAGCTCCGGACGACTTCGTCGGCGGCGAGGAAGGCGGCGGAACGGTCGAGCTCCGCATCGGTGTATTGCCGTGTGGCCAAGCCCTCCAACAGAATTCGGCACAACAGGGTGGCCACCTGATCCGGCGATCCCTTGTGCCGGATGACGTCCAAACCGACCTGCAGCATCGTCTGACAGATCCGATCGGCCAGTATCGGCAGATCGACATCGGCCCTCAGATAGCCGCTCCACCTCGCGGCGCGCAGGGTTTGCAGCATTGCCTCGAGTACGGCGGTCGGTCGCTGCCTGGTCAATTCGATGAGTTCGGGTTTCGAGCTCGGTCCCTCGTAGAACGACATCTGCAGTGCGGCACGATGGGCGACCGCGCACTGCGCGATCGCCGAACCGAGCTCGACGATTCGGTCGAAAGGCGGTCGCGAGTCCGGATGGTTCAACCGGTCCTGTGCCCGCTGCGCGACCTGGTCCAGGTCCGCGTGATAGCGGCGCAGCAATTCGACGAGGATGGCTTCCTTGGATTCGAAATGGTGGTACAGGCTGCCGGGGAGGATGCCGCACGCGTCGGCGATCTCCTGCAGCGACGTGCGCAGCCCCGAGGTTGCGATCAGGGATGATGCGGTCTGCAGGATCTCGGTGCGTCGGGTGCCGTCGTCGTAGGCGTGGCCGATATCGGCGGCGATGGCGCGCGGCTTCGCATCGCGCTGCGCCGGCTTGCCCTGCCCACGCGCCACAACACCTCCCCGACACCTCGCCGCCGTGATGGGGCCCCTGACAATCTGGGCTACCCAATGTTTGTTCAACGGTAGCAGAGGGTCTCAAGCCGACGGTGTCGGCAGTTGCCGGGCCAGGTCGAGGACCGTCACGGTATCGGTACCGGTCTTCTTCAGGCGTTCGGATGAACGGAATCCCAGGTCGACGTCGGCGGCCTGTGCCCGGAGTGCGCCGACCGTGGCGTCCTGCTTGGGCAGATGTTCGAACATGTCGAAGGAGTACAGCCGCAACGCATTCGCGTGGGTGATCCTGTCGATCTCGTCGTCGGGCACACCGTCGAGGTAATCGGCCAGCGTCTCCGGAGCCAGTGGCCACGTCGAGTCCGAATGCGGGTAATCGCATTCCCAGGCGACCATGTCGAGGTTGAGTTTGTGCCGGTTCTCGACGCCGAAGCCGTCGTCGATGAAGCACAGTGCGATGCGTTCGAGGAAAACCTCGCTGGGCAGCCGATCGCCGAAGTTCTGGTGTGTCCACGCGCGGTGCATCTTGTACACCCGGTCGACGCGTTCGAGGAAGTACGGCACCCAGCCGATCCCGCCCTCGGATAGCGCGAAGGTCAGATCCGGGAATTTGCGCAGCATCGGCGACCAGATGAGGTCGGCGGCAGCTTGCACGATGCTCATGGGCTGCAAGGTCATCATCACGTCGACCGGTGCGTCGATCGAGGTGATGACCACGCTCGACGAGGAACCGATATGCAGGTTCACCACGGTGTCCTCGTCACTGCACGCCTGCCAGAACGGATCCCAGTGCGGGTCGTGCAGTGACGGATAGTTCAGTTTGGTCGGGTTCTCCGAGAAGGTCACCGCGTGGCAGCCCTTCTTCGCCACCCGCCGCACTTCCTCGGCCATGAGTTCCGGATCCCAGATCGGGGGCAGCGCCTGCGGGATCATTCGGCCCGGGTAGGTGCCGCACCACTCGTCGATGTGCCAGTCGTTGTAGGCGCGCAGTACGGCCAGGCCCAGGTCCTTGTCCTTGGCGCGGGCGAAGTACTGGCCGCAGAATTGGGGATAGGACGGGAAATTCAACGCCGCGGCAACGCCATTGGCGTTCATATCGCGGATGCGCTCGTGGATGTTGTAGCAGCCGTCGCGGATCTCGCTGAGTTTGGTCGGCTCGGCGCCGTACTCGTCCGGGGGTCGGCCCGCGACCGCGTTCAGGCCGACATTGGTGGCTTCCTGGCCCTCGAACACCCACGCGTCGGTGCCGTCTGCTCGCTGGATGAGCTTGGGCACGTCGTTTTTGTACTTGGCGGGGATGTGGTTGTCGAACATGTCCGGCGGTTCGACGAGATGATCGTCTACCGAGACGAGTACGAAGTCGTTCATGTCCATACCGCGCTCCTTGTCTACCGTTCGTTCGGACTGTAGCTCTGAACAGATATTTGGTCAACGGCCGATGGATCACTTTGCGAACGGTTACGATCCGAACAAAAGTTAGGTACCGAGGAGTCGTCACATGGCCGATGAACTGACACAGGGGGTCAAGGATGCGCAGGCCAGATTCGATGCGGGCATGGGTGCCGACGGGGATGCGTCGCCGTATCCGATGCTGGCCGAATTGCGGGCGCGGGCGGCGGTACATCCGGGGTGGCCGGAGATGTCCGTATTCGACAATCCGGCAGACGGCAGGCAGATCTTTTCGGCATACACCTTCGACGCGGTGAAGTCCGTATTCACCGACAACAAGACCTTCAGCACGCGGTGCTACGAGGCGATCGTGCGTCCGCTGCAGGGGCCGACGATCCTCGAGATGCAGGAACCCGAGCATCAGGTCTATCGCAAGCTGCACGAATTCGCTTTCGCCCGTTCGTCGATGCGGCGCTGGGCGGGCGAGTTGGTCCGTCCACTGGTCCAGCGCACCGTCGACAGGGTTCGCGATGTCGGGCGGGCCGATCTGGTGGAGCAGGTGTTCATGCCGATTCCGGTGCGGGTCATCGCGGCGCTCATCGGATTGCCCGAATCCGATATTCCGGAGTTCCACCGGTTGGCCATCGAGCTGCTGGGATTCCACTCGGATATGGACACCGCACTGCGGGCCTCGGCGCAGTTGCGTGAGTACTTCGTCGGTATCCTCGCCGAACGCCGGCGCGTGCCCCGTGACGACATGATCACTGTGCTGGCGCAGGCCGACATCGACGGCGTCAAGATGTCCGATGAGCAGATCTACGGGTTCCTGCGAAACCTCTTGCCCGCGGGTGCCGAAACCACCTCGCGGTCCACCGCCAGCTTGGCCTTCGCACTGCTCACTCATCGGGATCAGCAGGCCGCGGTCCGAGCCGACCGCGGCCTGCTGCCCCAGGCGATCGAGGAGGGTATCCGCTGGGAAACGCCGCTGCTCAACTTCATGCGCGAGACGACACGTGATATCGAGTTCCACGGCGTACCGATTCCGGCGGGTTCGCTGTTGGCGGTCAACCTCGGCAGTGCGAATCACGACGAGCGCAGATGGGGTGATCCCGAGCGCTTCGACATTTTCCGGGAACGCAAGCCGCACATCGGTTTCGGTCACGGCGCGCACGTCTGCCTCGGCATGCATCTCGCCCGGCTCGAGAGCACCGTGATCTTCGAAGCGCTATTGGACCGGTTGCCGGGGCTGCGGCTCGACCCCGAGAGGCCTGAGCCGTACGTCGCGGGCACGTTCTTCCGGTCCCCGCCGCACCTCGAAGTGGTATGGGACCGATAGTGATTGACCGATCGATCCATCCGTCGCTAGTCTCTGAACAAATATTAGGTTTCAGTTCGCGCCGAACGACACGGAGGTTCTATGCCGAACGAATCGCGCAGCGTTGTCATCACCGGTGCTTCGAGGGGTCTGGGACTCGCCGCAGGGGCGTATCTCTACCGGCGGGGGTGGCGAGTTGTCGCAGCCATGCGTTCCGTCGATACCGGGCTCGACCAGCTGCGCGCGAAAACCGGTGCGCTACACGATGATCCCCGCTTGATCGGCGTCCAGCTCGACCTGACCGACCCGTCGTCGATCGAGGAGGCCGCGGCTGCCATTGTCCGTGCCGTCGGTGCTCCCTACGCGGTGGTGCACAACGCCGGTATCTCCGCGGCCGGAATGGTCGAGGAGACACCGGTGAGCGTGTGGGAGCGGATGTTCGCGACCAACCTGTTCGGCCCGGTGGCACTCACCAAGGCTCTCCTACCTGCGATGCGGGCGGCGGGCCGTGGGCGCATCGTGTTGGTTTCCAGCCAGGCCGGTGTGCGGGGAATGCCCGCTACGGCAGCGTATTCCGCGGTCAAGGGCGCGCTCGAGCGGTGGGGTGAATCGATGGCCATCGAGGTCGCACCGTTCGGCGTCGGTGTCACGGTCCTGGTCTCGGGCACCTACGACACCGACATCATCACCGACGCGGGGACCACCGATTGCCGGGATCTCGACGGGCCGTACGCCCGCCATCACCGCACCATGGACCGGCGCGGGCGGGCGGCGATGAAGTACGCGGCCCGCTCGCCGGAACAGTTCGCTGCCGGACTCGGCCGAGCGCTCGGCGGCACCGCGCCGTTCGTGCGCCGCGCAGTGGGCCCGGATGCGCGAATGCTGTTGATCGCCAGTCGCATTCTGCCCGCGTCGGTCTTGCACCACCTGACCCGTTTGATGCTGGGGATTCCACGATCCGGTGCCGCGAGCCACCCGCGACCGGCCGACCTCCAGTCGCATGAGAGCGAGAGAAATGCCTGACACCGCGTTCACCCACCCCGTCGGCTCCCATCCCCGGGTTCGTTTCGAATCGAGGATGCTGATCGACGGGGAACTCGCCGACGGCCGGGCCGGGACATTCGACAACATCAACCCCGCCACCGAGGAGGTGCTCGGTGCGGTCGCCGACGCGTCGGTACTCGATATGCGGGCGGCGATCGATGCCGCCCGCCGAGCCTTCGACGAAACGACATGGTCCACCGATCATGCCGTCCGGCAACGCTGTCTGCTGCAGTTGCAGGACGCATTGGAGTCCGAGCGGGAGGAATTGCGCGAGGAACTCATACTCGAGGTCGGCTGCCCGCGGGCGATCACGATGGGTCCGCAACTGGACGCGCCACTGGCGGATGCGCTCAGGTATCCGGCCGAGCTGATCGACAGTTATCCGTGGCGAACCTCCCTCGGCGATGCCCTGGTGTCGGTCACAGGCGTGCACACGACCAGGCAGGTCTGGCGTGAGCCGGTGGGCGTCGTCGGCGCGATCGTGCCGTGGAACTTCCCCTTCGAGGTCACCATCCACAAGGTCGGTCAAGCATTGGCGACCGGCAACACCGTCGTGCTGAAGCCCGCACCGGACACCCCGTTCAATGCCACCCGGCTCGGCCGGTTGATCGCCGAAAAGACCGACATACCACCGGGTGTGGTGAATGTCGTCACCGCATCGGATCATCTGGTCGGTGAGGAGCTGACGCTGTCGGGGAAAGTCGACATGATCTCCTTCACCGGTTCCACCGCCGTCGGTAAACGGATCATGGCGAAGGGCGCGGCGACAATGAAGCGCCTGTTCCTCGAGCTCGGCGGCAAGTCGGCGACCATCGTCCTGGAGGACGCCGACCTGGCCTTGGGCTGCATGATGGGTATTGCGCCGTGCATGCATGCCGGCCAGGGCTGCGCCAATCCCACTCGACTGTTGTTGCCGCGGTCGAGGTATGACGAGGGGGTTGCGATTCTGAAGGCGATGTATGAGGGGGTCGCACCGGGCGACCCACAGGATCCCGCCACGCTGTGTGGTCCGGTCATCTCCGATAAGCAACGCAGCCGCGTTCGCGGCTATATCCGGACCGGCATCGACGAAGGTGCCACGCTGCTCGTCGGCGGCGCCGAGCAACCAAAAGGCTTCGACAGGGGATTCTTTGTCGAGCCAACGCTTTTCGTCGATGTGGACAACTCGATGACCATCGCCCAGGAGGAGATCTTCGGTCCGGTGCTGGTCGTCATTCCGTACGACGACGAGGACGATGCGGTTCGCATAGCCAACGACAGTCCGTACGGCCTCGCGGGCAACGTGATGTCGGGATCGGTGGAGCACGCACTGGCCGTGGCCGCACGATTGCGCGCGGGCTTCATCGGCATCAACGGCACCGCGGGTTACGGCGCGGACACCCCGTTCGGCGGCTACAAGGCCAGCGGTGTGGGACGCCAGAACGGCACCGCCGGATTCGACCAGTACACCGAGCTCAAATCCATCGCCTTTCCCGCGGTGTGACGAAAAGATGACGAGCCGTTCCACCCGGTGGATGGTGGCCTGCTCGGCGCCGGGCGAATCCGATATAACGAAGCTGGATTCGTCAGTGGGAACGTGGAATTGAGGCTCGATTGGATATCGGCGATTTCAAAGACCAGTACGGGCCGGTGGCGCTCGTTGCCGGGGCGTCATCGGGTATCGGCAAGGCGTTCGCCGAGGTGCTGGCGGCGATGGGGCTGGACCTTGTGCTGGTCGCACGTCGACTCGACCGGTTGGAGGAGTTGGCGGCAAAGCTGTCGCAAGAACACGGCGTCCAGGTGCGGGCCGTGCAGATCGACCTCTCGGCACCAACGGCCCCACAGCAGATGCTCGACGCTACCGGCGCGCTCGATGTCGGATTGGTGGTCAGCAACGCCGGCTTCGGTATGAAAGGTGCGCACGCCGACAACGATCCGCAGGCGATGGCGGACATGCTGATGGTGAATTGTCATGTGCCGATGCAGTTGGCCCACGGTTTCATCCCGCGCCTGCGTCAGCGCGGTCGCGGTGGCCTGATCTTCACCAGTTCGGTCGAAGCCCTCATGGGCTGCCCATATTCCGCCGCCTACTCGGCGAGCAAGGCGCTGGTGAAAGCGTTGGGCGAAGGCCTGTGGGCAGAGCTCCAGCCCGAAGGAATCGATGTCCTGACACTATGCCCCGGCGCAACGGAATCCGAAGCCGCAGCCAACCAGGGCATCGACATGTCCACACTGCCCGAAGTGATGTCGGCCGAGGAAGTAGCGCAACTCACCCTGGAGAATCTCTCCGACGGTCCCGTCTTCATCAGCAGCGACTACTACCGGTCGACATTCGAAACGCTCCTCTCGATGCCACGGCGCGACGCACTGATGGCGATGGCGGGGCAAATGAAGCGCTGACGCCCTATCCCATTAGGCGGCGTCGGGAGGCTGCGGCCCGCCGAGCCGCCGATCGTCACCGCCGTCGAGCGCCTGTTCCCCTCCGCACGGCGGGACGGCCAGCCCTGAGCGGCCCGCGGAAAATCAAGCGTCGCCACATAGTTCGCGCAGGAGCGGGTTCAGCGCGTGCGGCGGTCGGTAGGGTCGGTCTGATGGAGTGGAGTTTTCGGTCGGCCGAAGAGCTCGCAGCTGCGTTGCGTGCCGGTGAGGTGACCTCGGTGGAACTGACCGACGAGGCGATCACCCGAATCGAGCGGGACGACAAGGCGATCAACGCGATCTGTGTGCCGGATTTCGACCGTGCGCGTGCCGCCGCGCGCGGTGCTGACGAGGCGCGCGCTCGCGGTGAGGACCGGCCGCTGCTCGGTATTCCGGTGACGGTCAAGGAGTCCTACAACATTGCCGGGCTGCCCACGACCTGGGGGATGCCGCAGTACGCGAACTATCTGCCCGCTGAGGACGCGGTGGCGGTGTCGCGGTTGAAGGCCGCGGGCGCGGTGATTCTCGGAAAGACGAATGTGCCGTTCATGCTGCAAGATTGGCAGAGCTTCAACGAGATCTACGGCACCACCAATAACCCGTGGGATCACGGTCGCACGTCGGGCGGATCCTCCGGTGGTTCAGCGGCGGCGCTGGCATCGGGCTTCGGCGCGTTGTCTATCGGCTCCGACCTCGCGGGTTCACTGCGCAACCCGGCGCATTTCTGCGGCGTCTACGCACACAAACCGACATTCGGGCTGGTCGCGAGTCGCGGTATGGTCCCGCCGTCCGCACCGGCGCTGCCGTCCGAGGGCGACCTCGGCGTCTGTGGTCCGATGGCGCGCACCGCCCGCGACCTCACATTGCTGCTGGAGGTGATGGCCGGGCCGGACCCGCTGACGCTCGGCGTCGCCTACGACATGACTCTGCCGCCCGCGCGCCATGAGCGGCTCTCCGAATTCCGTGTCCTGGTCCTCGACGACCATCCGCTCATTCCGACCGGGTCCGCTGTGCGGGCCGCGCTGAACCGAGTCACCGACGCGCTCGTCGACGTCGGTGCCCGCGTCGAACCGCACAGTCCGCTACTGCCCGACCTGACCGAAGCCGCGACGCTCTACGCACACTTGATGTTTTCGAACTTCGCCGCGCGCTTTCCCGCCGAGGCGTACGAGGAGCTGCGGAGCCGCGCCGCCGGGCTGAGCGCCGACGACCAGGGTCTCGACGCGGCACGGCTGCGCGGCATGGTCTCGAGCCACCGCGATTGGATCGAGGCGAACCTTCGCCGCGAACTGCACCGCCAGGGCTGGCGGCAGCTCTTCGCCGAGTTCGATGCCGTGGTGTGTCCGATCACCTCGATTCCCGCGTTCCCGCACGACCACAACCGCGGGGAACGCCGGATCGACATCGACGGCGTCGAGTACCCGTACATCGACCAGTCCGTCTGGGCGGGTCTGGCCACCATGCCCGGACTGCCTGCCACCGCCATACCAGCTGGCCGGTCCTCCGAGGGTCTGCCGGTGGGAGTGCAGCTCATCGGTCCGATGTTCGAGGACCGCACCCCGCTGCGGCTGGCCGAACTGCTCGAGCAGAAGATCGGCGGGTTCGAGGCGCCGGGATAGCACTCCCGAAATGCGGTGCGGTGTCACGGGGTTCGCGGTCTACGCAGTCCGAGTATCCGGCGGCCGATGTCGAGCAGTTGTCGATGCAGAGTCTCCTGGTCGACATCGCTCGGTGCGCCGGACGCAGCACCGGCCAGGCCGGTCAGCACCGCGGTGGCCGCGATGACACCATCCGGTCCAGGGTTGGGTTCCGCGAGTAGCGCCACCGGCCGATCGATCACCTCGCGCCAGTCCGGTTGCTGACGCACCACGCGAATGACGCTGGGATCGGTGGTCACGACGGCGGCGATCGATCGGCTCGCGGCGGCGAGTTCGGCATAGCCGTTCAGCATCGACTCCGCGCGGGTACGGGCGGTGCGCTGCTGTTCGGCGGTCTCGATCACCGACCGGAGTTGTTGCAGTAGTGGTTGCAGCACCGCGAGGAGTAGTTGTTCGCGGGTGCGGAAGTGGTAGTAGATCGCGGCCTTGGTGAAGCCGAGTTCGTCGGCGATCATCTGCAGCGAGGTGCCGGCGAAGCTGTGCCGGATGAAAAGTGCCACCGCGACGTCGAGAAGGCGTTGCCGACTGTCGATTTCCCGCGCGACATCGGCTGCCTCGGTTGCGGTGGTCATACCTTTCCTTCCCCTCGAGCCCGTCGTGGTGAATATGACTGTACTTGACGAGCAGCAAGGTGGTTGATTTACGATCGGCAAGGAAATCACTTTACGATCGACTAGCAATCTGCTTTACGATCGACTAGCATTCGACCTGTGTCGGCGACCCAGGTTGGTCGCGGCGTCAGATGGGACGGGAGCTACAGATGCCGCATTTCGCGAAGCCCGCGGAGGGGTCGTGGACGGAGCACTATCCAGAGCTGGGCACCGGCCTGGTGTCGTTCGAGGACTCGATCTCGCCGGAGCACTACGAGCTCGAACGTGCGGCGATCTTCGCGCGGACCTGGCTGAATGTCGGTCGGGTGGAACAGCTTCCACGCAAGGGCAGCTACTTCACCAAAGAGCTCGCGGTGGTGAACACGTCGCTGATCATCGTCGAGGACAACGACCGGCAAATCCGCGCTTTCCACAATGTCTGCCGTCATCGCGGCAACAAGCTGGTCTGGGACGACTATCCCGGCCAGGAGACTGCCGGTACTTGCCGACAGTTCACCTGTAAGTACCACGCCTGGCGCTACAGTCTCGAGGGCGAGGCCACCTTCGTACAGCAGGAGCAGGAGTTCTTCGACTTCGACAAGAGCCGGTTCGGCCTGAAGCCGGTGCGCTGCGAGGTGTGGGAGGGCTTCATCTTCGTCAATCTCGATGACGATGCCGCGCCGCTGACCGACTATCTCGGCAAGTTCGCCGAGGGTCTGGCGGGCTACCCGTTCGGGGAGATGACCGAGGTGTACAAGTACCGGGCCGAGGTCGGCAGCAATTGGAAGCTCTACATCGACGCCTTCGCCGAGTTCTACCACGCGCCCATCCTGCACGCGAAGCAGTACGTGTCCGGTGAGTCGTCGAAGCTGTCGAACTTCGGCTTCGAGGCGCTGCACTACGAACTGGACGGGCCGCACGGCATGGTGTCCTCGTGGGGTGGCATGGCGCCGCCGAAGGACCTGAATATGGTCAAGCCGATCGAAAGGGCATTGCGCAGCGGCAATTTCGGCGCTTGGGATCGCCCGGACATCCCCGCGCTGGACAATCTGCCACCCGGCCTGAACCCCGCCCGGCACCGGGCATGGGGCCTGGACTCCTACGTCTTCTTCCCCAATTTCATGATCGTCGTGTGGGCGCCGGGCTGGTATCTGACGTATCACTACTGGCCGACCGCCTACAACAAGCACATCTTCGAGGGCACCTGTTATTTCGCCCCCGCGCGCAACGCCACCGACCGGTTGCGTCAGGAACTGGCCGCGCTCACCTTCAAGGAATTCGGCCTGCAGGACTGCAACACCCTCGAGGCGACCCAGACCATGCTCGAATCACGGGCGATCACCGAGTTCCCGCTCAATGACCAGGAGATCCTGTTGCGGCATCTGCACAAACAGGCCACCGACTTCGTTGCCGGGTACCGGGCGGAGTCACGAAACGGCTGACTGGACCAGCCGGTCGCGCAGCGCGGTGAGGGTGGAGGCCGACAGCCCGGCCCTGGTACGCAGATAGCCCTCGATACTCCCGTGTTGTTCCCGCAGTGTGGTGAGCAGGGTGGACATCGCCAGTCGCGGTGCACCGAAAACTGCGCGGTAGCGTGCGGGGTCGACATCCTCGGGCAGGCGGGCCAGTAGGCGGGGCAGGCGCCGGTCGGTGAAGTGGATGGCGCTGAGTTCATAGTCGTCGAGAATCGTCGTCTCGTCGACACCGAGTGCCGCAAGCAGTAGTGCGGCGGCGACGCCGGTGCGATCCTTGCCCGCGGTGCAATGGATCAGCGCCGGTGTACCGTCGGCATCGGCAAGCTCGTTGAGGATCCGCCCGAATATGCCGGCGTCGAAATCGGCCATCCGGCGGTACATTTCGGCAAGGAAGTCGTCGGGAATTTCGGCGGGCCGGGTCCGGATCATCTCGGCATTGGCCCGGGTGTGGGCGGCGGTGCCGCCGATGGTGAGCGGTATCCGGCGCACGGTGGCGGGCAGGGCCGAGGGGGACCGGTCGCGTTCCTCGTCGGTGCGCAGGTCGTAGGCGACCAGCAGCCCCAGGCGTTCGATGATGGCGAGGTCGTCGATGCTGAGCCGGTGCGGAGCGTCGGAGCGATAGACCATGCCCCAGCGGGTGTATCCGCCGTCGACGGTCGGATAGCCACCGAGGTCGCGGAAGTTCGTCGCACCCTGCAGGGTGAGGACACGCTCGGGCATTTGCGCCGACTCCTAATTCTGAGAATACTCTTCTTGTGAGCGAGAATAGTCTTGCGGGTCCAAAGGTCGATGTGGTGGGCCGCATCGCAGCGCGGGCTCTCGCCAAACGGGAGGCGACCTACGCCGATGAGGTGCGCCGCCTGCTGGATGCCGCACTGGCCGTCATCCGCGCCAGCGGCACCGCGTCGCGCCCGCGTGTCGCCGATATCGTCGCGGCCGCCGGTCTGTCCAATGACGCCTTCTACCGGCACTTTCCGTCGAAGGACGCACTCATCTCCGCGCTCATCGAGGATGGCGCCGAGCGCCTGGTGCGTTATGCCGGCCGCCGAATGCGCACGGCGGATACACCGGAGGACCAGGTGCGACGCTGGGTCGAGGCGGTGCTGTCCCAGGCCGCCGAGGCCACGGCGACGTTGACCAGGGCGGTGCTGTGGAACGCCGGCGGGTCGGCCCCGGATCTCGATGCCGGATCGCCGACGCCGAGCGGTCGGCTCGCCACACTGCTGCACGGCGCATTCGCCGAAATGGGCAGCCAGGACCCGGAATTCGATGCCGGGCTCGTCGCACACGCGACTGTCGGCACTCTGACCGATTTCCTCTGGCGCCGGGTCGAGCCGACCGCCGCCGATATCGACCGCACGACCGCGTTCTGCCTGCGCGCGATCACCCCGATCAACTCTGGAGATAGCGCAGCGGAGCGTAATTGGCCCAACCGGTATCCGGCCAGTTGAACCAGCCCGCCGATGCCGAGGTGCCACCGTCGGGGTGCAGGGTGGTACCGGTGAGGTAGGCCGAAAGGGCCGAGGCGAGGAACACCACGCAGTTCGAGACATCGGTGACCTGACCGGGGCGGCCCAGTGGGATGGCGACCCGGGCCCCGGCGGGATCGGACATGGCGCCGTCGCCATGCGAGAACCTGGCGAGGTTGGGGGTCGGCACGAAGTCCGGGGCCACACTGTTGACCCGGATCCGGTCCGGTGCGAGTTCGACGGCGAGGGTGCGGCCGAACTGTTCGACGGCCGCCTTCGCGGCGGCGTAGACGGCGAAACCCGGTGCGGCACGGTGCGCTTCGATGGTGGTGATATTGACGATGCTGCCGCCGCGCCCACCGGCCCGCATGCGCGGCGCCGCCAGTGCGCAGGAGTGGAATACATGCAGCAGATTGGTGCGCAGCAGCGCGTCCCAGCCCTTCGGTGTGGTGTCGGTGAACGGCGCACGGAAGGTGCCGCCGACGACATTGACGAGTGTGTCGAGCCGACCCCAGCGGTCGTCGACGGCGGCGAACAGTGCCGCCAGCGTATCGGGATCGCGGGCGTCACCGACCTGCACCAGGGCGTCGCGGTCGGCCATCGTGTGCCGCAGGGCCTCGGCTGCCTCGGCATCGAGGTCGAGGACTGCGGGCCGGACATCGTTGGCGACCAGATCGTGCACGATCGCCTGCCCGAGACCGCCTGCGCCGCCGGTGATCACGGCCACGGTGCCGTCGAGGCCGCTGCGCTGTTCGAACCAACCCGTCACTCAACGACCTCGCTCGACCTTGTTGAACGGCACGTCGCGGTCGGCGGCGTGTTCGCGGGGCATGCCGAGTACGCGTTCGCTGATGATGTTGCGGGCCATTTCGGTGCTGCCGCCGGCCAGGCTCCAGGCGTTGCGGAACAGATAGTCGATGCCGAGTTGGCCGATGCCCGGACCGTCCGGATCGCCGGTCACCGCCGCCGCGCCCGCGATCGTGACCGCGGAATCGGTTTGCAGCAAAGCATTTTCGGCACTGAACAGGCGCACGATGGATCCGGCCGCGGGCGGCAGTGCGCCGGTGCCGACGGCGTGCGAAACGTGCGCGATGAGCTGGTTGCGGACCACGATCATGGCCCTGGCCGCCCCGATATCCGCACGCACCCGCGGATCGTCGAGACGGCCGGTCGCGCGCGCCAAGTCGACCAACGTGGTGGCCTCAACGCCGAGGTGGGGGCGTTGGCCGCTGGTGTAGGGCGAGGTGCCGCCCATGGCGGCCCGTTCGTGATTCAGTAGCCGCGACGCCGCCGCCCAGCCGTCGCCGACCTCGCCGATCACGGCGTCGGCGGGTAGCCGGACATCGTCGAAGAACTCCTGGCAGAACTCGGTCGATCCGGTGACCTGTTTGATCCGCTGGATCGTTACGCCCGGCGCGGCGACCGGGACGAGGAAAAGGGTGAGTCCATTGTGCTTCGGCACGTCCCAATCGGTGCGGGCCAGGCACAGCCCGTAGTCGGCGGCATAGGCGCCCGAACTCCAGATCTTGGAGCCGTTGAGGATCCACTCGGCACCGTCGCGATCGGCGCGGGTGGTCAGCCCGGCCAGATCCGAGCCGCCACGTGGTTCGGACAGGAACTGGGCCAGGATCTCCGCACCGCGCAGCACCGCCGTCAGATGCGCGCGCTTCTGCTCCTCGGTGCCCAGCTCGAGCAGGGTGGCCGCGCAGATCGCCAGCGTCGGCACATTCAGCACCAGCGGCATCTCGTAGCCGAGCGACTCCTCGGTGAAGGCCTGCTGGTGGGCGGGTGTGAGCCCTTGGCCGCCATAGGTTTTCGGGAAGCAGATACCGGCGAAGCCGCCGTCGGAGAGGATGCGCTGCAGTTCGCGCGCGCGATCCCACACTTCGTCGTGGTCCGCGCCGGTGTAGGTCTGCGTGGTGGGCGGGAGGTTTTCCTTCAGCCAGCGCCGGGCACGGTCACGGAAGCTGTCCACTGGTTCGAGATCGGTGGTCATGCGGCGCTCCGAACGAGTAGGTCGGTGATACGGCGGTGATGTTCCTCCGGGGTGCCGTACAGGGCCCGGCCGTAGGTGACTCGCCGCAGAAACAGATGCAGGTCGTGTTCCCAGGTGACGCCGATACCGCCGTGGATCTGGACGCAGTCCTGGACGATCACCGGCGCCTTCGTACCGACATACGATTTGGCGACGCTGACGAATTCGGCTGCCGTGGAGTGATTTTCGTCGATGGCCGCGGCCGCGGCGCGGGCGGTCGCATGGCAGGCCTCCAGCCAGGTCTTGTTATCGGCCATGCGGTGTTTGAGGGCCTGATAGGAGGCCAGCGGGCGGCCGAAGGTGTAGCGGTCGAACATCCAGGTCACGGTGGCGTCGAAGGCGCGCTGGGCGGCGCCGGCCGACTCCGCGGCGCTGAGCGCCGCTGCGATATGCAGTTGCGATTGCGTTGCCGCGGTGGCGGTTTCGCCCTGCTGGACCACGGCCTCGGCGCCGACGAAGACATTCGCGAACTCGACCCGGGCGGTACGGCGAACGAGGTCGAGCGTCCAGGTCGGGGTGACCGTCACGCCCGGGGTATCGGCGCGCACCAGGAGCTGGATCGGGCCGTCCGGGCCGTGTGCGGTGACGAGGAACAGGTCGGCGCGGTCACCGGCTTCGACGCGGTCCTTGAGTCCGGTGAGCCGGTAGCCGGTACCGTCGGGTTCGGCCCGGGTGTCCGGGGCGGTGAGATCCAAACCGTGGCCGGGCTCGTAGAGCGCCCACGCGGCGATCGCGTCCCCACTGACGATCTCGGCGATCACATCGGCGAACCGATCGCCCGTGGCCGCCAGTCCGGTGAGTACGGCACTGGTGGGGATCAACGGGCCGGGCGCGCAGGTGCGACCGAACTCCTCGGCCACCAGCGCGAGTTCGGTCATCGGTTGACCGGAAATCGAGCCGCCCCCGAGATGTTCGGGCACCAGCATCGCGGTCCAGCCCAACTCCGCGCCCCGTCGCCACCACAGGTCATCGAAACCCGATGCGGCATCGGCGAGTTCGCGCACCGTCTCGATCGGGACGGTGTGGTCGAGGAACTCGCGGGTCGTCGTCTGGAACAACCGCTGATCGCCGGTCGGCTCGACACTCATGATTTTCGGTCCTCCGAATCAACCGCTGAGCACCTGCTCACCGGACTGAGACGCGCTGGTCGGAAACCGCGCGCCGCCGTCTCCTATTTGACGGTCTCCCGTACCGATGTGAGAATCGGATTCAACAGTTATCGAGAGTAGCATTCTCGCGTGCCGGTCGGTAGGTCCATGACGAGCGCGCGGTGGCGAAGGGAGCCATCAGTGGTGAACGACTTCGAGGAGATGGATTTCTTTCTCGGGCGGGAGCTCATAGCGGATCCGTATCCGTACTTCGACGCCATGCGGGCACAGTGCCCGGTGGCGCGCGAGAACCACCACGGCGTGTACATGGTGACCGGCTACGACGAGGCGCTCGAGGTGCTGAACGACACCCAGCACTTCTCCTCCTGCACCTCGGTGACCGGTCCGTTCCCCGGTTTCCCGGTGCCGCTGGAGGGCGATATCGATGCGCTGATCGCCGAGCACCGCGACAAACTGCCGTTCAGCGACCAGCTGCCGACCCTGGACCCGCCGGTGCACACCCAGCATCGCGGCCTGCTGATGCGGCTGATCACCCCGAAGCGCCTCAAGGAGAACGAGGACGCGATGTGGACGCTCGCGGACCGGATGCTCGACAGCTACCTCGCACCCGGCCGCGGCGACTTCATCCGTGACTTCGCCGGACCGTTCACGCTGTACGTCATCGCCGATCTACTCGGCGTGCCCGCGGCCGACCAGGAGGAATTCCTGCAGGCATTGCAGCGCGACCCGCACCGGGAGGGCTCCACCCTCGGCAGCACCGAGGGTGAATCCATGCACCACAATCCGATCGAATTCCTCTACGGCAAGTTCGCCGACTACATCGAGGACCGGCGCCGCGAACCGCGCGGCGATGTTCTCGGCAGCATGGCGACCACGATGTTCCCGGACGGCTCGGAACCCACGGTGCTCGATGTCGTCCGGGTGGCCACGAACCTGTTCTCGGCCGGTCAGGAGACCACTGTTCGACTGCTCAGCTCCGCGCTGAAATTGCTCGCCGAACAGCCGGAACTGCAGCGGTGGCTGCGCGAAGACCACTCGCGCATACCCAATTTCGTCGAGGAGGTGCTGCGCATGGAGAGCCCGGTCAAGGGCGACTTCCGTTTGTCGCGGGTGCCGGTCAGCGTCGGCGGGGTCGACCTGCCCGCCGGTACCACCCTGATGGTGGTGAACAGTGGCGCCAACCGGGATCCGCGCCGCTTCGACGGTCCGTCGACCTTCGATCCCGAGCGCTCGAATGCCCGCACCCACATCGCTTTCGGCCGTGGCATCCACACCTGCCCGGGCGCACCGCTGGCCAGGGCCGAGGCCCGCGTGGCCATCGAGCGGCTGCTGGACCGCACGACCGATATCCGCATCGACGAAGCGGTGCACGGCGCCGCCGACGCACGCGAGTACGAGTATGTGCCGACCTTCGTCCTGCGCGGCCTGACCGCGCTGCATCTGGAATTCGATATCGCGGAAGGTGGTACCCGATGAAGGTCTCGGTCGATTCCGACCGCTGTCGCGGACATGGGGTGTGCTTGTCGTTGTGCCCGGAGGTGTTCACCCTCAACGACGACGGCTACGCCGAGGTGCGGACTCCCGACGTTCCGGCCGACTTCGCCGGCGCCGTCCTGGTCGCGGTGTCGGCCTGCCCGGAGCATGCCATCACCGCGAGTTGACCGGTTCGATGCGGCCGCCGATATCAGCTGACCGGCATTCAATCCGAGGAAGCGTGTTGTTCCATGGCCGAGAATCACATTGCCGAACAGAGTGATCCAGTGGCGGGCGACGACGTTGTGCGGACACCCGCGGCACCGATGACGCCCGGCTGGCATGCCGATCGGGCGCCGGATCGCCCGGCGATCGTGCTGGCGTCCAGTGGCGAGGTGGTGACCTATGCCCAGTTGGAGCAGCGGTCGATCCGGTTCGCCAGGGCCCTGCTTTCGCGCGGGCTCGCGGTCGGCGACCACATCGCGATTCTCATGGAGAACAATCGCCCGTTTCTCGAGATCGCGTGGGCGGCGCAGCGCTGCGGTTTGTACTATACCGCGATCAACCGGCATCTGAAAGCCGTTGAGGTGCAGTACATCCTGGACGACTGCGGCGCCACCGCACTGGTGGCCAGCGAGTCCATGGCCGAGGTGGTGGCCGAGCTCGACCTCTCCGCCCTCCCGGTCCGAATCGTGGCGGTGGGGGAGTTGGTCGGTTTCGAGCAGTACGAGGATGTGCTGACGGCGACATCACCGTATCCGCTCGGCTCCGACGAATGCGAGGGCCGGGAGATGCTGTACTCCTCGGGAACGACCGGGCAGCCCAAGGGAGTTCGCAAACCGCTGCCCGCAGCTCCGCTCGGCGATCCGGATTCGGCGCCGGTGCAGATCGCGCGGGGTCTGCTGGTGAGCGGCGCCAGTGCGGATGCGGTCTATCTGTCGCCCGCACCGCTGTATCACGGTGCACCGCTGGTGTTCTCGATGTCGTGGCATCGAATCGGCGCGACCGTGATCGTGATGGAACGCTTCGACCCTCGGCAATGTCTGGAGCTGATCGAGCGTCATCGGGTCACGCACGCGCAACTGGTGCCGACGATGTTCGTACGCCTGCTGCGATTGCCGAAGGCCGAACGCGAACGCTACGACATCTCCAGCCTGGTGAATGTGGTCCACTCGGCGGCGCCGTGCCCCGTGCCGGTGAAACGGCAGATGCTGCAATGGTGGGGACCGATCCTCAGCGAGTACTACTCCGGGACCGAGGATGTCGGGAACACCTACATCAGCGCCGAGGAGTGGCTGGCACATCCGGGCTCGGTGGGTAGACCTGCGCAGGAGTGTCACATTGTCGGCGCGGACGGCGAGGAGTTGCCGCTCGGCCAGGTCGGGGTGGTGTATTTCGGTGGGGGACGGCCGTTCGAATATCACCACGATGCCGCGAAGACCGCTTCGGTGACTCATGAGAAGGGGTGGCGCACCCTGGGCGATATGGGCTATCTGGATGCCGACGGCTATCTGTACCTGACCGATCGCCAGGCCCACATGATCATTTCCGGTGGGGTCAATATCTACCCGCAGGAGGCCGAGAACGTCCTCGCCGCACATCCCATGGTCGCCGACGTCGCCGTGCTCGGCGTGCCGGACGAGGAAATGGGCGAGGCGGTGAAAGCCGTTGTCCAACTGATTGATCCGGCTGCCGCCGGTGCCGAGATCGCGGCCGAGCTGATCGCCTGCTGCCGCGCGGAACTAGCCTCCTACAAATGCCCGCGCACGGTCGACTTCGTCACCGAATTGCCCCGTGATCCCAGTGGCAAGCTCTACAAACGCCGGCTGCGCGCCCAGTATTGGGAAGGCCACGACACGCTGGTCAGCTGAGCGACCTACCGGGCGGGCATCGGCTCCGGGCGCGGCCATGTCCGTCCGTACAGCCGTTCGATATCGCTGTTGAAACGCTCCAGATAGCAGGCGAATTCGGCGCGCTCCTCGGCGGTCCAATCCTGCGTCACCGCTGCCAGTACCTCGATGATGACAGCACGCTCCCGATCGAGGCGTTGACCTCCGTCGGCGGTGACGCGGAACTTGCGCGCGATACCGCCGTCGGGGTCGGGGATGCGTTCGACGAGTCCGGTGCGCAGCAGTGTGGCGGTCTGCCGATGCAGCGTCGACACATCCAATCCCAGGGCGTCGCTGAGCTGCCGCAGCGACATCGGGCCCTGGATCCGCAGTCGGCTCAGTAGCAGATATGAGCTGCGCTCGAGCGGGTCATCGGTGCGCCGATGCTGCGGGCTCAGTCGGTAGTGGCCGAGTAGCAAGGTCTCGAACTCGATCAGTTGTATGCGCTTGTCCATGCCTTCCTTCCTCGGAGATGTGCATCACACACAGTGCGTGTATTGTTCACGTGGAATGCATGATACACATGTAGTGTACGATACACGCTGATTGTTGTGAGTCCGAGGGAGATTTGCGTGGACAAGCCTGATTCCGCTGTCCGGCCGGGCGCCATCCTGGCCGTGCTGGCCTATACCGGCATCGTCGCGTCGCTGATGCAGACGCTCGTGGTGCCATTGCTCGGCGAGTTGCCGCAGATTCTGAATTCCTCGGCGGCCAATACGTCCTGGGTGGTCACGGTCACCCTGCTCGTGGGTGCGGTCGCCACTCCGGTCGCCGGACGCCTCGGCGATATGTTCGGCAAGCGCCGGATGGTGATCGCCTCGACCGTGCCGCTCATCGTCGGCTCGGTGGTCTGTGCCATGGCGGGTTCATTGCTGCCGATGATCATCGGCCGCGGCCTGCAGGGCCTCGGCTTCGGCACCATCCCGCTGGCCGTCGCATTGCTGCGGGATGTGCTGCCGCCCGAGCGACTCGGCTCGGCCATCGCACTGATCAGCTCTTCGCTCGGTATCGGTGGCGCGCTCGGTCTGCCGTTGGCGGCGGCGGTCACCGAGTACAGCAACTGGCGGGTGCTGTTCTGGGCGGCGGCGGCGCTGGTCGCGGTCGCCACCGCGCTGATCACGCTGATCGTCCCGGAGGGTATTGCCGAAGGGCCGTCGGGTCGTTTCGACGGACTCGGTGCGGTACTCCTCGGCGCCGGCCTCGTGTCGCTGCTGCTCGCCGTGTCCAAGGGCGCGACGTGGGGTTGGACGAGCGGCAGCATTCTCGGCCTGTTCGTCGCGGCCGTAGTGCTGCTGCTGGTGTGGGGTTGGTGGGAACTGCGGACCGTCGAGCCGCTGGTCGACCTGCGGGTGACCGCTCGGCCGCAGGTGCTCGTCACCAATCTCGCGACGGTCGCCATCGGCGTCGGTATGTACGCGTTGCAGCTGAGTGTCCCGCAGTTGATGCAGCTGCCGAGTTCACTCGGTTACGGTCTCGGCCAGTCGATGATGGCGATGGGACTGTGGATGGCTCCCGCCGGAATCATGATGATGCTGATCTCTCCAGTCGGCGCCAAGCTGTCGGCATTGCGCGGTCCGAAGTTCACCCTTGTGGTCGGTGCCGTCATCATGGCCATCGGTTACGGCTCCGCGCAGGTCCTGATGGGCAGCACCTGGGGACTGCTGATCGTGAACATCATCTGCAGCTCGGGTGTCGGTTTCGCCTACGGCGCGATGCCCGCCCTGATCATGGGTGCGGTGCCGCAGTCGGAGACCGCCGCCGCCAACGGATTCAATACCCTGATGCGCTCGATCGGCACCTCGATCTCCGCGGCCGTGGTCGGCGCGGTGCTCGCACAGCTGACCGTCACGGTCGGCGGTCACAGCATCCCCACCGAGGACGGTTTCCGCGTCGCGTTCTTGATCGGCTGTGGCGTATCGGTCCTGGCGGCATTGGTTGCGATGGCCATTCCGGTCCGTCGTGTGATTGCCGCCCGTCCGGCCGAGCAGACCGAAGCGGAAGTCCCCGCCGGAGTCTGATGGCTCACCCGCGCAGCGTGGCGCGGTGGCAACGGCGCCTCGAACCTGCACCGGCAGCAGGTCCGGGGCGCCCTTGTATTCGTCAGTGCCGGTTGTCGATCGCGTCGTCGAGTAGGCCGAGATCGGTGCCGAGTTCGGCGGCGATCGACCGGACCGCCGCGACATCCTTGCCGACGAATTCACCTACCGATGCGCTGAATTCGGCCACCGAACCCCGGCCCGCGACACCGGTCAGTGCGCGACTTGCCGCGCTCCCGTGCGGCAGCGCGGCCAACAGGGTGGTCTCGGCAACGCCCAGCTGTTTCCCGAGATCCACTGCCGCGGTGAGTATTCCGAGCTGTGCGGCGAATACGGCGTTGTTGACCAACTTGACGCGCTGGCCCGCGCCGAGCGGACCGACGTGCAGAATCGGGTCGCCGTAGGCGGCCAGCACGGGCCGGACCCGGTCCACGGTCTCGACCGGGCCACCGACGAAGAGGGTGAGTCGCCCGGCCGCGATATCGGGTGGGCCGCCGCTGACGGGCGCGTCGAGCACCTGGATGCCATGTGAGGCAACGGCTTCGGCGGCAATGGCCGCCGCCGTGTGCGGACTGCCGGTGGTGTGCAGGACCAGAGTCGAACCGGATGGCATGGCGGCGAGCAGCGGTGTGCCGAGACATACCGCTCGAACCTGTTCATCGGTGAAGACGCACACGATGACCAGATCGGCGTTGGTCCCGACGGCCGCGGGGGCGGATACCGCCTGCGCGCCGATCTCGGTGAGGGCCCGGCGCGCATCGAGTGACCGGCCGAGCGCGCACACCTCATGTCCGGCCCGGACCAGCCGCTCCACCATGGGACGCCCCATTCGCCCGGCGCCGAGGAATCCGACGCGCATCAGCGCGGATGGTCGATCATCGCGAGGGTCGCGTCCGCGGCGTCGAGCACGATGCCGGGTTCGGCGCTCGCGGCGGCGGCCAGGTCCGCGATCAGACCGACATCCTTGCGCAGCAGCGGCCCGGCGTGCGCGGCGATCCGGTCCAGAGTGCCGCCCGCGGAGACGACACGACCGAGCGCGAAGCTGTCGGCGGTACCGTGCGAGATCACCTCGCCGAGGCGGGCCGGATCGATACCGATCGCCGTGCCGAGCGCGAGAGTGCTTGCCGCCGTGGCGAGATTCGCGGTGAACAGCAGGTTGTTGAGCAGCTTGGCGGTCTGTCCGGCGCCGAGCGGGCCCAGATGGACGACGGGCTCGGCGTAGGTCTCGAATACCGGGCGAGCGCGTTCGACGATATCGGTCGAGCCGCCGACCATCACCAGCAACCGGCCGTCGGCAGCCGCCGCGCCGCCACCGCTGACCGGTGCGTCGATGATCGAAACCCCCTGTGCCACAGCGATATCTGCGAGCTCGCGGCAGGTGTCCGGATGCACCGTGCTGTGCACGGCGAGGATCGTGCCCGCGGCCATGCCCGCCAGTACGCCGTCGGCGCCGGTCACGACTTCGCGGACGTCGGCGTCGCCGACCACGCAGAGGCAGACGAGATCGCTCGCGCCGGCCAGTTCCGCTGGTGATGCGGCGACCTTCGCCGCCGTATCGGCGAACGGCTCGAGCGAGGCGGGCCGCCGTGCCCACAGCGTTGTCTCATATCCGGAGTCGACGATCCGGCGTGCCATCGGCGCACCTTGGCTGCCGAGTCCGATGAATCCGACCCGCATCACGCTTCGCCTTTCGCTTCGGGCCGCCAGAACACGGCGAGCAGGCCCGCGGTGGCGACCAGGCCGACCCCGAGGGCGATGCCGCCACCGGCCCAACCCGTTATCTCGATATCGGCGGCGTGATCGATGGACAGCCACCCGGGACCGAGCAGCCCCAGCGCCAGCGAAACGACCGCGAGCACGAGCACATACTCGTAACCCTCTTTGAATACGAAGAATCCGTTGGTGCGGTGGGCGAGCAGGCCCGCGACCGCCATCACCGAGATGACCGCCGCACACGCCAGCGGAGTCAGCAGCCCGACGATCAACAACACGCCGGCACCGATTTCGGTGACGACGCTCAGCCACGCGTGCAGGACGCCACCGCGTAGTCCGAGGCCGCTGAACCAGCGCGCGGTGCCCGCGATCTTGCCGCCGCCCACCCAGTGATTGACCCCGTGGGCGATCATGGTGCCACCCACGACGACTCGCACGAGTGCGATGGCGACATCGACGACGTCCATCAGTTCTCCTCCTGTGTGGCGCCGTTGAATTGTATTGCCGGGCCGTGGAATTCGCCGGTGCTCCGGGCGACGGCGGCCTCTTCGACGAAGGCCAGCAGCCCGAGGTGGTAGGCGGCGGCCGTATGTCCCATGCTGAGGTTGTGTCCGCTGTTGGGCTGGACATTGAGCACCACCCTGGGCGCGGCGGTGAACCGGTTGGCGACCGCGGCGAGTGCCTCGGGGTCGTTGCGCCATACCCGTTCGTGGTCGCCGACGGTGAACCGCACCGGAATCCGAACCTCGGCGGCAAGCGTGGGGAAGGTGACCGTCGGCCAGTCTTCGACCGAATTCCCTTCGTAGCGTGGGCCATAGGATCCGATCCGCGCACCGCCGACCAGCTCGGGCGGGTACAGCCGGGCCGGATACCACAGCAGTTCGGTGACGCCGCCCGGCACGCCGTCGCGCCGCATGCGCCGACGCCCTTGCGGATCCGGTCCCCACAGGATGTCGTAGGCCTCCTGCTGATGTTCCAAACCCGTCCCGGCCAATTCGAGGCCGAGTAACTCACGGCCGCGCTCGTCGGCCGCCATCCGCAGCGCCAGTTCGCTGCCCGCGGAATGGGCGAGCAAGAAGGTGCCCGCGCCGCGGGGCCGCGACCCGAGATGCTGCTCGGCCGCCGCGTACATCAGATCGACTCGGCGCTGTGGGTCGGCGAGTTCGTCGGCATGCGTGTGCGAGCTGCCGTATCCGGGCCGGTCCAGGGCCAGCACGGTGTATCCCGCCGCGGCGGCCAGCCGCAGCAGTGACAGTCGCGGATGGTCCGGACAGTCGAAATACGCAGAGGTGGTGGCCCCGCCGTGCAGGGCGAGCAGCACCGCCCGCGGCGTCGGCGCCTCGGCCAACAACCCGGACATCGGGATGCCGTCGACCTCGGTGACCACCGGAATCGGGTCGTCGTCGGTGAGCAGGGAGAAATCGGATCCGGCAATCGTCATGAATCGCTCCGCAGCAGCATTGCCCCACCGGGGGTGAGCCCGCCGCTCGACACCACACCGATGCGGGCGTCGGCAACCTGACGCGCACCGGCTTCACCGCGCAACTGCAGGATCGCCTCGTGCAGCAGGCCCATGCCGTGGGTGCGGCCGTGCGAGAGCTGGCCACCGTGGGTATTGAGCGGGAGCAGGCCGTCGCGGGCGATGTTCTTACCGCCGTCGAGGAAGTCCTTGGCCTCGCCGATACCGCAGAAGCCGAGGGCCTCCAGCCAGGACAGGCAGTTGAAGGTGAAGCCGTCGTACAACTCGGCGACGTCTACGTCGGTGGGACGCAACGTGGTTCGGGTCCACAGGTGCGCGGCCGGGCCGAGTACCTGTGGTTCGTGGGTGAGGGTGCTCTGATCCCATTCGATGCGCTCGATGATCTGGGTGCCGACCGCCTCCACCAGAACGGGTGGTTTGGCCAGATCGCGCGCCGCGTCCACGCTCGAGACGATGACCGCGATCGCGCCGTCGCAAGGCACATCGCAGTCGTAGAGCCCGAACGGGGTGGTGATCGTGCGCGCCTCGAGGTAGTCCTGCATGGTCATCGGATCTCGGTAGATCGCGGTCGGCTCGAGTTCGGCATTCGCGCGCTGGTTCAGTGCGATCCAGCCGAGGGTTTCGCGAGTGGTGCCATAGCGATGGAAATGCCGTTGTGCGTTCTGCGCCAAGGTATGTGCCGCCGAGGTGGCGCCGAAGGGGGCCATCCAGCCGGGTGTGCGCCCACTCGAGGGCTTGATCTTGCCGGTACGCATCAGATCGTTGAACGTGGCTTCCCACAGGGTGCGGAAACACAACACATGCCTGGCGAGCCCGCCCGCGACCGCGAGCATGGCCGCGATGACCGCCCCACCGGGGCCGAAGGTTTCGATGCCGCCGTTGTACCAGGTCGGCCGGATGCCGAGGGCGGACTCCAGGGCAGTGACACCGCCCTCGCTGAATCCGCCCATATTGCCGCCGCCGGGATAGGTCGACAGGCCGTCGATATCGTCGAGTGTCAATCCGGCGTCGGCGACCGCGCGTTCGCAGGCCTGGATGGTCAGCCGCAGCGGCGGAACCTGCAGCCGCCGCCCGATCGGCGACATACCGATACCGGTGAGCGCGACCCGGTCCTCGAATTTCTCCGAGCGCACCATGGGCCGAACGTGCCGCCAGAACTCTTGTGGCGCAATATCGTCCACGGGCAGCGGTGCCGGTTCCGGCTGTGTTTCGACGGGCCGGAACAGCGGCAGCCAGACGTCGTCGTCCTGTTGGAAGACCACCTCGAGTCGCATACCGAGAACCAGGGCAGCCGGATCGCAGTCGATCACATTGGTGGTCAGCCGAACTCGCGGATCCTCCTCGAGCGCGACCTGCGCCACGACGTAGGGCGCGGGCAGTCCCGGCACACCGAAACGGTGGTTGACGGTGAAGCCGGCGAGTGTGGCGAAGCCGGAGACGGCACGCACTCCCATCTCGTGTCCACGGCAGTACCGGCACACCGGCTGCGGTGGATGGATCAGTGCCGCACAGGATTCACATTCCTGTATGCGCAGCGTGCCATCGCTCCCCGAGGTCCAGAAGAACTCGTTCTCGAGGGTGAGCAATGGCAGTGGACGTCCCGATGCTTCGCCCATATCGCCTCCTCGCTCTTTCGTCAGATCTGGGCGTCGCCTTTGCGCACGGTGACCGGTTCGGCCAGTCGCTGCTCATCGCAGATGCGCTGCAGTTTCGCCAGGGTTTCGTCGAGTCCGGCGCCCAGCCGGGGACCGGGGGTAAAGGCGGCAGGCAGATGCCGCATACCCTGGATGACGCCGATGGTGTCGTAATGTACGGCGTCTTCGGGATCGCAGCGATAGTCCGGCATCCGGTCGAACACCGCGAGCAGCATTCGCTTGAACACCATGCGCGCCATATTGGAACCGATGCAGCGATGCACGCCGAGACCGAAACTGTAGTGCCGATTGCCCCGTCGTTCCATATCGATCTCATTGGGGTTGTCGAACACCTCGGGATCCCGGTTGGCCATCGCCCACGACAGCCACAGCCGCTCACCCTCGGCGAACCGCTTGCCCCCGACCTCGCAATCCTGGGCGAAGGTACGGCCGTCACCCGGTGCGGGGGTGAAGTAGCGCAGGAACTCCTCGGTCGCGGAATCCAGCATGAGATCGCGTTCGCGGCTGAGCAATTCGCGCTGATCCGGATTCTCCGACAGCCATTCCAATGCGTGCGCCGTGAGAGCGGTGGTGGTGTCGAAACCGCCGCCGATAATGAGGCTGAGCATGCCGAGCGCGTCCATATCGGAGATCGGCTCGCCGTTCAGGGTGGACTCCGCGACGGCGTGCAGCATGCCCGGCCGCGGATTCTGTTTGACCTCCAGATAATTCGTCAGCAGGTCAAGGCCCATGGCGCGGTGCATCTCGGCGATCCGCGGGGTGTCCGGCGAATCCGGTGGGGTGTACACCGAGGCGTGCGCCGGTTCGTTGTAGATGGTCCACTTGTCCAGCGGGATGCCCAGCATCGCGAGGGTGAGCACCGCGGGCACGATATTCGCCAACTCGTCGACGAAATCGATACTGCCGCTTTCGATCTGCTCGTCGATACTGGCGCGCACGATTTCGTCGACGAACGGAATCCAGCGCTGCACCGCCGCTGGGGACAGATACGGATTCAGCGCCGAGCGCAGTTCCCGCTGTTCGGGCGGGTCCATTTCCAGGATGCCCGCGCGAATACCCTGGCCGCGTTCCGGCGTCGGAATGGAAATCCCCTTGTAGCCGCGGCGCTCCCCATTGGGGTCGTTGTCGTTGGAGATGTGCGGGCAGCGGGCCAGTTCGAACACTTCGCGGTTACCCGCGGCCACCCAGTGTCCGCCGTAGGTTTCGGTCCAGGCGACCGGGCACTCGCTCTGCATCTGCTGGGTGATGTCGACGAACTGTCCGCGATATTGCGGGGTGTGTCGATCGAAATGAAATTCCGGCTGTCTGCGCTCGGCATCGGATGCGATTTCGGTCATCGGCGGTTCCTCTATTCGGTGCTGGAGATCGCCCGCTCGGGGCAGGACCGGACGGCCTCGCGCACGTTGTCCTGCTGATCGGCGGAAACGTCTTCGCTGACCGGTGACGAATGCCCGTCGATTTCACTGAGTTCGAACACTTTCGGGGCAATCATCGCGCACAGGGTGTGCCCCTGGCAGCGCTCGTCATCGACTCGAACCTTCACGGTATTTCTTCCCTTCAGACGCGGTAGTCGTACCACTTCAGATAGCCGCCGCCATCGACCCGCAGCTGGGTACCGGTGATGAAACGGGACTCATCGGAGGCCAGGAACAACACCGCGTTGCTGATCTCCTCCGGATCGACATAGGGGACCGGCATGGCCTGCTGTACGAAGAAGGCGGGTTCGGCGTCGGCGCGGGTGGGATGTTCGAGATCCGGCCGGAACGACCGATACATCGGCTCGCTGTGCAGCATGGGGGTGTCGCAATTGGTCGGGTGCACGACATTGGCCCGAATACTGCTCGCGGCCAAGTGGGTGGCGATCTCGTGGATGTATTGCGACAGAAGGCGTTTGGCGACCATATAGGCGACACCGCCCGGATCCTTGCCCGGCTGATCGACTTTGGAGAAGTCCATCAGCGCCGCGGTCGAACCGGTGGCGACGATCGATGCGCCCGCGCCGAGATGCGGCAGCGCCGCCTGGACGGCGTTGATGACGCCGATCAGGTTGGTGTCGATGACATCGGTCCAGGCCTGCCACTGCGGCTCGCCCTTCATACCGGCGATGCCGGCTTGGGCCACCACGATGTCGAGATGGCCGAATTCGGCGATACCGCGCTCGATCACCGCGGCGAGTTGCGCTCGGTCGCGCACGTCGGCCTGTTCGGCGATGATGCGCCGACCGGTTTTCTCGACGAGACGGGTGGTCTCCTCGAGATCCTCCGGTCGCGATAGCGAGTACTGGATGCTCTCGATATCACGGCAGATATCCACCGCGATGATGTCGGCACCCTCCTCGGCGAGCTTCACCGCGTGGCTGCGGCCCTGGCCTCGCGCGGCTCCGGTGACGAAGGCGACCTTGCCCTCCACACGTCCCACGGCTGTTCCTTTCGGTCCTACTTCTTCTGGGCTGCACCGCCCGTGCCGAGGCACGGGCGGGTTCAGGTATTACGGCCGCCGTTGACGCCGAGGATCTGGCCGGTTATGTAGCCCGCGTCCTCGGAGATCAGGAACGAGCAGGCGGCGGCGATATCGGCGGGGCGGCCGACCCGGCGCACCGGGGTGCGCTGGATGTGCTCCTCGATGGTTCCGCCGAGCAGTTGCTTCTCCTCGGACCGGCGCAGCATGGGGGTATCGATGAAGCCCGGCGGAACCGCGTTGACGGTGATCCCGTACGGACCCAGTTCCAGCGCAAGCGATTTGGTGAGGCCGTTGAGTCCGGACTTGGCCGCCACGTACGCCGCCATGAACGGCTGGCCGGAGTGGGTACTGGAGGAGGAGATATTGACGATGCGTCCCCAGTTCGCGGCCGTCATATCCGGCAGAACGGCTTGGACGGTGTGGAATACGCCGTGCAGGTTGACATCGATGATGCGCTGCCACTCCTCGAAAGTGAGGTTCTGGAAGCGGCGGTACTTCTCGATTCCGGCGGCATTGACCAGCACGGTGATCGGACCCAGCTTCGCGCGCACATCGGTCAACGCCGCGGCGATCTCGTCCGGTTTCGACACGTCGGCCTGATACGCGAAATCGTCCTCGGCGGACGGGTTCACGTCGAGGGTGGCGACGTTCAGGCCGTCGGCGCGCAGGCGCTCGACGATGCCGAGGCCGATGCCCGAGGCGCCTCCGGTGACCACAGCGGTTTTCACGCAAGAATCTCCCTTCCGGATGTTGAGAACCGTACTCTCGCGTTGATCGTACGCGCAAGACTTCCCGGGTGATGGGGGGAATCGACATGCGAGCACCGATGTCATCCGCGCGCGACATTGGTTGCCTATTTCGGGATTGTTGCTACAGTCGCGCAAGCGATGAACGTATGATTCTCCAATAGCGAGAATGAAGTTTCCATTGCGTAGCGGAGGAGACCGGATGTCAGTGCAAGAAGAAGTGGCCGCCCGGACGGAGCAGATTCCGACCCGGCGGCTGCTCGTCGATGGACAGTTGATCGAGACCGGGCGCACGCTCGCCTCACTCAATCCCGCGACGGGCGAGGTGTACGGGTACGCACCGGAGGCAGGCCTTCCCGAGACCGACGCGGCCATCGCCGCGGCCCGGCGGGCCTTCGACACCACGACCTGGGCCACCGACGCCGCATTCCGCGCGCACTGCCTCGAACAGCTCTACCAGGCATTTCGCGATAACGTCGAAGAACTGCGGGAGCTGACGATCGCGGAGGTCGGCGCGACCAGGCAGCTCACGCAGGGTAACCAGCTCGAGATTCCCTTCGAGATCGTCCGCTTCTACGCCGGACTGCTGTCGAAGTTCTCCTTCACCGAGGACCTCGGCGATATCGAAATCCGGGGTCAGCGCCACCGGCGCTGGGTCGAGAAGGAAGCCGCGGGCGTGGTGTCGGCCATCGCGGCTTACAACTATCCGCATCAGCTCGCATTGGCCAAGCTCGCGCCCGCGCTCGCGGCCGGTTGCACGGTGGTGCTCAAGGGCGCACCGGATACGCCGCTGGCCACCCTGGCGCTCGGCGAGATCATCGCGCGCCACACCGACATTCCCGCCGGTGTGGTCAACGTGCTCACCTCCTCGGATGTGGCTGTCGGCGAACGGATGACGACCCATCCCGATGTAGACGTGGTCACCTTCACCGGTTCGACGCCGGTGGGACGCAAGATCATGGCCGCCGCGAGCGAGACGCTGAAGCGAGTGTTCCTCGAGCTCGGCGGCAAATCGGCCGCGATCCTGCTCGACGACGCCGACTACCGGACGGCAGCACAGTTCGCGGCGTTCAGCATTGTCGTCCATGCCGGGCAGGGCTGTGCGTTGACGTCCCGGCTGTTGGTGCCGCGCAAGGACCACGACGCGATCGTGGAACTGGTCGCACAGAATTTCGCGCACGTGCGCTACGGCGACCCCGCCGATCCGAAAACCTATATGGGCCCACTGATCAGCGAGCGCCAGCGCGACAAGGTCGACGGCTTGGTGCAGCGCGCTGTGGCGGCGGGTGCCCAACTGGTAACCGGTGGCAAGAAGGTCGATCCGGGCTTCTTCTACCTGCCGACGCTGCTGGCAGGTGTCGATCCGGACAGCGAAATCGCCCAGGAGGAGGTCTTCGGGCCGGTGCTCGCGGTGATCCCGTACGAGGACGACGACGATGCCGTACGGATCGCGAACAACTCGATCTACGGCCTGTCCGGCGGCGTGTTCAGCGCCGACGAGGAGCGGGCGCTGGCGGTGGCGCGGCGTATCCGCACCGGCACCATGAGCATCAACGGCGGCAACTACTTCGCTGCCGACGCACCTTTCGGCGGTTATAAACAGTCCGGCATCGGCCGGGAGATGGGAGTCGACGGGTTGACGGAATTCCTGGAGATCAAGACCTTCGCGGCGGCGGTCCGATGAGCGCGGGGCCACTCGACGGGATCCGCGTCCTCGAGGTCGCGATGTACGGGTTCGTGCCCTCCGCGGGCGCCGTGCTCTCCGACTGGGGTGCGGACGTGATCAAGGTCGAGCACGCGGTCACCGGTGACCCGCAGCGCGGGCTGCGTCAGATCGCCACATTCAAGGTCGAGGGCGACCCCAATCCCAATGTGGAACATGCCAATCGGGGCAAGCGCAGTATCGGGGTCGATATGTCGGTGCCCGAGGGCCGGACGGTGATCCACGACCTGGCCGAGACCGCGGACGTATTCCTGACCAGTTTCCTGCCGCAGCACCGAAGCAAGTTCGGTATCGATGTCGACGACATTCGCGCGGTGAACCCGAAGATCATCTATGCCCGCGGCAGCGGTCTCGGCCCGCGCGGCGCGGAGGCCGATAAAGGCGGCTACGACATGACCGCCTACTGGTGCCGCGGCAGCGTCGCCGCCACCATCACCCCGCCCGATATCGACGGACTGATCCCTCCACCCGGTCCGGCATTCGGTGACACCATCTCCGGAACCAATCTGGCGGGCGGCATCGCGGCCGCGCTGCTGAAGCGGGAACGCACGGGCGAGCCGTCGATCGTGGATGTGTCGCTGCTGAGCAGCGGGCTGTGGTCGATGGGGCACACCATCGCGCTCTCGGCGTATATGGGGGAGCCGCTGCGCGCATTTCCGACCGGATCACACGGTTCACCGTCGAATCCGCTGTCGGGGTTGTACGCCACCAAGGACGGTCGGTATCTGTCGCTGGTCATGTTGCAGCCCGGCAAGTTCTGGGCCGACGTATGCCGACATATCGACCGGCCGGACCTCGTGGAAGATCCGCGGTTCGCCGATGCCGCCGCGATCGCGACCAATACCGCTGCGGCGGTGCAGATCCTGCGCGAGGTGTTCGCCACCCGCACGCTCGCCGAGTGGACCGAGCGTTTCGCGACCCTGTCCGGGCCGTGGGCGCCGGTGCAGGACGCGCTCCAGGCGATCGACGATCCGCAGGTGCAGGCGAACGAATATGTCCGCAAAGCCGGTGAGCTGCAGCTGGTTTCGAGTCCGGTGCAGTTCGATCTCGCCGCCCCCGACCTGCGTCCCGGCCCGGAATTCGCCGCGCAGACCGACGAGGTCCTGCTCGAACTCGGCCTGGACTGGGACCGCATCATCGCGCTCAAAACCGCGGGTGCGATCACGTAATTCGCTGGAGTACCCATGACCTACATAGCTTCGATAGGTACCTACCTGCCGTGCTGGGGCACCCAGCGCCATCGGGTGCTCGGTGACGACGAGGACGCGATCACCCTGGCGGTGGAGGCCGGCCGCGCCGCACTGCACGACGCCGGTCCGGTGGAACGGGTGATCGTGGTCAGTCGCGATCTGCCGCTGGTGGGAAGCAGTAATGCCGCGGTCCTGCTGGCGGGACTCGGGCTGGATCCGGAACTGGAGGTGATCGAGCGGCTCGGTGGCGCGCCCGCCACCCTCGACTCGCTCAGTTCCGCCCGGCCGCGCACCCTGATCATCGGGGTGGATACCGAACCCGCGGGCGCGGCCGCGGCATTGATCTCCGATCACGGCATGCAGGTGCGCACCGCCGCCCGGGTGGCGCGCAGCCTGCCGGTGCGGACCCGCAATGCCGTTGGGGCCGTGCACGATTACGGCGATCCGCGACTGCTGCACACGCGCGGCTTATTGGCCTCGCTGGCTGCGGCCTGGCTGGATACGCCGGTGGCGGTGGCCGGGGTCGACGACAAACAGGCGGCCGCGCTGTGCCTCGGCGGCCCGCCGTCGCTGCCGACGGTGGGCGCCAGCGCCGGACTGTTCGCCTTGGCGGCCATGGCCGAATGGGGCAGCACGGGCCTGCTGGTGGGGGTGGAGCAGGCCAGCCTGTCCGGTATCACGGTGGCCACCGGTACGGCCGTGCTGCAGCGGCGCGAGTCGACGGCCAGAGAGCTGCCCGAAGGCGACCTGTGGCCGGGATCCGAGCTTCCGATCTCGCTGGCCGCCTACGAGCGCGCATTCGAGGCGAAGGTGCGCTGGGAGGCCGGAAAACACTCCGGCAGTGACGAACTGGACTTCCCACCGCGCTATCGGGTCGCCTCGGACGGCGGTCTGAGCACCGACTACACACTGGTGCCGCTGCCGCGCACCGGCACCGTGTACACCGAGGCCACTGTCGCGATCCCGGTGCCTGGGCTGAGAAGTCCGTACACCCTGGTGATCATCGAACTCGACGGTGTCGGGGTGCGGGCGCTGGCGAAGGTGACGGGCACCGATCCGGGCACCGTGGCGATCGGGGACCGTGGGCGCATGGTGCTGCGCCGGGTCGCGGTGCGCTCGGGGGTGCCCGATTATGGATATGCATTCGAACCGGAGGTCGCGCGGTGCGGGAAGTAGCCATCGTCGGTGCGGGTATGACGCCCTTCGCCGAGCATTTCGCCCTCGGCGTCAAGGATCTGGTGCCGATGGCGTTCGCCGAATGCGCCGCCAGCATCGATAAGGGGTTGGCCACCTCCGATCTGCAGGCGGCCTGGTTCGGTGCGATGGGCAATACCGACGGATTCCCGGCCGGGATTGTCGCCGATGCGCTCGGGCTCCCGGATCTGCCGGTGACCCGGGTCGAAAACTCCTGTGCGACAGGCAATGACGCGGTGCGCAATGCCCTGTTCGGCATTGCCTCCGGTGCTTTCGACGTGGCCCTTGTCGTCGGCGCGGACAAGTTACGCGAGACCGCGCAGAAGGACATGCTGTGGGAGTGGGAGGCGATGGCCCGCGATATGGCATGGGACTACCCACTCGGCCTGATCGCGCCCGTCGGATTCGCGCTGCACGTGGCCCGATATCTGCACGAATCGCCCGCGACCAGACAGCATTTGGCCATGGTTGCGGTGAAGAACCACCGGCATGGTGTGCGTAATCCCAAGGCCCGCTTGCGTTTCGAGATCAGCTTGGAACAGGCGCTGGCGGCGCCGATCGTGGCCGGACCGTTCGGGCTCTACGACTGCGCACCGCAGAGCGATGGTGCGGCGGCGCTGGTGCTCGCCGCGGCGGATGTGGTCGACCGCTACACCGATCGCCCGGTGTGGATCCGCGGTGTCGGCCTCGGCCTGGATTCGGTGATGCACCAGCACAAGCGGGATATGACGACCTTCCCCGCCACCGTGCGAGCCGCCGAGGCGGCCTTCTCGATGGCGGGTCTGACTCCCGCGGATGTCGATGTCGCCGAGGTGCACGACTTCTTCACCGGTATCGAACTGATCAGCTACGAGGACCTCGGCTTCGCCGAGCGATTCGGGGCCGCGAAACTGATCGAGAGCGGAGTCACCGAGGTCGGCGGCGCGCTGCCGGTGAATCCGAGCGGCGGCCTGAAGGCCAAGGGACATCCGCCGGGGGCGACCGGCGTGGCCCAGTGCGTCGAGTTGTTCCAGCAGTTGCGCGGCACGGCGGTGAATCAGGTCGACGGTGCGCGTATCGGCTTGGCGCACAACCTAGGTGGGCCGACGGCGGTGTCGGCGGTGACGATCCTGGAAGGACCCGGCGCTTGACCGCGGGGCCGGAAGCCGTCGCGCTGGTTTCGGGCAGCGCGAAAAGTCGTCGTGCCGTATTGGACCGGGCAGCGCGGTGTGTCGGCCCCGCAGGGACTGTGCACGTGGTCTGTGACGGGGTCTCACCGTCGATGCTGTTCGGATCCATCGCGCTGAGCGGGCTGTTCATCGACGCCGTCGGACTCGAGGCCGTGGACTTCACCAGTACCGCCCGCATTCTGGCATTGCACGGCTGTGGCTGGAGTTGGTGGTGGGGGCCGGTCGGCGCACATGCCGTCGCGGTGCGGCGGTCCGCGGCGCTGGGCGCGGTAATGGTGCTGCCGACCCGCTCACTGACGCTCCAGGTCCGGGTCGCGGTCCGGCTGCCCGACGCCGACCACGACCACGCCGCAAAGAGGGATCGGGCCGGCTAGTGCCTCGTCCGTGGCACCATCCCGTCGAGCGCAGTCGAATTGCGGTGTCGGACGGCGTGGCGAGCCACCTTTCGACTGCGCTCGGCGTGCAGACGGGGCATTAGTAGGGCGCGAGTCCGTCTTCGTGGGCCATCCAGTGCACGAAGCGGTGTAGTGGGTACATGGCGTCGTGGGGGTTGCCGATTGTGCTCGGTCCGGCTTCGCCGAGGCGGACGATGCGCTGTGCGCCGCCGCTGGCCAGCCGGTCGCGGTAGTCGGCCATCCGGTCGAACGGAAAGAAGCCGACCGTCTGCGTCGCCACATTGACGTATTTCATCGCCGTGTCGAGGCTGTCCACGCGAACCACGTTGGCGGTCTTGTTGATCGGGTGGAAATCCACGGGTTCATCGGAACGGATCACCAGTCCCTTGCCGTCGGTCCGTCCCCAGACCTGGAACTCGTCGTCGAGCATCATCAGGGTGTCGATCTGCTCGCGCAAATCGATATCGAGCGGCCGGGTGTCGCCCGATCCGGCGGCCTTGTCGACGATGCGGGCGTGCAGCCGTGCGCAGAAGCGGTCGGCGTCGGCCTGATCGGCCTCGACATAGACGAAACGGCTTGCGACGCAGGCCTCCTGGTTGAGCACCATCACATCGGCGGCGGCGAGTTCCGCCGCCCGGTCGAGTGCCTCATCCGAGGCGAAGGCCTCCCGGCCGACCATCGAGATCGATGTCTTCGGGTCGAAGGACACCAGTTGGAAGCCCGGCCCGAGATATTTGATCACGTTGTCGATCGCGTCGCCGCCACCCCAGGCGACGATCTTGTCGAAATACTGCGGCCGGTACAGCACCCGCTCCACCGCATCGTCGCCGCCGCGCCAGTAGAGCGCGGACATCGACCGCACAATGGCGTGGCCGGGATCGATATCGGCCATGGTCCGCAGGATCGCGACCGTGGTGAACGGATCACTCGACGACATCTTGAACAGATTGACCGCCTTGACCAGTGCGCCGTGGGCAATGGATTTCACCGCGACGCCGGGGGAGTTGCCGGGCAGCACATGGATCAGCCGCGGTGCGAATGCCCGCACGAAACTCTGGCGACCGGTGAAGTCGCGCTTGGGAATCCACTCGTCCAGCGCCCGCGGGTTCGGAAAATTCTGTTCGACCACGGTTTCGAGCAGCCGCTTGTCGAGATAGCCCGCCGCACCCATGACCTGTGCCTGCAGCACGGCGCGCGGCAGCACATGGGTGGACGACATCCGGTCGATGCAGTCGCGCACGAACGGGTTTTCGGGGGCGCGCAGCCGTCGGCCGGTCTCGACGAGGAAATCGATGATCTCCGCGAGCGGGACATTCAGCAGCGGTGGCACCTCGCTGCGCGGATGCACTGCGCGGTCCATGGGGATGCGTGGTGTCGCGAAGGTGACGCCCAGATCGCGCGAGCGATGCGTGACGTCGTCACCCTCTAACAATTCGCCGCGCAGGAAGAACGGCGCGGCCGCCACGGTGTCTGCGATAGTCACGACAGCCCCCGTACGTACGCGTCGACGGTTCCGGCGCAGCCGATCTTGTCGTCGCCCTTGATGTCGGCGTATCGGACGATGTCATTGCGGACCGACGGGCCCTTGTTGCCACAGGCACAGGGGTCGATATCGAGTGCGATCTTGTCGCCGGTGATGATCCCGCCCCAGCGTCCGTCCAGGGAGAGATCGAAAAATGCGGCGCGGCCTTCGATTTCACCGGATTCGTGCGGCAATGGCGTCGCACCGTCCTCATCGAGGATGAACGGCACGATCCATGGTGGTATGTGATAGCGATCGCCCTTGCGGCACTTGGGCATTCCGGAATTGAGCTCTTGCATCGAGTAGTTCTGGAAGTCTCGGTCGGCCGGGATATTGAAGGTCTGGTGGACGAATTGCTGGTAATCCGGTGGCAATTGGGCACGCTTGAGGCCACCGCCGACATAAAGGCAGTTGTCGGGGTGGAAGTCCGCGGCGGAGTAGCCCATATCGCGGACGATCGCGGCCACCTGGTACAGCGCATTCCACATGCCCGAGATATAGAGCTTGTCCGCGCGGTATCGCACGAGCGCCTCGGCACCGGCGATCATCGCTTTGTCGAGCGCCTCCTGCCGCTCCCTGGAGGTCCGGTCGAAATCGGCCAGTTCCTCCGGTCGCGCGGTGCCGTCGGCGATCTTCTTGCGCAGCACCACCATTTTGGTCAGCGAGCCGACGGTGATCGGTGGAATGGGCAGGCGGAAACGCTCTTTGGCCGGATCACCGAACGCCGCCTGCTGGGCCGCGGCGATGACGGTGTTCTTCGGGACCGACGCGGTGGCGGCGATCCCGACCATCCGCCGGTCCTGTGCGGGCCGCACACCCGAACCCCAGGAGAAGACATTGACCGTATCCTTGCGCGACCATTCCATATCCCGCTCCGAGGCGAGCAGCATGGCCGACTTACCGGTCGTTCCGCTGGAACAGGAGACGTAGTGCCCAGCGGCCTGCAGCCGCCCGATCCAGTCGTCGATATCGGCGATGTCCGAGGTCTCGATCGGGCTGATGGGATAGGGCGATACGGTGCCGAGCCACTTGCCGAGCCGATCCCACTTCTCCTCGATCAGAAACCTTTCCGGATAACTCTTGTAGACCGAGTGCGGGAACAGCAGCGGCACCATATCCGCGCGGTCGCGGATCTCGGTGATACCGGCCTCCCGCGCGCGGTGGCCCAGCAGCTTGATCCGGTCGTGGTGCTGTCGGAGTTTTTCGTCGAGTGCCGCGACCTGGGTTTCACGCAGGTCGGCGGCGGAATGGTCGAAACGATCGGCGGCATCGGCCAGCCGTGTCAGGGTTTCGATGGCTGAGCTCACGGGGGAGTCCTTCCCGGTGACGTTGCCCGCTGGAAAAATGGCAACTCATGCGTATCATTATTAGCGATCGGAGGCACGATGACGCAAGCGGCAATTTCGAGGCGGTGGAGATGACCGAGGTCGGACCGCCCATTCGGCGCGCGGCCGGGCGGCCTACTCGGGCACAGGCCGAGGCGCGGCACGAGGAATTGCTCGATACCGCACTGGATCTGTTCCTGGAGCACGGCTATGAGCTGGCGACGATCGAGATGATCGCCGGTCGCGTGAATATGACCAAACGCACCGTCTACGCCCGCTATCCCGAAAAAGCGTCGCTATTCCTCGCCGCGGTCCGGCGCGCCATCGAGCGGCAGGTCGTGCCCCCGGACGTGCTCGCGGGCTTCGATAACGGAGATCTGGCCGAGACGCTGACCGCCGTCGCTCGGCTGCGGATCGACCAGGTGATGACCCCGAACGGGCTACGCCTGCAACGCATTATCAATACCGAGAGCTATCGTTTTCCGGAGATCTTCGTCGCCAACTACGAACTGAGTGCCGGGCCGGTGGTCGACTTCGTAGCCGGTGTCCTCGACCGCGCGATCGCCGCCGGGACGATCGCCGCGACCAACTCCGATCAGGCCGCCCGCGCGTTCATGAGCATGGTCGTCGGCGGTCAGGTGCGCTCCATTGTGGCCGGTCGCCCACCCACTCCCGGACAACTCGACGAGCGGGTCCAATTCACCGTCGGCCTCCTGCTCGACGGCCTTCGGCCCCGCTGAAATGACTGAGAGGCAATGACTTTGACATTCGAGGTAGATCGTCCGGTCGCGGTCGTGACCGGAGCCAGTTCCGGCATCGGCGCATCGACCGCCGAAAAGCTGGTGGCACGCGGCTGGCAGGTGATCGGTGTCGGTCGCGATCGACAGCGTTGTGCAGCCGCGCGAACGCGGATCACGGCCGCCGCGCGCGACGGCGGCGGCCTCGACATGGTGCGCGCCGACTTCACCCTGATGACGGAGGTGGCGCGCCTGGCCGCCGAGATCGCGAGCCGCACAACGCGTCTGGATGTCCTGATCAACAATGCGGGTGGCGTGCGGGACCGGAAGATCATCACCGCGGAAGGCGCCGAGGCGACCTTCACCACCAACCACCTCGCCCCGTTCCTACTGACCAGAGAACTGATGCCGCTGCTGCGGAAGAGTGCGGCGGGCCTGCCATCCGGATCTGTGCGTGTGCTCGCCGTATCGTCGAGCGCGCACCGTGCGACCGAGGGCTTCGATTGGGCGGATCCGCAGGGCCTGAACGCCTTTCACCCGACAGCGGCCTACTGCCGTGCGAAACTCGCCAATATTCTGTTCACCCGCGAACTGGCGCGACGTGCGGCACCTGACCGGATCGTCGCGCAGGCCATGCATCCGGGTGTCGTCGCCAGTAATTTCGCCGCACACGGCGATACGGCGATGCGAGCCCATATGGCCGCGGCCGATACGGTGCCTCCGGATGAACCGGCCGAGACCCTGACGTGGCTGGCTAGCGATCCCGAGGGCGGTCGCGACAGTGGGCGCTACTTCCACCGGAAGAGTGTGGAAACACCGGCACCGGTCGCCCTCGACGATGCCGCCGCCGCCCGCCTCTGGTCCGAAAGCGAGCGGCTGCTCGCCGATCTCGGGTTCTGAAGATATGCGGATCGCGGTTATTCGACTCACGGTCGATCCGGCGCGCGAGCTGGCGCCGGAAACGCTGCGCGAACGTTCGGAATACTTTGCGGCACAGGCGAACAAGAGCGGGATGCGGGTGCTATCGATGCCGACCGAGCAGCATCGGGAACTGCGGGTTTCGCTCCCCGGCACCGACGCTGCCGAATTGCGCGAGACCGTCGCCGCTCTGTGTGCCGACATATTCGGCACCCGGCCGGAAACCGGACCGGCCACCTTCGTCAGTCACGGCACCGATGACGATGCGCACGGCGTATTGGCCGGTTTCGGGATTACCGGGGAATTGTCCCGGGTCGACAGCGGCGAGGGCTACGACATCGTCACCGTGCGGATCGCGGCCGCGGATATCGGAGGCATTCCGGAGAGCCGGATTCGGACCGCGCTGGAGGCCGCGCTGAATTGCGAGGTCCAGTTGATCGTGGACTGAACCGCGGTCAGCCCGCGATGAAGTCCAGGATGGCCGGTGCGGCCAGCACCCAGGTATCGAATCCGCCGACGTCCTCCCCGCGGGCCCGCGCCTCGAACGAGCGCTCCCAGGCATCCTCCGGCCACGGCGGATCGATGAGCATGGAACCCTCGATGAGGCAGTGCACTTCGAGTGAGGTGCGCTTGGGATGGTCCGGATCATCCTTGCCGCCGCGAATGATCAGGGTGGGAATCTCGATGTCGGCGAACAGATCATCGGGGACACCCGGGATGGTCTGCCCCGGCTTGGGGACGTAGGCGTCGAGCCAGCGCAGCAGCACTCGATTCAGTTCGGCCCGATCCAGGGCGAGCAACCGGTCGCGGTTCTTCGGGTTCTGCTCGATGCGCTCCTGCCACTCCGGCAGTTCCACCAGACTCTCGATCCCCTTGCCGCGCAGGGCGATCAAATTCGGCAGCACATAGTAGGCGCCGAGATTGAACAGGCCCGGCACACCGCCGACGATATTCCACAGGATGAGCTTGGTGACCATATCCGGGTACTGGAGTGTGGTGATCATCGAATCGCGAGCGCCGCTGGAGCCGCCGGCCAGGACCACCGGTCCGGTGTCGAGGGCTCGCAGCAGTCCGTACAGGCTCTCCGCTCGCATATGCGATTCCGTCGGGCCGAAGAACTGCACATCGGATGCGCCGCAGTTGGGCCGGTCCCACAGCAGCACCCGGTGACCGCCCGCGACCAGCGCCTCGGCCAGTGGCCGCACACCGCGAAAATCCTTGCTGTACCGGCCGCCCGGCGTCAGCACGATCAATTGTCCGGCTGTACCGAGGATTTCGTAGACGATATCGCCGCCGTTGACTTCGACCGTTGGCATCGTTGCTCCTTCAGGCGGTGATCAGGATGTCCTCGCCGACCACCCGCACCGGATAGGTGCGGATGCTCCACTCCGGTTTGACCGCGGTGGTGCCGGTGGCCAGTTCGAAACCCCACTGATGCCACGGGCAGTAGACGAATTCCTGATCGCGCACCTCCACCGCATCACCCGGTGCGGACTCGTCGACCACGGTGCGCCCCCTGACACGGCCCGAGCACAGCGGTCCACCTTCGTGCGGACAGTAATTGGTGATCGCGTAGAAGGTGCCGTTGACGTTGTAGACACCGACGCCGTATCGCCCGATCGGCACGAGTTTGTGGGTGCCGGGCGGAATCTCGGCAACCGTGGCCACCACATGCTCGCGACCCCGCGCCAGTCTCGGTTCGTTCACCTCACCACACCCTCGTCTGTCCGGGCAGCGCGGGCACCGACTCCGGCAGGTGATAGGTCTGTATTCCGTTGCGGTACATGATCGCTTCCCTCGCGGGCGCGGGCAGATGCTTGATCAGCCACCGGGGATCGTCGAAGGTCCAGTGTGGATAGTCGGAGGAGAACAGCAGGATCTTCTCGCACTCCATCCATTCCAGCGCCTTGGTCAGCTCGGTCTTGTCCTCCGGATGGTCCAGCGGCTGCGTGGTGAATTTGATGTGTTCCTTGACGTATTCCGACGGCTTGCGCGTGATATCCAGCCACGGCTTGCGCGCCGCGTAGATGGCGTCCATCCGCCACATCAGCGGCAGGATCCAGGTGAAGGCGTGCTCCACGAGCACTATCCGCAGTTTCGGAAAGCGGTCGAAGACACCGTCGAAGATCAGGCTCATCACCTGGTTGGCGGCCAAAAGTGAATAGCTGACCATAAAGTCGTGGTTGTAACTCGGAATGCCGACCGGCGGCGCGGGCAGCGTCTCAGCGAATCCGCGTGACAGATGGCAGCTGACCGGAATGTCATGGCGGACCGCCGTTTTCCACACCGGGTCGTAGCGCGGGTCGCCCCATGCGGGCCGCGGCTCGGCGCGGATGAGGATCTGCGCCATATACGGATGTCCGGCCCACTTCTCGATCTCGCGGACCGCGCCCGCCGGATCCTCGGCCGCCGCACAGATCGAACCGCGCCAGCGCTGATGCCAGTTGTTGTGACCGTCGAGCCAATGCTCGGCCAGCCAGCTGTTGTGCGCGCCGCAGATGGCCTGCGTCCATTCCGGCAGCCGTTCGGCCTTGATACCCGGCTCCAGGATCGCGATATCCGAACCGGCCTCCACGATCAACTGCTGGAATGCCATATCCGGGTCGCTGCCGGGAAAGCCGCCGTCGGGGGTGAACGCGTCGACCCGCATCGCGAACGCGTGCGCGAAATCCGGTGCGTCGTAATAGATCGTGCTGCCCACCTTGTGGGACACGATCTTGCTCCGGTACGGCTCCGGCAGATATTCCAGTATCTGGCCCGGCCGGGGAACCGGGTGCACGTCAGAGTCGACGACTCGCACCGGAACGAGCTCGGTGCTCGGCACCCGCGGTCGAGTCGCTGCCTGTGTCATCGTTGCCTCCGCTCATCCAGCAGGGGGAGTCACCGCACGGCCGCGGTGGGGACGTCTATGCCGTAGAGCTCGGCGGCATTGCGCCAGCAGACCTTGGCGAGTTGTTCGGCACTCCAGGCCGACGGCAGCAGCGCCGGATCGGCGAGTTGCCAGTGCGGATAGCTGGAGCCGAACATGATCATGTTTTCCTTACCGGTGAAACTCAGCCAGTCACCGGCGAATTCGACCTCGCCAGGTCCGTCCATGCGGCCCTGTACGAAGTACACGTGATCGGGCAGATAGTCGCTCGGCATGCGCGGCGCCCACGGTGTCTGCTCCAGATGCGGCCGACCGAAGGTGTCCATCCGCCACATGAACGGCGTCAGCATGTCCGCCGCGCCGTCGGCCCAGACGAACCGCAGCTTCGGGAAGCGCTCGAATACGCCCTCGGCGATCATATTGAGCAGGTGGTAGATGTAATTGAGCGGCATGAACGCCGCGTACTGCTCGTAGGTGCGCGGATGCCCGGACGGTGTCGGCGGCAATTCGATCCCGCTGCCGGTTTCGATATGCACCGCAACCGGCCACCCGGCTTCCTGCGCCGCCTCCCACAGCGGCCAGTACTGCGGTTTCCCGTACAGTTCCCGCGATTGCAGCGGGATACCGAGCTGCACGATCCGCGGATGTCCCTGCCAGCGCATGATTTCGCGCACCGCACCGGAGATATCGTCCGGATTCACCCGCAGCGTGCCGCGATATCGCTCGGCGTAGTGACCTGATTCCAGCCAGCGGGTCACCATCATCTCGTTGTGGGCCGCCAGGACGGCCGTATTCAGATGCCGGTCCGGGAGAATGCCACGCGTCATCGGATGCAGGATCGCCATATCGACGCCACGCCGATCGAACAGATGCCGACCGACGACATTCGGGTCCGAGCCGGGATAGTGACCACCCGGCCCGGTGGTGCCGGGCGCGTATTCCCCGCCCGGCGCGCCATACCAGTCCATCTCCACATCCGGAATCCCACGACTGCGAAACGGTTCGCGCAGGAAATTCCGGAAATCCGGATTCGACCGGAAAAAGATATGGACGCTGGTATCGATCAGCGGCATCTGTTCCCCGTCACGCAGCGTCAACATGCGCGATCACCTACATTCTTTGTCGATAATTGCCCGTAGGCTGCGGGTCAGATCGGCTCCCAGATCGTCATCCGCGTGTTGGCCGGATCGATCGACGAGCTGAGCCGCATCCGGCCGTCCTTGGACCGGGCCATCAGTTCCTTCATCACGGTGTCGATATCACCGTCGATGTCGTAGACGGCCAGATATTCGGTGGGCTGGTCCTCGGTGGTCCGAAGACGATGGCGCGTACAGGATTTCACGCCATCGATGGCGAGCATCTCGGGTACGTGGACTTCGCCGTACCAGGTGTTGTATTCCTCGTCCCGGCCGGGCTGCGGGCGGGAGAAAACCATCAACTTCATATCGTCATTCCTCGATCAGTGTGCCTGCTGGGCATAGGCTTCGGCGTATTGCTGCCGCGTCGTCGTCGAGGTATCCCAACCAGCGGCCTTCGCTCGCAGCGCGCCGACGGTGGCCTGCTCCTTCGGGGTGTGCTCGAACGGATCGAAATTCAGGAAACGGCAGGCGTTCTGCCAGGTGATCTTGTTGATATCGGTGTCGTCGGCGTGGGCGGCGTTCAGTTCCTTCAGCACGAATTCGGGTGCGTCGGGCCACAGCGAGTCCGAGTGCGGGTAGTCACATTCCCAGGCGATGATGTCCATCCCGACGGCGTCCCGATAGGTGAGTGCGGTCGGGTCGGTGACGTAGCAGGCGATCACGTGCTCGCGGAAGACCTCGCTCGGCAGCTTGCCGCCGAAGTCGCGCCGCAGCCACCTCTGATTGGTGTAGTGGCGATCGGAGCGATCCAGGAAGAACGGGATCCAGCCGATGCCGCCCTCCGACAGCGCCACCTTCAGATTGGGATAGTTGCGAAATGCCGGACCCCACAGCAGATCCTGGACGGTGATCTGGGAGACCGTCGGCGCCAGGCACATCAGATTGTCGATCGGCGCGTCCGGCGCCAGCTTGAGCGCCCCGAATCCGGTGCCGATATGCAGGTTCATGACCAGACCGGTTTCGTTCAGCGCCCCGAAGACCGGTCCCCAGAAGTCCTCGTCGAAATAGCTGGGGCTGCCCTGCAGGTGCGGCAGTTCCGCCATCGTGACACCACGGAAGCCCTTAGCTGCGACGCGCTGGATCTCGGCGACGGCCAGCTGCGGATCCCACAGCGGCAGAATGGCGTTCGGAATGAACCGGCCAGGGTAGATGTCGCACCAGCCCTCGAGATGCCAGTCGTTGTATGCCTGGATCATCGCGACGGTGATCTCGTCCTTGAAGTGACTCAGGTGACCGGCGCTGAATCCGGCGAAGGTGGGGAAGCACATCGAGGCCAGGATGCCGTTGGCGTTCATATCCCGTACGCGGGCGTGGATGTCGTAGACACCGGGCCGCATTTCCGCGTAACCGGCCGGGTCGTACCCCCACTCCTCCGGCGGCCAGGAAACGACTGCGTTGAGCCCGGTGACACCCGTCGGTTTTCCCCGGTAGACCCACCGGTCGACCCCCTTGTCGTCGACGATCACCTTCGGCGCCAGATCGGCCCACTTCTTCGGTACCCGGCCGTCGAACATATCGAGCGGCTCGACGACGTGGTCGTCGATGCTCACCAGGATCATGTCGTCGATGTTCACGTGACTCCTCGCTGTTCGTGCGACGCCGGGGGTGTGCGTCACCCCGATCTCGACAAGCGGAGAGATGGTCAATCTTCATTTGGGAGAATGCCACTCTCGCAGTGAGATCGACCATACACCCTGCGCGCGGGCGTGGTCGACAAATTCCCACCGGATATCGACCGCGGGCTGTCGGAGCCGCGTGCTACCTCGGTTCGGATGCTGAACTAGCGCTCAAACTCGGACTGAGCACACGCCGCGGATCACGAATCCGCGGCCTCGATCGTGGTCGCGGTGCGTGCGGTCGCCTCGAACCTGTCCAGGTACTGCTCGACGAATGCGACCAGATCGGCGTGGCCGAGCGTGACGCCGACGGCGTTCTCGGTCGCGATGACCCCGGATACGCTGGCGATGAGCAGTGAAATCACCACCGGCGGCAGCTGGGTGAGGTCGAGACCGTTGGCCCGGGCGATGAAGGTCAGCGCGGTCACCTGGATATCGCGGAAACGTTCGATATAGGCGGCGATTTCGGTCCGGATGGCCGGGCGCTGGTTGGCCAGCGCCATGAATTCCTGCTGTAGCCGGGTGCCGTACGGTTCCCGGCTGAGCTGCCAGAGTGCATGCAGCGGCTGCTCGGAGAACACGGCTCGGCGCTGCCGCTCCAGATTGGCCTCCGCGCCGCGGCGGAATACCGCCAGGAACAGGTCGTCCATGGTCGGGAAGTAGTAGTGCACCAGCGCGGGTTTGACCCCTGCCAGCGCGGCGACCCGCCGTGACGTCGCCGCGGCGTGTCCTTGCTCGAGCATGATCCGCGCGGTGGCATCCAGGATGGCGAGCCGGGTGGCCGAATCCTCCGCGCCGACGCGGCGCACCCGGGCGGTACCGCGCGTGGTCGTCGACTCGTCCGTGCTCGCGCGGCCCCTTGACCTGTCATCCGTCACGGTGTTAAGCATATGCACCTATCGAGTTTGGGCACTTGTTCAGCATGTGCAGGGTATCGACCCACGTGCTGCCGTACCGAAGAGGCGCATCATGACCGTCACCGCCATCCCCGTGACCGACCACATCGGACTGGAAATCACCGGATTGTCCGGCCGCCAACTCGCCGACCGGCGCGTTGCCGACGACCTGCGGGCTGCCCTCGACCGATCCGGGGTGGTGATCTACCGCGACGCCCATATCGATGATGACGCGCTCGTTGCGCTGAGCCGCCTGCTCGGCGAGGTGGTGGTCGCGCCGTTCGGCGGGGAGAAGTCGCATCCGGAGGTATCTGCCATTACCCGAGATCCGGCCAAGAGCGTGCTGGCCGCCTATCGGGAGGGCACATTCTTCTGGCATATCGATGGCGCGACCGATGCGGTCCCGCAGCAGGCCACCCTGCTGACCGCACTCGAGGTGGCCGCCGACGGCGGTGACACCGAATTCGCCAATACCTTCGCCGCCTACGCGGCGCTGCCGGATGCGGAGCGGACCGAACTCGAAACCCTGCGCGTGGTGCACAGTTTCGCGCATGCGCAATCGCTGGCCAATCCTGATCCGACGGATCGGGAGCGAGCCGCTTGGGCGAAGGTGCCGACCCGCGTGCATCCGCTGGTGTGGACGCGCAAGAACGGCCGCAAGTCGCTGCTGATCGGCGCGACCGCGGCACAGGTCGTCGGCTTGCCGGCCGACGAGAGCCGGGCGCTGCTGGATCGTTTGCTCGAATGGTCGACCCAGCCGCGGTTCGCTCTGCGGCATCAATGGCGGCCCGGCGACCTGGTTGTGTGGGACAACACCGGCATGCTGCACCGTGCCCAGCCCTACGAGGTGAGCTCACGCCGGTTGATGCACCGCACCACCCTCGTCGGCGAGGAAGCCGTCGCCTGATTCCGAATGGGTGCGGCCCCGTTTTCCTTGTTTCCATTGCAGAATGTCATTATCCTGTGGCGAGAACAGCATTTCCCACCTTGGTGGCGCAAGCAATGACGCGGGAGTCCCCATGATCGACAACACCAGCGAAACCGTCGCGGCGCCGACCTGCCTGACCTGGGAGCTGACCCACGCCTGCGATCTGTCCTGCATCCACTGCTCGTCCAGCACTCGCGGCCGCGATCCGCGTGAGCTGAGCACCGGCGAATGCAAGGCGCTGATCGACGAATTCGAGCGGATGCGCATTTGCCGTGTCGATATCGGCGGCGGCGAGCCGACCGTGCGCCCGGACTTCTGGGAACTGGTCGATTACGCCACCGCCAAGCGCATCGGAGTGAAGTTCTCCACCAATGGAATTCGGATCACTCCCCATGCCGCGCGGCGGATCGCCGGGAACGGCAGTATCGACGTGCGGATCTGCCTCGACGGCGCGACCGAGGCGGTCAACGACGCGGTGCGCGGCACCGGGGCATACCGGGCGGCGGTGCGCGCGATGGAGTTACTCGCCTCCTCGGGCGTCTATGGATTCGAGCTGTCCGTCGCCGTGACCAGATATAACGTCGGCCATCTCGACGCGCTCGAGGCGATTGCCGATATGTTCGGTGCGCAGCTGCGACTGAACCCGTTGCGCCCGTCGGGCCGCGGCACGGACACCTGGGACGAGTTGCACCCGACGGCGAACCAGCGGCGAATGCTCGACGACTGGCTGCGCGAGCACGATCTGTCCGGCTTCGGCGAATCACTGCCGGGATCGAGCGTGCCCGGCGCGGGCCGGATGATGTGTCTGATCGACCCGGTCGGCTATGTCTACGCGAGTCCGTTCGCCGGCCCCGACCGGTACCGCGCCGGAAACATCCGTGCCGCAGGCGGATTCGAACCCATCTGGCAGAACTCGGAACTGTGCACCGAACTGCGTGGGCCGCAGCGCAGCGGGGCGGGTACGGAACGTGTAGGTGGACGCGATGATTCGGTGCCGGCCGGGATCGACCGCCTGGCTGCGCCGAAGCTGTCGCAGGATTATCCGCATCGACATCGACCGGTTGCCGATCATCCGGCGGTTCGGAGGTCGGCGTGACTTCGCGTTCGGAGCATCGGCGGGTCGCGCTGGTCACCGGCGCCGCGCGGGGGATCGGGGCGGCGACGGTGCTGGAATTGGCGTCTCGGGGCTGGTCGGTGCTCGCGGTGGATCTGGCGAGCGACGATCCCGCGCTGCCCTATCCGATGGGAAGTAAACGCGAACTCGTCGCGGTGGCGACCGATGCGGGCAGTCGGGTGAACCGGGTCGGTGCGGTGCGACCGTATATCGCCGACGTGCGCGATCCATCTGCGCTGCAGGCCGCGGTAGCCGAGGCGGTCGGTACTTGGGGCGGGCTGGATGCGGTGGTCGCAGCGGCAGGGGTGATCGCCGGTGGAGTTCCGTTGTGGGAGATGCCGATCGAGCAGGAGCGCGCGGTCCTGGATGTCTGCCTGGGCGGGGTCGTGAATCTGGCGCGGGCGGCCGTTCCGGCACTGCTGGCCCGGCCCGCACCGCGATCGGGGCGGTTCCTGGCCGTCGCTTCGGCCGCCGCGACGAAGGGTCTGCCTCAGCTTGCCGCCTACTGTGCGGCGAAAGCCGGTGTGACAGGACTGATTCGGGCACTCGGTGCGGAACTCGGCGGTACCGGGGTAACCGCGAACGCGGTGAGTCCAGGCTCCGCCGATACCGCACTGCTGGCCGAGATCGCGCGCCTCTACCGGCTGCCCGACGTGACGGGATTCGCCGGCCAACAGCCGATCGGACGGTTGCTCGATCCGGGTGAGATCGCCGGCGTCCTCGCCTTTCTGGCCGGGCCCGACAGCAGCGCGATGACCGGCGCGACGGTCGCCGTCGACGGTGGCCTGGCGCTGTGAACAATCCGACGCCCGAGTGGTTTCTGTTCCTGCCGCAGATCAAGCTGCGCGTCGACGACATCGTGGAACGGGCCCGCGTGGCCGAGGCCAGCGGGTTCGACGGCATTGCGTTCATCGACCATCTGGTCGCGCCCGGCGCCGAACAACTGCCGCTCTGGGAGGCGATGACGGTGGCCACATGGGTGGCCGCGCGAACCGAGCGGCTGCGGATCGGACATCTGGTGTTGTGCGACTCGTTCCGGCATCCGGCGGTGCTCGCCAAGGAGGCGGTGACGCTGCAGGAGGCGTCGGGCGGCAGATTCGAACTCGGCCTCGGCGCCGGTTCGGTACCGCACGAACTGGTGGGATTCGATATCACCCGGGACCGAGCGCCCGCGCGACGGGATCGGCTGCGGCGCAGTCTGGAACTGCTGCACCAATATTGGGGCGCACCGAATACCGAGGGACCGGTGCAGGTGCCGGCACCGAGTACACCGATTCCGATTGTCATCGGCGGCACCAGTGCGCCCCTGCTTGAATTGGCGCGCGGTTATGCGACCTGGTGGAATCTGCCTGCGCCGCAACTGAATCGGCTGACCGAACTGCTGCCCGAGATCGGATCGGCGCGGGCATCCGTCCAGCAGATGGTCGGCTTCGTCGGCCATGGCCGGGATGCCGCCGAGGTTCACGCGCGCAGCACTCGGCGATTCGGTCAGCTGGTCGACGGCCTTGTCGTCGGTGACGCGGCACAACTCGCCGCACACTTCGGCGACCTCGTCGAGCTGGGCGTCGAGCGGTTCTATGTGTGGTTCACCGATTTCGCCGCACCGGAGACGCTGGCCGAATTCGGGGCTAAGGTGATCGGGAATCTGCGGTAGGCCTACCGCAGGTGATCCTTCATCACCTTCCCGGTGGCGTTCAACGGCAGCGCTTCTCGGAACTCCACGAAACGCGGGATCTTGTAACCCGCCATGCGGGTCTTGGCCCAGCCGATCAGTTCTTGTTCGGAGATCGGGCCGGTGGCCACCACGAACGCCTTTCCGACTTGGCCGAGCCGCTCGTCGGGAACGCCGATCACCGCTACCTGCGCGACGGCCGGATGCTCGAGGAGGACGCCTTCGATCTCGGCCGGATAGGCATTGAAGCCGCCGACGATGAACATATCCTTCTTACGGCCGATGATCCGCAGCCGTCCGTCGGAATCCAGGCTGCCGAGGTCGCCGGTGTGCAACCAGCCCTCGGGGTCGATGGCAGCGGCGGTCGCCTCGGCATCGTCGAGGTAGCCCTGCATGACGGAGTACCCGCGGACGAGCACCTCGCCGTCATCGGCGATCCGCACTTCGATGCCGTCGCAGGCGGTCCCGACGGTGGTCGCGATCTGCTCGAAGGTGTCGCCGGGGCGCGACGCCGTCGCGGTGCCCGCCTCGGTGAGCCCGTATCCGGTCATGATCGATCGGAACGGCAACTCCTCGTGCACCCGGCGGATCAGTTCGACCGGAATATCGGCGGCCCCGGTGACCGCCGTCCGCAACGACGACAGCTCGTAACGGTCCTTGGCCTGCAACAGCGAGTGATACAGGGTCGGCGGACCGGGCAGCATCGTCACCCGCTCGCGCTCGACCAGCTCGAGCACCCGATCGACATCGAAGACCGGGACCGGCAGGATCGTCGCGCCGCGGATGAGCGACGCGATGATCCCGGCCTTGTATCCGAAGGTGTGGAAGAACGGATTGACGATCAGATAGCGATCGCCCTCCCGTAGATCGGCCAGCTCGCACCATTCCGAATACAGCCGCAGGGTCTGCAGATGATTCATCATGACGCCCTTGGGCTTTCCGGTCGTGCCCGAGGTATAGATGATGTCGGCGATATCCGCGCCGCGCACCTGCCGTTCGAACGGCGCGCCGCTGGGCAGGAATTCCGACTTCAGGTCGATCACCGGTACGCCGTCCGGACCCGCGTAGTCCACGCCGAGGAAGCCCTGCTGCACCAGCAGCAGTTTCGCCCCGCTGCGGCGCACGATATCGTCGGCCTCCTCGGCCGTGAACCGGGTGTTGACCGGGACGAGCACGCCACCCGCGCTCAGCAATCCGAATGCCGCGATGATCCACTCGGCCGAATTGGGCGCCCAGATCGCCACTCGGTCACCGGATTCGACTCCGGCGTTCGCGAAGGCGCCCGCGGCCCGGCGGACACGTTCCGCCAGTTCGGTGAAGCTGATCCGCAATGGTCCGTCCACGACCGCTTCGGCGCCGCCGAAGCGGTCGGCCGCACTCATGACCATCTGCGGGATGGTCTCCCAGGTCATACGCTGTGCCTACTTGGCGCATGAGCGGGGCCCTGCGTGGTTACGCTTCGCTGCCGCCTCCGGGCCTGACCACTCATACGCCGAGCAGACCAGCCAGGTTGCCGCCCATGATCTTGGCCTGATCCTCGACCGGCAGATGGGTGAGCATGTCGGCGAAGTGGGTGGGCTGGGCCAGGCCCTCGGGGTGCGGGTAGTCGGACCCGAACAGCACCCGATCCACGCCGATGAGGTCGATCAGGTCGCTCACGCCCTCCTCGTAGAAGGGGCTGACGAAGATCTGGCGTTTGATGGTCTCGATCGGGTTCTGCATGCCGAAGCCTTCGGGCGCCTTCTTGAAGGTTTCGGACAGTTTGTTCATGAGCGGGCCCAGCCAGGCAGCGCCGCTTTCGATGATGGCGACCTTCAGCTCCGGATGCCGCAGCAGTGCACCGTGGCACAGCAGCGAGGTCACGGCGTCCTCCACCGGCCGCCATTCGTTGACCATGCTGAAGGCATTGGTGACGAAGGGCAGCATCTCGGCGTTGGCGCCGTCCCATTCCTGGGTGTAGCGGGCGTAGCCGCTGTCGGAGGTGTGCATGGTCACGGCGACGCCGAGTTCGACCACCCGCTTCCAGAACGGATCGAATTCCGGCAGCGCGAACGAGCGCGGGCCGCGGAAGCCCGGCACCGGAGCGGGGCGGATCAGGATCGCCTTGGCGCCGTGCTCGACCACCCACTCCAGTTCCTTGATGGCCTCGTCGACGATCGGCAGGGTGATGACCGGCACCGCGAAGATCCGGTCCTTGTAATTGAACGACCAGGTCTCGTGCATCCACTGGTTCAATGAATGGACGATGGCGTGGATGGCTTCCGGATCATCGCGCAGGCGCTCTTCCACCAGGCTGGCCAGGGTGGGGAACATCAGGCTCCGGTCGACCTTCAGCTCGTCCATGAGCGCCAGGCGCGGCCCGGGCTCGCGGAAGGCGTCGATGGCCTTCATCGGCTTGCCGAAGATCTCGCGGCGGCTCTTGCCCTCCGGGTTGCCGTTCTTGAAGTAGTCCTCCATGGCGCCCGGACGCGCGACCACCTCGAAGGTGGGGTTGGGGATGTACTCGCTGATCTGTCCCCGCACCGCGATCTTGGTCCGGCCGTTGACCTCGACGTACTGGATGATGCCCTCGTACCGCTTGGGCAGATGGCGGGTCAGTGCTTCCTTGGTCTCGTACAGGTGGTTGTCCGCGTCGAACAGCGGATACGGCAACGGAGTTTGCGCCGACATGAGATCCTCCTTCACTATTTGTGAGAATCCTATTCTCATTCCTGTCTGGTGGCAATCGCGTGCGTGCGGGTTGTCGCGGGGTGGGCTTGGTCGAGCAGTCGCGGAAGTTTGATGTAGTCCACATTTCCCAAATCGACCGTCTTGATTCTCCTAATGTGGAAAGCTGCTTTCCCAGCGGCGAGAGCACCAGATCCGGTAGGGGCGCCGCTCGATGAAGGACAGGGACGCGGGCCTCGACCGATCGCGGTGGCGTCCCATAGAGGAGGAAACGTGAAATCGCAGCGAATACTCGTTGCTCTGCTGGCAGCCGCGCTGCTGGCGGCCGGCTGTAGTCGTGGTGGTGAGGAAGTCGAGGGCACCAACACCACCAGCTCGACTGCGTCGGGCGACTTCGGTGATCTGAAGAACGTCTGCCAGGCCGGTAAGCCGTCGAGTTCGTCCGCGCAGGGCGTGACCGCGGGCGAGATCAAGGTCGGTGTCTTCAGTGACGTCGGGTTCACCAAGAACACCGAATTCATCGATGCGGCAAACGTTTTCACCTCCTGGTGCAATGCCGCCGGCGGTATCGGCGGGCGCAAGCTGGTGGCCACCGTGCGCGATTCGAAGCTCAGGGAAGTCCGCCAGCGGATGATCGAGGCCTGCCGCGAGGACTTCGCGCTGGTCGGTGGCGGCGCCGCGCTGGATTCGCTCGGCACCGAGGATCGGTTGAAGTGCCTGCTGCCGGACTTCCCGGCGCAGATCGTCGATGTCAAGAACTCCGGATCCGACCTACAGGTCGGTGGCGGTGTTTCGATATCTCGCCCATACAACCCCTACATCGGTTACAACCAGTGGCTGATGGCGACCTATCCGGCCTCCGCCGGTGCCGTCGGCATCATCACCGGCGATTCGCCGTCGACCAAGGTGATGGTGCCCAAATACCAGGAATCGCTGACCGCGATGAACGCCTCGGTGATCTACAACGAGCTCTATCCGGCCATGGGCGTCGCGGACTGGACACCGTATGCGCAGTCGATCAAGAGCAAGGGCGTCAAGGGTCTGATCTTCCTCGGCGATTTCCGCAGTCTGGCCAAACTCGAGGATGTGCTGACCGGGATGGATTACAAGCTGGACTGGATCGACGCGAACAGCAACGCCTACAACTCGCAGTTCCTGCAGTTGGCCGGCAAATCCCTTGCGGGGCAGAATAACTTCGCCGATCTGGGTGGCGTCGCGCCGGTCGAGGCGGCCGCGACAGTGCCGGAAGTCAAGCTGGTGAAGGATCTGTTCGCCAAGTACGCCCCCGGTAAAGATGTCACCTACCCGGTACTGCGTGCGTTCTCCGCGTGGCTGCTCTTCGCCAAATCGGCCGCGGGTTGCGGTGACCAGTTGACCCGCAAGTGCGTCTACGACGCCGCCGTCAAGGAGACGGCGTGGACCGCGGGCGGCCTGCAGGCGCCGGCGGATGAGCGGCCGACCGGGGCAGCGCTGCCGAAGTGTTACAACATCGTGCAAGCGACCCCGCAGGGCTGGCAGCAGCCCGCCGATTTCAAACCCGATAACGGCCCGTACCGATGCGATATGGACGCGTACGTGTACAAGAACGACTACGGCAAGGGCCTGACCCTCGCCGACGTCGGCCTCAGCATCAACGACTTCAAGTAGCGGAGTCGTCCGGGAATGGAGCAATTCCTCGCCTTCGGCATCGTCGGGCTGAGCACCGCGGCGATCTACGCGATCATCGGTAGCGGCCTGGTGCTCACCTACACCACAACCGGTGTTTTCAATTTCGCACACGGTGCGGCGGGCATGGTCTCGGCGTTCGTGTACTGGCAGTTGCATATCGGCTGGGGCGTGCCCGCGCCGTTGGCCGTCGCCGCGGTGCTGCTGGTCTTCGCGCCGCTGTTCGGCTTGGTCTTCGCGAAGGCGTTGGCCCCTACCCAGGGCCTCGGTGACGCGGAGAAGTTGGTGATGACCATTGCTCTGCTGAGTGGTCTGATCCTGCTCGCCCAATGGGTGTGGGATCCCAACACCGCCCGCACTCTGCCGAAGTTCTTCGCTGATCAGCGACCGGTGCACTTCGGCGTGGTCACCATCACCTGGCATCAGGCATTGACGATGGCGGTCGCGATCGCGGTGGCCGTTGGCCTGCGGATCTTGTTGTACCGCACCAGGACCGGTGCGGAGATGCGGGCCACGGTCGACGATCGTGCACTGGTGGGTCTGACCGGCGCCGACCCGCGGCGGGCGAACCGAGTGGCGTGGATTCTGGGCATCGAGTTGGCGGCGATCGGCGGCATCCTGGTGGCGCCGACCGTCGCACTCGATGCACCACAGTTGTCGCTGCTGATCGTCAGCGCCTACACCGCGGCAATCTTCGGCCGGTTGCGCAGCCTGCCGATGACATTCCTCGGCGCGATCGTGGTCGGTTGTCTGGAGAGCTACCTCACCGGCTACCTGCCACAGAACGAATATCTGCCGGGTCTGCGGCTGGCCGCGCCCGCGCTGCTGTTGTTCATCGCGCTGCTGCTGTTCCCGCACGGTCGGCTGCGCGGTCGGGATCGGCGGCTCAGTCCGGTTCCGCTGCCGACGGTTTCGGGATCGGCCGCCTTCGCGGCGGTGGTCGTGGCGCTGGGCGTCGTGCTGGCCACGGTCCTCGGCGAGGCCGATCTGATCACCTACGGGCAGATCTTCGCCTTCGGCGTGATCGGGTTGTCGTTCGTGCCGTTGGCCGGATACGCGGGGCAGATCTCGCTGTGTCAGCTCAGCATCGCCGGAATCGGGGCGGTCATCTATGCCCAGTACGGCGCGGACGGGCAGTGGTGGGCATTGCTCCTGGCAATGGCTGTCGCGGGTGCGGTGGGTGCGGTGATCGCATTGCCCGCGCTCCGGCTGTCCGGGGTCTATCTGGCCCTGGCGACGGTGGCGTTCTCGGTCGTCCTGGACCGGTGGGTATTCACGTTGCCGACCGTGCACATATTCGGCGTGGAGATCAACTTCTTCGAACAGGGCTCGGTGAGTCTGGTCGGGCCACGACTGTTCGGCCTGCATCTCGACAGCACCGCCCAGGTGACCGTATTCGCGGCGGTATGCCTGGCGGCGGCGGGCTTCGCGATAGCGATGCTGCGGCGCAGCCGGTTCGGGCGACGTTTGATCGCGATGCGCGACAGCGAGGCCGCGTACGCGACCCTCGGCGGCGATCTGCTGATGGCGAAGGTACTGGTGTTCGCCCTCTCGGCGGCCATCGCCGGACTCGGCGGTGCGCTGTACGGCATGCAGTTGCGGGCGGTCACCTCCGATCACTTCAACCTGGTTTCCGGGTTGCCGATCTTCCTGATCGTGGTGATCGCCGGTCTCGGCGCGGTCGGCAGCGGCTTCTTCACCGGCGTGGCTTACGCCGGGCCGCTGCTGGTGATTCCGGTGCTCTGGCCGTCGCTGTTGAACCTGTCCCAGGTGCTGCCTTCGCTGGGCGGTATCGCCTTCGCGGGCGGCATGCTCGGTCAGGGCGCGATTGCCACCATGCGGGAGGAATGGCTGCCGATGTTCCGCGATCGTGTGGTGATGCCGGTGGTGCTGGTCGGCTCGGTGCTGCTGTGGGTGCTTCGACTGGCTGATGTGATCACCGGCTGGCATTTGTTCTTCGGATTGGTGCTCGTCGTCGTCGGAGCCCGCGTCTGGATCGCGCGGCAGCGCGTGCGGGCTGAACCCGAAATACCGGTCGAATGGTGGGGGATTCGGCGGCCATGGCGGACCAAGGACGAGGAGGTGCTGAGCCGTGCCACCGCTGCTGCAAGTTGAGGATGTGAGCGTCGTCTTCGGCGGCCACCGCGCGCTCGACGGCGCGGGATTGGTGGCCGAAGCCGGTCGTGTCACCGGATTGATCGGTCCGAACGGTGCGGGCAAGAGCACGTTCTTCGACGTGATCTGTGGTCTGCGCAAACCGGCCTCGGGGCGGGTGCTGATCAATGGGCGCGATGTCACCCGGCTCGGCACGGCCCGCCGCGCCCGGCTCGGGATGGCTCGCACCTTCCAGCGGCTGGAACTGTTCGGCCGCTTGAGCGTTCGTGACAATCTGCTGGTCGCCGCGGAACTCGGGCCGCAGCGTCGGCATGCCGCCCGGGTCGTCGACGAGATCATCGAACGGTTGGATCTGCGCGAAGTCGCCGACAGCAGTGCCGACGCGCTACCGACCGGGACCGGCCGATTGATCGAGGTGGGCCGGGCGCTGGCCGCGCGACCCGAACTCATCCTGCTCGATGAACCCGCGGCCGGTCAGGACCACAGCGAGACCGAACGATTCGCGGCGCTACTGCGTTCGCTGGCCGCCGACGGGACGGCGGTGCTGCTGGTCGAACACGATATGGGGTTGGTCATGAATGTCTGTGACGAGGTCTATGTACTCGACCTCGGCAAGGTCATCGCCTCGGGCCCACCCGAGGTGATCCGGCGCGAGGAAACCGTGCTCGCGGCCTATCTGGGGGCGGCATGACCGTGGACAGCATCGAAACAGCACCGGCGACACCGGATCTCGTCGCCGGCCCGCTTTTGGAACTGCGCGAGGTGCGCGCGGCCTATGACGCGATCACGGTGCTGCACGGCATTGATCTGAGCGTCGTCGGGGGTCAGGTGGTCGCCCTGCTCGGGCCGAACGGCGCGGGCAAGACCACCACACTGCAGGTCGCCGCCGGTGTGCATCCGGTCGCGTCCGGCCAACTTCGGTTGGGCGGACGCGATATGACCGGTGCCGACCCACGCGACCTGGCCAGGGCCGGGGTATGCCTGATCCCGGAGGGACGCGGCGTATTCCCCAATCTGTCGGTTCGCGACAACCTGCTGATGATGACCTTCACGGGTCGCTCCCGGGAGGAGATCCAGGAGATCGCCTTCACCCGCTTCCCGATTCTCGGGAAGCGGGCCGATCAGACGGCAGGCACCATGTCCGGCGGCGAACAGCAGATGCTCGCTCTGGCCCGCGGCCTGGCCACCGATCCGGCGGTGCTCATGCTCGACGAACTGTCCATGGGGTTGGCGCCGCTGGTGGTCGGTCAGCTCTACGAGCAGGTCGCCGAAATCGCCCGCCAGGGCGTGGCCGTCCTGGTCGTCGAGCAGTTCGCCGCCGCGGTACTGGATATCGCCGACCACGCGGCCGTGCTCGTGCGCGGTCGCATCGAAAAACAAGGCCACCCCGACAGCATCCGCGACGAACTGGCGGCCCTCTACTTAGGAAGCTCCGAATGACCGAAACACGTGCGGACCGCTTCGTCCGCGAACTCAACGAAGCCAAGATTCCCGACCCCGCGGCCGGCCGGGCCGTGCTGTGGCTGCGCACCGGAGTGACCCTCATGGTGCTCGGCCTGCTGGTGGCCGTGGTGTCCTATTTCATGGCGCACGGCACCAAAGACCCACTGGCACAACGCGATGCGATAACCCTCGCACTCGGCGGCGTGGCCGCGAGCGTGGTCGGATCGGCGCTGTTCCTGCGCTATTCGCTGACCGGATTCCTGCGCTTCTGGCTGGCCAGGCAGTCCTACGATCTCGCGCAACTGGGTGACCAGTTGAACGGAAAGGCCATCACCCACGACGGTGCTGCCGTTCCGTAGGGCGGGCGGCGGTCCGCAGTGCGGCAGGGCCGGGCGATAATGTAATTCTCATGGATGAGAGCCAGTTCGAGCCGTTACCCACCGAGGAGCACCACGAAGGTGGGTTTCGGCCGGCACGGTCTCGGTCGCTGGATCGAACCCCCGATATCTCCCGTGGCGGTCCGCACTACGGGGAGTTCATCGAACAAATTCGCGGCCTGATGGACCGTGTGCGACTGGCCTGCCCCTCCGATGACGTGGCGCTGGAATCCATCACCACATTGAAGGAGCTCAACGGACTGTTGGACACGGTCCTGGTCGACGAATGGTCGGTGCCCGGTTGGGTTCGGCCCGACGTGCCCGCGAACGGCAACATCACCCTGCCGCCGTTCGTCGTGGACCGCTCCGACCGCGACGGCGTATCGGCTCGTATTACCTTTCGCCGCTTCCATCTCGGCGGCAATTCGGCGGTGCACGGCGGACATATCGCGCTCGCCTTCGACACCGTGCTCGGCATGAGTGGGGTCGCCTATTCGGGGGCGGCGATCCGCACCGCATCACTGACCGTCGACTACCGGTCCATTACCCCGCTCGATACAGAGCTGACCATCCGCGCCAGAGTCGAGCGGCAGCAGGGGCGCAAGATCTTCTTGGTCGCGACCCTGCACGACGGCGACCGACTGTGCGCCGATGCGCACGCGCTATTTCTCACCTTGCTGCCCGGCCAACAGTAGCCGCCAAATATTCGCAAAAGCACCTCTAACTGCCCGCATCCCTTGCAAGAATGACATTCTCTCAACGGAGAGAGAGATTCGCGTAGGGAAGAAGTTGGTTATCGTGTGCGTCGCCATGCCAATCTTGCATGTAGGCATGATGTCTTTCTATTTCTCGGCTGCACCCTTACTGGTATCAGCATTCTCGTTCTATGAGATCGTGATTCTCGCTCTTCTTCAGCTCCAATATCAGTGAGGCAGCAACATGCATCAGATACCCAAGGCGGCCGGATGGGCGGCCGTTGCGGTCGTGGCCAGCACGATTTGCGCGGGAACCGCGACCGCCGAACCGGACCAGGCCGCCACGCCGTCCTCCGTCGCGGTAGTCGATAGTTCCCAGCAGGCCGGTGCGACGCCCGCGGATCCCGGGCAGGAATACCTGAACGCCTTCACCTCGATCACTGGCGCCTTCGCCAACGATTCCACGGCAGGCCGGGTGGTCGGGACGACGATCGGTGTGGTCGTCGGGTGCCCGTTGGGCGCGGTGACCGGCGGTGCCCTCACGCTCCCGACGGCCGTGTTGACACCGGTAGGGATAGTCGGCGGCTGCATCATCGGTGCGAGCACCCTCGGCTTCCTGGGTGGGACCGTCGGCAGCATCGTGACCGGCTCACCCGCGATGAGCAATGCCTTTGGCCAGCAATACAACTCGCTGCATTCCAAGGGGCTGATCGCCGAAGAGGTCCCGAACCCCGATTCGGCCCAGTAGCTCACCCGACCCAGGAGATAGATAACAATGAACCTCAAGACTCGTGGCATGGCCGTCACCACCTTGACCGCGGCAGCGGTCGCGATCGCCGCCGGTACCGCGCGCGCCGACGCGGATACCGCGGTGGCCGTCGATGCCGAGCAGAATCAATCCGTCATCACCGACGTTGCGCCCGGCGTGCATTTCAGCGACGACCTCGCCGTCGGAAAGTCGGTGCTCAGCACACCTTTCGGCACCGTAGTCATGCAGCAGGGCCAATTCGACGTCCGTGATGCTACGGGCCGGACGGTTGCCGGATCTCCGATCCAGGACGAGGCCGACTCGACACCGGCTGTCTCCGACTCGCCCACCACAGCTGCGGCGCTTCCGATCACCGCAGCCGCGGCCCCGGTGGCGGGTGATCCTATGTCGAACTTCAATCAGGCTGTCGAGGCTGCGAACCCGCATATGGGTGCTGCCTTTGCAGTGGGTTCCGCGGTGGGTTCGGTGCTCGGCGCGGTAGTGGGCTGTCCGTTCGGCATGGCAACGGGCGGCACGCTGATGACGCTCATCTCGGCGGGCACGCTGACGGTCCCCGCGCTCGCGGCGACCTGCCTGATCGGTGCGGTCGCGGTGGGCGGCTTCGGAGCTACGGTCGGCGGTCTCGCCCTGGCTATCCCGGTCGGTCTTGCTGCCGGAACACAGAAGTACAACCAGTTGCAGGCTCAGCACGGCACCGATGCGCCTGCGGCTCCGGCCCATTCGTAACCTCACGCAGTTGCCCCGGTGGGGCGATCACCGACTACGCTCCGGTGATCGCCCCGCTGGTTCCGTAGTGCGGCTGGTCCGATCGCCGGATCGGCTGCGCTACGAACACCAGCGAAGTAGCCCGCACGACAAAGACTCTCGGCTGAGGTCTGGGCCGGTCGATCTGCCCGGCCATCCTCGGTGCGGCCCCGCCGCGAGCGCTATCCGCCGCGAGCACCGCACCGAGCGCCCTAACCGAGCAGTGGCAGCGCCGCGAAGACGTGGTCGCGCCACAGACCGCGCGAGGTTTCCTCGGGGTAGCGGATGACCGAAGGGTTCGCATCGAGGATATGAGTCAGGCGCTGCTCCGGATCGTAAGCGGCCCAGCCCGGTTCGCCGGTCCTGGCGAACTCGCTCCAGCGCCTACGCATATACGCCGACAGTTCCCGGGCTTCGGCCGACGGTTCGGGACCGAGGAGCAGCGGGCCGAGGTGGGCGCCGAAGGCGGCGAACAACAGTGGTCCGTCGAGGCCGTGGCAGGCGCCGAGGACGCCGCCGTTGCCCGGCGCGGGCCAGGTCAGCTCGTACAGATGGACGCGGCCACCGCCTGCTGCCTGGGCATTGGCCAGGTGTAGTGCGGGCATCCGGAACAGCCAGTCCGTCTGAACCAGTTCGAACAGCTCTTCCGGTCCGGCGGACGGAAATGCCGTGCGGTATGCGTGCGCACCGTCGGATCCCGGGCCGAACGCCTGCAGGGCGTGCGCCGCCTGTGTGTCATCGATCGTGCCGAGTTGGCCGCTGAGGGCGAGGAACAGCCGGAATTCGTCCCGGTTGTGCCCGACGACCACCGTGACATCGCGGGCGGAGCCATCCGCGAGCGCTTGCCACGGCGCCTTCGGCAGTACGTCACCGTCGACCACGGGCGAGAACGCGGTAATGGTGTGGGAAACCGCGCCCCATCGCTGGTACTGCCGCATCGAGGCGCCGACCTTGGCTCCCGCGTCGGTCAACATCCATGGATCCGCACCTGACAGGTCCGTCACCGTCGGCCGCAGATCGATCTGTGCGGCGAGGGCGGTCGCGATATCGGTGGCTAGCTCGTCGGAGAAAAACGTGCCCGGCAGGCTTTGCAGGATCGCGCGCCGGAACAGTCCGGCCGCGCTCGGCATGGCCAGCAGCGCCGCGATAGACCCGGCGCCGGCGGATTCCCCGCAGACAGTGACCTGATCGGGGTCCCCGCCGAACGCGGTGATGTTCTCGCGCACCCACTCGAGGGCGGCGACCTGGTCGAGCAGACCGCGGTTGGCCGGTGCGCCGTCGATGCGCGCGAAACCCTCGATACCGAGCCGGTAGTTGAGCGTGACGACCACGAGGTCGCCGTCGCGTGCGATATGTTGCGCGTCGTAGCCGGGGCTGCCGGAGAAACCGAGCTTGTAGGCGCCGCCGTAGATCCAAACCAGCACCGGCCTACGGGCAGCTGGGTCGGGATCAGGTGTCCAGACGTTCACGGTGAGCCAGTCGTCGCCCTTCGGCAGGACGACACTGCCGGAGCGGTTGCCGAACGAGGTCTCCTGCGGCGGCGGTGGGCCGAACTCGAAGGCATCCCGCACGCCATTCCACTCGGCGACCGGCTGCGGTGCCGCGAAGCGCGCGGCACCGACCGGTGGCCGCGCGAACGGAATCCCGCGGAATACGACCAAGCCGTTCTCCCGTCGCCCACGGACCGCGCCTGCGGTGGTGCGGAGTGTGGGCTCGGCGTGTTCGGATTGCCGCGCCGTAACTTCGGTCATTCACAGTCCTTGTCGAGTCGGGGCCAGGTATGAGAACAGCTCTCTAATTTCAGAGAATGCTATTTCAGGTGACCCTGGCCCGCCAGCGCCGATCTCGGCACGCGGAAGCAGGCTGCGGCTCATTCATAGGTGACGACCACTTTTTCCGCAGCGCCAGGGGTGAGGGCCAATTCGAACGCCTTCTGCACATCGGAGAACGGGACCTGGTGACTGATGAGCCGGGCGAAGCGGTCGGCGTGCTCGCTGATCTCGGGGGTGACCTCGAAAATCTCGGAGGGGTAGCCCTGGGAACCGATGATGGTCATCTCGTTGCGCAGGATGGCACCCAGGTCGATCGGTTCGGGCCTCTTGTGCACGGCGACCGTGACCAGTTTGGCGCCCCACTTGCCGGTGGCGAGGGCGGTGTTGACGACGGCGGCGACTCCGGCGGCATCGATGTAGATGTCGGTGTCGGGGCGCGGTGCGCCGAGGGCGTTGCTCCCGTAACCGTGCAGTTCACCGAGACGGGCGGCGACATCCTCGGTGGCGGAGTCGATGACCGCGTCCGCGCCCACCGCGAGGGCGCTGTCGAGCCGGGAGGCGATCACATCGGCGACGACAACGTGCTCGACGCCGCGCAGCTTCAGCCAGATCACCGCGCCGAGCCCGATCGGGCCCGCACCGAAGACGATCGCCTTATCACCCGGCTTCGCCTCGGAGCGGTTCACGGCATGCCGCGATACGGCCATCGGCTCGTTGAGCGCGGCCACGGCGAAGGGCACGGAATCCGGCACGATGGCGATGCTGGTGCCGACCACGGCATTCTCGATGAGCAGATATTCGCTCATACCGCCCAGCGGTCCGCCGCAACCGATGATGCCCGACGGGGCGGCCTGCGGATTGACCACCACGTGATCACCGATCTGCAGGCCGGTGACATCGGCTCCGACCTCGACGATCTCGCCTGCCGGTTCGTGGCCGAGCAGCACCGGCCGCATCTGGTCCGGCGTCAGGGCCTCGGCCTTGACCTGCGGCCCGAGCACCTTCGGCATACCGCCCATATGCACGAAGGTCGCGTCGGTGCCACAGATTCCACACGCCCGGATCCGCACCAGCACATCGGCCGCGCCAGGCGTCGGGCGCCGCTCCTCGACCACTGTGATCGCGCCGGGTGTGCTGGTCTGAACCGACTTCATCGTTGCCATGCTGGCTGTCCTCTCTGGATTCACCGTCGGCTCGGTGCGCGGCCGACGACTTCGTTGGCATCAACGATGCCGTCGCCACAGGGGCGAGCCCAGGGAGTGAGGTCCCGAAACGATGGTGTACCTGGGTACACCATCGTCCCTCGGTCAGTGTGGACCGGTGGTGTCGAGGACGAAGCGGGCGAGTGTGGTGGAGACGATTTCGGGTTGCCGGTTGTTCTGGTTCGTGGCGGCGGTGAGTACGTCGAGGTGGTGGTAGCCGGGGGCGATCACGGTGCTGCCGCGGCCGGGATGTCCGCTGGCGAGGGCGATTCCGGAGCCGCCGATCAGATTGATGGTGGGGTGGGCGTCGATGGCGCCGGGATGGGTGGTGTGCCGAGCGATGTCGGGGGCGTGCAGTTGGTAGGTATCGCTGGCCAGTTTGGTCGGGAAGTACCACTCGGTGAAGTCCAAGGGCTGTGCCGCCAGACTGCGCGAGAGGTCTCGCAGGTCGGTGACCTCCTGTCCGGAATCGGTGAACGGGACCCCGTGGCTGTCGACCGGTACGGCGACATCGGCGAGTTGGTCGTAGTCGCGCCAGGTGTAGAGCGGTCCGTTGGGGGCTGCCGGGATCGCCTTGCGATCGGGACCGAGCATGGTGCCGGTCAGTCCGTGCAGCGCGGGTATCGCGGCGATGTCGCCGGGAACCGGGAAGTTCTTCTCGGCTACCGGGCCACCGTCGAAGAATCCGAACCCGGTTTGCAGCAGTGCGAGTGGCTGGGAGTTGGCGTCGAGGAAGGCGCCGAGCACGGCGGCGTTGGTGACTCGGAAGTCGCGGACCGATGGCGAGCCGGTGGCCGCGGTCGCGGCATCGCGTGACATCAGCACCCGATAGGTGGCGTCCTGGTTGAGGCTGTTCGGAATGTCGTGTGCCAGATCGGATTCGGTGTCCGGCGCCAGATATGCGGCCAGCCCCGCGATGCCGAGCAGGTTCATCGTCTCCGGGTTGATGACCGCCGGTAGTGCCAGCACTCGCGGGAGTGCGCCGCTGACGAGCCCGGCGGTCACGGCATCGTAGCCGCGGCCGCCTATGGACAGATCGACCATGTCGGGGATGCCGTTGAGCGCGGAGAGCGAGGTGTCGATCGCGGAGTCCAGTGCGAAATAGCCCGCGCATTGATCACCACCGGCGACGCCGCCGAAATCCCATTCGGCGAATACGCCGGTGACGATGCCGCCGAGCGAGTGGCCGCCGCACAGCACCTTCTGTCCGCGTACCGTGGGATCCGGCAGCTCGGCGGTGAGCAGGTCGAATTCGTCCTGCACGGTTTGTGCGATGCCGAGGTGGCCGAGCCAGGCCGAACGGTCGTCGAGCAGATAGCCTTCGAACCGGTGACCGTTGATCTCGGCGTTGCGGTAGTAGTAGTCGACAGCGCGATGGACGTCTCCGTCGGCGCGGGCGGCGTGGATTCCGGTGTGGTCCTCGAGGCAGTTGGAACGGCGATCCAGCGCCCAGAATTCCACGTGCCGACCGACTTCCGCGGCCGCGGCTACGGTGTTACGGGCGACGCTGTCGAACGCTCCCGCACCTTCGAAGATGCCGGGCTGGGCGACCAGAACGGCGTCCGCATCGGCCGAGCGAGGCGGACCGGCGATGTCGCGGTAGCGCAGATACGACAGTTGGTCGCAGGCACTCGGATGCGGTCCGGCCGACTCCGGCAGCGGAATCCGCACGGTTACAACGGATTCGGTGACCGAGGCGATCGCCGATGTCGAGATTACCGGCACTTCGGCTCGCTCGGCGTCGCTCGGCTCCGCGTGCGCGGGCATCAGCACGGCTGCTGCCGCGACACTCGCCGTCGCCGAAGTCATTGCGCGCCACCAAGTTCTTACCGACCAGAGATCTGACCACGCACGCCGTATCAACGCTGAGTTCCCTTCGTCGGGCCGGATCGCGTTCCGGTCCGCCGAAGCTACGAGTCGTCCTCCTCGGTGTCAATCACACAGTGGCGCTGTGCTATCCGCGCTGAGCAGGGCTTTTGTGAAGCCTCTGAAACAGGTTCCGCTGAATTTTGTGGTATCTGACGAACTCGGTCAGCGGCCGATGAAACCTGGCGTGCGTTTGGCTTTGAACGCCGCGATGCCCTCGGCGACATCAGCGGTCTCGAAAAGGGCGGACTGACCTTCGCGTTCCAGGTCGAGCGCCTGGTCGAGTTGGGCGAGGGCCATCGCGTTGAATGCGCGCTTGGTACGGGTGTATGCCGCCGTCGGTCCGTTGGCGAGCTTGGTTGTCAGCCTTGCGATTTCGGCATCGTAGTCGGTATCGGGCACCACCTGGCCGATCAAACCCCATTCGGCAGCCAGCGGTGCGGGAATGCGCTCGGCCAGCATGGCCATGCGGGCGGCGCGGGCATATCCGATCAGAGTCGGGACCATGGCGGTCGCACCGCCATCGGGCATCAGGCCGACATTGGCGAAGGCGAGCAGGACGTAGGCGGATTCGCGGGCGACGGTGATGTCCGCGGCCAGTGCCAGTGAACATCCGACGCCGACCGCGGGACCGTTGATCGCCGCGAGCACCGGTTGGGGCGCGGCGCGCAGGGCGCGGATCAATCGGTTGGCCGCGTCGATCGTCGCGACCTGTGGACCATTGCTGGCCGAGTTGGAAAGATCCGCTCCCGAGCTGAATGCGCGTCCGTTGCCGGTCACGACGAACACCCGAACGGTCGGATCGTCGCCGAATTTCTCGACGGCCGTCGCGGCCTCGTTCATCATGTCGGCAGTCAGGGCGTTGAGCCGGTCGGGGCGGTTGAGGGTCAGCCGCACGATCGTGTCGGTGCGTTCCACGAGGACATCGGGCTGATCGGTCATTGTCGGCCTTCCGGGTCGAGAATCGGACGTGAGCTACTCTAACCAGATTAGGTATACTCTTTCCGGTCGGTTCCGACCACGGACGACTGGAGCGTCGATGCAGTTGGTCCGTCTCGTCGACGCGGCTAGCTTTTAGTTATGCCGGATTCGGGGATCGATTTATTCGACGAGTTCGCGGTGGACCTCACCGCGGACGGAACTCCGGCCACCCCGATGGTGGTGGTCCCGCTGGACGCATTCGGTACGCAACCACCGGCCCGAATCGCCCGGACCGCCGAACGGATGAATCAGGCGCTACCGCTCGTCATCGGGGTGCTGCGTGGGCCTGCGACACCCGGCCTGACGCCACTGCTGGCGGCGACGACGCTGACTCTCACCACGGATGCCGCGGCGAACCCGTTGCCGCAGGCCGTTGTGGTGGACGATATCGATGCCGCGCTCGATCTGTTGGGGGCGGCGGTGCAGCATTCGCCCCGCGCGGCCGTCGCGTGTGGACAGTTGCTGCGCCAGACGGTGCGATTGCCGACCGTGCCCGCGCTGGCGGCGGAGGCAGCGGTGTATTCGATGCTCCTCGGTGGCAACGAATTCGAGCGTTGGCTGGCCGAGCGCGGCGCGGCGCGCACAGTCACACCACCGGAGCATGCCCTGGTCCGGACGCACCGCGACGACGATCGCCTGACGATCACGCTGAATCACCCGCAGCGACGCAATGCACTCAGCATGCGGCTGCGTGAGGACCTGCTGGAGGCGGTGCGCCTGGCCGACCTCGATCCCGCGCTCACGGCCGTCGAAATCAACGGGGCCGGACCAGTTTTCAGCAGCGGGGGCGATCTGGACGAATTCGGTACGGCGACGGATCTGGTGGCTGCGTATCTGGTCCGGCTGGACCGGGCGCCATGGCGGATCATCGACCGCATCCGGGACCGGGTCACGGTGCGCGTCCACGGAGCATGCATCGGTGCGGGCGCGGAGGTGGCCGCATTCGCGGGCACGGTGATCGCCGCCCCCGATACCTATTTCGCATTCCCGGAACTGCGGATGGGTCTGGTGCCCGGAGCGGGCGGTACCGTCAGCGTGCCGCGGCGGATCGGCCGCTGGCGCGCGGCCTGGCTGATGTTGACCGAACAGCGATTGACCGCGGCGGCCGCACTGGAGTGGGGCATGGTCGACGCGGTCGAACAGACGAGGAGTTGATCGCACACGAATACCTCGGCTACGGCAGCGGTGCTGCGAGATTGGGTGCGGTCGCTGTGCCCGTCCGATGTCCTGTCGCGCCCGATCGAAACGCAGCCGGAGTGCGCGGCGCTCGCCTGGGCGGCGTCCGGCGCCATGGATCTGACCGGACGCCCCGACGGCGCTCCTACTGTCTCGCCGGCGGCGGCATACGGACTACTCCTCGAAACCGCCGAGGCGCTGGCACGAATCACCGCGCAGATCGGCGCCGAGGTTCGTGCCGATCCGGGGCTGCTCTTGGCCGGTCGAGCCGGATTGCTGAACCTACGACGCGGCGGTCAGCAGACGGCGGGCGGAGCCGGTCGATTGCTGCGCACCTCGGACGGTTGGTGCGCGATCACCTTGAGCCGCCAAGACGATGTCGACTCCGTGCCCGCAATCCTGGGGTTGGATTCGGTGGCCGACGATCCGTGGGAGACGCTCACCACGGCCGCCCGCGAGTGGACCGCAACCGACCTCGCCGACCGAGCACAGTTACTCGGCGTACCCGCCGCCGCGCTGCCATCCGCCGCGTGCCCTGCCGCTGTGCTGCCTGCCGACCCGCGCCCTGCCGACGTGCTGCCTGCCGCTGCGCGCCCCGCCGCTGTAGTGCGTGCTGCTGCGGACTCTGCCGCCGCGCTGCCTGCTGCTGCG